>NZ_SRSR01000080.1:0-510 GCF_004792275.1 Mesorhizobium sp. M4B.F.Ca.ET.143.01.1.1
CGGGTCTGCCGATAGCTATCGTGGCCGTCGCGTTTTTCCTGGTCGCACGGAAAGCCGCGACAACCCCACAGCCGATGCGCTGGCCCGAAAAGTTGCTGTGGCGCACGATCGCCCTTGCCGTGCTGGTCACGCTGGTGGTGGTTCTGGCCGGTGGCGTCACCCAGTTTCGCGATCGTTGGGTGCTGCCCATATTCGTCCTTTTGCCCGCCGCCCTTGCCATGCGTTTTGACGCGATCGGCCAAAGGGGCGGACAAGCGCAAGCGACCATCGTCTTTGTCGGCGCGGTCCTCGCGATCCTTGTGCTGCCGGTAAGCTGGTACATGCACGTGAACGGCGGCGACAGCCGCGGCGGCATCGTACGCATGGACTACCGGTCGCTTTACGACCAGATCAGCGCCGACGGTCCGGTCAAGACCGTGGTCTCGAGCTGGTTCTGGATCGGCAATCTGCGCCTCGTCGACGCCGACCTCATCGTGCTCGATGACGAGATACCGGACTTCGCCCGCTTCA
>NZ_SRSR01000081.1:0-509 GCF_004792275.1 Mesorhizobium sp. M4B.F.Ca.ET.143.01.1.1
ACCAGACCGAGCTTCTTCATCGCCCGGTTGGCGACCTCCAGCTTCTGGCGAAAGCCGTCGCTGTCGGTCGGCCCCCAGTCCTTGACCAGGTCGTCATGGGTGGCTTCGACCGAGCGGGCGAGCGCAACCTCCTGGCGCGCCGCCTGCTCGGCCATGTAGCCGACGAACCGGTCATGATAGGCCTGCGCGGTCTTCGGGCTGGCGCCCGCTTCGACCGCCCAGGCCTTGGAGGCGCTGGCGAGCTCGTCCGAATAGGCGAAGTTTTCCGGCAACCCTTCCGGGCGCCGGTACTCGACCTTCTCGGCCGATGTCAGCGGACGCATCTGCTCGGGCAGCCGGGCGTGGAACTTGTCCCAGTCCTCCCTGGATGCGTCCTTGCCCGGCACGCGCAGGCTTTCGCCCTGCTGCCGTTCCAGCTCCGCATAGGATGTGAAAACCCGATCGAGGTTTTCGGCCTTGGTCCAGCCCTTGGCTTCAGCGAGCTTGCGGTTGCCTTCGGAAAGACCGTC
>NZ_SRSR01000082.1:0-496 GCF_004792275.1 Mesorhizobium sp. M4B.F.Ca.ET.143.01.1.1
CTGGTGAGCATATAGGCCGCCTGGTAGTCCTCCTTGCGGATTTCGCGCGCCAGGCCAGCCCGCTCTTTCAGCCCAGGCTCCCAGTGCTTCTCGACGATCCATGTCTTGCGAATATGCGGCATTAGCCGCGCCAGCGGCGCGGCGAGCCGTGAGGTGGCGACGTCGATCGGATGCCCCGGAAACTTCTCCGCAAGGATCTGGATTGCCGAATGGCAACGGATGAAGTCACCGATCGCCGGCAAGCAGAAGACGAGGATGGGACGCAACAGGCGCTACCTTTAGACCCGGAACAATTGCCATCAATGGCTGATATGACGGTGATTTGTCACGGAAGCGCTTCGCCATCAAGGATGCGCGCATAGAGTTCCAGATAGGCTTTCGCCGTCTTCTCGATCGGGAACCTGTCCGCGGCCGACTGGCGGCATCGTCTCGCCGGCAGGTCTCCGATTTCGGCAAGGCCGCGGGCGAACTCCTCGTCGGTCTCGAAGAAGCGGCC
>NZ_SRSR01000083.1:0-495 GCF_004792275.1 Mesorhizobium sp. M4B.F.Ca.ET.143.01.1.1
ATCACACGCTCCGGCACCGGCACGCTTAACGCGGCCTCGGAGCCGACAGTCGCGCTCACGGTCACGGCCACCTCGTCCGACAACAGCATCGATACCCACGCCTTTACAGTCGGCGTCACGGCCAGCCAGTTGCCGGTTGCCTTCAACGCACCGCCCGACGCCGACACCACCGCCAACCAGATCGCCGAGCTTGCGGCGGCTGGCACGGCCGTCGGCATCACCGCCTCGGCCAAGGATCCCGATGCTGGATCGACGGTCACCTACAGTATCGACGACACGCGCTTTGCCATCAATGCCAGCACCGGCATCATCACCCGCTCGGGCACAGGAACGCTCAATGCGGCCTCGGAGCCGACAGTCGCGCTCACGGTCACGGCGCCCTCGTCCGACGGCAGCTTCGATACCCACGCCTTCAACGTCGGCGGCACGGCCACCCAGTTGCCGACATCCGTGACCCTGGCACATACGATCCTGACGTCGCTGTGGTCACCGTCG
>NZ_SRSR01000084.1:0-470 GCF_004792275.1 Mesorhizobium sp. M4B.F.Ca.ET.143.01.1.1
GTCGAAATGACCGATGGCGATGCGGTCGCGGATGTTGGCCCAGGATGTCTCTCGCTGCAGCTTGAGCTCGATGCCCTCGCGGGCGGCAAAGCCCATTTCGGCGGCCGCGACCAGGACCGCGCTGTCGAAGAGCGGCATGAAACCGGCGGTGATTTCGTGCGCCATGCTCATTCGCCCTCCCCCAGCAATCCCGCTGCCGTCACCAGGCTCTGGGCGATGTCTGCGATCTTGCGGTTCTGGTTCATGGCGGTTTTGCGCAGAAGCGAGTAGGCAGCCTCCTCGCTCAGGCCGCGCGACTTCATCAATATGCCCTTGGCCCGGTCTATGACTTTGCGGTTCTCCAGCTCGCTGCGCGCCTCCTCCAGCTCGCGCGCCATGCGCGAGAAGGCATTGAAGCGGCTGATCGCCATGTCGAGGATCGGCTTGATGCGTTCCTTCTTCAACCCGTCGACGACATAGGCGGACACGCC
>NZ_SRSR01000085.1:0-467 GCF_004792275.1 Mesorhizobium sp. M4B.F.Ca.ET.143.01.1.1
CTACTATCCTGTCCCGAAAAGCGGCACCAGCAGCGTCAAATACGCGCTGATGGCGCTTGGCGGCGGGCAAGCCGCTCTCGCCGATCCGGACAATGAGGTCCACGGTCATCTCTTCACCAGCTGGGTCGATCCGTTTGTGCCGGTCTATGACGGGCTGGGCGGCAAGTTCACCATCGTCCGTGATCCGCTGGAGCGGCTTCTCTCGGCCTATTCGAGCAGAATACTGGACATCAACGTTCTGACGCGGTCATCGGCAAAGGCCGAAATGCTCGAGGCTTTCGGCCTGCCGACCGATCCGGACCTCGATACCTTCATCCTCAACGTCGAAAAATATAGCGCGTGCTCGTGGGAGATCCGATTCCACGTCGCATCGCCGCGCCATTTTGTCGGCTCCAGCCTTTTCCTGTTCGAGCACGTCTTCAGGTTCGAGGAGATGGACAAGGTCGAGGCATTCCTAGATCGGAAGA
>NZ_SRSR01000086.1:0-465 GCF_004792275.1 Mesorhizobium sp. M4B.F.Ca.ET.143.01.1.1
AGGCGGTTTCCGACGTCGCCAACTTGCTCCAAATCAGCCATTTGCTGGATCGAAAGCCGGGACAGTTGTCTGGCGGGCAGCGGCAGCGGGTAGCTATTGGCCGCGCATTGGTGCGAGAGCCAAGCCTTTTCCTTTTCGACGAGCCACTATCGAACCTCGATGCTCTTCTGCGTGTCGAAATGCGGACCGAGCTAAAGAAGCTGCACCATCGGATGGGTCGAACCACCGTCTATGTGACACATGACCAGATCGAGGCCATGACGCTGGCAAACCGCATCGCCATCCTGGACAAAGGTGTCGTTCAGCAACTTGGAACCCCAGGCGAGGTCTACAACCGACCTGCCAATCTCTTTGTCGCGACTTTCATCGGCAGCCCGCGCATCAACCTTTTGCCGGCGGTCAGCAAGGGGGGGAGGGTGGTGCTGGAGGGGTCAGGAACAATCCTCCCGGCCCCGCAGGAATTCG
>NZ_SRSR01000087.1:0-461 GCF_004792275.1 Mesorhizobium sp. M4B.F.Ca.ET.143.01.1.1
GAAATCGTGTGGTTGGTGAGGGTCTTCGGTATTTCCGCCTGCACCTTCTCGCCGACTTCCTTGTGCAGCTTCTGGCGCATCTCGCCAAGCACCCGCGGCGGCGCGATCAGAACGAGCGCGTCGAACTCGCCGCGATGCGCGAGCTTGTAGAGCTGGTCGGCGATGTCGACGGCGAAGCGCTCCTTGCCCAGACGGTGCCAATCGGTTTCCTCGATGGCGCTGCGCGGCCCTTCCGCATAGCGGCCCGGCTTATCCGTGCCTTGTTCGCGCGTGGCGGGATTGTCCTGTTCCATCCCCTGCACCACTTCCAGGTTAGGGAACTTGTTGTCGCCCTGGTTGCGCAGGAAGAGCGCCTTCTCGCCATCAGCCACGACCACCCACAATCCATGTTTCAGCTTGATGCTCATGGCGTTCCTCCTTGCTTGCATGGTTGCCGACCGGTCGAGTTCGGGATCGACAGG
>NZ_SRSR01000088.1:0-460 GCF_004792275.1 Mesorhizobium sp. M4B.F.Ca.ET.143.01.1.1
GTGCCGATGACTGCGCCGAGGGATCGGGGCGTTCAAGGCTTGCGACTTCCGTTCCCTTGTAATCGTCGGTCGCCTTAGTGGCGCGCTCCGCCTCCGGCAGCTGCGCCACCTGCCGTTCCGTTTCGGTGCGCTTGTCGAACGCGCTGATCTTCAATCTCGCAAGGGGGGCAAAGGCGCCGTCCGGAAATTGCTGCAAATATGCCTCGAAGAAGCTCTTGTCGGTGGAGTCCTTGATGGTCGCCCAATATGCAAGTTCGACTGCGTTGTCCGGCGAGGTGGACTTTGAAGCGGGGACAGATGCCACCTTCGATTCCGTCGCGAGAGGCTTCAACACAACCTCGCCGGTGAGAGAAGAGTTCTCCCACGGCACTTGCTTGCCCTCCGTCGCAGCCAGCACATCGCGACGCACATCGATAAGCTCATGCGTAATATCCTGCCCCGGCGTCCCGAGGTGAGCGAC
>NZ_SRSR01000089.1:0-459 GCF_004792275.1 Mesorhizobium sp. M4B.F.Ca.ET.143.01.1.1
GGTTTGTGTCATGGAAAAGAGGTTCAATCGAATGGCGGAAGCAGTCGCTCACGCAACAGGTAGGCCGTGGGCGTTCGCTCTTTGCTTGGGATCGGTTTTGACCTGGGCGGCAACTGGCCCTGTGTTTCACTACTCCGAGACCTGGCAACTGGTCATCAATACCGGAACCACCATCGTCACTTTTCTGATGGTCTTCTTGATTCAGAACACACAGAACCGCGATGGCGCCGCCATCCAGGCAAAGCTCGATGAGTTGATCCGCTCCGGCCAGGGCAAGAACGACTTTATCGGCATCGAGCATCTGACGGAGGAAGAGGTTGAGGAGTTTCGCGCAGCATGCGCCCGGGCGAAGGAAAGGTCGCGAGATGTGTAGACTGCGCGTTTCGAAGACGGCTGACGCTCACATTCTTCTCCGCGTTATCCGCGGGGCCCTGCACTCGCACTATGGAGGAGCTGGAA
>NZ_SRSR01000008.1:0-301744 GCF_004792275.1 Mesorhizobium sp. M4B.F.Ca.ET.143.01.1.1
AGGCGTATGACGCTTGTCCGCTGCAGCGCCGCGCCAACCAATCCGCTTGGCGCTGCAGCGGACTCATAGGGGGAGAACTGTTACCTATGTATCCGGTCCATTCTGTTACCCATCTATCGGCTGGACAGATACTCTGGCAACGTCCCCGCTCTTCGGTTAGCCTCCCGAAAATTCCTTGGCGGAAGGATGAACCTTTTTGGACCGATCGGCGACAGAGCTACGAGGAGCCAGGCGGCTCGACCGGCCATGACGGCGGCGATGGAGACCGATCGCGCGCTTGTCGACCGGGTCGCGAAGGGCGACCGGGCTGCCGTGCGGCTCCTGTTCATGCGTCACCATGCGCGGGTCTACCGTTTCGTGGTGCGCCAGACGGGATCGGAAATGATGGCCGACGATATCGCGAACGAGGTGTTCCTCGAACTGTGGCGCCAGGCGCCCAGCTTCGAAGGGCGCTCGGAAGTCTCGACATGGCTGCTCGGCATCGCCCGCTTCAAGGCGCTGTCCTCGCTGCGCAAGAAGAAGGAGGACTGGATCGACGACGATGACGCGGCCCAGGTCCCCGACAGCGCCGACACGCCGGAAGTCGTCACCATGAAGGAAGACAAGGGCGCCGCCCTGCGGCGCTTCGTCGACGCCCTGCCGGAGGAGCATCGCACGGTGATCGACCTCGCCTATTACCACGGACAGTCGGTGACCGAGATCGGCGAGGTGCTCGGCATTCCCGTCGCCACCGTCAAGACCAGGATGTTCTACGCCCGCAAGAAACTCGGCGAGGCCCTCAAGGCTGCCGGTTACGACAGGGGGTGGCCATGAGCGCCGCTAAAAAGGTGTCGCGCCGCGACGAGATGGAAACGCTGCTGCCGTTCTACCTGAACGGCTCGCTGGAAGGCGCCGAGCTGGAAGCCGTCGAGGAATGGCTGGCGAACGATCCGGCCGCACTTGCCGCGCTCGGCGAGGCCGAGGCCGAATTCTCCGGCACCGCCGCCGCCAACGAGGCGATCCGCCCGCCGGCCGATGCGCTGAGCCGCTTCGCCCGCGCCCTCGAAGCCGAGGCCGGTCCGGCGCGTGCGCCGGCCAGCCCGTCATGGCTCACGCAGGCCCTCAATCGCTTCATGGCGGTGCCCGCCACCGTCGCCTGGGCGGCTGCGGCGGCCCTGCTGGCGCTGGTGGTGGTGCAATCCTTCGTTGAGCCCGGCGGCAAGGGCAACGATTTCGAGATCGCCGGCGCCGAGGACGAGCTGGCGAAGCTGCCGTTCGCGCTGGTCAAGTTCAAGCCGGAGGCGAAGATGGCTGATATCGCCGCCTTCCTCGATCGGAACAGGCTGAAAATCGCCGGCGGGCCGACCGCCGACGGCGTCTTCCGCATCGCCATCCCGGCCGAGACCGGAGACGATTACAAGAAGCTGCTCGGCCTTATTGCCGCCCAGCCTTTCGCCGATGCTGTGATCGAGGGAAGGAAACCGGCCAGTGGCGGCTAAACCGGTCATCGCGTTTGGGTTCCTGCTGGCGGCGATGACAATCGCCGCCATGCCCGTTTTTGCCCAGAGCGAGGACCAGCCGCCGGCCAAGACCGGGTGTCCCGACGGGACAAACGCCGCCGGCGCCGACTGCGCCAAGGATGATGGCGGCGGTACGCCTGGTGCCGGCCCTGCAGGCGCCGTCTTTCTGCCTGCCCTGATCGTCGACCTGTTCCCCAATCCTCCCGGCGGCGCGACGCCGGTGCCGACGCCCGATCCGCGTCGCGATCCGGCCAGCTCGCTGCCGCCGCCGGCCCAGCCCGCGCCGCCCGTGCAAGCGCCGGCGCTTGGCGGTCCGATCATTTCGCCGACCGACCTCATCGCCACCGAGCCGCAGCGCGCCATCGTCGGCGATTTCGTGCCGGACGAGGTGCTGGTGACGGTCGACGGCGATGCCGCCACCGTGCAGCAGATCGCCGCTTCCTTCGGGCTCGAAGTGCGCTCCGAGCGGCAGTCGCGCCTGCTCGGCACCACGCTGGCGCGCTTCGGCATTCCCGACGGCCGCCCGGTCGGCGTCGTGCTGGCGCAACTGGCCGCCGACGGCCGCACCAGGCGCCGCGAGCCCAACCATGTCTATTCGCTGCAGCAGGCGGCCGGCATCGTCAACTATGCCTTCGACCGCATCGCGCTCGATGCTGACCAGGCGAGCGGCGAGAATGTCCGCGTCGCCGTCATCGACACCGGCATCGACGACACCAACCCGGCGCTGTCGGGCGTCATCGCCGACCAGTTCGACGCCATGCCCGCCGTGGCGGTCGAAAAGCGCGACCACGGCACCTCGATCGATGGCCTGATCGCCGGCGTCGGCGCGCTCAAGGGCATGGCGCCTGGCGCGAAGATCTACCATGCCCGCGCCTTCGAGGGCGGCAAGTCGACCATGGACGTCATCCTGTCGGCGCTCGACTGGGCGGCAGAGCAGGATGTGCGCATCATCAATATGAGCTTCGTCGGCCCGAAGAACGACCTGCTCGGCATTGCCTGCCGCAATGCCCGCGCGCTGGGCATCGTCCTGGTCGCCGCCGCCGGCAACAACGGCCCGAAGGCTCCCTATGGCTACCCGGCCGCCTTCGACGGCGTCATCGCGGTGACCGCCACCGACGCCAAGGACGGGCTGATGCCGCAGGCCAATCGCGGCGCCTATGTCTTCATCTCCGCTCCCGGCGTCGAGGTGGTGGCGCCGAGCGGCGCCGGCTCGGACGTGGTGACCGGCACCTCCTTCGCCGCCGCGATCGTCAGCGGCGCCATCGCCAATTTGATCCACGCCGCGCCGGACCGCTCGGCCGACGACATCGAGAAGGCGCTCGCCGCCACCGCCAAGGATCTCGGCCCGAAAGGGCGAGACAATGATTTCGGCTATGGGCTGCTGGATACCAAGGCGGCCGAGACGGCGAAGGAATAGTCCGTCGCCAGTATGCGAATGTGAATCGAAATTCCTGAAGGTTCGATAAATGAGAAGCTCTCAAATGGAGATATACTTCTGGTCATCGGTTTTATATTACATCGTGTTCGGAGTCGCATCTATAGCTATTATTATTTCGACCGACGCACTTGGTATTTCATGGACCCTCATCGCAGTAGTTGGATACATTACTCTAATTTATACTCTCAACATATGGCGACGGAGGAGGCATCCGAGAAGCGTCTATCAGATTAAGTTGGCGCAACGGCGATCGGACGACTAGTTGCGGCCGTCCGCGGTAGGTTCAACTCTATTGCTCTGGGCCTTCTACCCCGGCGCCCCGGACACAGAACCCCGCACCACCAGATCCACCGGCCAGACCTCGCCGCGGTGTCCGGAGTGCTTGGAGAATCTCGATGTCGTGGAAACTGGATGAAACCGCGCAAACGTCTGCGGGCGCTGTGGCGGCGGGTCGGGCTGGCAACGGGCCATCGCTCGTGCTTGCCCATGGCTGGCCGTGGTCCTCGTTCTCATGGCACCGGATCATTCCGGCCCTGGCGCGGCGATACCATGTCCATTGGTACGACATGCCCGGATACGGGCGATCCGACAAAGCCGCGGACCAGCGCACCTCGCTCGATGTGCAAGGCAAGGTCTTTGCAGAGATGCTTGCCCATTGGCGCCTCCAGCGGCCCATGGTTGTTGCCCACGACATGGGAGGCGCGACGACGTTGCGGGCGCATCTGCTGCACGGCTGTGATTTCGACCGCTACGTTTTGATGAATGTCGTCGCCATGCGCCCCTGGGGATCGGAGTTCTTCGACCATGTCGGCCGTCACGTGGATGCCTTCCTGGGCTTGCCGGCGCACATCCATGAAGCCGTCGTGGCGGCTTACGTCAAGGGAGCGATCGTCAATGAGATCGATCCTGGAGATTTCGACAAGCTTGTGGAGCCGTGGCTGTCCGAGGAGGGAAGGGTGAGCTTCTATCGGCAATTCGCGCAAGCCGATGAAAGATACACCGCCGAGGTCGAGCCGATGTTCAAAGATATACGCTGTCCGGTAGAGATCATCTGGGGCGAGGACGATCCATGGATTCCGCTGGAGCGAGGCAAAGCGCTTCACGCACTCATCCAGCAGGCATCGTTCGAAACACTGCCCGGCGTCGGCCATCTTCCTCAGCTCGAAGCGCCGGATCTGGTGCTGGGGCGGCTGAACAGGTTCTTGTCACGCGAACCCGAAGGCTGATCCGCATGGTTGAGTTTGATCCTACGTAGGCGCCCCGGCCACCGACCCCCGCACCACCAGATCGACCGGCCAGACCTCGCCGCGGGCGCCCTCTTCCAGTCCCGATATGCGCGCAGCCAGGCGTTCGGCGACGCGGGCGCCGGCGAGGCGGATCGACGAGCGCGTCGTCGACAGCGGCACCGGGAAATTCTCCGGCTTCAGCCAGGGAAAGACGTCGTCATGCGCGATCAGGGAGAGGTCGCCCGGAATGGTCAGGCCAAGGTCGCGCACCGCGCGCACCACGCCGAGCGACATGATCAGGCTGGAGCAGGCGATCGCCGTCGGCGGCTCGCTCTGCTCGAGCAGGCGCCTGGCGGCGCGGTAGCCGTTCTCCTCGGTCATGGTGAGCGAACAGATATGGCGCTCGCCAAGCACGAGGCCAGTCGTGGCGAGTGCGCGGCGCATGCCGCGCTCGCGATGGATGGCGAAAGTCTCGCGGTCGTCGCCGTTGATCAGCGCCAGCCGCCTGTGGCCGAGCTGGATCAGCAGCCGCGCCGCCTCGTGGAAGGCGCCCTCGTTATCGATGTCGAGGAAGGCATAGTCGAAGTCGAAGCCCTCGCTGCGGCCATGGACGATGAAGGGAATGCCGAGTGTGTTGAGCAGCGCCACCCGCCGGTCAGCCGGCCGCGGCGAGGAGATGTAGACCGCGTCGACCTGCCGGTTGGCGACGATGCGCCGGTAGGTGGTCTCCTGGTCGTCGGCGTCCGCCGGCGACAGCACCAGGTCGAGCTCGTGCGAGCGGGCATAGTCGCCGAGGCCGGACAGGAACTCGACGAAGTGCGGATCGATGTCGACGGCGGCGCCGGTCGGCAGCACATAGCCGATCATCCCGGTCTTGCCGGTCGCCAGCCGGCGCGCGCTCGGGTTGGGGCGGTAGCCATGGCGCTTGGCCGCGTCCATCACCCGCCGCCGCGTTTCCTCGTTGACCTCGGGGTAGCCGTTCAGCGCCCGGCTCACCGTGGTCTGCGAAAGCGCCAGCATGTGAGCGAGCTGTTTAAGGTTCACCGGAGGCCTCCAAGCCTCAAAGCGCTTTTAATTTGAGTCAAAACGACAACCAACGCTGGTGACGTCGAACGGGTCGACCATAAGCATCGTTCAGATGGGTTTGAAGCAAAATTTGCTGCTGCAGCGCCAAAAAAACGTGCTGCAGCGCACTTTCTACGCACCTATTTGCAGAAATTAAATCGAAGCCTTCTGCCCCTCTTGACTCCCGCTCGATTCAATGGCGAGATCAAAACGACCAAAGCGCTTTGGAAGACTCTTCGAAAGGTTGCGGTTCCTTTCTGACTGAGTCACAGTCCTGCGGCGTCGGCGGACGGAATGGAGGTTCCGTCCGATTGTTTGTGACCACTGGGAGGAATACCGATGAAGAAGATGCTTCTGCTGGGCGCCGCGTTCGCTACGCTCGCCTTGAGCCTGCCGGCGCAAGCCGAACTGAAGTTCAAGCCGGGCGAGGACCCGCGCTTCAACTGGCAGAACTACGAGGATCTCAAGAAGGTCGACCTCAAGGGCGAGACGCTGACCATCTTCGGGCCATGGCGCGGCGAGGACGAAGGCCTTGTGCGCACCGTTCTCGAATACTTCCAGGAAGCGACCGGCGTCGAGATCAAGTACTCCTCGTCGGAGAATTACGAACAGCAAATCGTCATCGACACCCAGGCCGGCAGCCCGCCCAACATCGCCGTGCTGCCGCAGCCGGGCCTGATTCAGGACCTGGCTTCC
The DNA here is from genome assembly GCF_004792275.1 of Mesorhizobium sp. M4B.F.Ca.ET.143.01.1.1. NCBI lineage: Bacteria > Pseudomonadati > Pseudomonadota > Alphaproteobacteria > Hyphomicrobiales > Phyllobacteriaceae > Mesorhizobium > Mesorhizobium sp. M4B.F.Ca.ET.143.01.1.1. The sequence continues at coordinate 5,925 of NZ_SRSR01000008.1, forward strand.
AAGGGCCTTTTGACGCCGCTTGGCGACGACACCGCCAAATGGGTCAAGGACAATTACGGCGCCGGCCAGTCCTGGGTCGACCTCGGCACCTTCAAGGACAAGGACGGCAAGCCGGGCTTCTTCGCCTTCCCGTACAAGGCGGATGTGAAGTCGCTGGTCTGGTACTCGCCGGATAATTTCGAGGAAGCCGGCTACAAGGTCCCGAAGACGCAGGAAGAATTGGCCGAGCTCGAAAAGAAGATCATCGCCGACGGCGGCAAGCCGTGGTGCATCGGTCTCGGCTCCGGCGGCGCCACCGGCTGGCCGGCGACCGACTGGGTCGAGGACATCATGCTGCGCACGCAGACCCCCGATGTCTACGACAAGTGGGTGAAGAACGAGATCCCGTTCAACGATCCGGCCGTGGTCAACGCCATCGACATCTTCGGCAAGATCGCGACCGACGACAAGATGGTCGACGGCGGCGCCAAGGCGGTTGCCGCGACCGACTTCCGCGACAGCCCGAAGGGCCTCTTCGCAGTGCCGCCGAAGTGCTACCTGCACCATCAGGCCTCGTTCATCCCGACCTTCTTCCCGGAGGGCACGAAGCTCGGCCAGGATGCCGACTTCTTCTACTTCCCGCCCTATGCCTCGAAGCCCGACCTTGGCACCCCGGTGCTCGGCGCCGGCACGCTGGCCATGATCACCAAGGATTCGAAAGCGGCCCGCGCCTTCATCGAATTCCTGAAGATGCCGCTGGCGCATGAGATCTGGATGGCCCAGGGCGGTTTCGTGACGCCATTCAAGGCGGTCAACAAGGACGCCTATGCCAGCGACGCGCTGAAGAAGCAGGGCGAGATCCTCGCCAACGCCTCGACCTTCCGCTTCGACGGTTCCGACCTGATGCCGGGCAAGATCGGCGCCGGCTCCTTCTGGACCGGCATGATCGACCTCGTCGGCGGCAAGTCCGCCCAGGATGTCGCCACCGACATCCAGAAGAGCTGGGACGCAATCAAGTAGGCGATCGTTCCCGCGGCCGGAAGCTCTTGCTTCCTCCTCCCAAGCGGATCCGGGCCTTTCGCGCCCGGATCCGGCTGGCCCATCACAGCATCTCATCCCGGTAGGGCCGGGATGGACCAGGTTCCAGTCGTGAAAGCCCAGTCGTGAAAGCGTAGACATTCCGGCATGCGGCGCGGCCGGCGGAAGCGGACAGTCCGCTTTCATGTCCCGTTCGCGCTCCAACAACGAGAACAGCGCACGAACTGATCGCCAGGGTCGTTTCAGGCCTGGCCGATCCTGCGCAGGGGAGAGGGACCCATGGCGGCTCAGATTTTCTCGGCCATATTCGTCATCATCGTCGGCGTCGGCGGCTGCGTCGCCTATTTCTGGGGTGCCAACAAGGCGCTCGACACCATCTTCCCCTCGCGCGGCGTCAGCGGCTCAGCCGCCGTCGACAATCTGCGCCGGCAGGGCCTGATCCGTCCCTGGCTGTTCGTCGGCCCGGCCATGATCATCCTCACCATCTATCTGATCTATCCGGTGGTCGAGACGCTGAGGCTGTCCTTCCTCGACCGCGGCGGGGCGAGCTTCGTCGGCTTCGCCAACTACGAATGGGCGTTCGGCGACCGCGAGTTCCGCAACTCGATCCTCAACAACATCGTCTGGCTGGCGGTGGTGCCGGCGGCCTGCACGTTCCTCGGCCTGATCATAGCCGTGCTCACCGACAAGATCTGGTGGGGCACCATCGCCAAGAGCCTGATCTTCCTGCCGCTGGCGATTTCCTTCGTCGGCGCCAGCGTGATCTGGAAATTCATCTACGAATATCGCGGCGAGGGCCAGGTCCAGATCGGCCTGCTCAACGCCATCATCCAGTATTTCGGCGGCCAGCCGCAGGTCTGGATATCGCTGCCGTTCTGGAACAATTTCTTCCTGATGGTCATCCTGATCTGGATCCAGACCGGCTTTGCCATGGTGATCCTGTCGTCGGCGCTGCGCGGCATTCCCGAGGAGACGATCGAGGCCGCGGTGATCGACGGCGCCAACCCGTTCCAGATCTTCTGGAAGATCATGGTGCCGCAGATCTGGGGCACCATCGCCGTGGTCTGGACCACCATCACCATCCTGGTGCTGAAGGTCTTCGACATCGTGCTGACCATGACCAACGGCCAGTGGAACAGCCAGGTGTTGGCCAATCTGATGTTCGACTGGATGTTCCGCGGCGGCGGCGATTTCGGTCGCGGCGCAACGATCGCCATCATCATCATGATCGCGGTCATCCCGATCATGGTCTGGAACATCCGCCAGGCCAACAAAGAGACGGGAGGACACTGAAATGGCCGCCTCGACCGGAAAGTCCTTCGCCAGCCGTTTCGGCGTCCACATCGCGGTGCTGATCTTCGTCGCCATCTGGACCGTCCCGACGCTCGGCATCCTGGTCTCCTCGCTGCGCGACAAGGACCAGATCATCGCCTCCGGCTGGTGGAACTCGTTCGCCAGCTCCAGCCAGACCGGAGCCGGCCGGCTGCCAGCCGCTTCGGCGCAGGTCGAGAAGGATGGCAAGTTCGTCATCGCGGGCAACATTTTCGGCGACGGCGCCAAGCGTGATATCAGCGCCTTCGGCGTCAAGTCGGCGGCGCCCACGCAATACCCGGCCGGCTCGACCGCCGATCTCGGCGACGGCGTGACCCTGCAGGTCAATGCCGACGGCAGCTTCGTGCTTGCCTCGCCCAAGGCTTTCGAGGGCGACCGCGGCCAGCGCGTCTACTTTGCCTCGTCGGCGCCGCCGAAATTCACCACCGACAACTACAAGACGGTGCTGTTTTCGGAGGGCATCGGCCGCTCCTTCATGAACTCGCTGACCGTCACCATCCCGGCGACCGTGATCCCGATCCTGATCGCCGCCTTTGCCGCCTACGCGCTGGCCTGGATGCGCTTTCCCGGCCGGGCCCTGCTGATCGCGGTGATCATCGGCCTGCTCGTCGTGCCGCTGCAGATGTCGCTGATCCCGTTGCTCAAGCTCTACAACGGCGTCGGTTCGTTCTTCGGCGTGCCGTCGAAGACCTATCTCGGTATCTGGCTTGCGCATACCGGCTTCGGTCTGCCCTTCGCCATCTATCTGCTGAGGAGCTACATTGCCGGGCTGCCGCGCGAGATCATGGAATCGGCGCGCATCGACGGCGCCAGCGATTTCGAGATCTTTGTCAAGATCGTGCTGCCGCTGTCCTTCCCGGTGCTCGCCTCCTTCGCCATCTTCCAATTCCTGTGGGTATGGAACGATCTGTTGGTGGCGATGGTTTTCCTCGGTACAGAGGCCGACCAGATCGTGCTGACCGCCAAGCTGAACGCGCTGCTCGGCTCGCGCGGCGGCGACTGGGAGATCCTCACGACATCGGCGTTCGTGACCATCATCGTGCCGCTGATCGTGTTCTTCTCGCTGCAGCGCTATTTCGTACGCGGGCTGCTTGCCGGCTCGGTGAAAGGAGGTTGAGATAATGCAATCGGCTTTGAAGGCGACGTCGAGGCCCGACCCCGCCGTCGATCGCGACTGGTGGCGGGGCGCGGTGATCTACCAGATCTATCCACGCTCCTATCAGGACTCCAACGATGACGGCATAGGCGACCTCAAGGGCATTGTCCGCAGGCTGCCCTACATCGCCTCGCTCGGCGTCGACGCCATCTGGATCTCGCCCTTCTTCAAGTCGCCGATGAAGGACTTCGGCTACGATGTATCGGACTATTGCGACGTCGACCCGATGTTCGGCACGCTCGCCGATTTCGATGCGCTGGTGGCGGAAGCGCATCGGCTTGGCCTCAAGGTGATGATCGACGAGGTGCTGTCGCATACCGCCGACATCCATCCCTGGTTCAAGGAAAGCCGTTCGAGTCGCAGCAATCCGAAGGCCGACTGGTATGTGTGGGCCGACGCCCGGCCGGACGGCACGCCTCCCAACAACTGGCTGTCGATCTTCGGCGGCTCGGCCTGGCAATGGGACACCAGCCGCCAGCAATACTACCTGCACAATTTCCTCGCCGAGCAGCCCGACCTCAACTTCCACAACGCGGAGGTCCAGGACGCGCTGCTCGACGTCACCCGTTTCTGGCTGGAGCGCGGTGTCGACGGCTTCCGCCTCGACACGATCAATTTCTATTTCCACAGCCAGGGGCTGGAGAACAATCCGCCGCTGCCGCCCGAGGAGCGCAACGACCAGACGGCTCCGGCCGTCAACCCCTACAACTACCAGGACCATATCTACGACAAGAGCCGGCCGGAGAACCTCGGCTTCCTCGAACGCTTCCGCGCCCTGCTCGACGAATATCCGGCGCAGGCAGCGGTCGGCGAAGTCGGCGATTCGCAGCGCGGCCTGGAAGTGGTGGCCGCCTACACCGCCGGCGGCAAGCGCGTCCACATGTGCTATTCCTTCGACTTCCTGGCGCCCGAGAAGATCAGCGCCGCCAAGGTGCGCACGGTGCTGGAAGCCTTCGGCAAGGTCGCCAGCGACGGCTGGTCGTGCTGGGCCTTCTCCAATCACGACGTGATGCGGCCGGCCTCGCGCTGGGCCGCCAGCGAGGCCGATCCGACCGCCTATCTCAAGGTGATCTCGGCGCTGCTGATGTCGCTGCGCGGCTCGGTCTGCCTCTATCAGGGCGAGGAGCTCGGCCTCGGCGAGGCGGATCTCAGCTTCGAGGACCTGCAGGACCCCTACGGCATCCGCTTCTGGCCCGAATTCAAGGGGCGCGACGGCTGCCGCACGCCGATGGTGTGGGATGCCGCCGCCAAGAATGGCGGCTTCTCGGCGGCCAAGCCGTGGCTGCCGGTGCCCGGCAAGCATCTTTTGCAGGCGGTGAACGTGCAACAGGGCGATGCAAGCTCGCTGCTCGAGCACTACCGGCGCTTCCTCGCCTTCCGCCGCCAGCATCCGGCGCTGGCCAAGGGCGACATCGACTTCATCGAAAGCGCGGGCGACACCGTCGCCTTCACCCGCCGCGAGGGCAATGAGCGTGTCGCCTGCGTCTTCAACCTGGGCAGCAAGCCGGCCGAGGTCGATCTCGGCGGCGGCTCGCTGCAGCCCTTGCCCGGGCACGGCTTTTCGGGCCAAGCTGGCGCCGGCTCCATCCGCCTTGGCGGCTACGGCGCCTGGTTCGGGCGCATCGACTGAGTTTTTGAAACGGACGTCACTGGGAGGACAATCATGGCCGATGTCACGCTGAGGCAAGTCAAGAAGTCGTACGGCAATCTCAACATCCTGCACGGCATCGACCTCGACATTAAGTCGGGCGAGTTCATCGTCTTCGTCGGCCCGTCCGGCTGCGGCAAGTCGACCTTGCTGAGGTCCATCGCCGGGCTGGAGGAGATCACCTCGGGCGAACTCAAGATCGCCGGCGACGTCGTGAACGACGTGCCGCCGTCGAAGCGCGGCATCGCCATGGTGTTCCAGTCCTACGCGCTCTATCCGCACATGACCGTCTACGACAACATGGCCTTCTCGATGAAGATCGGCAAGGAAAGCAAGGCCGAGATCGACAAGCGGGTGCGGCAGGCGGCCGAGATCCTGCAATTGACCAAATATCTCGACCGGCTGCCCAAGGCGATGTCGGGCGGCCAGCGCCAGCGCGTCGCCATCGGCCGCGCCATCGTGCGCAACCCGAAGGTGTTCCTGTTCGACGAGCCGCTGTCCAACCTCGACGCGGCACTTCGCGTCGCCACCCGCATCGAGATCGCCAAGCTCAAGGAATCGATGCCGAACACGACGATGATCTATGTCACCCACGACCAGGTCGAGGCGATGACGCTGGCCGATCGCATCGTGGTGCTGAAGGAAGGCCGCATCGAGCAGGTCGGCACGCCGATGGAGCTCTACAAGCGGCCCGGCAATCTGTTCGTTGCCCAGTTCATCGGCTCGCCGGCCATGAACATCCTGCCGGCCAAGATCGAAAAGGCCGGCGACCCGACCGTCATCAGCCATGTCGGCGGCCGCAAGGCGACGGTGCCGATCGCCACACCCGCCGCGGCGAATGGTGCGGCGGTGAGTTTCGGCGTGCGGCCGGAAGACCTGGCGATCGCCACCGGCACCGAGTATCTGTTCGAGGGAACGGTGGATTATGTCGAGCAGCTCGGCGAGGTCCAGCTCGTCTATGTCGACATCGGCCGCGCCGACCTGCCGCTGGTGACGAAACTGCCGGGCAATGTCGAGGTCAAGCGCGGCGCTGTGCTGCGGCTCAACGCCGATCCCGGCGACCTGCACATCTTCGATGCCGACGGCCACTCCTTCACGCTGCATATGGCGGAAGCCAAGGCGGCCTGACCTTCACGTGAGACAAAAAAGAGCGGCGGGCTGTGCCCGCCGCTCTTGGCATTATGGCCCGATCCATATCCCGATCCGGGATGGACCGGCTGTTAGCGGCCAAACAGGTTGCGGTCGCTGCCCTGAGGCGCGGACTTCTCTACGTCGCCCGACGAGTTCAGCAGCTTGTAGACCGGCGAGCTGGTGTCGCGCGTCGACGACGTCTGCGTGGTGTCGACGTTGGCGGCCGGCCGCTGACTGTTGATGTCGGTCCCGCCGACATTGTCGTTGCGGGCATAGGCGCTACCGGCGGCGATCAAAAGTGCGGCGGCAGTAAGAGCAATCTTCTTCATTTTGGGTACTCCTGGATTTGCGTCGGAGCGGCGGGCCAGCCGCCGCGTCCGGCTTCCGTTTGGCCACGACCCGAACCGGAGGTCCGGGATCGCGGTCCGGTCGGTTTAGTTGTTGCCGAAGAGGTTACGGTCGCTGCCCTGGTTGGCGGGCTGCTCGGCGGCCGGTTCCGACTTCTTGATCGATGCCGTGTACGAGCTGTCGACGGCAGCAGCGGGCTGATTGGCACCGTTGGAACCGTAATTGTCGCTGCCGGATGCGAAAGCGCCGCCCGAGATGGCCAGAAGGGCCGCTGTGGCAAGGATGATCTTCTTCATTTCAGTGCTCCTGAATTTCTGACGATCCCGAGCGGCGGGCTCTTGCCCACCGCGGTCAGGGATCGTGTGTTAGTTGTTGCCGAACAGGTTGCGGTCCGAGCCGTGCGCCGGTGTCTGAGCGGCCGGTTCCGACTTCTCGATCGAAGCCGTGTACGAGCTGTCGACGGCAGCGGCGGGCTGATTGGCACCGTTGGAACCGTAATTGTCGCTGCCACCAGCAAAGGCGCTGCCGGAAATGGCCAGAAGGGCGGCGGCAGTAAGAGCAATCTTTTTCATTTTTGGTACTCCAGTATATTTTTTCCGTCCGTCTAGCGGCGTGTCTTGGGAGGAAATCGCGTCGTTCGGACAGCCCCGATGTGGGAGAGCCATCGGCCGCTTTCCAATCACGAAGTTTTTCCGTCTGGCCTATGAATCTGCACCTTGAAATTGTACCAAGGCCATCTACACGCAATGAATTACGAAGCAATATCAAGTGGTTGTTTGAATCGCCCATCGGGCCAAGTGACGATTCCGAAGATCTGCGTTCACACCGTCCTGCACGCATTGTCAACAGAAACGAACCGTTCGGTTCGATTTTAGGATCTCCTAATAGTCACTTTTCTATACTGTTAACCAATTCAGAACCGCCCAGGGAACACGGTTTTCTCCGCCTCGATTCGCATGCCGGCAGCGTGTGACATCGGTCGCCTTGCAGGGCCAATATCAAGCATCATGGGTCGTGTCGCGCCGCATGGATGCGATGTCGTTTTCATGCCGATGGCGCGGCGGCTGTCGTGATTAAGATCAGATTATCTCAGGTGCTGCCCCGTGACGACGGGACGGAGAATTGGGAAGCCGGTCAGAACCCGGCGCTGCCCCCGCAACGGTGGTGGAGTTCAAAGTCGCGACGGGAGACCACTGGGCCATCGGCCTGGGAAGGTGCCGCGACCGCCCGTCAGGGCACTCCAGAGCCCGGAAACCAGCCAGGGATACTTGAACTCGGCTGATCGCGGTGGGCGGTCAAGAGGCGGATGGTGCGTGCCCGGCCATGCCGGCGGCGGTCGTTCTTCTCAATCACCACCAGTTCAGTCCTTGAAGCGGTGCGACAAACGCGAGGACAGGACATGGATGCGCGCAACGACATGCTGAGGCTGCTGCACGGCCGCAGGCCGGGCTTTTCGCTGGAACAGCCCTTCTATACCGACCCGGACTATTTCAAGCTCGACATGGAGCTGATCTGGTACCGCGACTGGCTGTTCATCGGCCACGATTGCGAATTGCCGAAGCCGGGCAGCTACATCACCGCGCAGGTCGGCGACTATCCGGTGGTTCTGGTTCGCGACCAGCAAGGCAGGGTCAATGCCTTCCATAACTCCTGCCGCCATCGCGGCAGCCGCGTCTGCAACGCCGAGAAGGGCACCGCGGCGAAGCTCGTCTGCCCCTATCATCAATGGACCTACGAGCTCGACGGCAGGCTGCTGTTCGCCCGCCAGATGGCGGATGGTTTCGACAAGAGCCAGTTCGGCCTGAAGCCGGTCGCCTGCGAGAGCGTCGGCGGCTACATCTTCATCTGCCTGGCGAAAGAGCCAGCCGATTTCGCGCCGATGCGCGCCATGATCGAACCCTATCTCCTGCCGCATCGATTGACTGAGGCGAAGGTCGCTTTCGAATCGACCATCGTCGAGAAGGGCAACTGGAAGCTGGTCTGGGAAAACAACCGCGAGTGCTATCACTGCGCCGGCAACCATCCCGAACTCTGCAAGACCTTCCCCGAGGCGCCGACGGTGACCGGCGTGCATGGTGCCGAAAGCGATCCCGAGATGCAGGCGCATTGGGCGAAATGCGAGGCGGCGGGCCTGCCGAGCAAGTTCCGCATCGACCCGGCCGGACAGTATCGCGCCACCCGCGCGCCGCTCTTGCGCGACGCCGTCAGCTACACGATGAGCGGCAAGCGCGCGGTGACGAAGAACCTTTCCACGAGCGTCTCGGCGGACCGCATCGGCACGCTGATGCACTATCACTATCCGACCACCTGGAACCATATCCTGATCGACCATGCCGTCACCTTCCGGGTGCTGCCGATCAGCGCCACCGAAACCGCGGTGACGACGAAATGGCTGGTCCACAAGGATGCGGTGGAAGGCGTCGATTACGATCTTGCCGAACTCACCCATGTCTGGACCGAGACCAACGACCAGGATCGCCGCATCGTCGAGGAAAATGCTTTCGGCATCCTGTCGCCGGCCTATGAGCCCGGCCCCTATTCGGAGCAGCATGAGGGCGGCGTCATCCAGTTCGTCGAATGGTACGCCTCCTTCATCGGGCCGCGCCTTGCCGAAGGCGGCCGGCCGGCGCTGCGCAGCGTTGCTTGAGGTGAAGGGATGAACGCGATGACGGATCTCGCCCTCTATCGCCATCTCGACGAGATGGCGCCTTGGAACGACCGGCTGCAGGTGCTGGAGGTGATCGGCGTCAGCGACGAGGCGCCGGACGTCAAGACCTTCACCTTCCGCTCCGACAACCAGACCTGGTTCCGCTACAAGCCCGGCCAGTTCGTGACGCTGGAACTGCCGGTCGCCGACGGTCCGCTGATGCGCACCTACACGCTGTCCTCATCGCCGTCGCGGCCGTTCTCGATCGCGGTGACGGTGAAGGCGCAGGCCGGCAGCATCGGCACGCGCTGGATGTTCGACAATCTCAAGCCCGGCGCCCATGTGAAGGCCTACGGCCCGGCCGGCGATTTCTCGCTGCACAGCCATCCGGCGGCCAAGTACCTGTTCATCTCGGCCGGCTCCGGCGTAACGCCGATGATGTCGATGCTGCGCTGGCTGAACGACTGCGCGCCCTGGACCGATGTCGGTTTCGTCAACTGCGCGCGCAGGGCGGAAGAGATCATTTTTCGCAAGGAGCTTGAATTGCTGGGCAGCCGCATGCCCGGCCTGTCGCTCGGCTTCATGATCGAGGAACGCTCCAGCCGCGAGGGCTGGTTCGGTCATATGGGCCGCATCGACGCCATTCGCCTGCCGCTGCTCGCTCCCGACTTCCGCGAGCGCGAGATATTCTGCTGCGGCCCCGACCCGTTCATGCGCGCGGTGCGGCAGATGTTGGAGGCGGCGGGCTTCGACATGGCCAGGTATCACCAGGAAAGCTTTGCCGCGCCGGCGGTGGAGGAAGTGCCGGCGCCGTTTGCGCTGCCGGGCGACGGCGGCGTCGAGACCCCTATCGAGGCCGCGACGCCGGTGCGCTTCTCGCTTTCCGACGTCGACGCCGAATGCCTTGCCGGACAGACCGTGCTGCAGACGGCGCGCGCCTCGGGCGTCAGGATCCCCGCCGCCTGCGAGTTCGGCCTCTGCGGCACCTGCAAGGTCAGGAAAGTCTCTGGCGAGGTCGCGATGAGCCACAATGGCGGCATTCTCGATCACGAGATCGACGACGGCTTCATCCTTGCCTGCTGCTCGAGGCCGCTGACGCGGCTGGAAATCGAGGCCTGATTCCGCCACGTCGACCCCAAAAATGGCAAGCGGCCTGCCGTGTCCGTCGTCTTGCCAAGCCAGAACCGAGTGTTTACAGGCCTTCCTCGGGGAGAGCGGCCGCGCAAAGGCGGTTGCTTGCGCGAGCCATGAAGTGGGGCAGGGACCAATGCCACAAGCCAATGTCTACGCAGTCGCGAGCAAGGATATCGTTTTCGAATCCTTCGACGGCGAAGCTGTCGTGCTTGATCTGGCGAGCGGGAAATATTTCGGCTTCTCCGATTCGGGCAGCCGGGTCTGGCAGGCGCTGTCTTCGGGCGTCGGTGCGCAGGCGCTGGCCGGATCGATAGCCGGCGCAGCGGCGACCGGCGCGACCGGGCTTGACGCCTTCATTGCTCAATTGGTCGAGCTCGGGCTGCTGGTGCCTTCCGATGGCACGGCGCAGCCGCTGCCGGACGAACTGGCTGCCGAACTTGCGGCGGCAAAGGAGCCGCTCAATGTGAGCGTCCACGACGATCTCGCCGACCTCATCATCGTCGACCCGATCCACGAGGTCGAGGAGCCTCTCGGCTGGCCGGCGGTCAAGCAGGCATCCTGAGAGATCGGCAGCACGTCGGCCGAGCCGGGATAGACCATGCCGCGTGTGACCCTTGAGACACTGCCGGACTACGCCCACTATCTCATCGCGGCCGCCGAAGACGCGGCGCTCTTTCCGGTCACGCGGACAGTCCGCCTGCCCGCCCTTGAACTGACCGTGCATCTCGAGCCCGGCGCGCTGGCCGACGCGCTTGGCCATGCCTTTGTCGAGACCGGGAACGATCAGCCGGGATTGCCCGCTTGCCGCATTTTCGTTGGCCATCCCGGCATTGGCGGCATGCCTGAGCCGGCACGATGGGGGGACGCGCATTTCACCGAACACGGTTTCGCGCAGCGTCTCGCCGGCACCGGTTTGCGCGGCCATTACTTTCACGATCTCGATTTCTGGCAGGTCTACGATCCGCAGCGGCGCGTCGGCGTGCAGTTGATGCGCGCGGCAGATGCCTTTCCGCCGTGGGAGACAGGTTCGCCGCTGCGCGCCTTCCTGCACTGGGAATACGGCGCGCGCGGCATGCGGCTCGCCCATGCCGGCACGCTCGGTGTCGACGGCAGCGGCGTGCTGCTCGCCGGCGCCGGCGGCGCCGGAAAATCAGGTACGGTCGTAGCCGGACTGCTCAACGGGCTCGACAGTGTCGGCGACGACTATGTGCTGGTCGATCTTTCGTGCAGGGTGACAGCCCGGCCGCTATTTTCGGTGCTCAAGCAGGACCCGAAGGGATTTGCCCGGCTCGGACTGAAAGACCGACTGGGCAGCGACAGGCCGCTCAACTGGCAAGGCAAGCATGTTTTCCGCATAGGGGATATCGCCTCCAGGCCGATCCCCGGCACGCTGGACATCGTTGCGCTGATGGTGCCACATATCGGCGCTGGCGGGACAAGCTCGATCATGCCGATGTCGCGCAGGGACGCCATGATTGCGCTGGCGCCGTCGGGGATCGCGCAGATGCCGGGCGAGCGGGAAAGCGGCTTTCGCTTCTTCAGCGATCTTACGCGACTGCTGCCGTGCTACCGTCTGTCCCTGGGCACTGATCCCGGCGAGATCGCCGGCACCATTGCGGATTTCCTCGCGCGGGGCGCTTCGTGAAACTGAGCGTGATCATGCCCGTCTACAACCGCGAGCGCTATGTCGTCCCGGCATTGCGTTCGCTGCTCAGGCAACGCGACGCCGCCGATCTCGACATCATCGTCATCGACGACGGCTCGACCGACGGTTCAGCCGACGCCGTGCGCTCGATGATTGGCGAGAGCCCCTGCATCCGCTTGTTCCAGCAACAGAACGCGGGCGTGACCCGGGCCCGCAACGCCGGGCTCAGGCTGCTCAAGCCGGACACGGAGCTGGTTTCTTTCCTCGATTCCGACGACATCTCGCCGGCCGGGCGTTTCGAGGCCGATGTCGAGCTGTTCCGGAAAGATCCCGGCCTTGAGCTCAGCTATTCGAGAATGATGCTGGTCGACAACATCGATGACGAGCGGTTGGAGCCGGCCGCGGACAGCTACCGCATCACCGTCCGCGGCATCCACCTGTCCTCGGCGATCTTCTCGCGCCGCCTGGTCGAGCGCATTGGCTGGTTCGACGAGGAGTTCGCCCAGGCCGAAGACACGGACTATCTGCTTCGCGGCTTCGAGATCGGCCCCCGATATGTGCTCCCCGAAACGGTGGCGCTCTATTACCGCCGGCATCCCGGCAACATGACCAAGCAGGAAGATGTCCAGTCGCGCGAGTTCCTGCGCGCCATCTACAAATCGATGAAGCGGCGCAGGGCCAACCCGTCGCTGCGGCCGATCGAGGGCATCTTCGAACTCGACAAGCTGACCGACTGGCGGTTCATGTGATGAGCGGATATGGCGTCGTCATTCCGGCCTTCAATGCCAGCACCACAATAGCCGAGACGCTGCGATCGGTGGCGGCGCAGACCGTTCGGGCGGAACTGGTCGTGATCGTCGACGACGGGTCGACCGATGACCTCGCTTCCGCGATCGTCGGCGCCGATCTTCCGGTCAAGCTGTTGCGGCAGGACAATGCCGGGCCAGGCAGCGCAACCACCCGAGGCATCGCGGCGCTGTCGACGCCGTTTGTCGCCACGCTCGACGCCGACGATCTGTGGCTGCCGACCAAGATCGAGGCGCAGCTCGCCTATCTCGAACGGTCTCCGCAAACTGCGGGCGTCTTCACCCATCAGCGCAATTTCCGTCATGACCAGCCCGATCTGCCCGACCCGCCCGCGACGCCTGGCTGGTCGCGCACGACGATGGTGATCCGTCGTTCGGTCGCAGACGCCGTCGGACCGATCGTCGACCCGCCGGGCGGCCGCGGCGAGATGATCGACTGGATCGCCCGGGTGCGCGAAGCGGGCTTCGCCCTCGACATGCTGGATGAGGTGCTGGCGCTCAGGCGTATCAGGCCGGGCAGCCTGTCCTATGGGCGCGATGCCGCGCGCGATCGCGGCTATCTGGAGGTGGTGCGGGCGGAGATGCTGCGCCGGGCGCAAAACAGGCAGGGCTCCGGCTGATGGCCAGGATCCGCGCCATCGGCCGCCGCTTTCCCGACTATGGCTGGTCCTGGCCCACAGGCGGGCTCGACCAGCTGCTCAAGGCGGCTCTGCTTCACGACGAGAACGCCGCCCGCGATCGCGCGGCAGCCTGGCTCGACGACAACGACATCGACCATGTCTCGTTCAGGGAGCATCGGCTGCTCGCGGCGATCTCCGACCGGTTCGGCCGCAGGCTCGCCGGCCACGCCGCCTATCCGCGGCTCGTCGGCCTGCAGAAGATGCTGTGGACCAAGTCGCGCATGGCGATGCGCGAGGCGGAGCCGGTGCTGAAGGCGATGGCCGATACCGGTTGCGCGGTCATGCTGATCAAGGGCGCCAGCCGCATCGCCGTCAACGTCTCGGCGCAGCGTGGCCGCGTCGCGCACGACATCGACATACTGGTGCGTTCGCAGGACATGGAAACTGCCTTCGACGTGCTGCGCGGCCGCGACTGGCAGATCGCCACTGGCGTCAGCCCGCAATATCTCAGGACCAGGCTTGCATCGCTGCGCTCGATGAATTTCTACAAGGGCAATTACGGCGACATCGACCTGCACCAGCTCGCCTATGACGGCTCGCAGCAGAGCGCCGAGGACGACCTCGCGATCTGGCGGCGGGCAGTCCCGGCCGAGTTCAGCGGCGTCGCCGTACTTGTGCCGTCGCCCGCCGACCGCATCGCGCTCGCCATCGCGCATGGCGGCCTCGACGCCCACACCCACAGCGACTGGCTGGTCGACTGCGCGGTGGCCATCGAAGGCGCCGACGTCGACTGGGACGTGTTCCTCGACATTGCCGCCAGGCGCGGCCTGGCGGTCGCCGCCGCGGTGGCGCTGTCCTATCTCGCGCTGGAGATCGGCATTGCGGTGCCGGACGAAGTGCTGGCACGGGTCATGGAGATGGCCGACCGCCGCGGTATGTCGCGCTGGTCGTCCGTCCTGCAGGCCAAGCCGCGCACCGACTTCGGCGGGCTGACCTGGCTGTCGCGCGGATTTGCCAAGCAGCTTCGGCTGCAGCGCAAGAAGGGAAGACTGCGGCAGGCCGAGCCCGACGTCGTCTGGCGCGGCAAAGCCGCGGCAGCAGGAAAAACCACCCAGGCCGCTCCCTTCGTGCTTTCGCAGGGCATAGCCGGTCCGCCGGGCGCCGCGCGGGAAATGATGCTGGACGTCGTCGTGCGGATTGCCGTGCCGCCGGTGCGGCGGCGTATCGAAATGGAGATCAATGCGGCCGACCGTCATGTCGCGCGGTTGCGCTCGATGGCGATCAGCCGCGCCGGTGGCGAACGGACCTTGCGCTTTCGCGGCAAGGTGAAGCTCGACCAGACGGGGCAGGGTCTGGTCCTCGAGGCGCGACCGTCGCGACAGTTCCGCGTCTGGGACAACGAGCAGGCCGTCGCCACCTATGGCGCGCTGCCCTTCCAGCTCATTTCGGCAAAATTCTCCCCCGCCGACTGAGGCACCGGGCTCTCACACCCCGTAGCGCTCGGTGCGGATGAGGTCGGCCGGCATGTCGGCATCGATCAGCGCCTGGGCGGCGGCCGAGACGAAGGCATTCGAACCGCAGACGAAGGCGAGCGTCGGCGCCTTGGGCAACCGCTCCATGGCCTGCACCATCATCGCCGCGTCGACGCGCCGGGAATAGTCCGACGGCCGCTGGGCCGGCTCGCGCGTCAGCGTCAGCACAAGGTCGAAACCGTCGCGCCGGTCGTCGAGGCGGATCAGCTCGTCGCGGAAGATCACCTCGTCCCAGACCCGCGCCGAAAACACCAGCGCCGCCGGCGCGGCCGATTTCTGCAGGGCGCGGTGGCGCACCATCGCCATCAGCGGCACCACGCCGGAGCCGCCGCCGACCAAAAGGATCGGCCCGCCATCGCTGGCCGACCAGATGAAATGGCCGCCGAGCGGCCCGCGCAATTCGATCTCGTCGCCGACCGCCGCCACCTCGTGGAAGAAGGGCGACACCTCGCCATCCTCGAGCCTCTCGATCGCCAGCTCGACAGTCCCGCCGCTCTCCGGCGCCGAGGCGATGGAGTAGGAGCGGCGCGCCTGATAGCCGTCCGGCGCCGTCAGCCTGACGTCGACATGCTGTCCGGCCTGGTGGACGAAAGGCCGAGACAGCCTGAAGAAGAAGCTCGTGACACGCGGCGTGCGTTTCTCGATGCGAATGATCTTCGCCGTCTGCCAGGGCGATTGCGCGGCCGATGCCTCGCTCATGGATCGCCCGAATAGCGCTGCTCGCGCCACGGGTCGCCATAGATATGGTAGCCGCGCAATTCCCAGAAGCCCGGCTCGTCGCGCTCGGTGAACTGCAGCCCGTTCAGCCATTTCGCCGACTTCCAGAAATAGAGATGCGGCACCAGGAGCCGCGCCGGTCCGCCATGGTCCGGCGTGATCGGCTTGCCCTCGTAGAGCAGCGCCACCATCGCCTTGCCGTCGAGCAGATCCTTGGCCGGCACATTGGTGGTGTAGCCGTCGAACGACAGCGCCAGCGTGTAGGCGGTCGGCGGCGCGATGCCGGCATCGGCGAGGATGTCGTCGACCAGCACGCCTTGCCAGGCGGTGTCGAACTTGGTCCAGGCGGTCACGCAATGGATGTCCCGCGTCATCCTGGTCAGCGGCAGCGCGTTGAACTCGGTCCAGTTCCATTTCTTGATCGGGCGAGGGCCGTGCTTGAGGGTGAACGACCAGTCCTCGGTGCGCACATGCGGCGTCGGCCCGGCCGACAGCACCGGGAAGCCCTGCTCGAGATACTGGCCCGGCGGGACGCGCGCGTCATGGTCCGTGGGGGGACGCCGTCCGGAACCGAAACCACGGGTGACCATCAGCACATCCCTTTGCGTCGGCCGCCTGCCGGCCGAGCGCAATGTTCTCGAAGATGTCGCGGCGGGCAACAGAAAAATGCCGGCGGCAGGCCCTGTGTCTGGCCTGTCGCCGGCCCCAGGCCTCAGCCTGCGGCGAAGGGCACGGCGACGAAGATCTGCGCGTCGCCGCGGTCGACGAGCAGCAGCACCGACTTGCGGCCGGACTTGCCTGCCTCGGCGATCGCCTGGTTCGCCTGCCTGGCGCTCTTCACCGGCGTCCGGTCGACGGCGACGATGACATCGCCCGGCTCGAGGCCGGCGGCCGAAGCCGCCTTGTCCGGATTGACGCGCTCGACCAAAGCGCCGCGCTGATTGTCGGCCAGGTTCAACTCCTCGCGTACATCGGGCGTGATATCGGTGAGGCCAAGGCCGAGCGACGGCACGCGCAGGCCTTCGCCGGCCGACGGCTTGCCACCCTTGTCATTGGCTGCGGTCTGGGTGTCTTCCGCATTGCGGCCGACATCGGCGGAAATCTGCACGGTCTTGCCGTTGCGCCAGACATCGAGCGTTTCCTTGGCGCCGGGCGAGACGTCGGCGACGGCACGCGACAGGTCCTTCGGATCCTTGATCGCCTCGCCGGCAAAGCCGGTGATGACGTCGCCGGTCGCAATGCCGGCCTTGGCCGCGGGCGACCCTTCGGTGACCGCGGCGACCAGCGCGCCGCCCGGATGGTCGAGGCCCATGGCGCTCGCCACGTCCTGCGTCACCGGCTGGATCTGCACGCCGAGATAGCCGTACTCGATGTCGCCGCCCTTCATCAGCTTGGCGACCACCTTCTGCGCCTGGTCGGACGGAATGGCGAAGCCGACGCCGACGCTGCCGCCATTGGGCGAAAAGATGGCGGTGTTGATGCCGACGACATTGCCGCCGACATCGACCAGCGGGCCGCCGGAATTGCCGTGGTTGATCGGCGCGTCGATCTGGATGAAATCGTCGAACGGACCGCTGTTGAGGTCGCGGCCGCGCGCCGAGACGATGCCGGCGGTGACCGTGGTGCCGATGCCGAACGGGTTGCCGAAGGCGAGGATCTGGTCACCCGGCATGAGCTTGTCGGAATCGCCCCATTTGACCGTCGGCAGCGGCTTGGCGGCCTTGACCTTGAGCACGGCGAGGTCGTTCTTGGCGTCGCGGCCGACCAGCTTGGCGGGAAGCTCGGTGCCGTCATCCAGTATCACCTTGATCGACGTGGCGCCGTCGATGACATGGTTGTTGGTGACGATGGTGCCGTCGGCGCCGACGATGAAGCCCGACCCCAGCGCCTCGGCGCGCTGTGACTGCTGCGGCGGCGTCTTGGGCGTCGGCACGCCCTGGTCGCCGAAGAACTGGCGGAAATAGTCGTCGAAGGGCGAGCCGCCCTCGAAGGGCTGGTCCTCGCTCATCGTCTCCGGCTGCGCCTTCATGACGGTGGTGACGGTCACCACCGCCGGCTTGTCGGCGGCCACGATCGGCGCGAACGAGCCGTTGGGCGCCGTGATTCCGGCAACCGGGGTCTGGGTCGTGGCGACGGTGTTGCTCGCGCCGATGCCGCTCGCGCTTTGGGCGAAGGACACGACGAAGGGGGAGATGATCAGCGCAGCGCCCAGCAGGGCCGCGACGCGATGTCTACGAATTATGCTCTGGGGTGACATGGTCGTTTCTGTCCGGGCGAGAGTTGATCCCTCGCCGCGAGCGGCTCGAGCGAGGCGCCCGTCGGCGTGTCGGCGACCGGCACTGCCTGTCTCGCCATGCATGGCAGCCGGCCGGATCGACCGCCTCCATCTAGGGCGTGGATCGGCCCGAATTAGGGTTTTGGCGCGACCTTACGAAGATTTAATATCAGGGAGACCTCACGCAGCGCCTCTGCGGCGCAGATAGGCCGAGGCGATCTCGCGCATCCGCGCGCCGTCGAAGCTCGGTCCATGACCGCCATGGCCGATGCGGATCGGCAGGTCGAGCAGGCGCCGCATGGTGCGGCAATAGGCGGCGCGATCGGAATCCGGCAAATCGTCGATCAGCATGCCGTCATAGATGGCATCGCCGGCAAACAACAACCCGTCGGCCTCGTCGAACAGCGCGATCGAATCGGGCGAATGTCCCGGCAGATGCAGGACGCGGAACTGCCGGTCGCCGAGATCGACGATGTCGTCCTCGTCGAGCGCGCGCGTCAGCGGCGCCGGTGGAATCCGATAATCGGCCGCCTTCCAGTCGGGCGCCGGCAATTTGGAAACGGCGCCGTCGAGATTGTGGAACATGTAGGCATAGGTGACGGCCTCATCCATGCTCTCGAACTGCGCCGCGCTCATCTTCGGCCCGGCCCGCAGCGGGAACTCATGCAGCGAGCCGACATGGTCGAGATGGATATGCGTGGCGACGACGATCAGCGGCTTGCCGGCTGGCGTGTCGATCTCGGCCGCCAGCGGCTGGATGCCCATGCCGGTGTCGACCAGAAGGTCGGCATCGCGGCCCTTGAGATGCCAGATGTTGGCGCGCACGAAATCATGCACGAACGGCTCGGTCAGCATCGTTGTCCTGGCGTCGACGATGGCCTTGCCGAACCAGTCGCCGATTACCAGGTCGCCCATCAGACGAAGGGCTTCCCGACCTTGTATTTCTCCGGCACCAGCCGCTTGAGGTAGGCCATGCCGGCATCCGAGAGCTTGTTGGCGTCGGGCTGCATGAAGTCGTCGGGCATGTGGCGCGTCTTGCCTGCGACATTCTTCAGCGGCACCTTTTTCAGCACGGTTTTGGAACCGTCATACTGCAGCGCCACCGAGCCGCCGCCCTGCCCGGCGACCTCGACGGCGAAGGCGCCGGCATCGAAGGCCTCTTTGGCGTCGACGGCATTGATCGCGCCGATGTAGCCGCGCGGCATGTAGCCCAGCGCGTCGACCCGCGCCCGCTTGCCCGGCAGGCCTTCGGCCAGCGCGCGCTCCAACGCGGCCGTCAGGTCGCTGCCCGACAGCTTGACGTTGCCGTGCTGGTCCCGTTCGAGCTTCTCTGGCGGCACCAGGCTCTCGACCAGCGCCTTGCCGTCGGCGGTGCTGACGCCTTCGGAGACGGCAACGATGCAGCGCTTGTGGCGGTCGAGCGTGGCCCGCACGTCGTCGATGAAGCGCTTCGCCGAGAAGGCGCGCTCCGGCACGTAGACCAGATGCGGGCCGCTGTCCGGATCGAGCTGCCAGGCGGCGGCGGCCGCGGTCAGGAAGCCGGCGTGCCGGCCCATGACGATGCCGACATAGATGCCGGGCAAAGCGCGGAAGTCGAGATCGACCGAGAGGAAGGCGCCGGCGACGAACTCGGCCGCCGAGATGAAGCCCGGCGTGTGGTCGTTCTCCTCGAGGTCGTTGTCGATGGTCTTCGGCGCGTGCACGAAGGCGATCGAGCCGCCGGCGGCGTCGGTCAGGATCTGCTGCGTGCCCGACGTGTCATTGCCGCCGATATAGATGAAGGCGTCGGCGCCGATCTTCTTCAGCCCGTTGAGGATCACCTCGCAATAGGCGGCGTCGGGCTTGTCGCGGGTCGAGCCGAGCGCAGCACTCGGCGTTGCCGCGATCAGCCTGAGCTGCTCTTCCGGGATGGCGGAGAGGTCGGCATAGTTGCCGTCGCGGATGCCGCGCACGCCGTGGATTGAGCCGAGCACCCTGGCCCCGGGATGGCGCTTGCGGATCTCCAGCGCGGCGCCGACGACCGTCTGGTTGATGACGGCGGTCGGGCCGCCGCCCTGCGCGATGACGAAAGTTCCGGCCATGCTTGCTTCTCTCCCGGGCGATGGTTTTGAGGCACCTTCGCCTGTCTTGCGGGATGACGCAACGGGAGAAAAGACCGCACTGGGACAAGTCGCCGAAACGGCCGCCGGCAGCGGCCGGGGATCAGACCACGACCACCGGGTTCTTCTTCGACACGCGGCTGTAGAGGTCGATGATGTCCTGGTTGATCAGGCGCACGCAGCCCGACGACATCGCCTGGCCGATGCTCCACCATTCCGGCGAGCCGTGGATGCGGTAGCCGGTGTCCTTGCCGTTCTGGAAGATGTAGAGCGCTCGCGCCCCTAGCGGGTTGGTGAGGCCGCCGGGCTGGCCGCCCTGCCATTTCACCAGTTCCGGCTTGCGCTGGATCATCTCCGGCGGCGGCGTCCAGACCGGCCAATCCTTGCCGTACTGGATGTTGGCGCGGCCCGACCAGCGGAAGCCGTCCTTGCCGATACCGACGCCGTAGCGGATGGCTTCGCCGCCGGGCTGCACGAGGTAGAGCATGCGCTCCTGGAGGTGGACGACGATGGTGCCGGGCGCCTCGCCGGTCGTGTCTACAACGATCTGGCGGCGGAACTCCGGCTTGACCTTCAGATAGGGCACCGCCGGCACCTCGAAGCCGCCATCGCTCAGCGACGCGTACATGACGTCGGGACCGGTGATGTTCTTGTCGACGCTGATGGCGGGGCGGATGGGCCGCACCGAGCCGGTGGTGACGTCGTCGAGCTGCAATTGCGGCAGTTCGAGCGTCTGGGTGCTGCAGCCGGCCATGCCGATGAGTGCCATGGCGCCGGCGCCGGAAAGCATGGCGCGGCGGGAAAGCTGAATTTCGGTTTCGATTGCGTCGCCGTTCGGCGGCGTCAGATTTTGCGGCAACTCGCGCATGCACCAGACCCTACGCTGTCGGCGGGAAGCACGGTCCGGCCGGGATAACAGGCATTTTCATCAATCATGGTTGAAAAAGCGTGAAGGACCCGACTTTGGTCCTAAGGGCTGTCGCCGCGCCGGCAGGGCTGAACCAGCCGCCCAAACATTTCGAAGATGCCTCTTTACATTCCGGCCGACCCGAGGATTTATCCTTTTCTTTGTGCTCAAGGAGTGAGGAAATGTCCTTCGAGAACTGGGCCGCCTTCGCCGCCGCCTCCACCATCCTTCTCGTCATCCCGGGTCCGACGATCCTTCTGGTCGTCTCCTATGCGCTCGGCCAGGGCTGGCGCACCGCGCTGCCGATGGCGGTCGGCGTCGCGCTCGGCGACTTCACCGCCATGACGCTGTCGATGCTCGGCATCGGCGCGCTGCTGGCGGCATCGGCCACCGTGTTCACTGGGCTCAAGGTGATCGGCGCCTGCTATCTGATCTATCTGGGCGTCAAACTGTTCCGCGCCGGCGGGGCGCTGAAAGCCGAGCCGCGCACCGACGCGGTGTCCGCGGCCAAGATGATGGCGCATGCCTGGCTGGTCACCGCGCTCAACCCGAAGAGCATCACCTTCTTCGTCGCCTTCCTGCCGCAGTTCCTCGACCGGCATGCCGAGTTCTGGCCGCAGATGCTGATCTTCGAGACGACCTTCCTGGCGCTCGCCTTCGCCAATGCCTTCGGCTACGCGCTGATCGCGGCGCGGGCGCGCAACGTCGTGCGCAACCCGAAGGCGATTCGCATCTTCAACCGCACTGGCGGCACGCTCCTGGTCGGCGCCGGCATTGCCACCATGGCGATGCGCTCGGGCAATTGAAGCGGGCGAAATTCGCCTGCCTTGGCCTCGTCGACATGCGCGACCTGAGGTTGGCGTGCCAGCCGCTATTGACCTAGGATGGGCCAGTTCCGGCATCTGATGGAGGGCTAGCCATGGCAGTCAGGGACGCTTTCGGGCTGACCTTGTCCGGCGCGACGGAAGCCGGATTGACGGACTATGGTCGGGCTGTGCGTGAGCTTCAGTGCTTCATCGGCGATCCGGTCGGCTCCGCCGATCGCGCGATCGCCGAGGATCCCGGCTTCGTCATGGCGCATGTGTTCAAGGGCTACCTCTTCGCGCTTGCCACCGAGCGCGAGGCGACGCTCGTGGCCAAGGCATGCCACGAGGCGGCCTTGCCGCTCGCCGCCACGGCGCGCGAGCAGGCGCATGTCGCGGCCCTCGGCCATCTCGCCTGGGGGCGCTGGCACGAGGCCTCCCGCATCCTCGAGGATGTCGCCATCGACCATCCGCTCGATCTCGTGGCGCTGCTGACCGGGCATCAGATCGATTTCTTCACCGGCAACGCCCGCATGCTGCGCGACCGCATCGGCCGCGCGCTGCCGGCCTGGCGAAGCGACATGCCCGGCTATCATGCGGTCCTCGGCATGCAGGCCTTCGGGCTGGAGGAAATGGGCTACTATGCGCGCGCCGAACGGCTTGGGCGCGCGGCTGTCGAGATCGAGCCGCGCGACGGCTGGGCGCAGCATGCCGTCGCCCATGTCATGGAGATGCAGAGCCGGCAAAAGGACGGCATCGCCTGGATGCGCGCCAATCCTGACGCCTGGACCAGGGAAAGCTTCCTCAAGGTGCACAATTGGTGGCACCTGTCGCTGTTCCACTACGACCTCGGTGAGGTCGATGAGGTGCTGGCGCTCTATGACGGCCCGATCTATGGCGAGTCCTCGACGATGGCGCTCAACATGGTCGATGCCTCGGCAATCCTGTGGCGGCTGCGTCTCGGCGGCGTCGATGTCGGCGGGCGCTGGACGGCTCTGGCCGACAACTGGCACAAGGCCGGCGGCGGCAACTATGCCTTCAACGACGCCCACGCAATGATGGCCTTCGTCGGCGCCGGCCAGGAGGCGCGGGCGGAGGGCCTGCTCGACGCGCAGCGCGAGGCGATGCGCGGCAACGACGACAATGCGGCTTTCACCCGCGATGTCGGCCATCCGCTGACGCTGGCGATCAAGGCATTCGGCGAAGCAAACTACGCCGAGGCGGCGCGCCTGATCCGCCCCATACGGTCGATCGCGAACCGCTTCGGCGGCAGCCATGCGCAGCGCGACGTCATCGACCTGACGCTGATCGAGGCCGCCTTGCGCGCCGGCGATGGACCGCTGGCGCGGGCGCTGACGGGCGAACGCGCCTTTGCGCGGCCGGATAGTCCGCTGTCGGCGCTGTTTTCGCGCCGCGCCGCCGATTTGTCCGAGAATTGACCGGAAGCGGATCTTGGCATAAGAACTGGCCAAGCCAGATTTTTTCGAGATCCGAAAAAATTAATGGCATTGGGAGGACATCATGTATCTCGGCCTCGATCTGGGCACGTCGGGCGTCAAGGCGCTTTTGATCGATGCCGGGCAGACCGTCATCGGCTCCGGCCACGGCTCGCTCGATGTCTCGCGGCCGCATCCCGGATGGTCCGAGCAGGATCCCGCGCACTGGATCGCGGCCTGCGAAACAGCGATTGCCGAGCTCAAGGCCGCCCATCCGAAGGAACTCGCGGCGGTCAAGGGCATCGGCCTGTCCGGCCAGATGCATGGCGCCACTCTGCTCGATGCCGGCGACAAGGTGCTGCGCCCCTGCATCCTTTGGAACGACACGCGCAGCCATGTCGAGGCCGCCGCGCTCGACGCCGATCCGCGCTTCCGCAAGCTCACCGGCAACATCGTCTTTCCGGGCTTCACCGCGCCGAAGCTTGCCTGGGTGAAGAACAACGAGCCTAGGATCTTCGCCAACGTGGCGAAGGTGCTGCTGCCCAAGGATTTCCTGCGGCTCTGGCTGACGGGCGAGCACATTTCGGAAATGTCCGACTCCGCCGGCACCTCCTGGCTCGACGTCGGCAGGCGGCGCTGGTCCGCTGATCTGCTGGCAGCCACCTCACTCGACGAGAAGCACATGCCGTCGCTGGTCGAGGGCACGGCGAAGGCCGGCGCCCTGCGCGCTGAGCTTGCCGCCAAATGGGGCGTTGCGGCAGGCATTCCGATCGCCGGCGGCGCCGGCGACAATGCGGCCTCGGCCTGCGGCATGGGCACGGTCGGCGCCGGCCACGCCTTTGTGTCGCTCGGCACCTCTGGCGTGCTGTTCGCCGCCAACGCCGCCTACCTGCCCAATCCGGCAAGCGCGGTGCACACCTTCTGCCATGCGCTGCCCGACACCTGGCACCAGATGGGCGTTATCCTGTCGGCCACCGATTCGCTCAACTGGCTGTCGGAGATCACCGGCAGAAGCGCCGGCGAATTGACCGCCGAGCTCGGCGATACGCTCAAGGCGCCGACCGGCGTTTCCTTCCTGCCCTATCTCTCGGGCGAGCGCACGCCGCACAATGATTCCGCCATTCGCGGATCGTTCACCGGCCTGGCACACGAATCCGACCGCGCCGTGCTGACGCAGGCCGTTCTGGAAGGCGTCGCCTTTGCCTTCCGCGACAGTCTCGAAGCGTTGAAAACGGCCGGCACGATACTGACCCGGGTGACCGCGATCGGCGGCGGCTCGCGCTCGCGCTACTGGCTGAAGGCGATCGCCACCGCGTTGCAGGTGCCGGTCGACATCCCTGCCGACGGCGACTTCGGCGCCGCCTTCGGCGCCGCCCGGCTCGGCCTGGTCGCCGCGACCGGCGCCGATCCGCTCGCCGTGTGCACCGCGCCGGCGACCGACGCCACGATCGATCCGGACGGCGGGCTTGGCGGGGCTTTCGCCGACGCCTATCAGCGATACAGGGCGCTTTACCCGGCGATCAGGGCGGCAACCGCGTGAGTATGCGCGAGGCCCCCCTCTCTGCCCTGCCGGGCATCTCCCCCTCAAGGGGGGAGATCGGCAGTTCAGGCGCTTCGCACATTTCTGCAACGCTGGAAATTGGCGAAGGCCGGCGCGACAGCCGATCTCCCCCCTTGAGGGGGAGATGCCCGGCAGGGCAGAGAGGGGGGCCTCGCGCCTCTCCTACCCGACTAGTCTCACTGCGCCGGCACCTTGTCGAGGAAGCCGGTGACGCTCTTCAGGCGGCCGTTCTCGATGACGCCGATGTCGGTGCCTTCGATAACGGGCTCCGTGCCTTCAGGACCGAGATTCCACGAGAAGCGGATCTGATCGGCAAATCCGTCCGGCTGGCCCTTCAGCGAGAAGCGGAACCCGGCGAAGCGCTGCTGCACGCCGTCGATCAGCGCGGCAATGCCTGCGTGGCCGTCGCCCTGCATGATCGGATCGCGGTAGCTGACGTCGCTGGTGAAGGCCGCTTCGAGCAGGGCCTTGCGGCGGCCCGCATCGCTCTCGTTCCAGGCGGTGATGTAGTTCCGGGCGATCGTGTTGAGGTCGGTCATGGTCTTCATCCTTCGTTGGATCGTTTCGACATGACCCTTTTCGGCCAGCGCCAACATGAAACCAATTACGCCTGAGGTAATGGCGGACAGAAACTTGCGAGAGGAAAGAATCATGGGCAGCGGATTTTTCGGCGACATCCAGACGATCAAGTACGAGGGGCCGGATTCGACCAATCCGCTGGCCTACCGGTTCTACAATCCGGACGAGGTGGTCGCCGGCAAGCGGCTGGAAGACCATCTGCGCTTTGCCGTCGCCTATTGGCATTCCTTCGCCTGGCCCGGCGGCGACCCGTTCGGCGGCCAGACCTTCGATCGTCCCTGGTTCGCCAAGCCGGGCGGCATCGACACGATGGAGCTGGCGAAGCTCAAGGCCGATGTCGCCTTCGAGATGTTCTCGCTGCTCGGCGCGCCCTATTTCTGCTTCCACGACGCCGACGTCCGGCCCGAGGGCAAGGACTTTTCCGAGAGCGCCGCGCGCCTCGACGAGATCGCCGACTATTTTGCCGCCAAGATGAAGAAGACCGGCGTCAAGCTGCTGTGGGGCACGGCGAACCTGTTCTCGCACCGCCGCTTCATGTCGGGCGCCGCCACCAATCCCGATCCGGATGTCTTCGCCTATGCGGCGGCGACGGTGAAAAGCTGCATCGACGTCACCAAGCGCCTGAAGGGCGAGAACTACGTGCTGTGGGGCGGCCGCGAGGGCTACGAGACGCTGCTCAACACCGACCTTGGCCGCGAGCAGGAGCAGGCCGGGCGCTTCCTCAGCCTGGTCGTCGACTACAAGCACAAGATCGGGTTCAAGGGCACCATCCTGATCGAGCCGAAGCCCCAGGAACCGACGAAGCACCAGTACGATTACGACGTCGCCACCGTCTACGGCTTCCTCAAGCGCTTTGGGCTGGAGAAGGAAGTGAAGCTCAACATCGAGCAGGGCCACGCCATCCTCGCCGGCCATTCCTTCGAGCATGAATTGGCGCTCGCCAATGCGCTCGGCGTCTTCGGCTCGATCGACATGAACCGCAACGACTACCAGTCGGGCTGGGACACCGACCAGTTCCCCAACAACGTGCCGGAAATGGCGCTCGCCTATTACCAGGTCCTGCAGGGCGGCGGCTTCAAGACCGGAGGCACCAATTTCGACGCCAAGCTGCGGCGCCAGTCGCTCGATCCGCAGGACCTGCTGATCGGCCATATCGGCGGAATGGATGCCTGCGCGCGCGGCCTCAAGGCGGCGGCGAAAATGATCGAGGACAAGGCGCTGTCGGGCCCGCTGGCCGAGCGCTATGCCGGCTGGAGCACGGCCGAGGGCAAGGCGATGCTGTCGGGCAAGCGCACGCTGGAAGAGATCGCCGAGCGCGTGGTCAAGAAGAAGATCGAGCCGCAGCCGCGCTCCGGCCGCCAGGAACTGCTGGAGAACATCGTCAACCGCTATGTGTGAGGGCCGGCGCCGGCCCTATCTATTTGTTCTGGCGCATTCAGGACGGAAAACCTGGAATTGCTCTAACTCAAGCAATTGCTAAGATAAAACGGCTTTGCGCGGGGCAGAAACCGACGACAAGGTTTTGCCCCGCGCCGCCCCTCAATCGCCTCTCTCTTGCCTTCAAACAGCCGTCACGGATTTCGTATAGTGTCGGCTCGTGGCGGGAATCAGGAAGAAGGAGGCGAAACGATATGCAGCACGAACGCGAAATCGACGCCCTGCTCTCATCTGGCGAGGCCGGCTCGATCATCGACCGGCTGATGGCGTTGCCGCACGGCAAGGCCGGTTCGCGCGGCGCGACCGAATGGGATCGCGCGGTCGCCAGCCGCTTCGAGACCCATATTGCAAGACAGATGCGCTCCGAGATCGACAGCGCCAGCACCCGGCAGAACGCCGCGTAGTCTATCCCCGGCGGAGCCTCACCGGCGCTTCGCCGAAAGCCCTCGAAAATGCCCTGGAGAATGCCGCAGCGGAGGAGAATCCCGTGCGCCCGGCAATGTCGGCCATGGCGATCCGCGTGTCGACCACCAGGCGCCGGGCGGCGCTGAGGCGCAGCCGCAGATAATAGGCGCCGGGCGTCTCGCCGATCGACTTGCGGAAGATGCTTTCCAGCGTCCGCGCTGTCACTCCGGCGCGCTTGGCCACGGCGTCGATGGTCAGCGGTTGGTCGACATGCGATTCCATCAGCCGGATCGCCTGCGCCAGCCTTGGGTCGTAGCCGTCGAGCCTTCCGAGCGAGACCAGCGGCTGCGCATCAGTCGCGGCGCGCGCCTGGTCGTAGATGAACACGCTCGCCACATCGAGCGCCACGGCCATGCCGAGCCTGGTCCGCACGAGATGCAGCATCAGATCGAAGGTCGGCGAGGCGCCGCCGGAGGTGAAGACAGGCCCGTCGATGACATACCGGTCCGGACGCACGTCGACGCCCGGGAAGGCGGCGGAAAAATCCTCCATGTCTTCCCAATGCGTGGTGGCGCTTCGCCCTTCAAGCAGGCCGGCCCGCGCCACCAGCCAGGTGCCGGCCTCGACGCCGCCGCAAGCGCGGGCCGCACGTGCTGCCCTCCGCAACCCCGCAAGCAGCGCCGACGTGGCATAATTCTGCGTGCCGAAGCCGGCGACGACGACCAACACATCGGTCGGCTCCGCGGCATCGAAGCGGCCGCTGACCGCCACCGGCAGGCCACAAGTCGTGACCGGCGCCTCACCCGTCACCGAAACCAGCTTGAAGTCGAACAGCGTCTCGCCGGAGATGCGGTTGGCGGCGCGCAGCGGGTCGACGGCCGAGGCCACGCACATGATCGACGAACCGGAGAACACCAGGAACGTCACCTTGAGCGTTTCGTGCTCGGCGCGAAAGATCGTCGGCTTTTCGCTTTTAGTCATGTCAGCTTCGTAAAGCGCAAAACAGTTTCCGGCAAGTCGGTCATTGTTGGGTCTGTCTTGATTGGGAGGAAGTCCAATGCCGCTCGCAATGAACCGTGAGGTCTTCATTACCTGTGCCGTGACCGGGTCCGGCGGCTCGCAGGACCGCAGCCCGCATGTGCCGCGCTCGCCCAAGCAGATTGCCGATTCGGCGATCGACGCCGCCAAGGCGGGTGCGGCGATCGTCCACTGCCATGTCCGCGATCCCGAGACCGGCAAGCCCAGGCGCGACATCCATCTCTACCGCGAGGTGACCGAGCGCATCCGCGAGGCCAATGTCGACGTGGTGCTCAACCTCACCGCCGGCATGGGCGGCGACATGGTGTTCGGCTCGCCGGAGGCGCCGCTGCCGCTCAACGAGAAGGGCACCGACATGGGCAGCGCCACCAACCGCATGGAGCATGTGCGCCAGTGCCTGCCGGAGATCTGCACGCTGGATTGCGGCACGATGAACTTCGCCGAGGCAGACTATGTGATGACCAACACCCCCGGCATGCTCCGCGCCATGGGCGGCATGATGACGGCGCTCGGCGTCAAGCCGGAGATCGAGGCCTTCGACACCGGCCATCTGTGGTTCGCCAAGCAGCTGGTCGAGGAGCAGGTGCTGAAGCCGGACGCGCTGGTGCAGCTCTGCATGGGCGTGCCGTGGGGCGCGCCCGACGACCTCAACACCTTCATGGCCATGGTCAACAACGTGCCGTCGACCTGGAACTGGTCGGCCTTCTCGATCGGCCGCAACCAGATGGCCTATGCCGCCGCCGCGGTGCTGGCCGGCGGCAATGTCCGCGTCGGCCTTGAGGACAATCTCTGGCTGGACAAGGGCGTGCTGGCGACCAATGCGCAGCTCGTCGAGCGTGCTGCGAGCATCGTCACCAATCTCGGCGCCAGGATCCTCGGGCCGGAGGAAGTGCGCAAGAAGCTCAACCTCACCAAGCGGGCGCCGATCGCAGCCGGGGCATAAGCATGATCCCGAAAAGTGGGAGCCGGTTTTCGGGCAAGATCATGCTCAAGCAACACATCGGGAGCTGACCATGGCTACCGTCAAATTCACTGCGATGAAGGATGGCGACAGGGAAGACTACGAATTCCTGACCGTCCATGAGGTCGACTACGCTGCGAAAACCGGCGAGCGGCTGCTCGACGCGCTGGTGCAGCTCGACGAGGGCCTCTCCGGCTACAAGATCACCCGGCTCGGCCATTCGCTGCAGGCTGCGACGCGGGCCTGGCGCGACGGCGCCGACACTGACTGGATCGCCTGCGCGCTGCTGCACGACATCGGCGATATCTACGCGCCCTACAATCACGACGAATACGCGGCCGCGATCCTGAAGCCGTTCGTGCGCGAACAGTGCACCTGGGTGGTGGAGAAGCACGGCGATTTCCAGCGCCTCTATTACGCGCATCATCTCGGCGGCAACCGCGACGCCCGTGACCGCTTCGCCGGCCATCCCTACTTCGACGACTGCGACCGGTTCTGCGAGCGCTGGGACCAGTCGAGCTTCGACCCCGATTACGACACGCTGCCGATCGAATTCTTCCGGCCCTTCGTGCTCGAGGTCTTCGCTCGCAAGGCTTACGACCCGGCCGTGATCCGCGCCGGCGAGCGTGTGCCGCTTACCGATCCCGAAACAGCCAAGACCAGAACCGGAGCTTCCGCATGAGCATCATCAACAAGGCAGCCGCCATCGGCGGCGGCGTCATCGGCGCCGGCTGGGTGGCGCGGCTTCTGCTCAATGGCATCGATGTGTCGATTTTCGATCCGGATCCCGATGCTTCGCGCAAAGTGGGCGAGGTGATGAAGGGCGCCCGCCGCGCCTATAAGCAGATGCTGCCCGGCGGCCTGCCCAAGGAAGGCAGGCTCACCTTCGCCAAGACCATCGCCGAGGCGGTCGCCGACGCCGATTTCATCCAGGAAAGCGTGCCGGAACGGCTCGACCTCAAGCACAAGGTGCTGGCCGAGATCGACGCCCATGCGCCGGCCAACGCCATCGTCGGTTCGTCGACCTCCGGCATCAAGCCGACCGACATGCAGGTGGCGATGAAGAAGCACCCGGAGCGGCTGGTCGTCGGCCATCCGTTCAACCCGGTCTATCTCCTGCCGCTGGTCGAGATCGTCGGCGGCGAGCAGACCTTCCCGGAGGCGATCGAGGTTGCCAAGGAGCTCTATGCCTCGATCGGCATGAAACCGGTCGTGGTGCGCAAGGAGATCGAGGCCTTCGTCGGCGACCGCCTGCTCGAAGCCGCCTGGCGCGAGGCGCTGTGGCTGGTCAAGGACGGCATCTGCACCGTCGAGGAGCTCGACGACATTATGCGCTATTCCTTCGGCTTGCGCTGGGCGCAGATGGGCATGTTCCAGGTCTACCGCGTCGCTGGCGGCGAGGCCGGCATGCGCCACTTCATGGCGCAGTTCGGCCCTTGCCTGAAATGGCCGTGGACCAAGCTGATGGACGTGCCGGAGTTCAACGACGAGCTGGTCGACCTCATCGCCACCCAGTCGGACGAGCAGGCGCATGGCCTGTCGATCCGCGAGCTGGAAAAGATCCGCGACGACAATCTGGTCGCCATCATGGAAGCGCTGTCGAAGCAGAACAAGGGCAAGGGCTGGGGCGCCGGCGCGCTGCACAAGGACTATACCAGGCAGCTCGCCAAGCTGGCGGCAAAGAAGCCGGTCTCCAAGGCGGCCGAGAAGGCCAAGGCTGCCAAGCCGGTGAAGAAGGCCGTGAAGCCGGCAAAGGCCGAAAAGTCGAAGAAGAGCAAGAAGAAGGGCTGAGGCGATGGATTTCGGTCTTTCCGAGGAACAAAAACTGATCGTCGAGACGACGCGCGCCTTCGTCGAGAACGAACTTTACCCGCATGAGAGAGAGGTGGAGCGCACCGGCGTGCTGCGCCGCGAGCTTGTCGACGAGATCAAGGCCAAGGCGATCGAAGCCGGCCTCTACGCCGCCAACATGCCGGCCGATGTCGGCGGCGCGGGCCTCGATACGGTGAGCTGGCTGCTCTACGAGAAGGAACTCGGCCGCGCCAACTACGCGCTGCACTGGACCTGCGTCGCGCGCCCGTCCAACATCCTGCTCGCCGGCACGCCGGAGCAGCGCGAGAAATACCTCTTCCCCTGCATCCGCGGCGAGAAATGGGACTGCCTCGCAATGACCGAGCCCGGCGCCGGCTCCGACCTGCGCGGCATGAAGGCCACCGCCGTCCAGGACGGCGACGACTGGGTGTTGAACGGCACCAAGCATTTCATCAGCCATGCCGACATCGCCGACTTTGCGATTTGTTTCATGGCTTCCGGCGAAGAAGATTCGCCGCGCGGCAAACGCAAGAAGATCACCGCCTTCTTCGTCGACAAGGGCACCAAGGGTTTTACGGTGCGCGACGGCTATCGCAACGTCTCGCATCGTGGCTACACCAACGCCATTCTCGAATTCGACGATTGCCGGCTGCCGGCGAGCCAGGTCCTTGGCGAGGTCCACAAGGGTTTCGAGGTCGCCAATTCCTGGCTGGGCGCCACCCGCCTGCAGGTCGGCGCCACTTGCCTCGGCCGCGCCGAGCGCGCGCTCGGCCATGCCATCGAATATGCAGCGCAGCGCCAGCAGTTCGGCCAGCAGATCGGCAAATTCCAGGGCGTGTCGTTCAAGCTCGCCGACATGGCGACCGAATTGAAAGCCGCCGACCTGATGGTGTTCGAAGCCGGCTGGAAGTACGATCAGGGCACCGTCACCGACCAGGACATGGCCATGGCCAAGCTGAAGGCTACGGAGATGCTGGCCTTCGTCGCCGACGAGGCGATCCAGATCCATGGCGGCATGGGGCTGATGGACGACCTGCCGCTGGAGCGCATCTGGCGCGACGCCCGCGTCGAGCGCATCTGGGAAGGCACTTCGGAGATTCAGCGACATATCATTTCGCGGGCGCTGCTGCGTCCGTTCGGGGCTTAGGGCATGATGTGCCCCAAACCGGGGTCCGGTTTGGGGGAAGATCATGCTCAAACGAAAAGATGACCATGCATAAACTCGAACGTCTCCTGCGCCCGAAGTCCATAGCCGTGTTCGGCGGCGCGCAGGCCGCCGCCGTCGTCGCGCAATCGATCAAGATGGGCTTTGCCGGCGAAATCTGGCCGGTGCATCCGACAAAGGACGAGGTCGCCGGGCGCAAGGCCTACCGCTCCGTCGCCGACCTGCCCGGCGCGCCGGACGCCGCCTTTGTCGGCGTCAACCGCCATCTCACCATCGAGGTGATCAGGGAACTGGCCGAGCGCGGCGCCGGCGGCGCCGTCTGCTTCGCCGCCGGCTTCCTCGAGACCGAGGCCTATGACGAGGACGGCGAACGGCTGCAGGCCGAGCTCGTCGCAGCCGCCGGCCAGATGCCGATCATCGGTCCGAACTGCTATGGCCTCATCAACTATGCCGATGGCGCGCTTCTGTGGCCCGACCAGCATGGCGGCATCCGGCTGCCCGACGGCGGCAAGGGCGTCGCCATCATCACCCAGTCGTCCAACATCGCCATCAACATGACGATGCAGAAGCGCGGCCTGCCGATCGCGTTCCTGATGACCGCCGGCAATCAGGCGCAGACCGGCCTCTCGGAAATGGCGCTCGGCCTGATCGAGGATGAGCGCGTCACATCGCTCGGCCTGCACATCGAGGCTTTTGACGCAGTAGCCGGCTTCGAGCGGCTGGCGGCCAGGGCCCGCGAGCTGAAGAAGCCGATCATCGCCATGAAGGTCGGCCGCTCGGAACAGGCGCGGCAGGCGACGGTGTCGCACACCGCCTCGCTCGCCGGCTCGGATGCCGCCTCGGGCGCGTTCCTGAAGCGGCTCGGCATCGCCCGCGTCGATTCCATTCCGGCCTTCATCGAGGCGCTGAAGCTCCTGCACATCACCGGGCCACTGCCCGGCTACAAGCTGTCTTCGATGAGCTGCTCGGGCGGCGAGGCCTCGGTGATGGCCGACAGCGCCGAAGGGCGCTGGGTGCATTTCCCTGCACTAACCGACAAGCACCGCGCCCATGTCAAATCGACGCTCGGGCCGCTAGTCGCGGTCGCCAATCCGCTCGACTACCACACCTTCATATGGAACAACGAGCCGGCGATGACGGCGACCTTCACCGCCATGGTGTCGGGCGGCTTCGACCTCAACATGCTGGTGCTCGACTTCCCCCGTCCCGACCGCTGTTCGGACACCGACTGGTGGACGACGCTGCGCGCCTTCGAGGCGGCGCTGAAGACCAACAGCGCGCAAGGCGCGATCGTTTCCTCGCTGCCGGAGAACCTGCCGGAGGAATACACCGCCGGGCTGATGGCGCGCGGCATGGTGCCGCTGTTCGGCATCTCGGAAGCCATGGATGCCGCGCAAGCCGCCGCCTTCATCGGCTGGGCCTGGCGCGAGCCCGAGGCGCAGCCGGTCGACACGTCTGCTTCCGGCGTCGCCAGCGGCGGCCATGTCACGCCCGACGAGGCCGAGGCCAAGGCGCGGCTGATCAAGGCCGGCCTGCCGGTGCCGAAGGGCGAGCGCGCCGCCAATGCCGTCGAGGCGGTGATTTCGTCCATGGCGCTCGGCTTCCCGGTTGCCCTGAAGACTTTGGGCGTCACCCACAAATCGGAGGTTGGCGCCGTGCAGCTGAACCTTCGGGACGCCGAATCCGTCAGCACCGCCGCGCATGATCTCTTGCCGCTCGGCACCGGCCTTTATGTCGAGCGCATGGTGCGCGACGGCGTCGCCGAGCTGATCGTCGGCTTCACCCGCGACCCGATGTTCGGCGCGGTGATGACGCTCGGCACCGGCGGCGTGCTGGTCGAATTGTTGCGAGACAGCGTCACTTTGATGCTGCCGGCGACCCGCGACGACATCGAAGCGGCCCTGCGTGGACTGAAGCTCTATCCGCTGCTCGAAGGCTATCGCGGCCGGCCCAAGGCCGATGTTCAGGCTGCCATCGACGCCATCGCCGGCATCGCCGGCTTCGTGCAGCAGAATGCCGGCGAGATCGAGGAGCTCGACATCAATCCGCTCATCGTCTGCGCCGAAGGCAAGGGCGCCTGGATCGCCGACGCGCTGCTGGTGCTTGGAGAAAAGAAGAATGTCTGACGTCATTTCGACCCGCCGCGAGGGCGCGATCCTCGAGGTCACGCTCGACCGGCCGAAGGCCAACGCCATCGACCTGAAGACGTCGCGGCTGATGGGCGAGACGTTCAAGGCGTTCCGCGACGATCCCGAATTGCGCGTCGCCATCGTCAAGACCGCCGGCGACAAGTTCTTCTGCGCCGGCTGGGACCTCAAGGCGGCCGCCGGCGGCGACGCGGTCGACGGCGATTATGGCGTCGGCGGCTTCGCCGGGCTGCAGGAATTGCGCGACCTCAACAAGCCGGTCATCGCCTGCGTCAACGGCATGGCGGTCGGCGGCGGCTTCGAACTGGCGCTGTCCTGCGACCTGATCTACGCCTCGGACCATTCCTCCTTCGCGTTGCCCGAGATCCGCGCCGGCACGCTGGCCGACGCTGCGACGATCAAGCTGCCGAAACGCATTCCCTACCATGTCGCGATGGACCTTTTGCTCACCGGCCGCTGGATGGATGTCGCGGAAGCGCATCGCTGGGGCCTGGTCAACGAGGTGCTGCCCAAGGACAAGCTCGAGGACCGCGTCTGGGAGATCGCGCGGATGCTGGCCAGCGGCCCGCCGCTGGTCTTCGCCGCGATCAAGGAGACCGCGCGCGTGGCCGAGGCGCTCACCTTCCAGGACGCAATGAACAAGGTGACACGCCGCCAACTGCCGACCGTCGATATCCTCTATGGGTCGGAAGACAATATGGAAGGGTTCCGGGCCTTCGCCGAGAAGCGCGACCCGGTGTGGAAGGGGAAGTGACTCTGCGGAGATGATGGCGCGAGGCACCCCCCTCTGCCCTGCCGGGCATCTCTCCCTCAAGCGGCGAGATCGGCAGTTTCAGCCTCTACGCTTTTCTTCCAGCGTAGAAGATAGGCGAAAGCCTTCGCGACATCTGATCTCCCCCTTTGAGGGGGAGATGTCCGGCAGGACAGAGAGGGGGGCCTGGGCGCCATCACCGAAAGTTGGTCATCCTGCATGACCAACTACAAAACCCTCATCGACGCCGAGACCTGGGCCTTCATCGAGAAGACCAACTCCTACTATCCGCCGGATACGATCGACTACACGATCGCAGAGCAGCGCGCGATCTATGACCGCATGTGCCGCGAGTTCTTTGCCGGCTATCCGCAAGGCGTGACGGTCGAGACCACAGCCATCCCGGCGCCTGCGCAAGACATCCCGATCCGCCTCTATCGCAACGCAAAACCGCAGACGGCGGCGATGGTGCTCTACGTCCATGGCGGCGGCTTCATCCTCGGCGGGCTGGACAGCCATGACGATGTCTGCGCCGAGCTCTGCGCCCGCACCGGCTTCGAGGTGGTTTCCGTCGACTATCGGCTGGCGCCGGAGCACCTGCACCCGGCCGCCTTCGACGATGTCATGGCAGCCTTCGAATGGGCCGCCGCTGCTTACGAACGCCCCGTCCTGCTTTGCGGCGACAGCGCCGGCGGCAATCTTTGCGCCGCCGTCAGCCATGCGACGCGCGGCCATGCCAAAAAACCGGTCGGCCAGCTGCTGATCTATCCCGGCCTCGGCGGCGACCGGTCTCGTGGCTCCTATGTGACGCATGCCGAAGCACCGATGCTGACCGTGCGCGACCTCGAATTCTACAAGCACATCCGCACCGGTGGCGAGGACCGCACCGGCGACATCACGCTGGCGCCGCTCGCCGATGCAGACTTCGCCTACCTGCCGCCGACCGTGCTGATCACCGCCGAATGCGACCCGCTGTCCTCCGACGGCGAGGCCTATCGCGACCGCGTCGTCGCGGCCGGCGGACATGCGTACTGGTTCGAGGAACCGGGACTTGTGCACGGCTACCTGAGGGCCCGGCACACGGTCGGCCGGGCGCGCGCCAGCTTCACCCGCATCGTCGAGGCCGCAACGGCGCTCGGCAAGGGCGACTGGATCTGGTGAGCCGGCGTCCTTCGCTCAGCCGCGGATGAAGCCGATCAGCGCCTCGGCCATGCGGTGGTCGAATTCCTGCCGGAACAAATTGCGCTTCAGCCAGCTCGGATTGGAACCGACCGTCTTGTTGGCATCGACAACGATGCCCTTGCCGTCGACGATGAAATAGTCGATCGCGCCGTAATCGAGATGGAGCTTCTCCCGCACCGCCCTGACCTCGTCGGGAACCGCGCCGCCCACTTCGTTGCTGACAATCTTGGCGCCCGCGCACAGCACGTCTTCGTAGACCTGCCGCATGTTGAGTTCGGCGCCGAGCAGGAACATGTAGCGATGTTTCACGATCGGCAGGTCGAGGCTGTCGAAAGCGAATTTCTCCACCATCAGCCTCTCGTCGCGCCAGACCTCCGCCGGAACCTCGGTGATCGTGCCGTAGACGCGGTAGCGCGGGCACAGGCGCTCCTTGTAGTCCGGCGTCGCGATCTTGCGCAACGCATGCGCTGCCCGCGTCCAGCCATTGCGGTATTGCCGCCAGCGCAGCTCGGGCCGGCCCCGGCTGTTGAGCACCGTCTTGACGACGACCGGGCCCGGGTGGCTGTCGCCGTAGTTCAGCCTGAGCGTCGAATAGAGGTGCCGGTGGATGGAGAGGGCGCGGCCGTTGATGGTGCGCTGGTAGAGAATGCCGATCTGGGAATATTCTTGCGGCACTTCCGTCAGGTCGACATGCAGCAGGGCGGCCGGCGCACGGCTGCCGCCCGCCGGACGATCGAGCACGCGCACCTTCAGCCCG
This sequence comes from Mesorhizobium sp. M4B.F.Ca.ET.143.01.1.1, assembly GCF_004792275.1. Taxonomy (NCBI): domain Bacteria; kingdom Pseudomonadati; phylum Pseudomonadota; class Alphaproteobacteria; order Hyphomicrobiales; family Phyllobacteriaceae; genus Mesorhizobium; species Mesorhizobium sp. M4B.F.Ca.ET.143.01.1.1. Next base: position 42,973 of record NZ_SRSR01000008.1, read on the forward strand.
GCCTCTTCCACATGAGGCAGCAGCGACTGGATCGAGTATTCCCGCGACGAGCCGAAATTGCTGAGGCTCTCCACATAGACGTCGAGGTCCGCGGCCGCCACCGGGCGGTCAGTCCTGGATGTCGACGCCGGAGAAGTCATGGTGGTCGAAAGGATCCATGACGTAGCCTCGAACCCGTTCGCGCATCGGGATCGACACCACCGAATGCGCGATGACCACCCATGGCGTCTGTTCCCGGAACAGTCGCTGCGCCTCGACATAGAGCTTCGCACGGGCGGCGGGATCGACGATGGCCGCCGCCTGCTTGAGCAGCGCGTCGAAAGCGGCAAAACACCAGTTGGCGCGGTTGGTGGTGCCGACGCCGGCGCAGCCGAGCGGCACTGACAGGAAATTGTCCGGATCGCCATTGTCGCCGGTGAAGCCGAACAGCATGGCGCCATCGCGGTCGCGCGCCTTCGAGCGGGCGAGATACTCGGCCCATTCATAGGTGACGATATCGACACCGACGCCGATCTTGGCGAGATCCGACTGGATCATCTCGGCCATTAGCCGGGCGTTGGGGTTGTAGGGCCGCTGCACAGGCATCGCCCAGACTTTCATGCGCAGATCATGGACGCCGGCGGCGGCGAGCTCGCGCCTGGCGCCATCGGGATCGTAGCCATCGCCGGGAGCGGACTTGTCATAGGCCCATGAGGTCGGCGGCAGCGGATTGCGAGCCAGTTCGCCGGTGCCGCGGAAAACGACATCGACGATCGCCTTCTTGTCGATGGCCATGTCGATCGCCTTCCTGACGCGCGGATCGTCGAACGGCTTCTGCAAGGTATTGAAGGCGAGATAGCCGGTGTTGAGGCCCTCCTGCTGCATCAGCCTGATGCCGGGCGCGGCCTTGATCGCCTCGAGGTCGGCCGGATTGGGATAGGGCATGACATCGCACTCGCCGGCGCGCAGCTTTGCCATGCGGATGCTGGCATCGGTGGTGATGGCGAAGACCAGATCGTCGATCTTCGCCCGGCCGCGCCAGTAGTCCGGATTGGCCTTGTAGCGGATGACCGCATCCTGCTGATAGTCGACAAGCTGGAACGGACCGGTTCCGACCGGCCTTGTCGCCAGGTCCAGCGGACGCTTCTCCGCCAGCAGCCTGTCGGCATATTCCTTCGAGACGACCGACGCGAAATCCAGCGCCAGATCGGCCAGCATCGGCGAGTGCGGCGCCTTCAGCGTCATGACGACGGTGTAGTCGTCGAGCTTGCGCCAGCCGACGACGAGGTCCGGCATGCCGATGCCGTCGAAATAGATGTACTGGCGGCCGGCATAGTTGTGGAAAGGGTTCCCGGCGCTACCCTGGCGCTCGAAAGTGAACAGCACGTCGTCGGCATTGAAGTCGCGCGTCGGGGTGAAGCCTTCGATGCTGTGGAATCGCACGCCGCGCCGCAGATGGAATGTGTAGGTCAGCCCGTCGTCGGAGACCTCCCATTTTTCGGCGAGGCCGGGACGCACTTTGGTCGTGCCGGGTTCGAACTCGACAATGCGGTTGTAGAGCGCGGTCGCCGACGCATCGCGGGTGCCGGAGGCAAGTGCCGGATCGAATGTGTCGGGACTGGCCTCGGTGCAGTAGACCAGGGTCTTGGCCGCCGACGGCAATGCCGGCGACGAAAGGACGAGCGACGCCAGCAGCAGTATGAGGCGCTTGCCTGTCATGCCCCCTCCCTGACTATCCAACCCTTATCCGCACCAACGCTAACAGAAGGCCGCCGTGGCGGAAAGCCGGCCGCAGGATTCCATCGGCGGCGGCATGAACCTTTCCGCGTCAGCCCGCGACTGACGCTCAGGCGCCGCATGGTGCGGCCCGGGAAAGGAAAACCCAATGACCAGAAACCCAGAGGCTCCACGGTCTCCGGGAACAACAGAAGCTCGGCGCGACCACCGTCTTCGGGACAGGGTCGATGCGCTGGGCTTTCCGCTGATTCCGTTGACCCTGCGTAAGAGCCGGCGTATCGTGAGCATGAGGAAAGCAGACAATTCGATCAGGGAAGAACGTGCCGGAACGCCGAGCCTTGCCCTGATTCGCGCGGCAATGCCGGATGGTTCTTCCATAGACTTCGGGGGGAGTTCTATGTCCTGCGACCAAGGCGCTCTTGCGCACGCTCGTGCCGGCCGTTTGCGCCGCGCGGCAAAGGCAACCAGCGGATTTCTTGCTCTTGCGCTCAGCGCCGGCCTGTGGCTCGGCAGCCCTGCCGGCGCGCAGGAAACCCAGATCATCTATCCTGGCTCGATGGCGGTGACCGGCTTCCCCGGCACCGTCATCCCCAATTTCGACTCTTCCGAGTCCGAAGAGGGGGGCCTTCCGCCCGGCGTCGATCCGGTCGACGAAACCTTCATCGACACCAGCCGCGCCTCCTTGCGCGTCTTCGACGTCTCGCATCTCGGCGGCCCGGCCTCGGGCCAGCTCGTCTACACGCCGCCGCCCTTCGAGGTGACGGCCGGCCAGATCGGCGAGGTCTTCGGCCTTACCTATGACGACGGCGTGCGTGATGGCGTGCCGTCGGGCATCCCGAACCTCTATGCCGCCGCGACCTCGCTGCACGGCATCGAGATCGTCACGCCCGACGCCGACAGTGACGGACGGCCCGAGCGAGAGCGCCGCGGCGCTGCCGGTGCTGCCTTCATGGAAGGCCAGTTCGGCACCGAGAATGGCGGCGGGCCGGGCACGATCTGGAAGATCGACGGCATTACCGGCGCCGTTTCGAAATTCGCCGATATCGACACCAACAGCGGGCCCGGCATCGGCAACCTTTCCTTCGACCCCATCCATCGCCAGTTCTTCGCCTCCGATCTCGACACTGGCCTGATCCATCGCATCGACGCCAACGGCACGCTGATCGACACGTTCGACCATGGCGTCGCCGGACGCCCGGCGCACGGGCTCGACCCGGTCGCCGACGACGGCGCCGTCATGGACATCCAGGGCGCCGCCTTCGACAGCGAAGACCCCGACACATGGGGCTACACCCAGGACGAGCGCCGTGTCTGGGCAGTCGCCTATCACGGCGGCCGGGTCTACTATACGGTCGGCGAAAAGGCGGAGGTCTGGTCGGTGGGCATTGCCCGCGACGGCCGCTTCGCCGGCGATCCGCGCTGGGAGCTGACTGTCAAGGCCGACAAGGACTACGCCGTCACCGGCATCGCTTTCGACAACAAGGGCTTCATGTACCTGGCCCAGCGCGGCCCGGTGGAAAACCGCTACGATTACAGCCGCTTCGCCGATTCCGGCAAGGGCGAGGTCATCCGCTACTGGCGCGAGAATCCCGACGATCCGGCGACGGAATCGGTCTGGGTGGAAGAGCCGCAGGAATATGCGATCGGCTTCCCGCAAGGCAACCGCCAGTCGGCCGGCGGCGTCGACCTGCAATATGGCTATGACGCCGAGGGCAATCTCGACACCAGTGTCTGCACCGACACGCTGGTCAACACCGGCGACAAGTTGCGTGACAATCCGGCGCTTGCCGAGCAACTCGCCGCTGGCGGGCCTTTTGCCGTGCATGGCGTCCAGTTCACGCCGACCCCGCTGGTCAAGCCGGCCAACGTGCCGCCCTTCGGCTCCTGGTTCGTCGACTTCGACAGCTATTTCGAGGACCCGGAAGTGGAAGGCCATGTCGGCGACGTCAGGGTCTGGCGTCCCTGCGAGGGCCGTGCCGGCTACTATGAGGAAATTCCTGGCGGTTACCTGCCGCCATTCTATCCGCCGGACTTCCCACCGCCCGGCAATCTGCCTCCCTGTCTCGATGTCGAGGATGTCCAGTACTTCTGCACGCCCTCGGGCCTCGAGGCCGATCTCTATCTCCATGACCATGCCGGCTTCGGCGGCGATTCGATCAAGGCTCTGTCCAAGACGCCAGGCGTCGGGGTGACCTCACCCATGTCGCATGCGCCGGGCACCCCATACACGATCGGCATCACCGGCCATTATCCGGGCGACACGGTCGATGTCGGGCTCTGCTTCTACAGGCAGTCAGACCGCGACAAGGGCGGCTACTACCCTTGCTGCAAGATGACCCTGCCGCTCAGAACCCCAGCCGTCAGCTGCGAACCGTGAGGGAGGGAAAGATGACCATTTCCGCGCTTTCCCCGTTTGCTCCCAGCAGCAAACCCACCGTCATGGAGACGATCATGAAACCCCTGTCATATGCCAGGCGCGGCGCGCGCTGGCTGATGGCGGCCGGTATCGCGGTCGCCATGCTGCCGGCATTGCCGGCCTTCGCCGAGGACCCCATCCCGGCCAAGATCGTCGAGGCCGCAGGCCCGGAACCCAGGCTTGAGCTCGACAATCCCCGTGTCGTCAATCCCGAGCCGGGGCGCATCGTGCCGTTCTTCACCAAGAAGGGCGGCCAGAGAAGCTGCGACTACGTCTTCTACACCTTGACGTTCGGCCTGCACGGCAATGCGCAAGCCTTTGCCAATCCCGTGCTTGCCAATGCGCTGAAGAACGCCAGGCTCGACTTCAAGGACCAGCTTCCGCATGGCCTGCAGATCGTCAGCGTGCATGTGTCCGGCGACGGCACCGATGCCGGTGGAGGCGCTCTGCCCGGTGCATCGATCAGCACCTCGGCGGACCCGAACGACACCGCGACGGTTTCCGATTTCCGGATTTCCGCCAGCGATCTCGACGGCATGGGCGCCGCGAACGAACGCACCATCACCTTCCAGATCGTGGCCAAGATCGACCACGCGGCGTTCCCCGCGCCGGCCATGATCGACAACCAGGGCACGATCAAGGTGTCGATGGGAGGCGGCCCGGGGACCATCATCCCGTCGCAGGATCCGGGCAAGCCGGATGACGGCGATTTCCTCACCGGCGAGAAGACCTCGATCCGCATCGACTTGACCAAATGTAATCCGCCACCACCACCTCCCGGCAAGGAATGCTTCAAGGTGGAGCGCGGCACGGTCGATTGCGTGCCCGGCGGCGGCGCCTTCATCTACCACATGCCTGTCGGCCCGGAGATGGGCGGCAAGTGGGTGCAGGTCTCGACGACCACGCCCGGCATCACCATCATCCCCGACACCCAATTGGTGCCGGCGGGCGGCGGCGTGCTCAACTGGAAGATCGTCGGCGCATCGCCCGGTGATGTCATCCACCTTATTGTCACCGGCATCGAGACCTATGCCGGTCCGGAGGAGGGCTGGGGCCTGTGCTGCACGCAGACCATCGACATCGTCATCCCACGCGATCTCAGATGCCCGCCCGACAAGGAGCCGGACCTCAAGGTCGAGAAGCGCGCCGATGTCACGCGTTGCACGATGGCCGGCGGCTGCGACTTCACCATCAGGGTCAGCAATGTCGGCGGCACCCCCTATCACGGCAAGATCGTGCTCGACGAGGTGACGTTGCCGGCCGGCTCGGTGCTGGATTCCGGCCCGAACCCGCCCTGGGTCTGCGTGCCCGGCGTCACGCCGATGACCTGCACCCATCCGGTGACCACGCTCAACCCAGGCGCCTTTGTCGACCTCAAGCTCGGCTTCAAGCCGGCGCCGGGCTGGCAGGGACGCGTGCTGCGCAACTGCGCCATCTACGACTACCAGGCCAGCGGCAAGCCGCTGTTCGGCAGCCAGCAGAACGATCGCGGCTGCGCCTCGATCCCGATCTGCCGGCGTGGCGATCGCGACCCCGAGTGCCGGCCGCCGGTCGAGAAGAAGGTCGACCTGATCCTGAAGAAGCGTGCCCGCATCCCGGTCTGCACGGCTGACGGCATCTGCTACTTCGTCATCGACCTCATCAACAACGGCAGCGTCCCCTATAACGGACCGCTGACGGTCGTCGACAGCTATCCCGGCGGCGCGCCGGCCTCCTCGACCTTCGGCCCGTCTCCGCCCTGGAGCTGTGGACCGAACGGCCCCGGCCAGTTCCGTTGCGACAATCCCGGCATCGTGCTGATGCCTGGCGCGTCGACGTCGATCGTCGTCAAGGCGGTGATGCCGGCAAACTACCAGTCTGACAGCGTCGAGAACTGCGCCGAGGTCAGGGCGATCCCCGGTGAGGTCGACCTCACCAACAACAAGGCCTGCGCCAAGGAACGCTTCCGCCATCCCAATGGCGGCAAGCCCGGCCTGCGCATCACCAAGGTGTGCAACGGCTCGCTGGCCGGTGCCGCGGTGGTTTCCTGCCGCATCACCGTCAGCAACGCCGGCACGGCGGCCCCCACCGGTCCGGTGCGGGTCAACGATGCCGCCACGCTGGTGGCCGGTGGCGCGCCGGTCCAGATCCAGACCGTCACTCCCGACGGCGCGGAATGGGCCTGCGGACCGGTTCCGGCCAACACGCTGTCTTGCCAGATTCCCGGCGCCGTGATGACGCCCGGAACCTCCAGGCACTTCGACGTGACGGTCTCGGCCAATGGCGAGTTCGAGAACTGCGCGCGCGGCTCCTACGGGCCGGCGCCGGGAGACGACATCGTCTATCCGATCGGCCAGGCTTGCGCCAAGGGCGGCGGGGCTCCGACCATCCGCGTCGAGAAGACCGGCGACAGCGAATGCCAGCCCGGCCAGCCCTGCTCGTTCGAGATCACCATCACGAACGATGGGCCGGCCGCCTTCTCCGGTCCGGTCCGGATCGGCGATGCGATCGGCGTGGAAGGACTGGGCAGGCTGGAAGGCGTCGAGATCACGTCGATTGAGCCGCCCTTCGGCTGCTCGCCGGAACCGACGACGCTGCCTTTGTCCTGCATTGCCAACCTGACGCTCGGCGCCGGGGAAAGCCACGTGCACAATGTCACCATGGTCATCCCCGATGACGGCCGCCTGGCCAATCTGCAGGGCACGGTCAACGGTCAGAACTGCGTTGGCGTCCTGTCCCCGGATACGCGGGTGCAGGGCGGCGGCGACGTGCTTGCCGGCGATCAGGCCAACATCCAGGGCAATCGCGGCAGGGCCTATGCGTGCCATCCCTTCACCATCAGGAACGAGGTGAAGAAACAGTGCTCGGCAGGTTTCGTCATGAACGATGCCGGCCGCTGCGTCTGCCCCGAAGGCACCACCTACCGCAACGGCCAGTGCACGGGCGGCGGCGTCATCGTCGAGCCGAAGCCCAAGCCCTGCGTGCTGCTCAAGGGCCAGATCCGCACCGAGGACGGGCGCTGTGTCTGTCCGCGCGGAACCGAGCTCGAGAACGGCGCCTGCGTGAAGATCACGCAAGGCTGCACCATACCCGGCTCGGTGCCGTCGGCGGACGGCGACAGCTGCTACTGCCCCAAGGGCACGCATCTCGACAGGATCGCGAATGCCTGCGTGCGGGACAAGCAGAAGCCCGAGCAGTGCACCATTCGCGGCCAGGTCCACGACGCGGACGGCGATTGCGTCTGCCCGAAGGGAACCGAGGTGCGCAATGGCGCCTGCCGGCCGATCCGGCCGAAACCGGAGCAGTGCCGCATCCCCGGCCAGGTCCGCAATGCCGATGGCGATTGCGTCTGCCCGAAGGGGACAGAGCTGCGCAACGGCGCCTGCCGGCCGATCCGGCCACAGCCCGAGCAGTGCACGATCCGCGGCCAGATCCACGACGCCAACGGCAATTGTGTCTGCCCGAGGGGTACGGAGATCCGCGACGGCGCCTGCCGGCAGAAGAAGCCCGAACTGGAGCAGTGCACCATTCGCGGCCAGGTCCACAACAAGCGTGGCGAGTGCGTCTGCCCGCGTGGCACCGAGGTCCGTGACGGCGCCTGCCGTAGGGTCCGGCAGGAATGCGCGCCGGGTTCGCAGCTGATCAACGGCCAGTGCCAGCCGATCATCATCCTGCGGCGCTGCCCGACCGGGACGACCGGAAAATATCCAAACTGCGTCCCGCTTCGCAAGCCGGGCGTGGAGGTCAACCCGAACCTGCTGCTCAATCCGAACATCCTGCAGCAACTGGTGCCGAGACGCACGCCGCAGGTGCAGCAGGATCCGGCGGGAGCGAACATCCAGAACTCCAAGCCGTGATCTAGCGATAGGAAAACCAGAACCCCGCCGGAGCAATCCGGCGGGGTTTTTCGTTGGCGGGATCGCCCGCGTGAACCTTGATGCCGCGAGCGGCGACCAATCGCTGAAGGAACACATCAGGAGAGAGAGATGTCTTCAGTCAGCTATGCCTTTCGCAATACGGTTGCGACTGTTGCCCTGTTCGCAGCCGGACTAGTCAGCACCTCCGCTTTCGCCACACAGGCCAACATCAAGTCGATGTCGTTCGACACGCAGAGCGTCAACACCACGCTTCATGTCGTTTCGAGCGACAAACAGAAATGGGACAGGCTGAAAAGCGGCACGGTCCAGTTCTGGGGCCACATGAAGATCGACACACGCTGGCCAGGCTACGTGCAGCAGGTCGGTGTATCGCTCGGCGTATGCGGCCCCAGCCAGTGCGGGGCGTTTCCGCCGATCTGGAGCGCATCGCCGGTCAGCCGCGACTATGATCACCAGGAGAACTTCTCCTTCGATCCCTCGATCATGGCGCTGTCTTCGAATGCGGACATCGCGTCGGTGCCCTATGGCGATCAGATTATCGCCAAGTGCAACCAGCACCTTCAGCCCGATGGGCCGACGAAGTCCTATTCGTTCACACACACTTTCCACGCGACCTTTTCGGCGCTGACCGACAAGGCGCTCGACATGCACAATGCTGCCACCGAGGTGATGGGCGGCAGCTGGCCCTATCCGATCTACGAATCGCATTATGCCGAACACGGTTCGTTCGACGTTCAGGTCGTCTGCGATCCCGTCGTCAAACCGGCGGCTCAGGACATCGCCGTCGACTTCGGCGAATTCGAGACAAAGAACGTCAAGCTGTTCCTGACCACCTACCGCTCGAACCAGCCCGGCTCGACACCCGGCACAGTGTGCCCGGCGCTCAAGGTGACCAGCCGCGCGCAGGCCAACAAGGCCGGGCCGGTATCGATGCGCATCTGGCGGCAGAAGGACGATGGGCCGATCACATCGGAGTTCAAGCAGGTCTGGGCGTCCTTCGACGCGGGCAAGAACGGCTATTTCGCCATCTATGAGAAATGGGAGAATGTCGGAGCGACCGCGTACTTCCAGTACAAGACCGAAATAGTCGGCAACGGCCCGTTCGAGCCCTTCGACGGCTGGAAGGACATCACCGTCCATTGCACTGGCGCCGGCGGCGGCGGCTTCACCGATGGACCGCAGGCCGATCCCGACAACCCGCCGGCAAAGGCCGACTGGCAAGGCGAAGTGACCGTTTCCGACAGCGCCGGATCCAGGAAACTTTGCCCGCGCAAAGGCCAGGTCGCGTTCGAAGCGAGCCGCGATGCTCCCGGCGCGTTGCACTATCGAATCGGTTGCTCGAATGGCGCCTTCTTCACCGGCACCGCGGTCGCCTTCAACGAAGGCGGTGTGTTCAAGGCCAGTGCCGCGCACGATCTCAGCATTAGCAGGACCCGCTCGATCCAGTGCACCTTGCAGGAGATCAAGCCAAATGGATCCATCGCCACCATCGACATGGATGCGGAGGATTTCACCTGCATAAAACGGACTATCGAGCCCAAGGTCGACGATCTGGTCTCAAGCCCGCGACCCGACTTCGGCAAGCCCAGGCTGCCGCCGGTCGTCGTCGATCCCGGCCGCAAATGCCTGCCTAGCCAAAGTCTGCTGCGCGGCAAATGTGTCGACAGGCCGCTGGTGGCCGCGTGCAAGAACACCGAGAAGCTGGTCGACGGCCGGTGCATCGGCGTCAGCATCCACTGCCTGCCCGGCTATCATCAGGTCGGCCTGAAATGCGTGAAGAATGCCGTGATCGCCGGGAAATGCCGGCGTGACGAACAGCGCATCAATGGCGAATGCGTTCGCATGCCTTCCATCATCATCGACTGCAAACGCGGCTATCATCTGGTCGGCAAGGCATGTGTGAGGGACGCAATCATCACCACGGGCTGCCGGCCAACCGAAATGACGGTGCGCGGACATTGCGTGCCCAGGCCGGCTTCGAAGACGCTTGGGCTGCAGAAGTTGAAGCAAGGCAGGGGCCAGTCGTTTCTGCCGGGGCAGGCCAGGTCACGGCTTCAGGTGAACTGAATCCCGCTGCAAACCAGGAGAGAGGCGGTGCCGCCTCTCTCCTTTGCGGGGATGACGAACCTCGTCCTGGTCTGGAGCGACATGCGTCCTTTTTGGCACTAGCTGCCCTCCAACACATAATCGGGCATGTCCTTTCCGAAAATCGGTTCCGATTTTGCAGCCGATGCGCTAGGGCGGAGCGGACTTGAAGAACGGGAAGCGGACATGGCCAAGAAAACCCTGATCGCGCCATCGGTGCTGGCGTCGGATTTCTCGAAGCTCGGCGACGAGGTCGAAGCCGTCGCAGCGGCCGGCGCCGACTGGATCCATCTCGACGTCATGGACGGCCATTTCGTCCCCAACATCACCTTCGGCCCGCCGGTGGTGAAGGCGATCCGCAACCGTACCAAGGCCTTCTTCGATTGCCATCTGATGATCGCGCCGGCCGATCCCTATCTGGCCGCCTTCGCCGAGGCCGGCTGCGACGGCCTGACCGTGCATGCAGAGGCCGGGCCGCATCTCGACCGCTCGCTGCAGACCATCAAGAACCTCGGCAAGAAGGCCGGCGTGTCGCTCAACCCGGCGACACCCGAAAGCGCTGTCGAATACGTGCTCGACCGGCTCGACCTCATCCTGATCATGACCGTCAATCCGGGCTTTGGCGGTCAGGCGTTCATTCCGGCAATGGTCGACAAGGTGAAGCGGGTGAAGGCGCTGATCGGCAACCGTCCGATCCGCATCGAGATCGACGGCGGGGTGTCGCCGGAGACGGCGCCGCTGGTCACCGCGGCGGGCGCCGACGTGCTGGTCGCGGGCGCCGCCATCTTCAAGGGCGACAGCGTCGAGGCCTATCGGGCCAACATCGAGGCGATCAGGACCGCGGCGGACAGCGCCGCCGCCTGATCCTGGCCGTTGACCGTATCTCGGCTGGATACCCAGTCTGATTGATAGCCGAAATGAGTAGCTTCGCTGTCCAGCGCCTCAAGCTTCTCAGAAAATTCAATATTCTTGAGCCGCCCGTTACTTCGGCGAGCCACTGCGCTCTCTATCCTCTTTAAGTCCAATACCATCATCTTCCGCTTGAGGCCGCGAAGTGTGGCACGGTATAGTACGCCTACGGGATTGAGACTGCTTCGCAACAAGAACCAACAACAGGCCAAGGCAGGCAACAGGAGCGATATTGACGTACGGAACCGCCGATCCGGGCGATGAAGGTGCCGGACCCAAGAGCACCCTTGCCAGCACGGTCTATCATCAACTTCGGGACGATCTCTTGCGCGGTGTGCTGGAGACCGAAAGCAAGCTTCGGGTCGAATGGGTGGTTTCGCGATATGGCGCCGGCGCCTCGCCCGTGCGCGAGGCGCTTAACCGTCTGGCTTCGGAAGGCCTGCTCGGCCGCCACGACCAGCGCGGCTTCTTCCTGATGCCGGTCAGCGCCGAGGAGCTGGATGAGCTGACCCGCACCCGCTGCTGGCTGGAGGAAAGGGCGCTGCGCGAATCGATCGAGCACCGCACCGGCGAATGGGAAGAGCAGCTGGTGCTGGCGCTGCATCGCCTGGCGCGCGCCCAGCGCCGCCTGCCGGGTGAGCCCTCGACCAACAATCCGGACTGGGAGAAGCTGCATCGCGCCTTCCATCGCGCGCTGATCGGGGGCTGCCGGTCGCACTGGCTGGTCGGTTTCTGCGACCAGCTTTCCGACCAGGCTTCCCGCTACCGGCTGATCTCGCAGCACGGCCCGGGTGACGAGCGCGACGACCTTGCCGAACACCGCCAGATCGCCGAACGCACCCTCGATGGCGACGCCGACGGCGCGGTCGAGGCCTTGCTCAACCATTACCGGCTGACGGCGGCCATGTGCATGGCGCGTTTCAGCCAGGACGGCGATCCCAAGGCAACCGCGGCCAAGGCGTTGCGCGGCCGCAAATAGCTGCTCTTCCAGTCTCAAATCTGATATTCGCTCTCGCCGCAACGATGCGAATTTAGGATTCGCCGCGCCACGCGGGAGCAACAATGAGCAATCACCTGTTCGACGCTTTTCGCGCCCGCGTCACGGCACCTCGGCGGCTGTTGATGCAGACGGATGACGGGCGCTCCCTCACCTATGGCGACATGCTGGCGCGCTCGGCCCAGCTGGCGCATGCGCTGGTGCAATCCGGCGTGGCGCCGGGCGACCGCGTCGCCGTGCAGGTCGAGAAGAGCCCGGAAGCGGTGCTGCTCTACCTTGCTTGCCTGCGCGCCGGGGCCGTCTTCCTGCCGCTCAACACCGCATACACTCTGCCGGAACTCCGCTATTTCTTTGGCGATGCCGAACCGCGGCTGGTGGTCTGCGACCCGGCAAGAGCGGCCGATATCGGCCCGCTGGCTCAGGCGTCCGGCGCGGCGCTGGCGACGCTTGGTCAGCACGGCGACGGTTCGCTGCCCGAAAGCGCTTCCGGAAATCAGGCGGATTTCGACGATGTGGCGCGCGGACCGGACGACCTTGCCGCGATCCTCTACACGTCGGGAACGACCGGCCGCTCGAAGGGCGCCATGCTCAGCCACGAGAACCTCGCCTCGAACGCGCGCGTGCTGGTCGAGCATTGGCGCTTCAGCGCCGAAGACGTCCTGATCCACGCGCTGCCGATCTTCCACACGCATGGCCTGTTCGTCGCCACCAACGTGATCCTGATGGCCGGCGCCTCGATGCTGTTCGAGGCGAGATTCGATCCGGTCCGCATCGTCTCGCTGCTGCCGCGCGCCACCGCGCTGATGGGCGTGCCGACCTTCTACGTGCGCCTGCTGCAGCAGCAGGGCCTGGACGCCCAGGCGGCGAAAACCATCCGCCTGTTCATTTCCGGCTCGGGGCCCTTGCTGGCCGAGACGCATGCCGCCTGGCGAGAGCGCACCGGCCACGCCATCCTCGAGCGCTACGGCATGACCGAAACCAATATGAACACATCCAACCCCTACGATGGCGAGCGGCGCGCCGGCACGGTCGGCTTTCCCTTGCCGGGCGTTTCGCTGCGCATCGCCGATCCCGACGGCGGCGGGTCGCTCGCACAGGGCGAGGTTGGCATGATCGAGGTGAAGGGCCCGAACGTCTTTGCGGGTTACTGGCGGATGCCGGAAAAGACCAAGGCCGAATTCCGTCCCGACGGCTTCTTCATCACCGGCGATCTCGGCCTCGTCGATCGGGACGGCTACGTGCATATCGTCGGGCGCGGCAAGGACCTGATCATTTCCGGCGGCTACAACATCTACCCCAAGGAGATCGAGGGCGAGATCGATGCGCTTGCCGGCGTCAGCGAAAGCGCGGTGATCGGCGTCGCCCATCCGGACTTCGGCGAGGGTGTCACTGCGATCGTGGTGCGCAAGCCGGGCTCGGCCATCGGCGCGGCCGATGTCCTCGACGCCATCGCGGGTCGGCTCGCCCGATACAAGCATCCGAAGCAGGTGATCTTCGTCGACGAGCTGCCGCGCAACACCATGGGCAAGGTGCAGAAGAACGTTTTGCGCGAGACCTACAAGGATCTCTACGGCCAATAGTTTTCGATGACGATGCGCGAAGGGCTCCGGCCAATTGCGAACGTTGGTTTCCTAATTGACGGTAGGATCGAGGGCCTACGCCCCGAACACCTTCTTGCCGCCGATCCAGACGCTCTTCACGTCCAGATCCTCCGACAATGCCACGATGTCGGCTGCGGTGCCGTTGGCGAAGCGGCCGAGCCGGTGCGCCTGGCCGATCGCCTCGGCTGGATAGAGCGAAGCCATGCGCAGCGCCTCGCCAAGCTCCAGCCCGACGACGCGGTGCATGAAGCGCACGGCCGAGATCATGTCGAGATCGGCCCCGGCCAAGGTTCCGTCGGCCAGCCTGAGGCTGCCGTCCTTGCGGTATATGGTGCGGCCGTTCAGCGTGAACGACGTCATGTCGGTGCCGATCGTCGCCATGGCGTCGGTGACCAGCACGATCTTGCCCGGCCCCTTCTTGGCGCGCAGCGCGATCGCCATAGTGGCTGGATCGACATGGATGCCGTCGGCGATGATTCCGGCCGACAACCCGCCTGTGTCGATGGCCGCGCCCGCCAGCCCCGGCTCGCGGTTGCCGATCTGGCTCATGGCGTTGAAGAGATGGGTCACCACGGTCGCGCCGGCGGCGGCGAAGGCGCTCGCCGTGGCATAGCCGGTGTCGGAATGGCCGAGGCTGACGATGAGGCCGGCCTTTGCCAGGGCCGCGACACGCGCCGGCTCGACCGATTCGGGCGCGATCGTGGTCAGCAAGACCGGGAGTTCCTTCCGCGCCGCGATCAGCGCCGCCTGGTCCGCGTCCGTCATCGGCCGGATCAGCGCCGGGTCATGCGCGCCCTTGCGGGCGACCGACAGATGCGGGCCCTCGAGATGCAGGCCGAGGAAGCCCGGCACCTTCTGCCGCGCCGCCGCGGCGCCGGCCGCGACGGCGGCCGCCGTGATCGCTGGCGTATCGGTGATCAGCGTCGGCAACAGAGCGGTGGTGCCGAAGGACGCGTGCGCCCGGCAAATGGTCTCGATCGAAGCGACATCCGGATGATCGTTGAGCATGACGCCGCCGCCGCCATTGACCTGCAGGTCGACGAAGCCCGGCGCCAGCAGGCCGTCGGTCTCGATGCGATCGACACCGGCCGGAATGGCGCCGGCGGGGAGGATGGCCTCGACCAGGCCGCCGCTCACCACGAGGGCCGCATTGTCGTGCCAGTCGGCGCCGTCGAAGATGCGGGCGCCAGTGAGGGCGAAACGGTCGCTCATACGGTTTCCGTCACCTTGCGCAAATTGCGCGGCGTATCGGGGTCGAGGCCGCGATGGCGGGCAAAGGCCTCGACGAAGCCATAGAACGACACGATCAGCGCCAGCGGATCGGTCAGCGGATGGCCGGTCGCCACATAGGGCAGGGCCCGTGCCTTGGTCGCTTTGCCGGATGTCACGAACACAGCCGCGCCCTTGCCGGCCAGATTGTCGGCCGCCTCGGCGACCGACGGTTCGGAAGCGTCGCGCGCGGCGAGCGCCAGCACCGGGAAGTCCGGCCCGACCAGCGCCAGCGGCCCGTGCATGACCTCGGCCGCGCTGTAGGCCTCGGCATGCATGCCGCAGGTTTCCTTGAATTTCAGCGCCGCCTCATTGGCCATCGCCGCAGACGGACCGCGGCCGAGGATGAACAGCGACCGCGGCGTCTCAAGCGCGCCGGCCAGCGCCATCCAGTCGCAGGCGATTGCCTTCTCGAAATGCTCCGGCAGGCGGGCCAATGCCGCAAGCAGCGCATCGTCGCCGGTGCAATGCGCCATCAGCGCCAGGCCGGCGACCGCCGAATTGACGAAGGTCTTGGTCGCCGCGACGCTGCGCTCCGGCCCGGCCAGGATGTCGATGGCAAAGTCCGAGGCGCGCGCCAGCGGCGAATCGGCGGTGTTGGTGATGGCGACGGTCAGCGCGCCGCCGGCCCGCGCCGTCTCCGCCATGGCGACGATGTCGGGGCTCTTGCCCGATTGCGAGATCGCCAGGCAGGCCGAGCCGGCGAGCCTCAGCCTGGCGCCATAGATCGAGGCGATGGACGGGCCGACCGAGGCGACGGCAAGGCCGGCGGTCAGTTCGACGGCGTATTTCATGAAGGTGGCGGCATGGTCGGACGAGCCGCGCGCCACGGTGACGACGAAGCTCGGATCGCGCTCGCGGATGCCGCGCCCGGCTTCGCTCAGCACGGCGGCCGAGCCATCGAGCAGGCGGGCCGTGGCCTCCGGGATCTCCTCGATCTCGCGCCGCATATGGGTGGGGGTAGCGCTCATGGCCGGCTCTCCTCTCCCGGCCCGGTCAGCCGGAGTTCGGCGACGAAATCATAGGCGTCGCCCCTGTAGATCGAGCGGGTGAATTCGATCACCTTGCCGCTCGCAAGATAGGAAATACGTTCGATATGCAGGCCGGCAACCCCTGGCGGCACTTCCAGCAGGCGCGCATCGCCGTCGCCGAGATTGGCGGCCGAGATGCGCTGCACGGCGCGAACCGGCCGGTTGCCGGTCAGTTCCAGCGCGGCATAGAGCGAGGAGCCGATCGCCTCGGGATCGGGCAGCACGCTGGCCGAGAGCGACGCGCGCTCGATCGCCAGCGGCGTGTCGTTGGCGATGCGCAGGCGCGCCACCCGCGCCACCAGCTCGTTCGACGACAGGCCGAGCACCATCGTCTCGTCGGGCGAGGGCGCATAGAGACCGCGGTCGAGCCAGGCCGAGCGCACCACCATGCCGCGCCGAGCCATGTCTTCGGTGAACGAGGTGAGCCTGGACAGCGACTGCTCGACGCGCTCCATGCGCGGGGCGACGAAGGTGCCGGAACCGTGGCGCTGGACGAGGATGCCGCCCTTGACCAGATCCTGCACCGCCTTCCGCACGGTGACGCGCGAGATGTCGGCCTTGCTGGCGATGTCGCGCTCCGACGGCAGCGCGTCGCCCGGCCCGATCAGGCCGCGGTTGACCGCTTCTTCGATGCTCTTCCTGAGCTGCAGATAGAGCGGCGCGCCGCTCTGCGACGATTCCTTCAGCATGGCGAAGATCTGGTCGGCGGCGCTCATTGGGCAACCTCCGAACCGCGCGCAAAGATGCGCACCGCCATCTGCACGGCGCCGCCGAGCGCATCGTCGAGCGCCGGCTTCAGCAGCGCCTGGTAGCGCGCCGAAAGCCGCGGCGCATAGAGCGGCGCCAGGCCGCCTAGCAGGCAGAGCGGCGCATTGCCGGCAAGATCGAGCGCCCCGAGCGAGGCTTCGACGTCGGCAACCGCCTTGTCGAGGATCCAGTTGGCGACAAGATCGCCCTTGGCGGCATGGTCGAAGACCTTGGGCGCGAAACCGCCGAAATCGCCGGGCTTGGCATTGGTGGTGAACTCGACGACGTCCTCGGGGTTGTTGCGGAAGACGGCGAGCATCGCCTCGGTCAGCGGCGAGCCCGGACGGATGCCGTCATAGGCGAGCAGTGTCTGCTCCAGCAGGTCGCGGCCGATGCGCGCGCCGCTGCCCTGGTCGCCGACCTGAAAACCCCAGCCGCCAATAGCGCGTGACTTGCCCGCCTTGCGCGCCATATAGGCGGTGCCGGTGCCGAGGATGGCCATGGCGCCGTCGCTGGGCCCGACCGCACCCTCCAGCGCGATCTCGGCGTCGGTCTCGACGCGGCTGGCGCTGAACGGCAGGATCGCCTCGAGCTGCTGCCTGTAAGTGCCGACATTGGCGCCGGCGAGGCCGAGAATGGCGGGCGTTTGCGGGATGAGTTCCGGATTCTTGCCGGCGGCGACGAAGGCCTGCCGTGCCGCCTCGACAATGTTGGTCCTGGCGCCGGTGAGGTCGGTGCGGATGTTGGCGGCGCCGCTTTTGGCGCGGCCAAGCACGACGCCGTCAGCGGTCGCAAGGGCCGCCCTGCAGCTGGTGCCGCCGCCATCGATGCCAAGTACGAAATTCACGCGATTTCTCCTCCGGACGGATAATACCAATAAAATACCAATAGCCAAGAGTTAATTTCGCTTTCAAAAAGATTAAGGCGTATTTTATTGAAAAACCACGATATTTTGCCGGCAAGGCGAATTTCGCGCGGCGAATTCGTTAATCCGTGTGGACAAGTGGTATTTTTTTGGTATTGTTTCGTCAGTTGGAGGACAACGGATGGCCGAGAAGCGCACCGAAGCGCATCACCAGAATGCCGAGGGGCTGGATATCCAGGCTCCGGACGCCATCCTTTCCTTTCTTGCCGATGCGCAGATCGAGGCCGCCAAGGCCGTGCGCGGCGCCATCCCCGCCATAGCCGCTGCAGCCGAAATCGTCGCCGAGCGGCTGAAGGATGGCGGCAGGCTCGCCTATGCGGCGGCCGGCAGTTCGGGTCTGATGGCCTTGGCCGACGCGCTGGAACTGCCCGGCACCTTCGGCATCGGGCGCGACCGCATCGCCATCCTGATCGCCGGCGGCGACGAGGCCTTCCGCACCCTTGCCGGCGGGCCGGAGGACGACACCGATGAAGCCTCGGCCGCCGTCGCCGCCGCCGGCATCGGCGAGCGCGATTGCCTGATCGCGATTTCGGCCAGCGGCTCGACGCCTTATGCGGTCGCCGCACTGGAGCACGCACGGAGCCGGGGCGCCGCAACCATCGCCATCGCCAACAACCGGGACGTGCCGCTGTTCCGGTCGGCCGATGTCGCGATCGTGCTCGAGACGCCGCCCGAACTGATTGCCGGCTCGACGCGCATGGGCGCCGGCACCGCCCAGAAGATCGCCCTCAACATGCTGTCGACGCTGGCCGCCATCCATCTCGGCCATGTCCATGACGGCTACATGGTCAACCTCACCGCCGACAACATCAAGCTGCGCGACCGCGCCATCCGCATCGTCGCCGCCATCAGCGGGCGCGGCAGGGACGATGCTGCGCGCCTGCTCGAACAGAGCGGCGGCGTGGTCAAGACCGCCATTCTGCTCGCCGCCGGCGCCGCCAACGCCGACACGGCCGAGAAGATACTGGAAGGGACCGGGCGGAAGCTCCGGCCGGCCCTTTCCGCGATCGAGGGGAGCAAGGGGCGCTAGCCCCCCGTTCTCATCAAAACCGAACCTGAAAAAGGTCAACAGGGAGACTGAAAATGACGACCAAACTACTGACGGCCCTTCTGCTCGGCACCAGCATCCTCGGCTCCGCCGGGGTGGCCTATGCCGATGACGTTACGCTCAACATCGAAAGCTGGCGCGGCGACGACCTGACCATCTGGAAGGACAAGCTGATCCCGGCTTTCGAAGCCAAGAACCCCGGCATCAAGGTGGTGTTCGCGCCTTCGGCGCCGACTGAGTATGACGCCGCACTCGGCGCCAAGCTCGCCGCCGGCTCGGCGGGCGACCTGATTACCTGCCGCCCCTTCGACAAGTCGCTGGAACTCTTCAAGAAGGGCAACCTCGCCGATCTCTCGGCGCTGCCCGGCATGGAGAACTTCTCGCCGGTCGCCAAGGCGGCCTGGCAGACCGACGACGGCAAGGCGAGCTTCTGCGTGCCGATGGCCTCGGTCATCCACGGCTTCATCTACAACAAGGACGCCTTCGACAAGCTCGGCATCAAGGTGCCGACCACCAATGAGGAGTTCTACGCCGCGCTCGACAAGATCAAGGCCGACGGCACCTACATCCCGATGGCGATGGGCACCAAGGACCTCTGGGAAGCCGCGACCATGGGCTACCAGAACATCGGCCCGAACTACTGGAAGGGCGAGGACGGCCGTCTGGCGCTGATCAAGGGCGACCAGAAGCTGACCGACGCCGACTGGGTCGAGCCCTACAAGGAACTGGCCAAGTGGAAGCCCTATCTGGGCGACGGCTTCGAGGCCCAGACCTATCCGGACAGCCAGAACCTGTTCACGCTCGGCCGCGCCGCCATCTATCCGGCCGGCTCGTGGGAGATCGGCCTGTTCAACACCCAGGCGCAGTTCAAGATGGGCGCCTTCCCGCCGCCGGTGCAGAAGGCCGGCGACACCTGCTACATCTCCGACCACACCGACATCGGCATGGGTCTGAACGCGGCGTCGAAGAATGCCGACGCGGCCAAGAAGTTCCTGTCCTGGGTCGCCTCGCCGGACTTCGCTACCATCTACGCCAACGCGCTGCCGGGCTTCTTCAGCCTGAACAACACGCCGGTGAAGATGGAAGACCCGCTGGCGCAGGAATTCGTCTCCTGGCGCGGCAAGTGCAAGTCGACCATCCGCTCGACCTACCAGATCCTGTCGCGCGGCACGCCGAACCTCGAGAACGAGACCTGGGTTGAATCGGCCAACGTCATCAACGGCACCGACACGCCGGAGGCCGCGGCCAAGAAGCTGCAGACCGGCCTCGACAGCTGGTACAAGCCGGCGAAGTAAGAGCTCAGGCAACGGACCGGCCGGGCATCTGCCCGGCCGGCATTCGGACAGTTTTTAGATAGCGATTGTCGGCGCCGCCTCTCGGTCTTACCCTCTCATCGAGCGGGGAAGACGAAGTCGCAATCGCGGGCCTTGTCCTCTCCCGCAGGGGACGATCGGGCCGTGCATAGAGGCATCATCTAGCATCATACGATTTGGAACCGAGAGAGACGGCGGGGACCGAACTCATGGCCGCACAAACACGACCGAAAAGACCGATCCGCTGGCACATCGCCATCTTCCTGGCGCCGGCCGTGCTCGTCTACACGGCGATCATGATCCTGCCGCTCGCCGGCACGCTGCAGCTTTCGCTGTTCCGCAACATCGAGCAGTCCCAGGTCTTCGTCGGGCTGGACAATTTCCGCACCCTGTTCGGCGATCCCAACTGGTCGGTCAATTTCTGGAACGCGCTGAGGAACAATGTCTGGTTCTTCATCATCCATATGCTGGTGCAGAACCCGATCGGCGTGCTGCTGGCCGCGCTGCTGTCCAGCCCGAGGCTGCGCTTCGCCGCCTTCTACCGCACGGCGATCTTCGTGCCGACCATCCTGTCCTTCGTCATCGTCGGCTTCGCCTGGAAGCTGATCCTGTCGCCGCTGTGGGGCGTGGCGCCGCATTTGCTCGACTTCGTCGGCCTGAAGAGCCTGTTCACGCCGTGGCTCGGCAAGGAGCAATACGCCCTGACCGCGCTCAGCCTGGTCTCGGTCTGGCAGTTCGTCGGCATCCCGATGATGCTGATCTACGCCGCACTGCTGTCGATCCCGGACGAGGTGATCGAGGCGGCCGAATGCGATGGCGTCACAGGCATGGCCCAGTTCTGGAAGATCAAGCTGCCGCTGATCCTGCCCTCGATCGGCATCATTTCGATCCTCACCTTCGTCGGCAATTTCAACGCCTTCGACCTGATCTACACCGCGCAAGGAGCGCTCGCCGGGCCGAACTATTCGACCGACATCCTCGGCACCTTCCTCTACCGCGCCTTCTTCGGCTTCCAGCTGCAGGTCGGCGACCCCAACATGGGCGCGGCGATCGCCACGATGATGTTCCTGATCATCCTCGGCGGCGTCTGCGTCTACCTGTTCCTCATCCAGACGCGCCTGCGTCGCTACCAGTTCTGAGGAGGCGAGCCATGAGCACTGCAACCCATTCGCTTCCCCGCACCATCGGCGCCCACGCGGTCCTGCTGACCTATACGGCGATCGCGCTGTTTCCGGTCATCCTGGTCATCGTCAACTCGTTCAAGTCGCGCGCCGCGATCTTTGGCGCGCCGCTGACGCCGCCGACGCCGAAGACCTTCGACCTGATCGGCTACACCACGGTGATCGGCCAGGGCGACTTCATCCACTATTTCCAGAACAGCCTCGTCGTCACTGTCGCCTCGCTGTTCTTCGTGCTTTTGTTCGGCGCCATGGCCGGCTTCGCGCTGTCGGAATACCGCTTCCGCGGCAACACGATGATGGGGCTCTATCTCGCGCTCGGCATCATGATCCCCATCCGCCTCGGCACCGTCGCCATCCTGCAGCTGATGGTGGCAAGCGGGCTGGTCAACACACTGACGGCGCTGATCCTGGTCTACACGGCGCAGGGCCTGCCGCTCGCCATCTTCATCCTGTCGGAATTCATGAAGCAGGTGTCGGACGATTTGAAGAATGCGGGGCGCATCGACGGCCTGTCGGAATACACGATCTTCTTCCGGCTGGTGCTGCCGCTGGTGCGCCCATCGATGGCGACCGTCGCCGTCTTCACCATGATCCCGATCTGGAACGATCTGTGGTTCCCGCTGATCCTGGCGCCATCTGAAGAGACCAAGACGGTGACGCTCGGCGCCCAGCTCTTCCTCGGCCAGTTCGTCACCAACTGGAACGCAATCCTGGCGGCGCTGTCGCTGGCGATCCTGCCGGTACTGATCCTCTACGTCATCTTCTCGCGGCAGCTGATCCGCGGCATCACCTCGGGAGCCGTCAAGTGAATGCGGACCGCCAATTCTCCGTGGGGCCGTGCCTCACCCCACCCGCCGCTGCGCGCCGACCTCCCCATCGAGGGGAGGTAGAAGGTCGTCGCTTTTTCATCGACCGCCCCTCGTTTCTATTCAGAGCAACTTCTTCGGCAATGAGGATGTTCACGCCAACGCCCTACCTCCCCTTGATGGGGAGGTCGGCGCGAAGCGCCGGGTGGGGTGACACCCTCTCAAGAAAAAGTGGAGCAACCAGGTGAGCGACAAACCCCTTCGCGTCGTCGTCGCCGGGCTCGGCAATATGGGCCGCAGCCATGCGCTGGCCTATCACACCAATCCGGGCTTCGAGATCGCAGCACTCGTCAACCGCTCCGACGTGCCGCTGCAGGACGGGCTCGCCGGCTACGGCATAAGGCGCTCCTTCGAGGAGGCGTTGCGCGAGGAGAAGCCCGACGTCGCCGCGATCGCCACCTATTCCGACAGCCATGCCGATT
The DNA here is from genome assembly GCF_004792275.1 of Mesorhizobium sp. M4B.F.Ca.ET.143.01.1.1. Taxonomy (NCBI): domain Bacteria; kingdom Pseudomonadati; phylum Pseudomonadota; class Alphaproteobacteria; order Hyphomicrobiales; family Phyllobacteriaceae; genus Mesorhizobium; species Mesorhizobium sp. M4B.F.Ca.ET.143.01.1.1. The sequence goes on from NZ_SRSR01000008.1 coordinate 65,356, forward strand.
ATGCGGTGCGAGCGTTCGAGGCGGGCTGCCATGTCTTCGTCGAGAAGCCGCTGGCAACCACAGTGGCGGACGCCAGGCGCGTCGTCGCCGCCGCCAAGGCCAACGGCAGGAAACTGGTGATCGGCTACATCCTGCGCCACCACCCGTCCTGGGTCAGGCTAATCGCCGAGGCGCGCAAGCTCGGCGGCCCTTACGTGTTCCGCATGAACCTCAACCAGCAATCGTCAGGCCATACCTGGGGCACGCACAAGCAGCTGATGCAGACGACGTCGCCGATCGTCGATTGCGGCGTGCATTATCTCGACGTGATGCTGCAGATCACCGACGCCAATCCGGTGGAGGTGCGCGGCATGGGAGTCAGGCTGACCGACGAGGTCGCCCCTTCCATGTACAATTACGGCCACCTGCAGGTGCTGTTCGAGGACGGCTCGGTCGGCTGGTATGAGGCCGGCTGGGGTCCGATGATCTCGGAGACCGCCTTCTTCGTCAAGGACGTCATCTCGCCCAAGGGCTGCGTGTCGATCGTCATGAAGGAAGGCATCAAGTCCGACGACATCGACACCCACACCAAGACCTCGACCATCCGCTTGCACAGCGCCGCGACCGGGCCGGACGGCAGGTTTGCCAAACAGGACGAGTTGCTGTCGATGGATGGCGAGCCCGGCCATCAGGATCTTTGCGACCTCGAACAGGCCTTCCTGCTCAAGGCCATCCGTGAGGACATCGACCTCACCAGGCATATGGACGACGCGGTCAAGTCGCTCGCCGTCTGCCTCGCCGCCGACGAAAGCGTGCGCAGCGGCGCCGCCGTCAAACTCTAGAACCAGTCAAAACAGGGACGACGCCGTGGGTTCGCTGAACATCGAGAATGTGAAAAAGGCTTTCGGGCCGGTCGAGGTGCTGAAAGGCATCGACCTGGAGGTCAATGACGGCGAGTTCGTCGTCTTCGTCGGCCCCTCCGGCTGCGGGAAGTCGACGCTGCTGCGGGTCATCGCCGGGCTTGAGGATTCGACCTCCGGCCGGGTGGTCATCGATGGCCAGGACGTCTCCGTCACGCCGCCCGCCAAGCGCGGCATCGCCATGGTCTTCCAGACCTATGCGCTCTATCCGCATCTGACGGTGAAGAACAATATGGGCCTCGGCCTCAAGCAGGCCGGCACTCCGGCGGCCGAGATCGACCGCCGCATCGGCATCGCGTCCTCGATGCTGTCGCTGGAGCCCTATCTGGAAAGGCGTCCGGCCGAACTGTCGGGCGGCCAGCGTCAGCGCGTCGCCATCGGCCGCGCCGTGGTGCGCGAGCCGAAGCTGTTCCTCTTCGACGAGCCTTTGTCGAACCTCGACGCGGCGCTGCGCGTCAACACCAGGCTGGAGATCGCGCAGCTGCATCGCCGCCTGAAGGCGACGATGATCTACGTCACCCACGACCAGGTCGAGGCGATGACGCTGGCCGACAAGATCGTCGTGCTCAACGCCGGCCGCATCGAGCAGATCGGCGGCCCGATGGAGCTCTACAATTCGCCGGCGAATGAATTCGTCGCCGGCTTCATCGGCTCGCCGAAGATGAACTTCATCGACGGCGCCAGGCTCGGCGAGACGGCCAAGACCGTCGGCGTGCGGCCCGAGCACCTGACCGTCGACACGACATCAGGCGCCTGGAAGGGCACGGTGGTGCATGCCGAGCATCTCGGCGCCGACACCAACCTCTATCTCGATTGCGAGAAGGCCGGGCTGCTCACCGTGCGCATCTTCGGCGTCTACAACGCCGAACCAGGCTCGACGCTCTACGCGACGCCGGACCCGGCGAAGACGTATAGGTTCGGAGCGGATGGGAGGGTGCTGAAGTAGATGCGTCTTTCCTCTCCCTCCGGAGGGGGGAGAGGTGGCGCCGCGAAGCGGCGACGGAGTGGGGGAAGCAGGTCCTCAAATGCGCCGCCGCTGACGAGCCTGATCATTGCTTAGCTTGAAATGACAATGGTCGAGTCAGGTCGACCCCCTCGAGCTTCGCTCGACACCTCTCCCCCGATCGACGGGGGAGAGGAAGGGCGCGAAACCGCCTTCTCTCCTTCCGCAATACCACAGGGGAGAAGGGGAGGCGGCGCTTTACGCGTCCGCCCTAAACGTCTGCTTCTGCTGGCCCAGCCCTTCGATGCCGAGCTCGACCACGTCGCCGGCCTTCAGGAACACCGGCGGCTTCATGCCGAGGCCGACGCCGGGCGGCGTGCCGGTGGAGATGATGTCGCCTGGATGCAGCGACATGAACTGGCTGAGATAGGAGACCAGATAGGCGACGCCATAGACCATGGTCTTGGTCGAGCCGTTCTGCATCGTCTTGCCGTTGACGGTCAGCCACATCTTGATGTTCTGCGGGTCGGCCACCTCGTCCTTGGTGACCAGCCACGGGCCGATCGGGCCGAACGTGTCGCAGCTCTTGCCCTTGGTCCATTGGCCCTGGCGCTCTGCCTGGAAGGCGCGCTCGGACACGTCGTGCGAGACGCAATAGCCGGCAACATAGTCCAGAGCCTCGGCTTCCGAGACATATTTCGCGGTCTTGCCGATGACGACGCCGAGTTCGACCTCCCAGTCGGTCTTGACCGAGCCGCGCGGGATAAGCACGTCGTCGTCAGGCCCGACAATCGCCGAGCTCGCCTTCATGAAGATGATCGGCTCCGGCGGCACCGTGGCGCCGGTTTCGGCGGCGTGGTCGGAATAGTTGAGGCCGATGCAGATGAACTTGCCGGTGCCGGCGACGCAGGCGCCGATGCGCGGGCTGCCGGAAACCGCCGGCAGCGATTTCGCATCGAGCTTCGACAGCATGTCCAGTGAAGCCGGATGAAGCGCCGTGCCGCCAATGTCGGCGACGTGGGCCGAGAGGTCGCGGATGGTCCCATCCGCATCGAGCAGGCCGGGACGTTCGCTCCCCACCTCGCCATAGCGCAGCAGTTTCATCTAAATCCTTCTCCTACTTGCGGCCCCGTGGCCGTTTGCAAACTCTCCGCCGAAGCGACCTCGCGGAAACCGGGCGGACCGTACCCATCGCCCCGGTCCCGGGCAAGCACGGTCACTGCGTCTGGCCGCCGGCGCGCGGGATTTTCAGACTTCTCGATCCGGACCGCGCCGGACCGAGGTCAGATCGACCAGCCGCCGTCGATATTGTAGGCCTGCCCCGACGTGTAGGTGGCGCCGGCCAGATAGACGGCGAGATCGGCGATTTCTTCCGGCGTGCCGAGGCGTCCCATCGGCTGGCGGGCGATGAAGGCGGCGCGGGCCGCTTCGTAATCCCCTTGCGCATGCATGCGGTCCTGCAGCGACGGGCTCTCGACCGTGCCCGGGCAGATGGCATTGCAGCGAATGCCCTTGGCGACATAGTCGGCGGCGATCGCCTTGGTCAGGCCGATGACTGCGGCTTTGGTCACACCATAGGCGAAGCGGTTGGGCACGCCCTTGCCGGCGCCAGCGACCGAAGACATGTTGATGATCGATCCGTCGCCGCGCTCCAGCATGCCCGGCAGCACGGCGCGGATGGTGCGGATCATCGCGCGCACATTGAGGTTGAAGGCGAAGTCGAGGTCGGCGTCCTTCATCTCGAGGATCGAGCCCGCATGGACGTAGCCGGCGCAGTTGAACAGCACGTCGACCGGGCCGATCTCGGCGAACGCGGCGTTGACGGCCGCGTCATCGAGCACGTCCAGTTTGCGGGCTTTGATACCCGGCGTCTTGGCGAGTTCGGCCAGCGGCGCCTCGTTGATGTCGGTGGCATAGACCGTGGCGCCGGCCTTGGCGAACGCCAGCGCGCTCGCCCGGCCGATGCCTTGCGCCGCCGCGGTGACGACAACCACCTTGCCTGCCAGATCCGCCATCGTTTCTCTCCAGGTTCTCGCGAGCGTTTTAGCGGCAGCCAGGCGGGACGCAATGTGCCAGGCGGACACTATGGTCCCGCCTGAGCCGCTGTCTGCTGGAGGCCAATTGTTTTTTCTCGTTAAAGAACATTTCTGAACCCGTCAAGCCCGAAGGCTGCGACAAACGCGGCACCCTGTCAGGTGTCAGTCGCCGTAGGGCACCCAGACGTTCTTGACCTCGATGGCGCGGCGCAGGAACGCCTCGCCGGCCGCATCGTCCGAGGCCCAGTCGAGACCGCGGCCGTTGCCGCTCCAGACGCGCTTGAGGTTGCCGATGGAGTCGGCCTCCGCCTTGGCGCAGGTCTCGGCATCGGCGAACACCCACAGCCCATCGACATCGTCATGCTTGGCCAGCACGCCGGCGAGCTCGGCGCCGCGGCCGGTGACGATGTTGATGGCGCCGGCCGGAATGTCGGAATACTCGATCACCTGATAGAGATCCGTGGCGAGCAGCGGATACCGCTCCGAGGGCACGGCGACCACGGTGTTGCCCATGGCGAGCGCCGGCGCCACCAGCGAGATGAAGCCGAGCAGCGGCTGATTGTCGGGCGCCACGACGCCGACGACGCCGACCGGCTCGTGCAGGGCAAGCGTCACGGCGCGGGCCGGCGGCTGGTGCACGCGGCCCTCGAACTTGTCGGTCAGGCCGGCATAGAGGAACAATCGTTCGATCGACTGCTCGACCTCCTCGCCTGCGGCCTTTGCCGTCACGCCGGTCAGCTGGACCAGGCGGGCGGCGAACTCGTCGGCGCGGCCGGACAGGTTTTCAGCCAGATAGTAAAGCACCTGGCTGCGATTGAACGCGGTCGCCTCCGGCCACGCCTTGCATGCGCGGGCAGCGGAAACCGCATCGCGGATGTCCTTGCGGTTGCCGAGACCGACTTCGCCGGCAAGCCTGCCCTTGGCGGTTGCGATGGCGCGCGAATAGTTGCCGTCCGGCCGGACCTGCTTGCCGCCGATGAACAGCTTTGCCGTGCGGTCGATGACGGTGCCATCGGCCTGTTCCACAGGCTGAGCTGAAGCGGCGGCCGCTGCCTTGATGACCGGCCCGAGCGGCAGCTTCGCCGCCAGATATTCATACATGCCCTCGCGTCCGCCCTCGCGGCCAAAACCGCTTTCGCGATAGCCGCCGAAGCCACAGGCGGCATCGAACATGTTGGTGCCGTTGACCCAGACCACGCCGGCCTTCAGCTGTGGCGCGACATGCAGCGCAAGGTTGACGTTCTCGCTCCACACCGAGGCGGCAAGCCCATAGCGTGTGTTGTTGGCGAGCTCGATCGCTTCCTCGGTGTTGCGGAAGCTCATGACTGCCAGCACCGGGCCGAAGACTTCTTCCTGAGCAAGTATATTAGCCGGCGAAACACCGGTGGCGAGCGTCGGCAGGTGGTAGTAGCCGGAAGACGGCAAGGCCGCGTCCGGCTGCCAGCAGACGGCGCCCTGTTTCGCCCCTTCGGCGACCAGTCCCTTGACGCGGTCGAGCTGGCTGCGGTCGACCAGCGGGCCGATATCGGTGTTCTTGTCGAGGGGGCTGCCGAGGCGCAGCCGGCTCATCCTGACCTTGACCTTGGCGATGAAGGCATCGGCGACGCCTTCCTGCACCAGCAGCCGCGAGCCGGCGCAGCAGACCTGACCCTGGTTGAACCAGATGCCGTCGACCAGGCCTTCGACGGCGCTGTCGAGATCGGCGTCCTCGAAAACGATGAAGGCCGACTTGCCGCCGAGTTCCAGCGACAGTTTCTTGCCCGATCCGGCGGTCGCCTTGCGGATGATCTTGCCGACCTCGGAAGAGCCGGTGAAGGCGATCTTCTGGATGCCGGGATGATTGACGATGGCCGCGCCCGCTTCCGGCCCGCCCTGAACGATGTTGACGACGCCCTTCGGCACGCCGGCGCGTTCGCAGATCTCGGCGAACAGCACGGCGGTGAGCGGCGTGAATTCGGCCGGCTTCAGCACCACTGTGCAGCCGGCGGCGAGTGCCGGCGCGATTTTCCAGGCCAGCATCAGCAGCGGGAAATTCCACGGGATGATCTGGCCGACGACGCCGACACCCTTGTGATCGGGGAAATCCCTGTCCAGCGCCTGCGCCCAGCCGGCATGGTGGATGAAATGGCGGATGGCCAGCGGCACATCGATGTCGCGGCTTTCGCGGATCGGCTTGCCGTTGTCGATCGATTCCAGAACCGCGAACAGGCGCTGGTGGCGCTGCATGGCGCGGCCGATGGCGTAGAGCACCTTGGCGCGCTGGTACCCAGAGCTGGCGCTCCATTTCGGTAGCGCCTTGGCGGCCGCAGCCACGGCGGCATCGATATCGGCCGCACCTGCATCCGAAAGCTTGGCCAGCAGCTTGCCCGAGGACGGCTCGCTGGTCTCGAAGGTCTTGCCGCCGGCGGCTGCCTTCCACTCGCCGCCAATGAACAGCGCCTTTGAGAAATCGCGCGCGGCGAGCCAGGCATCCGCCTCGTTGCGCGCCTCCGGCGCCGGGCCGTACTCCATGGCGTGATAGCGTTCGAGAATGTTCATGGGGGCGCTCCTACCGCAGGAGGTTTTTGGTTCTTGGCGGGCGACTTCGCGGGCTAGGCCATCGCGTGGCGATGGTTGGCCGAATAGTGCCCGGTCAAATGATGCTCGAGCTGACGCTCGATGTCGGTGAGCAGGCTCGACGCGCCGAAGCGGAACAGCTCCGGCTCCAGCCACGGTCGCCCAAGCTCTTCCTTCATCAGCACCAGCCAGTCGAGCGAGACCTTGGCCGTGGAAATGCCGCCGGCCGGCTTGAAGCCGATGAGGTAGCCGGTCTCCTCGAAATAGGCGCGGATGGCGCGCACCATGGCGAGGCCGACGGGAAGCGTGGCGTTGACGCTCTCCTTGCCGGTCGAGGTCTTGATGAAGTCGGCGCCAGCCATCATCGCCACCATCGAGGCCAGCATGACGTTGCGCAGCGTGGCGAGGTCGCCGGTGCCGAGGATGACCTTGAGGTGCGCCTCGCCGCAGGCTTCGCGCATGGCGACGATCTCGTTGAACAGTTCCTGCCATTTCGCGCCATAGACCAGGCCGCGCGGAATGACGACGTCGATCTCGTCGGCGCCGTCGCGGACCGAGGCCTCGATCTCCTGCAGGCGCGTCGACAGCGGTGCCAGGCCGTGCGGGAAGGCGGTGGAGACGGCCGCGACATGGATGCCTGTGCCGCGGACCGCGTCGACAGCGGTGGCGACGAAGGGATGGTAGACGCAGACCGCGGCCGGCCGGATGGTTTCGCCTTCAATGCCCAGCCCCTCGACGATGTCGCGCCGGAACGGGTTGATCGCCTTGGCGCAGAGCCGGCGCACACGCTCGTCGGTGTCGTTGGAGTTCAGCGTCGTCAGGTCCATGCAGGCGACGGCGCGCAGCAGCCACGCCGCCTGGTTGTCGGCCTTGATCGAGCGCCGCTTGGTCAGCGTCGCGACGCGGCGCTCCAGCGCCGAGCGGTTGACGCTGCGCACCGATTCCAGGAAGCCGAGATCGAGCCGCATGCCGGGATTGCGCGCAATATGGCCTTGCGGCACGGGCGTGTTGGCGGCGGCGCGCGCCGGCAGCGAGGTGACCTTGGACGTGCCGAGGTCGGCGTCGCGGATTGTGCTGCTCATCTCCTGCCCTTCCATTCAGCGGCTTGCGCTTAATGCTTCGTGCGCGTCGTTCCTCAAAACCGCTCGACGGTTTTGGGCGACACGCAAGAAGATAGCCCGTGAAGCAGTGCTCCACGAGTCCTCAAAAGGCTCATAGCGGAAAAAGGCCGCGAAAGCAGCTGATTTTTGACCGCATGGTCAAAACGGATTTGGGAGGAGCTGAAGCCTCCCGGCTACGACTCAGCCGACGAAGGCGCGCTCGACGACGAAGGTTGCCGGATGGCTGAGCGAACCTTCCTGGAAGCCGAGGCTTTCGGCCAGTTCCTTGACGTCCTTCAGCATGTGCATCGAGCCGCAGATCATGATGCGGTCGGTCTCGGGATTGAGCTTGTCGATGCCGAGGTCGGTGTAGAACTTGCCGGAGCCGATCAGCGCGGTGATGCGGCCCATGCGCGCCGACTCTTCGCGCGTGGTCGAGTTGTAAAGCGTGACGCGGCCGCCGGTCAGTTCGCCGATCAGCGGATCGCTCTCGAGTGCCGCCACCAGCTCCTGGCCATAAGTGAGCTCGGCATTGTCGCGGCAGGTGTGGGTCAGGATGACCTGGTCGAACTTCTCATAGGTGTCGGGATCGCGCAGCAGGCTGGCAAAGGGCGCGATGCCGGTGCCGGTCGAGATCATGAACACACGCTTGGCGGGCGTCAGCGCGTCGAGCACCAGCGTGCCCGTCGACTTCTGACGCATGATGACGGTGTCGCCGACCTGGATCTTCTGCAGCTCGGAGGTCAGTGGACCGTCCGGCACCTTGATCGAGAAGAATTCCAGCTCGTCGTCCCAGGCGGGGCTGGCGACGGAATAGGCGCGGAAGATCGGCTTCTCGGCATTCGGCAGGCCGATCATCACGAACTCGCCGGAACGGAAGCGCAGCGACTGCGGCCGGGTGATGCGGAACGAGAACAGGCGGTCGGTGTAATGCTTCACCGAGACGACGGTCTCGGCATAGACATTGGCCGGGATAGGGAACTGCAGCGGCCTGGCGCCGGCGGCGTTCAACGCGGATGTCGTGTTCATCAAACCCAACCTTCTGGCCCAGGCTCACGGCGCTGGCGCCAAACCTTCTCCTGCGCGCCCGAACCGGTCAGGTTCCGATGCGCTCCTTGTACACTGCCAAGCGGTAAGCTCTTGTGTCGGAAATTTATTAGTATACAAATGATCTCGGCGTCAAGATGCGAGCGTAAAACACCGTTCCAAACCAAGCCATATCCGTAGGCCGCGCATTTCGGGTTTCGACAATGAAAGAGAATTTTTCGGCGCAACCGCGGGATTCCCTGGGCAGCGTCGTTGCCGGCATCGATGTTGGCGGCACCTTCACCGACCTCATCCTGATCGACGGCAAGGACGGCGGAAGGGTGCATATCGCCAAGACCCCGACGACGGTCGAAAACCAGGCTTTCGGCGTCGTTTCGGCGCTCGGCGCCACCGGCTTTGCGATCGACGGCATCGACCTCATCGTGCACGGCACGACCACCACCACCAACGCCGTGCTGGAGCGCCGCCTGGCCAGGACCGGCATGATCACCACGCTCGGCTTTCGCGACGTGATCGAACTTGGCCGGCGCACCAGGCCGCAGCCCTATGGCATGACGGGGACATTCGTTCCGGTCATTCCGCGCGATCTCAGGCTTGAAGTCGCGGAGCGCGTCGAGGCCTCGGGAGCGGTGCGCGTCGCGCTCGACGAGGCCGGCATGCGGGACGCGGTGAAGAGGCTGCTGGAGGCCGGCTGCGAGTCTCTCGTCATCCATTTCCTGCATTCCTACGCCAACCCGGCGCATGAGCGGCGCGCGGCCGAGATCGCCAGCGAGATCTGGCCGAACGGCTACATCACCACCGGCCATGCGCTGCTGTCGGAAGCGCGCGAGTTCGAGCGCGGCGTGACGGCTTCGGTCAACGCCTCGGTGCAGCCGATCCTGGAGCGCTATGTCGAGCGGCTGCGCAAGGAGCTCGCCGCGAAGGGCTATGCCCGTGACTTCCTGATCATGAACGGCAATGGCGGCATGATCTCGGCCCGCTTCGTCACCCGGGAGTCGGCAAAGACGGTGATGTCCGGCCCGGCCTCCGGCGTCATCGCCGCAGCCTATACGGGCAAGCGCGCCGGCTACGAGAACCTCGTCACCTACGACATGGGCGGCACCTCGACCGACGTGGCGCTGATCCGCAATGCCGAGCCCGCGGTGTCGAACGAGATCGAGATCGAATATGCGATGCCGATCCATGTGCCGATGGTGGCTGTGCATACGGTCGGCGCCGGCGGCGGCTCGATCGCGCGTGTCGACGCGGCCGGCCTGATCCAGATCGGCCCGGAAAGCGCCGGCGCCAATCCGGGCCCGATCTGCTACGGGCGCGGCGGCACCGAGCCGACCATCACCGACGCCAATCTTGTGTTGGGGCGGCTGGCGCCGAAGAAGCTGCTCGCGGTCGACAATCCGGTCACCGTCGAGCGCGTCACCGGCATATTCGAGGACAGGATCGGCAGGCGCACCGGCCTCTCCGGCGTCGAGGCGGCAGGCGCAATCCTGAGGCTCGGCAACATCAAGATGGCCGGCGCCATCCGCATGGTCTCGGTGGCGCGCGGCCACGACCCGCGCGATTTCGCGCTGTTCGCCTTCGGCGGCGCCGGGCCACTGCACGCGACGGCACTCGCCCGCGAGCTTGGCCTGCCAAAGGTGCTGGTTCCGGCGCGGCCAGGCATCACCAACGCGCTCGGCTGCGTCGTCGCCGATCTCCGGCATGACTTCGTCAACACGATCAACCAGCCGGTGGCGCTGCTCGATGAAGCCTTGCTTCACGAGGTGTTGGAACGGCACCGGACCGAAGGCGAGGAACTGATTGCCAAGGAAGCGGTGAAGCCGGACACGATCCGCGTCACCCACTCAGCCGACATGCAGTTCGTTGGCCAGACGCACATCATCAACGTGCCGCTGCCGTCGTCTACCGTGACCCGCGCCACGCTGCAGCTTCTGTTCGAAAAAGCCTATTTCGCCCGCTTCAAGGTCGAGTTGCCGGAGATCCGCGCCAACCTCGTCAACCTCAACACCTCGGTCACCGGCGTGCGCCCGGCGATCGATCTGTCGCGGCTGATCGACCCGGCGGGGCGCGCGGCGACGCTCGAGGAAGCCCGGCGCGAGACCCGGCCGGTCTGGTATCACGGCACCTGGCACGACACGCCGGTCTACGCCCGCGAAAAACTGCCGCTCGACGCCGTCATCGAAGGGCCGGCGATCCTCGAACAGATGGACGCCACGACGGTGCTGGAGCCCGGCGACCGCGCACGTTCGGATGCCGACGGCAACATCATCATCGACATCGGCGAGGCTTGATATGGCAAAGCTCGACACCATCACGCTTTCGGTCCTGCAGGCCGCACTGCAGCAGGTCTGCGACGAGATGGATTTGACGTTTTCCCGCGCCGCCTTCTCGCCCGTCATCGCCGAGGCCAACGACCGCTCCGACGGCATCTATTCGGCGGTTGACGGTTCGCTGATCGCGCAGGGCAGCCAGGGCCTGCCGGTGTTCGTCGGCGTCATGCAGTATTCGACGAAAACCGTGATCGAGATGATCGCCGACGGCCGCTGCCTGGCGCCCGAACCGGGCGACATCTACATCGTCAACGATCCCTATCTCGGCGGCACCCATCTGATGGACGTGCGCTTCGTCATGCCGGTCTACCGCGGCGACAAGATCTTCTGCTGGCTGTCCAACACCGGCCACTGGCCGGATATTGGCGGCTCGGTGCCGGGCGGCTTTTCCGCTTCGGCCACCGCCGTCGAGCAGGAGGGGTTGCGGCTGCCGCCGGTGAAACTGTTCAAGAAGGGCGTGCTCGACCCGGAGATCTACGCCATCATCTGCTCCAACATCCGCGTCGCAGACCAGCGCATCGGCGACATCCGCGCCCAGGCCGCGGCACTGCTGATCGGGCAGGATAGGCTCAACGGAATCCTGGATCGTTACGGTGATGAAACGGTTGTAGAGGCGATCGCCGAGCTGCGCCGCCGCGCCGCCGACCAGATGCGCGCCAACATCGCCGCCATTCCGGACGGCGTCTACCGCTCCAAGGCCTTCGTCGATTCCGACGGCGTGGTGAACGAGCCGCTGACGATTGCGCTCGCCGTCGAGAAAAAGGGCGACACGCTGACCTTCGATTTCGCCGGCTCCTCGAAACCCTGCGCCGGACCGATGAACAGCGTGCTGGCGACGACGCTGTCGTCGGTCTATCTCGCCATGCGCCATATCTTCCCGGATGTGCCGATCAGCGCCGGCGCCTTCGAGCCGCTCGACGTCAGGCGGCCGGAAGGGACCTTCCTCGACGCCCGCTATCCGCGTCCGGTTTCGGGCTGCGCTGCGGAGGTCTCACAGCGCATCGCAGAGGCGGTGTTCGCGGCCATGGTGCAGGCGCTTCCGGACAAGGTGACGGCGGCTCCAGCCGGCTCCAGCGGCAATTTCGCGCTCGGCGGCAACGATCCGGCGCGCGGTCGCGACTATGTCATGTACCAGATCTCCGGCGGCGGCTATGGCGGCAATGCCGGCCATGACGGCCTGACCAATGGCTGCTCGACGATCGGCATCTCCAAATCGCCGCCGGTCGAGATCATGGAGCAGGCTTTTCCGGTGCTTTACCGCCACTATGCGCTGCGCGAAGGTTCGGGCGGCGCCGGCAAGCAGCGTGGCGGCTTCGGTCTGGCCTACGAGGTCGAGATCCTGCGCGGCGATGCCCGCGCCTCCTTCGTCATGGACCATGGCCGCTTCGGCCCGCAAGGCGCGCTCGGCGGCAAGGACGGCGCGCCCAACACGGTGACCGTGTTCCGCGGCGGCGAGGCGCATGTGCCGCCGCATCTGTCCAAGGAGCAGGACATTTCCCTCAAGGCCGGCGATCGCGTGCGCGTCGGCACGCCGGGAGGCGGCGGCTATGGCGATCCGGGCGAGCGTGACCCGAAGCTGGTCGCCGAGGATGTCAGGCTCGGCTACTATACGGCCGAGCAGGCGAGGGAGATGTTCGGCGTCGATGCAGGATAGGGCTGGTAAACCGGCCGGCCGACTCTCCACCTTGACCGCAATCGAAAAGTCGACCCGTTAGCTAAGTCGGCACCTCGGCGAGCAATTTGCTTCGCCGAGGCACAAAGGTAAGCCGGCTTCAGATGTCCAGATTGGCGACCGACAGCGCATTGTCCTGGATGAACTCGCGCCTCGGTTCCACCTCGTCGCCCATCAGTCGCGAGAACAGCGAGTCGGCGTCGGTGGCGTCGGTGACCTTGACCTGCAGAAGCGAGCGGACGTTCGGGTCCAGCGTGGTTTCCCACAGCTGTTCGGCGTTCATCTCGCCCAGGCCCTTGTAGCGCTGCATGGTCAGGCCCTTGCGGCCGGTCGCGAACACTGCGTTGAGCAGCGCCAGCGGCCCGGCAATGGTCTCGGAGACCTCCTTGCGGCGCAGCACCGGCGGCTCGCTGTAGACCTCGGTAAGACGCGAGGCATAGCGGTCGAGCTGGCGCGCATCGGCCGAATTGATCAGCCCGGCGTCGAGCTGCACGAATTCCTTGACGCCGCGCACCGTGCGCTCGAACACATAGCCGCCGACGCCGTCATTGGAAGTCGACAGCCGGCCGGTCCAGCCGCGCTCGGTGTCCTCGGCGATCAGGTCGAGGCGCTTGGCGACGCGCTCGGCCATGGCGTTGGCGCGGCCGAGATCGGCAAGCACATCGGCGTTGAGCGCCCCGGCGATCGCCGCCTGCTCGACCACGCTGCGGTTGTAGCGCGTGTGCAGGCCGTTGATCAGCTGGCGTACCGCCAGCGCATCGTCGATGGCGCTGTGCAGGTCCTGGCCGGTCCGCACCTCGCCCGAACCCAGCGTCAGCGAGGCTTCCTCCAGCCCGGAATCGATCAGATATTCCTCATAGGCGCTTTCGTCCTTGAGGTATTGCGAGCTCTTTCCCCGCGTCACTTTGTAGAGCGGCGGCTGGGCGATGTAGAGATGGCCGCGCTCGATCAGCTCCGGCATTTGACGGAAGAAGAAGGTGAGCAGCAACGTGCGGATGTGGGCGCCGTCGACGTCGGCGTCGGTCATCAGGATGATCTTGTGGTAGCGCAGCTTGTCGGCGTTGAACTCGTCCTTGCCGATCGAGGTGCCGAGCGCGGTGATCAGCGTTCCGATCATGTCGGACGAGAGCATGCGGTCGAAGCGCGCGCGCTCGACGTTGAGGATCTTGCCGCGCAGCGGCAGGATCGCCTGGTTCTGGCGCGAGCGGCCGCCCTTGGCCGAGCCGCCGGCCGAGTCGCCCTCGACGATGAAGATCTCGGACTTCGCCGGATCGCGTTCCTGGCAGTCGGCAAGCTTGCCGGGCAGCGAGGTGACGCCAAGCGTGCTCTTGCGGGTGATGTCGCGTGCCTTGCGCGCCGCCTCGCGGGCAGCCGCCGCCTGGATCACCTTCTCGACCACCACCTTGCCTTCGCTCGGATGCTCTTCGAGCCATGTGCCGAGCGCCTCATTGACCAGGCTTTCGACGACCGGACGGACTTCGGAGGAGACCAGCTTGTCCTTGGTCTGCGAGGAGAATTTCGGATCCGGAACCTTGACCGAGAGAACGGCGGTCAGGCCCTCGCGGCAGTCGTCGCCGGTGAGCGAAACCTTTTCCTTCTTGGTCTGGCCGGAGGACTCGCCATAGCCGGTGATCTGCCGGGTCAGCGCGGCGCGGAAGCCGGCCAGATGGGTGCCGCCGTCGCGCTGCGGGATGTTGTTGGTGAAGGCCAGCACATTCTCGTGGTAGCTGTCGTTCCACCACATCGCCACCTCGACGGTGATGCCGTCGCGCTCGGCGCGGATCGCGATCGGCGTCTGGATCAGCGGCTTCTTGACCCGGTCGAGATATTTGACGAACTCTTCGAGGCCTCCGTCATAGTGCAGCTCGTGGCGGACGAGGTCGGCATGGCGGGCGTCGGTCAGCACGATGCGCACGCCGGAATTGAGGAAGGCGAGCTCGCGCAGCCGGTGTTCCAGCGTGCCATAGTCGAACTCGACCATGGTGAAGGTCTCGGCCGACGGGAAGAAGGTGATCTCGCTGCCGCTGCGGCCCTCATAGGTGCCCGGCTGCTTGTCCTGCGCGTAGCTGCCGGTGACCTTCAGCGGCGCGTCGGCATTGCCGTGGGTGAAGCCCATCTCGAAGATCTCGCCATTGCGGCGGATCTTGAGCTTCAGCCAGGCCGAGAGCGCGTTGACCACCGAGACGCCGACGCCGTGCAGGCCGCCCGACACCTTGTAGGAATTCTGGTCGAATTTGCCGCCGGCATGCAGCTGCGTCATGATCACTTCGGCTGCCGAGACGCCTTCGCTGGGGTGGATGTCGGTCGGAATGCCGCGGCCATTGTCGATGACGGTCACCGAACCGTCGGGGTTGAGCGTCACTGAGACCAGGTCGGCATGGCCGGCCAGCGCCTCGTCGATGGCGTTGTCAACCACCTCATAGACCATGTGATGCAGGCCCGAGCCATCGTCGGTGTCGCCAATATACATGCCCGGCCGCTTGCGGACGGCATCCAACCCCTTCAAAACCTTGATGGAATCGGCGCCGTACTCGGCTTCCGCGCCATTGGCGCTTTCAGTCTGATCGCTCATGAAAACCTGTCTGATTGATGGCTGCTGGTCCAGCGCTGGAAACTGGCTCCGAATCGCGCCGTTTTGATGTCCTAGATATAGGCGCAAATGCCGGTTTTTCCAAGGTTTGCCGGCATTTCCGGGCGGGAAAGCCGGCTGTCCGGAGCTAGCCCCGCCGCAGGCTATTTTGTCCTGGCCAGCCGATCCTGGAGAAACTTGATCATGAACTTGTATCGCGGCGCCAGCCGGCCGCTGCGGTCGAGCTCCAGCGTCCGCTCGAGCGCCTCGGAAAGCACGGCCTTCGGGTTCCTCGCGACCTGGGAATAATCGATCATCGCGACCACCAGGTCGCGCTGCCAGGTGGCGTTTTCGGGGTCGGATTGGGCAAGCTGCTGGCGGATATCCAGGCTGTCCTCGAAGGCCTTGCGCGCGCCCTTGATGTCGCGCTGCTTGGCCTTCAGCATGCCGATCTCGGACAGCGTTATCGACAGGTCGCGCTGCCAGTCGGAATTGGCCGGATCGAGCCTGGCCAGCCTGTCGACGATGGTGAAACTGTCGAGATAGAGTTTCAGCGCGCCCTTGCGGTCGCCCTGGATGGCGAGCACGCCGGCGACCTTTTCCAGGCTGACCGAGAGGTCGCGCTGCCACTCCGTGTTGTCCGAATCGCTGTCGCCCAGCGCCTGGGCCTGGGCCAGCGCCTGCCGGTAGGCAGAAAGCGCCGCCGGCCAGTTCTCCTGGTCCTTCAGCGCATTGCCGACCTTGGTGTTGCCGACCGACAGGTCGCGTTGCAGCTCGGTGTTGTCGGGGTCGCGGCTTGCCAGCCGCTCGACGATCGCCAGGCTGTCCCGGTAGGCGGCGAGCGCGCCTGCGGCATCGTCGCGCTCGCGCTTCAAGTCGCCGATCGTGTCATGGCTGACCGAGACGTCGCGCTGCCGCTCGGCGTCGTCCGGCTGCTTCGCGGCCAGCGCCAGCCGGATCCGCAGGCTTTCCTCATAGGACGTCTGCGCATCGTCCAGCCGGCCGGCGCTACGGGCAAGGCCGGCGATTTCGTCATAGGAGATCGTCAGTTCGCGCTGCAGATCATCACGCTCCGGCTCATGGCCGGCCAGTTCCTTCTTGATCGACAGGCTTTCCTGGTAGGCTTGCGCGGCGCCGGCCAGATTGCCCTGCGTCACCAGCACATTGCCGATCTTGTCGTCGTTCATGGCAAGGTCGCCGAACCATTCCAGCCGGCCGGGATCGGCCGCGGTCAGCTCGGAGAGCATCGTTCGCGCCGTCTGGTAGTTCTCCAGCGCGCCCGGCAGGTCGCCCTGCGTCATCCTGACATTGCCGAGCTTGGTGTGGCTGACGGCGAGGTCGCGCCGCACGCTGGGGTCGGTCTCCTGGCGCACGCGCTGCTCGAGATTGGCCAGCAGCGCCTCGTAGGCGCGACCCGCGGCGGCGGTGTTGCCGACAGTGATGTAGAGCTTGCCGAGCTCGTCCAGCGTGCGGATCTGGCGGTCGGCATCGTCGAGCTTGAGCGCCGACTGCCCGGCCTCGCCAAAAAGCGACAGCACCTCCTCGTAGTCCCTGATCGCCGCGGTGTAGTCGAGGTCGGCGCGCGCCGCGCCCGCCGACAGATAGCGCGTTGCGGCTTCAGACAGCGTGCGGCTGACGAAATTGGCTTTCAGCGCCTTGCGCGAGGTGCTGTCGATCTCGGCCGCCGCCGCGAGTTTTTCACGCGCCGCGTCGAACGCGCCGAGCGAGAGCTGCTCCTCGGCCTGCCGGCGCAGCGCCGTCACCTGCGGGTCGTCCGAGGCGAGCGTCTTCATCTCGCCGCGCACCTTGACGAAGGCATCCGCCGCCTCGCGCAGCCTGGCGTTCAGGCTTTCGGCGGAAAGGTGGCTGGTGTCGGTGCTGATCAGCGCGCCATAGAGCGGCGCCAGCGGCATGTCGGCGTCGCTGGCGATCTGCTCGACCTCGCCGCGCATCTGCGGCGTCACGTCGGCCATGGCCAGCAGCAGCCGCTCGCGCTCCGGCAACTGCTCCTTGGTCGAGGCGGCGAAGAACAGCTGCGGCAGGCCGCTTTCGACATAGGGAAGCTGCTTGCCGCGGCTGAGGTCGTAGACCTCCTGTTGCACGAGCGTCAGCACCGAGCGGATTTCGAGCCCGTCGGTGCCGAGGTATTTCGTCAGCGCCGCGGTGAAGGGCGAATTCTGGCCGGTTCCGTCGGCGGCCGTCTCGCCGGGGGCGGCGGCAAAGGCGAACAGGATGTTCTCCGCCCGGCCGACGCGGCCGAGGCCCGGCCGGACCTTGTCGGCTGCGTCCTTGGCCAGCGACGTCGCGCCACGGCCCTCGCTGCCCGCGCCTGCGAAGGGATCGCTGCGGCAGGCGTCGAGCACGATCAGCCCGACCTTGGCCGTGGCGGCGACCGCTTCGCGCACCTCCTCCAGCGGCAGGCTGGTCTTCTCCAGCGCGTCGAGCGAGGAGGCATCGGCATCGACGGGCAGCAGGCGGTTGTCGCCGGAGATCTCGACGCCATGGCCGGAGAAATAGACCAGCGCCACGTCGGCGCCCCTGGCGTCCTCGCGGAAATCGTCGAGCGCGCGGCGCGTGCGGCGCAGGTCCCGGTTGGTCTCGAGCACCACCTCGAAGCCGAGCTTCTTCAGCGCGCCTTCCATCGCCTCGCCGTCATTGACGGGGTTGGCGAGCGGCCGGATCAGCCGGTAGTCGTCATCGGCGATGACCAGCGCCACGCGCCGCTCCGCCAGGGCGGCGGCGCTCGTCCAAAGGATCAGCAATAGCGCAAGAAGAAAACGCAAAGTCCAAACCGCCCCGGCCGGTTATCTGCCGGAGCATTTCATCTCTTTATGGCGCGAACAAGCCGGGTAGTTCGGCCTTGAATGAGCCTTAGCCGGCGCGCAGCGGCTTCAGCGCCTCGCTCCAGCGCAACAGCTCGTCCAGCATGGCCTTGGCGCCGGCCTGCACCTGCTCGCTCGGCCGGAAAGAGCCGTCGCTCTCGAGCAGCTTCTGGTAGAGCGGCAGGGCAACGCCCTCGGGGATCGGCATTACGCCCACCGATGTCAGCAGCGGCTTGACGGCTTGCGACGCGCGCAGGCCGCCGGAGACGCCGCCATAGCTGAAGATGGCGGCGGGCTTGTACTTCCACTCGCGCGAGAGATAGTCGACCGCATTCACGATCGCCGGCGCAACGAAATAGTTGTACTCCGGCGCCACGAAGACAAAAGCGTCGGCGGCATCGATCGCCTTCGACCATGCCTTGGTGTGGTCCTTCTCGTATTTGGCAAGCCTCGGGTGGTGCGGCTCATCCAGTATCGGCAGGTCGAATGCGGCGATGTCGGTCAGCACCGGCTCGAACTTGCCATGCTCGCGCGCGAAGCCGTCCAGCCAATGGGCGAAGACCGGCCCGGCCCGGCCTGGTCGCGTGCTGCCGATGATGATGTTCAACCGGTGTTTCAAGGCGGGCTCCTGCGGCCAGGTATCTGTCGGTGACTGCCCCCTAAGGCATGCGGCCGCGGGCGGCAAGAAGCCGTGGCGAGCGGACGGTCACATTCCGGAGAGCGGACATTGCCGAGGCGAGGGCGATCACGGCTGGCCCTTCGGCCGCATGGACGCCGGGCGGGGCAGGCACTACATTCGAGGCGACAAGCGGAGCAAGCCGATGGACACCCAGCCCGCCCCCTTCGTGCCGCCGGCGCCGAAGCCGCGCACCTCGCCGCCCTCGACGCTGCAGATGATGCGCATCGTCTACCGCAATCCGCTCGAACTGTGGGGCGAGCCGACCTACAACGAACCCTGGATCTCGGTGAACGGCGTCGGCGGGCCGCTGGTCATCGCCAACGACCCCGGCCTCATCCGCCATGTGCTGGTCGACAATGCCCGCAACTACAAGATGGCGACGGTGCGCCAGATGATCCTGCGCCCGATCCTGCGCGACGGCCTGCTCACCGCCGAGGGCGAAGTGTGGAAGCGCTCGCGCAAGGCGATGGCGCCGGTGTTCACGCCGCGTCACATTTTCGGCTTCGCCCAGCCGATGCTGAAGCGCACGCTGGAGTTCGTCGCCCGCTACGAGGCGGGCGGCACCACCGACGTCGCCCATGACATGACGCTGCTGACCTTCGACATCCTCGCCGAGACGCTGTTTTCCGGCGAGATCGCCGGCGAGCCCGGCAGCTTCGCCAAGGAGATCGACCGCCTGTTCGAGACCATGGGCCGCGTCGATCCGCTCGACCTCTTGCGCGCTCCGCTATGGCTGCCGCGCCTCACCCGGATCCGCGGCCGCAGGACCATGGCCTACTTCCGCGACATCGTCACCGGCACCGTCAGGATGCGAGAGGAGCGATTGAAGCGCGACCCCGACCATGCGCCGCAGGATTTCCTGACGCTTCTGCTCAGGGCCGAGGGGCCGGACGGGCTGACCCGCGCCGAAGTCGAGGACAACATCATCACCTTCATCGGCGCCGGCCACGAGACGACGGCCCGCGCGCTCGGCTGGACGCTCTATTGCCTGGCCGAGGCGCCCTGGGAGCGCGACAAGATCGAGCGCGAAATCGACGACGTGCTGGCGCGCGAGCCCGATCCGACGAAATGGCTGGACGCCATGCCGCTCACCCGCGCCGCCTTCGAGGAGGCGCTCAGGCTCTATCCACCGGCGCCGTCGATCAATCGCGAGCCGATCGAACCGGAGACCTGGAACGACCTGCACATACCCAAATACGCCGCCGTGCTGGTGATGCCCTGGGTCGTCCATCGGCACCGCAAGCTGTGGGACAGGCCGGACGCCTTCATGCCGGAGCGCTTCCATCCCGGAAACCGCGACCGGATCGACCGCTTCCAGTATCTGCCGTTCGGCGCCGGCCCGCGCGTCTGCATCGGCGCCAGCTTCGCCATGCAGGAAGCGATCATCGCGCTCGCCATCCTGTTGTCGCGCTTCCGTTTCGACAGCACCGCCGAAACCAGGCCATGGCCGGTGCAGAAGCTGACGACGCAGCCGCAGGGCGGCCTGCCGATGCAGGTCACCGCGCGAGGCTCGTAGCCGTCTGGACTTGTGGTCAGGCCGCGGGTTTGCGCTGGAACTGGCCGGCGGCGCGGAAGCGCCAGAGATAGCTCGGCAATATGGTTCCGATCGACTGCGGCTGGATGGCAAGGCCCGCAAGCGTCCTGTTTTCCCTGGCGGCCTGGTCGGACACGATGTTGTGCTCGCGAAGCTGCAGCACCTGGTCCTTGGTCAGCAGCGGGTTGGGCAGCAGGCCGAGGATCGAGGCTTGCAGGTTCGCCACCCACCACGGCACCGGCGCCAGGATCCGCCTGCGGTCGATCACGGTGAGCAGTTCTTCCATGCACTGCTTGAAGGTGAGCACCTGCGGCCCGCCGAGTTCATAGACGCGGCCGCCCTCGACCTTGCCGTCAACGGAGCGCGCGATGGCTTCGGCGACATCGCCGACATAGACCGGCTGGAACTTGGTCTGGCCACCGCCGAGCAGCGGCAGCACCGGCGAGTAGCGCGCCATGTTGGCGAAGCGGTTGAAGAAGCTGTCCTCCGGGCCGAAATTGATCGAGGGCCGGAAGATCACGGCGTCGCTGATCGTCTCCAGTACCGCCTTCTCGCCGAGCGCCTTGGTGCGCGCGTAGACGGATGCCGAATTGAGGTCGGCGCCCAGCGCCGAGATATGGGTGAGGCCGGCCCCGACCGAGCGCGCGGCCTCGGCCACGGCGCGGGCGCCGAATTCGTGGACGGCGCCGAATTTCTGCCGTCCGCTCTCATGCAGTATGGCGACCAGGTTGACGACATGGTCGGCGTCCTGCACGGCGCGGTCGATCGACCAGCGCACCCGCACATTGGCCTGCACCGGCTGGATCTGCCCGACATTGCCGAGCGGCTGCAGATGGCCGGCCAGGTCGGGACGGCGGCACGCCACCCGGATGCGATAGCCGCGCTTGGCCAGCGCCCGCACGACATGACGGCCGACAAAGCCGGAGCCGCCGAAGACGACGACGAGCTTTGGGATCTGCAGGATTTCGGTCATGGCTGGCTCCGGCGCGCTTTCCCGATGGGCCCAGATACTGGGGCTGGCTGAAGCCGTTTCATAGTCGGTTTCGCGCCAAAGGCAAAGGCCAGGCGGAGCCAATCACGAGCTTGTTTCGGCCCTCGTCAGAACGCCCTGCCGATGCGCGCGTCGACCGATTGACCGTTGCCGCCGCGAATGACGAAGAAGCGTCAGGCCCGAAACGCAGAAAACCCCGCCGAAGCGGGGTTTTCCGGGTGACGAACGCGCCGAAACAGGGTCTGACGAGACGGCCTGACCTGAGACGGCATCAAGTTTGGCGTGAAGCAAACACGCCCCGCCTCAGCCCTGGACACATTCGACTGTATGCCACCGGCCGGGCACCCACCCCGGCATGCATCGGTCGTGGCGTCGGGCAAAAAGGTTCAACTGCCAGGCGATCTCAGAATTTGCCGTTGCCATTCTTCCATTCAGCCTTCGGCGGGATCGCCTCGATCGTGTCCCAATGCTCAGCGATCTTGCCATTCTCGACGCGGAACAGGTCGTAGTAGGAAGTCGGCTTCCCGCCGAGAGAGCCTTCGCTCACGACCAGGACGAAATTGCCTTCTCCAAGCACCTTGTGGATGCGATCGTATTTGATTGCAATTCCGGCTTTCGCCAAGGCCGCGAACCCCGCGGCAAGCCCCGAAAGGCCGTCGGCGATCTGCGGATTATGTTGGCGGTAGCTTTCGCCGTTGCCATCGAAATAGCCGGCAAGCCTGTCCATGCGGCCATTGACAAGAATGTCATAGGCGAATGCGCTGACGAGCGCCTTGTTGGCTTCGGTTTTGTCGAGATCCTTCAATTCGGTCGGACCGTCGATCATCGTACGGCCGCTCGGATTGGGACCGGCGGTCTCCTGCAAATTGTCCCAATGCTCGACGATCCTGCCGTTCTCGAAGCGGAAGATGTCGAAGCCGATCTTCGGACCGAAAAAGTCGTACGCGGTGTGGGCAAAGACCAGATCGCCGTCCTGGAACACACGTACCGTGTTCACTTTCGCCGAGCCCGGAGGCAGCGCCGCAAGCAGGGCGCCGAAGCCAACAAGGCCGTCGGCCGCGCCGAGATTGTGCTGGATGTACTTGTCGGGATTGATCACGCCGACCGGCTCGGCGGCCGCGGTTTCAATGGCTTTGAGCAGGTCCACGACCTGCTTCTTCTGAATCGACATAGCGGTCTCCGTTTGAGCAAGGGCGATGTTTGCGGGTATGACGGCCGAAAGCGTGGCAAGGGCGGTGATGCCGAGCGCCAGGGCGGCCATGTGTCGGCGAGCTAAGGGAGTCATATATGTATCCAATTTAGTTGCACATTTATGTGACTAATATGGATACATATTGGCGTCAAGCCGATTTCTCAGTGTGACGGCCGGGTCAGGGCAGCGCTGTGAGGCGCTCTTCTGCGTTCAGGGAAACATCGCTGGCCATCGCGGCGATCGTGGTTTTGGCCAGTTCGGCATCGATTGCCGAGCGGACCCTCGCGATTCTTAGTCCGAGCGTCCTTTTGATGTTTCTGCCGACAGGACACATCGGGTTCGGCGCCTCATGCATGGCAAACACTTCCTGCGCCGCATCCATTGCGCGCCAGACATCGAGAAGTGTGATGGAACTCGCCGGTCGGGCAAGCAGTGCCCCGCCGCCGGACCCCATCTGCGATGTTGTCAGTCCCGCCTTGGCCAACTGCGACAGAAGCCGACGGATCAGGGTTGGGTTGGTGTTGACGCTGGACGCGATCAATTCCGACGTAGCCGGCGCGCCGGCCTGGCTCTCAAGGAACGTCAAAATATGGACGGCAACGCCAAAGCGGGTATTCATGGAAACAGTCTTTTCTGTCTGTGCTTATGTTAGGCACAGACCGAAGCCGCTGCAAGGGTGCCTATCGCCGGCAGGCCTAGGCCGTTTGATGACTTGCTCAAGCCGAATAGCGCTCGGCGAATTCGGAGATGCGCTGGATCACCGCCTTGGGCGCGTTGATGCCGCGCGCCACGGCCTTCTCCGCCGCCTCCGCCCGGGCGCGGCCCGGCACATGCACGCCATAGCGGCGGCGCAGGCGGTCGAGCTGGTCACGCATGCGCTGCTCGAAATCGGGGTCGAGCAGCTTGGGCTCGACGGCGAGCACGAACAAGCCCGTTCCCGGGCTGTCCGGGCCGCCGGTGAACCAGGGCGCGTCAAGCGACCAGTTGGCGCCGGAAAGGCCCGCCGCCAGGACTTCGACCATCAGCGCGATGTTGGCGCCGCGCTGGCCGCCGAAGGCAAGCATGGCGCCTTTCATGGCGGCCGCCGGGTCTGTGGTCGGGTTGCCGGTGGCGTCCAGCGCCCAGCCTTCGGGGATTTTCCTGCCCTCCTCGGCCGCCTTGCGGATGTTGACGAAGGCGGTGGCGCTTGACGACTGGTCGATGACGAGCGGCGATCCGTCGGCGGACGGAGCGGCAAACGACATCGGATTGGTGCAGTAGACCGGTTTCACCGAGCCGGAGCCGGCCAGCACCGCCGGCCCGTTGGTGGCGGCGAAAGACACCAGCCCCTGTGCCGCCAGCCGCCCGGTGAAATAGCCGAGCGCGCCGCAGGTGTAAGCGTTCTTCTGCGAGAAGATGGCGACGCCGAACAGTTTTGCCGCCTTGGCGAGATCCTCGACCGTGCGGTCGAAGCCGGTATGGGCGAGGCCGCCGCGCGCGTCGGAAAGATAGACCGCGAGCGCCGGCCTGGTGATGACCG
Source organism: Mesorhizobium sp. M4B.F.Ca.ET.143.01.1.1 (assembly GCF_004792275.1). NCBI lineage: Bacteria > Pseudomonadati > Pseudomonadota > Alphaproteobacteria > Hyphomicrobiales > Phyllobacteriaceae > Mesorhizobium > Mesorhizobium sp. M4B.F.Ca.ET.143.01.1.1. The sequence goes on from NZ_SRSR01000008.1 coordinate 89,242, forward strand.
GATCGGCATTGCCGTCGATACGACCGGCTTCGATCGCTTCGAGATAATCGATGAAATGCGACAGTCCGACCGCGACAAGCCCTTCCGCCTCGGCCGCGACGATCGAGGCGGCGAGCGACTGTGCGTTTTCCTCATTGGCGCCGGCGCCGAGCGCCGCCATCCGGCACAGTCCTGTTGCCTGGTCGAGACTGAGTTGCATTGCAGTGCCTTTAGTGAGTAGCGAGTAGGGATTAGTGAGTAGTGGAAGCGAGCGCCTGCGTCCTACTCCCTAATGACTACCCACTAATTCCTACCCGATCTTGACCGGAATCCGCGCCTCGATCCGGCTGAAGGCGAAGACGAGAATGCCGGTGATGGCCATATAGATCAACGCCAGCAGCAGCAAGGGTTCATAGGTGAGGTAGGTATCCTGCCGCACCTTGGACGAGACGGCGAAGATGTCGATGACGCTGATCGTCGCCACCAGCGGCGTCGATTTCAACTGCAGCACCGTTTCGCCGGTCAGCGTCGGCAGCGCCCTGTAAAAGGCCTGCGGCAGCCAGATGCGGCGGAAGATCTTCCAGCGGCTCATGCCGAAGGCGCGTGCCGCTTCCAGTTGCCCCTTCGGCACGCCGGCGAAGGCGCCGCGCATGACCTCGCCCTCATAGCCGGCGAAGGACAAGGTCAGCGCCAACACGCCATAGGGCCATGCCTGCCTGAGATAGGGCCACATCCAGGAGTCGCGAATCCATGGATATTGCGGAAACAGCGAACCGAGGCCGTAGTAGAGCAGCCAGAGCTGCAGCAGCAGTGGCGTGCCCCGGATGATGGTGCAGAAGACCTTGGCCGGCATGGCGAACCAGAACGGGCCGCCGGCCTGCGCCAGGCCGAGCGGCACCGCCAGCAGGAAGCCCAGCGTGCAGGTGACGCCCAGGATCCACAGCGCCCGCCAGATGCCGACGAGACCCATTTCCCAATATTGCGGCAGCCAGTCCCAGCGCATGAAGAAGGCGGCGCCGAGGACCAGGCCCAGCGCGATCAGGATCAGCACAACGCGATGCGGCTGCAGCCACAGCGAGGCGCGCGCCACGGCGTTGATGACGACGGCTTCGTTGGCCATCAGCGCGCCTCCTTGACCGAAGGCATGCCGCGCCGCGCCCACGCCTCGACGCGGCCGATGATCAAGTTGGAGAACAGCGACAGCGTAAGGTAGAGAGCGCCCGCCGCGACATAGAAGGTGAGATAGGCCTTGGTGACGCCCGCGGCCTGCCGCGTTGCGAGCGTCAGCTCGAAGAAGCCGACGACTGCCAGCAGCGCCGTGTCCTTGGTGGCGATCAGCCACAGATTGGCAAGGCCGGGAATGGCGAACGGCAGCATCGCCGGCAGCGTTATGCGTCGCAAAAGCAGGCTTGGCGGCATGCCATATGCGCGGGCGGCTTCGATCTGCCCTTGCGGAATGGACAGGATGGCGCCGCGGATGACCTCGGTCGAATAGGCGCCCTGCACGAAGCCGAGCACGAAAATGCCGGCCGCAAGGCCGCTGATGTCGACGCGCTGATAGCCCATCGCCGTCAGCACCTGGTTGATCAGGTCTGTGCCGGCATAATAGAGCAGCAGGATCAGCACCAGTTCCGGCACGGCGCGCACCACCGTCGTATAGACGGCGAGCAGGTCGCGTACCACCGGCCCGCCATAGAGCTTGCCATAGGCGCCGCCGGTGCCGATCAGAAGCCCGAGGCAGGTGGCGCCGACCGCGATCTCGATCGAATGCAGCAGCCCGACCAACAGAGTTCCGCCCCAGCCCGGCGGCACGGGTGAGAGGAGTTCCATGATGCCGGCCGCCGAGGCCGGAAGAAATGCGTCGATCAGCTTCGCCCCCGGATTGCTGGAGCCAGGACCGCCCGGTGGATACACCTGCGGAAAGCCTGCATGGACAGGTTGCGGCGAACCCACGCGGCGCGCAAAGGCGCCGCGTGGTCATTCGCTCATCAGCGGTCAGTTCGACTGCGCAGGGCCGCCGTAGATGTCGAAATCGAAGTACTTCTTCGTGATCTCGTCATACTTGCCGTTGGCGCGGATCGCCTTGATGCCGTCGTTGATCTTTGCCTTCAGGTCGGTGTCTTCCTTGCGCACGCCGGCGCCGATGCCCGGCCCCAGCACTTCGTCGTCCGGAGCCACCATGCCCTTCAGGTCGCAGCAGGCCTTGCCCTGGTCCGACTTGAGGTATTCGACAAGCGCGATCGAATCGGCCTGCACCGCATCGAGGCGACCGGCGGCGAGATCCTGGTTGGCTTCGTCCTGGGTCTGGTATTCCTTGATTTCCTGCGCCTCGGTGAAGTGCTTCTTAGCGTACACCGCGTGTGTGGTCGACACTTGGACGCCGATCACCTTGCCCTTGAGGTCGTCCGGCGTGGCGCCGAATTTCTTGTCCTTCGGGCCGATGATCGCCGGCAGCGTGTTATAGTACTTGTCCGAGAAGTCGATCGTCTTCTTGCGTTCGTCGGTGATCGACATCGAGGAGACGATCAGGTCGATCTTCTTGGTGGTCAGCGCCGGAATGATGCCGTCCCAGGCGACAGGCGTGATCACGCAATCAAGTTTCTCCTCGGCGCAGACGGCGTCGATGAAATCGATCTCCCAGCCGACCCATTTGCCCGACGCATCCGGCGAGGTGAAAGGCGGATAGGGCTCGGCGGCGACGCCGATCTTGACCGGATCGGCCTTGGCCACGCCCATCGCGGCGACGCCGAGAAGCAGTGCCGCGGCAAATGCTCTCAGAACAGTTTTCATTTCAGGACTCCCATTTTGTTGTGTTCCCGGTTTTCGCCCCGCTTCACGCCAGCACTAGCCGACGTTGCGGAGGAATTGCTTGAGCCTTTCGGATTTGGGCGCGCCGAACAGCTGTTCTGGCGGTCCTTCCTCCTCGACCAGCCCGTTGTAGAGATAGACGACATGCGTCGCGACCTCGCGGGCAAACTTCATTTCGTGGGTGACCAGCACCATGGTGCGGCCTTCGCGGGCCAGGTCGCCGATCACCTTCAGCACCTCGCCGACCAGTTCCGGGTCGAGCGCCGAGGTCGGCTCGTCGAACAGCATGACGCGCGGATTGATCGCCAGCGCCCGGGCGATCGCCGCGCGCTGCTGCTGGCCGCCCGACAGATAGGCAGGATAGACGTCGCGCTTCTCGGCCAGCCCGACGCGGGCGAGCAGCTTCTCGGCCTGGGCGATCGCCTCGTCGCGCTTGACGCCCAGCACATGCACCGGAACCTCGATGACGTTCTCGATCAGCGTCATGTGGCTCCACAGGTTGAAGTTCTGGAACACCATGCCCAGCCTGGAGCGGATGCGCTCGATCTGCTTGCGGTCGGCGGGAACCGTGTGGCCGTGGCTGTCGGCCTTCAGCTTGATCTCCTCGCCATTGACGCGGATGATGCCGCTGGTCGGGTTCTCCAGGCAGTTGATGCAGCGCAAGAGCGTTGACTTGCCCGAGCCCGAGCCGCCGATGATGGCGATCACCTCGCCGTCGCGCGCCGACAGCGACACGCCCTTCAGCACATGCAACTGGCCGAATTTCTTGTGCAGCTTTTCGACATGGATGGCTTCGGCGGCGCCGCTCTGCGCCTCGCCGGATCGCACTGCGGCAGCTTCCACCGCGCTCACCAGGTGGCCTCTGCAGGGGCTACGGCAGGTCGTCGAACGTCCATCCGGCTAATCAACATACGCTGCACTGTCCCGCTCCAGACTTCAGCATGGACCCAACAGCGCGAGCCCGTCAATCCCGCTCATTACGGCACTTGCGGCCTTGTTGCGCAAGTGTATAAATAGCCTTTCATGAAATTTTCTCGGTTTTTTTCATCTTAGAAGGGCATCGATGAGCGCTTTCGGATCACAGTCCATGGCGGCGCCGCTGCGGCGCGTGCTGATGCGGTCGGCGGCCAACGCCATGCGTGACGCCAACAGGGCTGCCTGGCACTATGGCCCGGGCTTCAACCCGGCGAAAGCGGCCTTGCAGCACGCGGTCCTTGCTGAACTGGTGGCGGCTTCCGGCGCCGAAATCGAATGGATAGAGGACAAGGCCGACGGCCTGTCGGATTCGGTGTTCACGCACGACCCGTCGCTGATGACCGACCGCGGCGCGCTGATCCTGTCCATGGGCAAGTCATTGCGCGCCAGCGAGCCCTCGTTGCATGAGGAAACCTACAGGAGACTGGGCATTCCGATACTGGGCCGCGTCGAGGCACCTGGCCAGGTCGAAGGCGGTGATTGCGTATGGGTGGACAGCCGCACGCTGGCGATCGGGCGCGGCGTGCGCTCCAACCAGGAAGGCATCCAGCAGGTTTCAAACCTGCTGACGCCGCTTGGCATTTCCGTCTACGGTTTTGATCTGCCGCTGTGGCAGGGCGAAGAGGCTTGCCTGCATCTGATGTCGGTGATCAGCCCGCTGGCCGACGACCTCGCACTGGTCTATTCACCGCTTTTGCCGGCCCCGTTCTATCAGATGCTGAAGGCGCGAGGCATCCGGCTGGTCGAAGGCGACGCCGAAGAGTTCGCCGCTTCCAACGGCCTCAGCTTGAACGTGCTGCCGACCAACCCGCTCAAAGTCATTGCCGTTGCGGGCTTTCCCAAGACCAAAGCCGCGATGGAAGCCGCCGGCTGCACGGTAGAGATCTTCGAGGCGGATGCGCTCTGCATCGCTTGCGAAGGCGGGCCGACATGCCTGACGCGGCCGATCCTGCGCCAATGAATGCGCCATCCCGCCGCAAGTTCCGTCGCGAAGGCGAGGACCGGCGGCGGCAGGATTTGATCGAAGCGACCCTGGACAGCGTGGCGGAATATGGCCTGCAGGGCGCCACCTTGCGCACCATCGCGTTGCGTGCCGGCGTCACCGCCGGGCTGATCCGGCATTATTTTCCCGGCAAGGAAGAATTGCTGCAGGCGGCATATGCGGCGCTGGTCGGCCGCATGACCGAGCAGGCCAAAGCAGCATTGGTCATGGAAGGTGCCTCGCCGCGCCGGCGTCTTGCGGCTTTCGTCACCGCCAACCTCAGCACGCCGATCATCGACGCGCGGGTGTTTTCGCTCTGGGCAACGTTCATCGGCCGCGCCAATGCGGATCCGACCTTGGCCCATGCCCACCGCGAGGGCTATCTTGGCTTTCGCAACGAGGTGGAAGCGGTTGTGGCCGAGGTGCTCGCTGCAGAACAGCGCAAACCGGACGCAAGCCAGCTGCGTCACCATGCCATCGCGATCAACGCGCTCATAGACGGGCTCTGGATCGAAGGCTGCCTGGCCGGCGAGATGTTCGCGCCCGGCGAATTGGCGGCGATTGGCATCAGGGCTGTCGAGGCCGAACTCGGCCTTGCACCAGAAAGAGGAGAACAATGACCACCATCGGCGAAGCGCTCATCACACTGCTCGAGGCGCATGGCGTCGACACGGTCTTCGGCATTCCCGGGGTCCACACCGTCGAGCTCTATCGCGGCCTGGCACGTTCGCGGATCCGCCATGTCACGCCGCGCCACGAGCAGGGCGCCGGCTTCATGGCCGACGGCTATGCCCGCGCCAGCGGCCGGCCGGGCGTCGCCTTCGTCATCACCGGTCCGGGGCTGACCAACACCATCACCGCCATGGGCCAGGCGCGCGCCGATTCGGTGCCGATGCTGGTGATCTCGGGCGTCAATGCCACCGACACGCTTGGCAAGGGCCTCGGCTTCCTGCACGAACTGCCCGACCAGCGCGGCATGATGGAGAAGGTGGCGCTGTTCTCGCACCGGATCACCGAGGCCGAGGAGCTTCCCGGCGTGCTGGCGCGCGCTTTCGCGCTGTTCTCGTCATCGCGTCCCGGTCCGGTCCACATCGAGATCCCGACCAACGTCATGGTCAAGCCCGGCAATGGCATCGTCGCCTCGCTCAGCAATGCGCCGCCGCCGTCGCCCGATACGGCGGCGATCGAGCAGGCAGCAGAACTCTGCAAGGCCGCAAGCCGTCCGCTGATCCTGGCCGGCGGCGGCGCCAAATGGGCCGAGGCGCCGTTGCGGCTGCTGGCCGAGAGGCTAGGCGCCCCGGTCGTCGAGACGACCAACGCACGCGGCCTGCTGCACGGCCACGCGCTGTGCGTGCCGGCGAGCCCCAGCCTCAAGCCGGTGCGCGCGCTGATGGCGGACGCCGACCTGGTCATTGCCGCCGGCACCGAGTTCGGCCCGACCGACTATGACGGCTATGGCGATGGCGGCTTTGTCCTGCCCGCCAATCTGATCCGCATCGACATCGGCGCCGACCAGATCGTGCGCCGCCCGGTGACGGTTGGGATTCAGGCCGACTGCGCCGAGGCTCTTCGTGCCCTGCTGGGCGAGCTCGGTACCGCTCATGTCGCCGCAAAGGACGGCGATGCCCGAGCGGCCGCCGCGCGAAAGGCCGCGCTCGCCGAACTGAGCCCGGCCCTGACCAGCCAGATGCGCGCCGTGGAGACGATCCGCGACACCTTGCCCGGCGCGATCATCGTCGGCGACTCGACGCAGCCGATCTATGCCGCCAACCTCTATTACGACCATGACCGGCCGGGCGGCTGGTTCAACGCCGCGACCGGCTTCGGCGCGCTGGGCTACGGGCCGGGGGCGGCGATCGGCGCGGCGCTCGCCGTGCCCGAGGCCTCCATCGTCTGCTTGACCGGCGACGGCGGCTTCCAGTTCACCCTGCCGGAACTCGGCGCGGCGCTCGATGCCGATGCGCCTGTCATCTTCGTCGTCTGGAACAATCGCGGCTATCGCGAGATCGAGACCTCGATGCTCGACGTCGGCGTCGAGCCGGTCGGCGTGTCTCCCGCGCCGCCGGATTTCTGCAAGCTGGCCGACGCCTATGGCATCGTCGCCGAGCGGCTTGCCGGCACGGACGGCCTGGCGGATGCGCTGAGGCGCGCCCGCGCGGCAGGCAAGCCACGGGTCATCGAAGTCACGGTGGATTGAGCGCCGTGATGTCAGGCGATGGCCCGGCGGGCTCGTTCTTCAGCGAGGCAGTGCCGTTCCGCGATCCGCTCAGGCTTTCCTATCTTGCGCCGCTGCGCCGGGCAGCGTCCTCGCGCATCTTGCCCTGGCCGCTGCGCAAGCGCGCCGCCAAGCTGTGCATGACCTGGTCCCGCAAGCGGCTGCATCGGGTGCGGCACATCGCGGTCGATCATTCGCGGTGGGGCTCCGCCGGCGCGCCTGGCGATCTTGGTCCGATCTGGCAATACTGGGCGCAAGGCGTCGAGGCGGCACCGCCGGTTGTCAAGGCATGCCTGCGCTCGGTCGCCCGCCACAGGGGCGAGCGCCAGCTCGTCGTCCTCGACGACAGGACCGTCGAGGACCATGTCGACCTGCCCGGCCATATCTGGGACAAGCGGCGGCGTGGGCTGATGAACAGCCAGCATTTTTCCAACTTCATCCGATTGGATCTGCTTGCCCGGCATGGCGGGACATGGCTCGATGCCACGATCCTGCTGCGGCAGCCTGTGCCGCCGGAGATCGAGCGCGAGGATTTCTACATCCTGCGCGAGACCGGTCGCCATCCCCGGCTCGTGGAGACCTGGTTCATTCACGCCCGCAAGGGGCACCCGTTGGTCGAGACCGTTCTTTGCGGCCTGGCCGACTACTGGAAGGCCCATGACGGGCTCCATGACTACTTCATGTTCCCCTACCATTTCGAGGCTGCGCTTCTCCTGCATCGGCGGCTTCGGCGCGAGTTCCTGGCCAGGCCGCAGGTCGGCGCCGACCGCCCGCACGAGCTGCAATGGCTGCTCTTCGAGCCGCTCGACGAGGCAGCGCATCGCGCGGTCCATGATCGTTTCTGGCTGCACAAGCTGACGCACAAGGCCGAGCGTCCGGCGACCGAGAAACGCCTGCTCTGGGATGCGATCCTCGACGGTTGGCCGGCGAACTGAAACGGTGAATTAGCGTCAACGAAATTTCAGTTGAGTGACGGCGCGAAAGGCGCGAGGTTCGGCGCCGGCGTGGCGCAAGCGTGAAATGGACCGGAGCAGTCGAATATGACGGAAACACTGGACGGCAGGCATATGGTGGTGACCGGCGGCACGGGGGCGCTGGGTGGCGCGGTTGTCGGCAAGCTCCTGGAGCAGGGCGCGGTCTGCCATGTCCCCAACGCCCATGCCGTGGCGCCGCCGCACTTTCCGTTCGCCGCCCATGATCGCGTCAGGCTGGCGCACAATGTCGACCTGTCGGATTCGACCAAGGTCGAGGCGTTCTACAACCAGGTGACGGACCTGTGGGGATCGATTCACCTGGCCGGCGGCTTTGCCATGGCGCCAGTGGAGAAGATCGAATCGGCCTCCTTCGCCGAGATGATGGACACCAACGCCCGCACCACCTTTCTCTGTTGCCGTGCCGCGATCCGCTCGATGCTGACTTCGGGCACGGCCGGGCGAATCGTCAACGTCACGGCGCGAGCCGGGCTCGATCCGCGGCGCGGTTCGGGCATGGTCGCCTATGCCGCCAGCAAGGCGGCGGTCGCGGCGATGACGGTGGCGATGGCCGAGGAACTGAAGCACAAGGGCATACTGGTCAACGCGGTGGCGCCTTCGACGCTCGATACGCCGGCCAACCGTGCCGACATGCCGGACGCCGATTTCACCAAATGGGTGAGCCTGGAGGCCGCCGCCGAGGCGATCGCCTATCTCGCCTCGCCCACCAATATGGCCATGAGCGGCACGCTGGTGCCGCTCTACGGCAGGGCCTAGAGCTGTTCATCGTTTCATGGAAACGCTGAACCGCCGTATCTCTTTGTTTTGACGCAATTCCGGACGGAAAACCGTTTCACACTTTTCCTGGCATTGCTCTGATATCGGGTCAGTCGAGCGGCCAAACAAAAAACCCCGCCGGATCGCTCCGGCGGGGTTCTTGTTTGGCTTGGGCGAAGAGGCTCAAGCAATTCCGGACGGAAAACCGCTGCGCGGTTTTCCTGGAATGCTTTAGTTGCCCTGCTTCTTCAGCGCCGCGCCCAGGATATCGCCCAGCGAGGCGCCGGAGTCGGTCGAGCCGTACTGGGCGACCGCTTCCTTCTCCTCGGCGATTTCCAGCGCCTTGATCGAGACCTGCAGCTTGCGGGTCTTCTTGTCGAAGGCGATGACGCGGGCGTCGACCTTCTGGCCGACGGTGAAGCGCTCGGGGCGCTGCTCGTCACGGTCGCGGCTGAGGTCGGAGCGCTTGATGAAGGTCTCGATGCCGCTGTCGACCAGCCGCACTTCCAGACCGCCATCCTTGACGCCGATGACCTCGCAGGTGACGACGGCGTTCTTGCGCAGTTCGCCCGAAGTCGCCGCTTCACCGACCGTGTCACGGGCCAGCTGCTTGATGCCGAGCGAGATGCGCTCCTTCTCGATGTCGACGTCGAGCACCTGCGCCTTGACCACGTCGCCGCGATTGTACTCCTCGATCACCTGCTCGCCCGGACGGGTCCAGTCGAGGTCGGAGAGGTGGACCATGCCGTCCACGTCGCCTTCCAGGCCGATGAACAGGCCGAACTCGGTCTTGTTCTTGACCTCGCCCTCGACCTGGCTGCCGACCGGATGGGTGCGCGCGAAGGCCTCCCACGGGTTCTCGAGCGTCTGCTTGAGGCCGAGCGAGATGCGGCGCTTGGCCGGATCGACCTCGAGCACCACCACGTCGACTTCCTGCGTCGTCGACAGGATCTTGCCGGGGTGCACGTTCTTCTTCGTCCACGACATTTCCGAAACGTGGATGAGGCCCTCGATGCCCGGCTCCAGCTCGACGAACGCGCCGTAGTCGGTGATGTTGGTGACGGTGCCCTTGATCTTCTTGCCGATCGGGAACTTGGTGCCGATCTCCGACCACGGATCGCTCTCGAGTTGCTTCATGCCGAGCGAGATGCGGTGGGTTTCCTGGTTGATGCGGATGATCTGCACCTTGACCGTCTGGCCGATGTTGAGGATCTCGGTCGGATGGTTGACGCGGCGCCATGCCATGTCGGTGACATGCAGCAGGCCGTCGATGCCGCCGAGGTCGACGAACGCACCGTAGTCGGTGATGTTCTTGACCACGCCTTCGACCACCTGGCCCTCTTCGAGGTTCTGCACGATCTCCGAACGCTGTTCGGCGCGGCTCTCCTCGAGCACGGTGCGGCGCGACACCACGATGTTGCCGCGGCGGCGATCCATCTTGAGGATCTCGAAGGGCTGCGGGTTGTGCATCAGCGGCGAGACGTCGCGGATCGGACGGATATCGACCTGGCTGCGCGGCAGGAACGCCACGGCGCCGTCGAGGTCGACGGTGAAGCCGCCCTTGACCTGGTTGAAGATGACGCCTTCGACGCGCTCACCCTTGGTGAACTTCTCCTCGAGGCGCACCCAGCTCTCCTCGCGGCGCGCCTTCTCGCGCGACAGCATGGCTTCGCCAAGCGCGTTCTCGATGCGCTCGACATAGACTTCGACGGTGTCGCCGACCTTGAGGGACGACTCCTTGCCCTTGGCGCCGAATTCCTTCAGCGGCACGCGGCCTTCGACCTTGAGGCCGACGTCGATGATGGCCATGTCCTTTTCGATCGCGGTGATCGTGCCCCGGACAACCTGGCCCTCGCCGGAATGGCCGGCGGTGAATGATTCTTCGAGCATGCTCGCGAAATCGTCGCGAGACGGATTAGCAGCTGACATTGTTTCTCCTGAAGTGCCCCGCACATCGAGCGGGACGGGCGCCGTGGGTTAGCGTTGCGTGAGCCTGCCGGCGTTCCGGGCTAAGAGCCCTTGGCCGCTCAAAGCGGCAAGTCCGGCGCATGAAGAATGCTGGCAGGCTGGTTCGTGCCCGATATGGGTATCTTCTTCGCCTCCGGCAACGGAAACACGAGGAAAAACCCGGCTCAGGCCTTGTTTCTCTTGGCCAGGACGTCGTCGATGATCGCCATGGCCGCCAGGAACGCGGCCTCTATAGCCATTTCGGACGTATCAAGCAAGTGCGCGTCGGCGGCCGGCTTGAGCGGCGAGTCGGCGCGGCCCATGTCGCGCTCGTCGCGCCGCTCGATGTCGGCCAGAATGGTGACGAAATCGGCGCTGCCGCCGATGCTCTCGATCTCCGCCAGCCGGCGTCTCGCCCGCACCTCGGCGCTTGCCGTCACGTAAAGCTTGATGTCGGCGTCGGGGCACACGACGGTGCCGATGTCGCGCCCGTCGAGCACGGCGCCCGGCGGCGTTTTGGCGAAGGCGCGCTGCTTTTCGACCAGAATGCGCCGCACAGTCGGGAAGACGGCGACCTTGGAAGCGGCCTCGCCCACCGCATGCGCCGACAGCACGGCGCGATCGAGTTTCGAAAGGTCCACCTGCCGCGCCGCGGTTTCCGCCGCCGAGACATTGTCGAGCGGCAGGCCGAGCTGCAGCAGCGCATGCGCGACGGCGCGATAGGTCAGGCCGGTGTCGAGCAGGTTCAGCCGATAGTGGTCGGCCAGCCGGCGGGCAAGCGTGCCTTTGCCCGCGCCTGCAGGCCCGTCGATGGCTATGGTCACGTATCTAGCATCGCCCATGTTAGCCACGATCAACCTCGATGCTGGATGTGTCCGCAAATAGGCCAAACCATATATGACTGATCAGCAGGAACATCATTGGGACAAATATCAAGAGGCCGAGCGACGCAGCGATAGGATGAACAGGTTTAAGTGAGCCCAGTGAATAGCCAAAGAGGGTTTGGGAAAGAGAAATTATGCTGCCCACAACTACGCATAGAACGACGATGAGAAGGCGTCGTTTCTGCCAAACGCTCAAACCGGACAGCATCCTTGAAATCACATCCGATGGCGAGAGAAAAGCTACATGCTCACTTGTGGGGGTTGAGTCCCGCAGGATCAGCTGACGACGGCGCCAGGAAACGGCGCTGTATGCCGAGTTCACAATGCAATAGCCAACGAGGCAGTAAGCGAAAGTATTGAGGGTAGAGAAACCTTGAAACCACGCAAAGAATGCGAAGGCGGGTATCGAGATTGTTGACCACGCAAGGACCCACTCTGAATTTGTAAGCGATCGAAGGCGGTCGAATTGCTCTTGGCTTACAGCATAAGCCGGAGACCAACGGCTTGCTCTGTAGAAGATCTTGCCGTCGTCCCTCTTTATCCAGCCCGGCCCGCGTTCAGCCTTGGACATCGATCTCCGCGCCCAGCCCCTTCATCAGCCCCATGAATTCCGGAAAGCTCGTCGCGATCATGTTGGCATCGTCGATGGTCACCGGCTTTTCGCTCGCCAGCCCCATGACCAGAAAACTCATGGCGATGCGGTGGTCGAGATGCGTCTTTACCGTCGTGTCCGGCCCGTTGGGGTGTCTGCCCAGCCCCTTGCCGCCCGGCCTGCCGCGCACGGCAAGCGTCGCTTCGCCTTCCGTGCAGTCGACGCCGTTGAGCTTCAGCCCGTTGGCGACGGCCGAAAGCCGGTCGGATTCCTTGACGCGCAGCTCTTCCAGCCCCTGCATCAGCGTCTCGCCCTCGGCAAAGCTCGCCGCAACCGCCAGCACCGGATACTCGTCGATCATCGACGGCGCCCGCTCCGGCGGCACGGTGACGCCCTTCAACTCCGAAGAGCGCACGCGCAGGTCCGCGACGTCCTCGCCGCCGGCATTGCGCGGGTTGAGGATGTCGATCCGGCCCCCCATCTCCTGCAGCGTCAGGAGCACGCCGGTGCGGGTCGGGTTCATCAGCACGTTCTCGATGACGATGTCCGAGCCCGGCACGATGAGCGCCGCCACCAGCGGGAAGCCCGCCGAGGACGGGTCGCCAGGCACCGCGATCGTCTGCCCGCTGAGCTTGCCCTGGCCCTCGATGAAGATGTGGCGCACGCCGCGCTCGTCGGTTTCGACCGTCAGATTGGCGCCAAATCCCTTCAGCATCTTTTCGGTGTGGTCGCGCGTCATCACCGGCTCGATCACGGTGGTGATGCCCGGCGTGTTCAGGCCCGCCAGCAGCACCGCCGACTTCACCTGAGCCGAGGCCATCGGCACCCGGTAGGTGATGGGGGCGGCGTGCTTGGGGCCGCGCAGCGTGATCGGCATGCGGTCGCCGGGCGTCGCCTTCAGCACCTGCACGCCCATCTGGCGCAGCGGCTCCAGCACCCGGCCCATCGGCCGGCCCGACAGCGAGGCGTCGCCGATGAAGGTCGTTTCCATGTCATAGGTGCCGACCAGGCCCATGGTGAGCCGCGAGCCGGTGCCGGCATTGCCGAAATCGAGCGGGCCTTCGGGCTGGAGCAGCGCGCCGTTGCCGGTGCCGCGGATCACCCATTCGGCGCCGCGCTTCTCGATATGCGCGCCCATCGCCTTCATCGCCGCGCCGGTGCGCATGACGTCCTCGCCCTCGAGCAGGCCGGTGATGCGGGTTTCGCCGGACGCGAGGCCGCCGAACATGAAGGAACGGTGCGAGATCGACTTGTCGCCCGGCACGCGCGCCGTGCCGGAGAGCGCTGATGATTTGCGGGCCGTGGCCGGTTTCGGAGCGGCAGCGTGAGACATGGTTTTCCCTGGATGGAACGCCGGCGCACCGGCACTTTTCTTTTGTTGCGGCGGTCTCGTATCACGGCGGACGGGAATGGTCATCCCCTTGGTGCAACGCCTGCGATTGCGGGCTTTTGCGGCGTCGGCCCGAAGCCGGCTTTTGGCTTTGACAGCGCCGTAAACTGCGGTTAAGGGGACCACTCTTCTATCTACGAGGCCTGCTGTGGCAAAAGCTGAACTTGGCACCAAACGCATCGACCCGGAAACGGGTCGGAAATTCTATGACCTGAACAAGGACCCGATTGTCTCGCCCTATACCGGCAAGAGCTATCCGCGTTCCTATTTCGAGGATGGCAAGATTTCTGCCCTCGAAGAGGACGAGGAAGTTGCCGACAAGGAAGTCGACGGCGAGGACGAAGAGGGCGCCGAGGTCGTTTCGCTCGAGGAGGCCGACGAAGAGGCCAAGGGCGGCGACGATTTTCCCGATCTCGGCGACGACGAGGACGATGTGGACCTCGGCGACGACGAGGACGACACCTTCCTTGCCAATGAAGAGGAAGAGGACGACGATGTCTCTGACATGATCGGCGTCGGCGACGACGACGACGAGGTCTGATCAGGCCCCGGGCGCGACCGTTTGCCGGCCTTTTTGGCCTGTGACGAAAAAGCGGTCGTTGAAGGCTTGATCTTGACTGAAGGCGGGGTTAGAAGCCGCCTGCACTTGACGGCGCGGATCCAAACCCGCGCCGGATCTCTTCGCCGGAAACGGCGCCGGCTGACTGCCGGGAGTGGGGCCATAGCTCAGTTGGGAGAGCGCTTGAATGGCATTCAAGAGGTCGTCGGTTCGATTCCGATTGGCTCCACCAAACAGTCTTTTTCCGATGCTCGGATTCGCGGCATTCGCGCTCGTCGCGTGCCAGTCGGCGCCTGAAGCGCCGCCACCGCCACCTCCCCAGCCTGCCGTGGCTGCCGCGGTTGCTGTTCCGGCTCCCCAGGGTTCGGCGGTCTTGGATCCATCGGTGGTGGTCACGCCCCCCGGCAAGGGCGTTCCGGCAAAGTATGCCGCATTTTCGGGCATATGGGCCGGACAGCTGGACGGGATGTACGAAGGCAAGCTCGCCGTGCTGACGGTTTCTCCGCGCGGGCAGGTGACTGTCACCTATGCGTGGGGCGATCTGGCCGACAACAAGCCGGGAGTGGCCGATGGCGCCGGGAAAATCGTCGGCAGCACTTTGAAGCTCGGGCGCCTGCCGAACGGCGCCGACGTCACCGCCACAATGCTTCCCGACGGAACGCTGGCCGCCAGTTATGCGCTTGCCGGCCAGACCTACACCGGTTCGTTCACCAGGCAGTAGTCCCGCGCGCCTTCTGGTCGAAGTGAATGGCCGTCGCGGCGCTGGCCGCAATCGATCCAGGCCGAACGCGCGCTGCGGTTCTTCACGATAGTGCGGGCCGGCTTCACTTTGGCGGCGCTGTCCGGGCGCGGGCCGAATCGGCTATGTCTCGCCGCATGCAGGAAACGTCCCTCTACGTCCCGGTGAAGCGGTACCTCGAGAGCCTGGATTTCACCGTCAAGGGCGAAGTCGGCGGCTGCGACGTGGTCGGGCTGCGCGAAGGCGAGCCGCCGGTGGTCGTCATCTGCGAACTGAAACTGCAGTTCAATCTCGAGCTTGTGCTCCAGGCCGTCGATCGCGCCGCCGCCTGCGACGAGGTCTGGCTTGCCGCGCGCATGTCGGCGCGCGGCAAGGGCCGCGAGCACGATCGCCGGTTTCGGGCCTTGTGCCGGCGACTTGGCTTCGGGCTGCTGGGGGTTGGCGGCAAGGGCGAGGTCGAACTCCTGCTCAGTCCCGCCGCCCTGCCGCCGAGGCGCGATCCCAGGCGGCGCTCGCGCCTAATGGAGGAGCATCATCGCCGCAAGGGCGACCCGGCTACCGGCGGCAGCACGCGCACGCCCATCATGACCGCCTACCGGCAGGAGGCGCTCGCTTGTGCCGCCGCCATGGCCGATGGTCCCAAGCGGCCGCGCGACCTGAAAGTGCTTTCGCCGCGGGCGGCGAGCATCCTGCTGCACAATTACTATGGCTGGTTCGCCAGGGCCGAACGCGGCATCTACGCGCTGACCGAAATCGGTCGCGCCGCCGTGCAGTCACATCGGCTGGTCGAGAGCCCGTTGTAGCGAACATTCAGGGCGAGAAGGCGCGATCAGAAACGCTCGCGATAGTCGCGCGGGTTGGTGCCGAGGACGCGTAGAAAGCCGCGCCGCATCGTTTCTTCCGAGCCGAAGCCGCAGCGCCGGGCCGTCTGGCTGATCGCCTGTCCCCGTTCCAGCATTCGCCGCGCCGCCTCGATTCGGATCTCTTCGATGGCGCGGGCCGGTGTCCGACCCGTCGCTTCGCGATAATGCCGCGAGAAGCTGCGCGGGCTCATGTTGGCGCGGTCGGCCAAATTCGGCAGCGAAAGGTCGCCGTCCAGATTGTCCAGGATCCAGCCATGCAGCCGGTCGAAGCGCTCGTCGCCTTCCTGCAGCTTGAGTGTCTGGCTGAATTGCGCCTGGCCGCCGGGACGTTTCAGGAACACCACCAGCTCGCGTGCCACGGCAAGCGCCATGCGTCGGCCAAGATCGGCCTCGACGAAGGACAGCGCGAGATCTATGCCGGCCGTGACCCCCGCCGACGTCCAGACATTGCCGTCACGAATGAAGATCGGATCGGGTTCGAGCCGAACCTTCGGAAAGCGCCGGGCGAATTCGGCGCAGCGCCCCCAATGGGTAACCGCGCGCCGGCCGTCGAGCAGGCCTCCCGTCGCCAGCAGCATGGCGCCGCTGCAAACCGAGGCTGTTCGCGTGGCATCGCGCGAGCGGCCGATCACCCATTGCAGGAGCTCGCGATCCTCGCAGGCCGCGTTGACGCCCCATCCGCCCGGCACGATCAGCGTGTCGATCCCGGACCCATGCGGCGGCAGCAGCGTAGCCTCGAGCACGAGGCCAGCCGACGTCCTGATCCGCGGCGAGGCGGCGACGACCATGACCTCATAGGCCGCCGGTTCGCCGGCCTGGATCTTGAAGTCGTTGGCGCTGGCGAACACCTGTAGCGGCCCGCTGACATCGAGGAGCTGGACGTCGGGATAGGCAAGGATTTCGATACGGCGCATGGCTTTGGCTTGAAACGAGGGGTGATTGGCGATCTTGCCAAAGCATGATGCCTTAGCTTGGCCGGAGTCAACCTGAGGAGATTTCCATGGTCCTTCGTCTCGGCATCCTTGTGTTCCCCAACGTCCAGCAACTCGACCTCACCGGCCCCTACGAAGTCCTGGCATCGGCAAAGGGCGCCGAGGTGGAATTGATCTGGAAGGATCGCGATCCGGTGATGTCGTCGACGCGGCTGCCCCTTACCGCGACAGCCACCTTCGACGATTGCCGGCCTCTCGACGTGCTGTGCATTCCTGGCGGCGGCGGCGTCAACGCACTGCTGGAGGATCAGACAGTTCTCGACTTCGTCTGGGAGCGCGCGGTGCAGGCGCGCTACATCACCTCGGTGTGCAGCGGCGCTTTGGTGCTCGGCGCGGCCGGGCTGTTGAAGGGCAAGCGCGCGACAACGCATTGGTATGCGCGTGATTTCCTGGAAGAATTCGGCGCCATCCCTGTCGATGAGCGGATCGTGGAGGACGGCAAGCTGATCACCGCTGGCGGCGTCACCTCGGGGATCGATTTCGGTCTTCTCCTGGTCGCCAGGCTGCTCGGACAGGCCGAAGCCGAAACCGTGCAGCTTGCACTCGAATATGCGCCGGCACCTCCCTTCCGTTCAGGCACGCCCGCAGAGGCATCACCTGCCGTGTTGGCGGAGGCGAAAGAGCGGCTCTCGGCGTCCCGGCGGGTCCGCGAGGAAATGTTCGCGCGCTGGCGCAATGCCCCGGTGCGCGCCCACGGCTGAACCTTCCGGCCGAATGGCGCATCCATGCGCCGTTCGGCCTGTCTCGTCTCGGCTGTTGACTCGCCCGTCGGTCTGTGCAGAAATTGGTTGGACCATTGAACCACTTTAGGCTCCGCCGGCGTGACCGATCACTTGCCCCCCATCCAGACGACGGCCCGCGACGACGCGGTGCTGAAGGCGTTGGCGGGGTTCGTCAGACAGGAAGCGCTCGGCCCCGGTGAGAAGCTTCCGACCGAGCGCATCCTGGCCGAGCGCCTCAAGGTCAGCCGCAACACGGTGCGCGAGGCGTTGACGCGCTGGGAGGGCCTCGGCCTCGTCGAGCGCCGTCAGGGCTCAGGCACCTATCTCAAGGCCGCGGTCTCGCCCGACATGCTGCACATGCCGCTGACGCTTGCCGGCGGTAACGATTTCGCCGGCCTGATGTCCACGCTGGAGATCCGCCGCGCGCTGGAAGCGGAGGCCGCCGCGCTCTGCGCCATTCGTGCCGGCAAGGCCGAGCTCGCCGAGATCGAGCGCAAGCTCGACCTGATGGAGGAGGCCTTCCAGACCCGCGCCGGCATGTCGTCGGAGGAGGACTGGGAATTCCATCAGGCGATCTTCCGCGCCTCCGGCAATCCGCTGTTCGAGCAGATCATCGCCGCCATGTACGAGATGTTTCACCGCTTCTGGGAACATCCTCTGGGCGTGCGCGATTTCGGCCATGCCAGCTTTCCATATCACCGCACCATCTTCAATTGCATTGCCGCGCGTGACCCCGACGGCGCCCGCGTCGAGGCGCTGAAGCTCATCGCCACCGTCGAGGACGATTTGAAGCGCGGTGCCGCCAACCTCAAGCTTTCGGACCGCAAATGAACGAGCACCCGACCGGTTTCGACCCGGGCCTTTCCAGCAGCGACTATCTGGCCGAGGCGGCGACGCTGCTGGCGCATGACGATCCGTTCCCGGGTGGTCCGGTGGTGCCGCCGATCTACCAGACCTCGCTGTTCACCTTCGCCAGCTATGCCGACATGGCCGACACCTTCGCCGGCCGCAGAAAGCAACCGATCTATTCGCGCGGCGACAATCCGACGGTGATGGAGTTCGAGGCGCGTGTCGCGGCTTTGGAAGGCGCCGAAGCCGCGCGCGGCTTCTCCAGCGGCATGGCGGCGATCAGCGCCACCGTGCTCGCCTTTGTCGGCGCCGGCGAGCGCATCGTCGCCGTGCGCAACTGCTATGGCGATGCCTACCGGCTGTTCGAGCGGCTGTTCCCGCGCCTGCAAATCAAGGTCGACTATGTCGATGGCTCCGACCCTGATGCCGTTGCCGCGGCGCTTCCCGGCGCCAAGCTGCTTTACCTCGAGAGCCCGACCTCGATGATGTTCGAACTGCAGGACATCGCCCATCTGACGCGATTGGCCAAGGAGCAGGGCATCGTCACCACCATCGACAATTCCTGGGCGACGCCGGTGTTCCAGAAGCCGATCGCGCACGGCGTCGACCTCGTCCTGCACTCGGCTTCGAAATATCTCGGCGGTCACAGCGACACCGTCGCCGGCGTGGTGGCGGGCTCCGCCGCCCATATCAGGCACATCAACGAGCAGACCTATTCCTCGCTCGGCGGCAAGCTGTCGCCCTTCGAAGGCTGGCTGCTTTTGCGCGGGCTGCGCACCCTGCCGCTCAGGCTGCCGCATCACATGAAAAGCGGTCTCATCCTCGCCGAGCGGCTGAAGGCGCACGGCAAGGTCGAGCGGGTCAACCATCCCGCCTATTCCAACCATCCCGGCAAGGCGACGCTTGCCGGCTATGCCGGGCTATTCTCCTTCGAGGTGACGGAGGATGTCGACATTCCCGCTTTCGTCGATGCGCTGAAATTCTTCCGCATCGGCGTCAGCTGGGGCGGTCATGAAAGCCTGGTCGTGCCGGCCAAGGCCTCGCTCGAGCAGACGCCGGGCTTGAATTCGATGGCGCGCTTCGGCGTCAGCCCCCGAACCATCCGCTTCAATGTCGGATTGGAAAGCGTCGAGGATCTCTGGGCCGACATCGCCCAGGCCTTCGACAAAGCAAAAAAATAAACTGAGCGTTCAAAAATGGGAGTCCTGAACATGAAGAGACTGACGCTGATGCTTGCCGCCGTCGCCGGCCTGGCGATTTCCGCCAGCGGCGCGCTGGCCGACAGCACAATCAAGATGGTCGAGGTCATCACCAGCCCGCCGCGCACCGAATTCCTGAAGAAGCAGATCGCCGAATTCGAGGCCGCCAATCCGGGCGTCAAGGTCGAGCTCGTCTCGCTGCCCTGGGGCCAGGCCTTCGAGAAGTTCCTCACCATGGTCCAGGCCGGCGACACGCCCGACGTCGTCGAGATGCCGGAACGCTGGATGGGCCTCTATGCCAACAACGGCCAGCTCGAAGACCTCGGTCCCTACATGGCCAAGTGGGACGACGCCAAGACGCTCGGCGATCGCGCCAAGCAATTCGGCTCGACCGTCAACAACACCCAGTTCATGATCCCCTACGGCTACTATGTGAACGCTCTGTTCTGGAACAAGAAGCTGTTCAAGGAAGCCGGTCTCGACGGCCCGCCGGCGACGCTCGACGAGTTCGTCGAGGACTCCAAGAAGATCTCGGCCATCCCCGGCAAATATGGCTACTGCTTGCGCGGCGGCCCGGGCGCTTTCAACGGCATGCACATGTTCATGAACATCGCCGCCGGCAAGGGCGGCTACTTCAACGAGGACGGCACCTCGACCATCAACGACGAAGGCTCGGTCAAGGGCCTGCAGATGCTGGCCGACATGTACAAGAACGGCCTGGCGCCGAAGGATGCCGTGAGCTGGGGCTTCAACGAGACCGTCACCGGCTTCTATTCCGGCACCTGCGCCATGCTCAACCAGGACCCGGATGCGCTGCTCGGCATCGCCGACAAGATGAGCGCCGATGATTTCGCCGTCGCGCCATTGCCGGTCGGACCGAGCGGCAAGTCCTACCCGACGCTGGGCTATGCCGGCTGGGCGATGTTCGCCAATTCCCAGCACAAGGACGATGCGTGGAAGCTGATGGCCACCCTGCTGTCGCCGAAGGACAATCTGGAATGGGCCAAGGAAGTCGGCGTCGTGCCGATCCACAACGGCGCCGACCAGGATGCCCATTTCAAGACCGAGCAGTTCAAGGGCTGGTTCACCGAGCTCAGCGACAGCTCCAAATATGAAATGGTGACGCCGCCGACGCATCTGGAAAACCTCGGCAACTTCGTCGACCAGGTGGCGATCAAGAACTTCCAGGAAGTGCTGCTCGGCCAGAAGACGGCCAAGGAGGCGGCCGACGCATGGGCCGCGTTCCTGACCAAGGAGCAGCAGGACTGGCTGGCTAAGAACAAGAAGTGACCCTTCTTCCTTCTCCCCGTTCACGGGGAGAAGGTGGTCCGAAGGACCGGATGAGGGGCAGCGCCATACTTTCATAGGTTCGCGCCGCCCCTCATCTGCCTGCCGGCATCTTCTCCCCGTGAACGGGGAGAAGGACGCTGCCGCCAACGCCGGCACCCACCCTCCAACGCGAGCACCGTATGACCTACGCAGTGTCCGAAATCCGATCCGCCGCCCGGCCGCGCAAGAGCGGGCTGAGCAAGGCCGCGATCGAGCCCTGGCTTTATCTTTCGCCGGCTATCGTCCTGCTTGTCGTTGTGCTTCTGGTGCCGCTGGTCATCGGCATCAGCTATTCCTTCCGCAAATTCTCCGCCTTCAAGTCGGAATATGTCGGGCTCGGCCAGTATCAGACGATGCTCTCGGACGCCGTCCTTGGTCAGGCGCTGATCAACACGCTGTGGTGGACCGTCGCCAGCCTGTTCTTCCAGTTCTTCCTCGGGCTCGGCCTGGCGCTGCTGCTCGACAAGCCGTTCTATGGCCGCAAGGTGGTGCAGGCGGTGGTGTTCCTGCCCTGGGCGGTGCCGTCCTTCCTCTCCGGCCTCACCTGGGCCTGGCTGTTCAACCCGATTATCGGGCCGCTGCCGCACTGGCTCTTCGCGCTCGGGCTGAAGGCCGAACCGACCAATGTGCTCTCCGATCCGGCCACCGCCATGTGGGGACCGATTGTCGCCAACATCTGGTTCGGCATCCCGTTCTTCGCCATCACGCTGCTGGCGGCGCTGAAGTCGATCCCGTCGGAACTGCACGAGGCCGCGGCAATCGACGGCGCCTCGCCCTGGCAGCGCTTCACCAAGGTGACGCTGCCGTTCCTGGCGCCCACCATCGTCATCACCGTCATGTTGCGCACGATCTGGATCGCCACCTTCGCCGACCTGATCTTCGTCATGACCGAAGGCGGACCGGCGGGATCGACCAGCACGGTGCCGGTCTACATTTATGTCAGCGCCTTCAAGTCGCTGGACAAGGGCTATGCCTCGGCGGTCGCCGTGCTGCTCCTGGTGCTGCTGCTCGCCTATGCGGTGGGGCTGATCGCCATCCGCCGGACGCTTGTGAGGCATGTCTGATGATCGCCGGTCGCTCCACCTCCTCGCGCCTCGCCGGCGGCATCGGCCTCTACGCGGCAATCGCCGCTTACATGATCTTCGCGCTGTTCCCGATCTTCTGGACGCTGAAGATCTCGGTGACGCCGGAACGCCTGCTCTATTCCGAAGGCATCACCTTCTGGCCGTCGCAGACGACCTTGCAGAATTTCGTCACCGTGCTCGAAGCCTCCGACTTCCCGCGCTATTTCCTGAACAGCGTCATCGTCTCGGTGTCGACGGCGGCATTGGTGACGGTCATCGCCACGCTCGCGGGCTACGCCATGTCGCGCTTCGCCTTCCGCGGCAAGGCGACGCTCGCCATCTTGCTCCTGCTGACCCAGACCTTCCCGCTGGTCATGGTCATCCCGCCGATCTACCGCATCATGGGCGATCTCGGCCTGACCAACAGCCTGGCCGGGCTGATCATCATCTACACCGCCTTCAACACCGCCTTCGCCACCTTCCTCATGCAGTCCTTCTTCGACGGCATCCCGAAGGATCTGGAGGAGGCGGCGATGATCGACGGCTGCACGCGTGCACAGGCAATGCGCCGTGTGATCGTGCCGCTGACCTTGCCCGGCATGGGCGCGACGCTCGGCTTCGTCTTCACCGCCGCCTGGAGCGAATTGCTGTTCGCGCTGATGCTGATCTCGAGCGACGACCAGAAAACCTTCGCCGTCGGCCTGCTCACCTTCATCGGCAAGTTCGCCGTCGACTGGGGGCAGATGATGGCGGCCTCCATCCTGGCGCTGATCCCGGTCTGCATCTTCTTCGCCTTCCTGCAACGCTATCTCGTCACCGGCCTCACCGCCGGCGCGGTCAAAGGATAATCGATGGCTTCCGTCACGCTGCAACATGTCGAGAAGGATTATGGCTCGCTGCGCATCCTGCACGGCGTCGACCTCGAGATCGCCGATGGCGAGTTCGTCGTGCTGGTCGGCCCGTCCGGCTGCGGCAAGTCGACCTTGCTGCGCATGATCGCCGGGCTGGAGGAGGTTTCGGGCGGCGAGATCCGCATCGGCGAGCGGCTGGTCAACGATGTGGCGCCCAAGGACCGCGACATCGCCATGGTGTTCCAGTCCTACGCGCTCTACCCGCATATGGACGTGTCGTCGAACATGGGCTTCAGCCTGTTGTTGAAGAAGGCCGAGAAGACGACCATCGATGGCAGGGTTGGCGCTGCCGCCAAACGCCTCGGCCTCGACAGTTTCCTCGGCCGCCTGCCGCGCCAGCTCTCCGGCGGCCAGCGCCAGCGCGTCGCCATGGGCCGCGCCATCGTGCGCGATCCGAAAGTCTTCCTGTTCGACGAGCCGCTCAGCAATCTCGACGCAAAGCTGCGCGTCCATATGCGCGCCGAGATCAAGGCGCTGCACCAGCAGCTCAAGACCACTTCGGTCTACGTCACCCACGACCAGGTCGAGGCGATGACCATGGCCGACCGCATCGTCGTCATGCATGACGGCTACGTGCAGCAGGTCGGCCATCCGCTCGAACTCTACGACCGGCCGGTCAACACTTTCGTTGCCGGCTTCATCGGCTCGCCCGGCATGAATTTCTTGCCGGCGAAGGTCCCCAAGGCCGGCAAGGTCGATGCCGTGCTCGCCGACGGCCAGAAGCTCAGGCTGCCGGACGGGCTGCCTCTGGAGGATGGCGATGCGCTCACCATAGGGCTGCGCCCGGAACACATCAGACTGGCCGACGATGGCGCGCTGAAAGGCGAGGTCGAGGTGGTAGAGCCGCTCGGCCTGTCGACGCAGTTCTATGTCAGGCTCGCCAACCAGCAGGTCTGCGTCTTCGTCATGGGGCGCAGCAACGTCAGGCCGGGCGACATTGTGCGGCTGTCGGCCGATCCGGCGGCGTTGCACCTGTTCGATCCGAAAGATGGAAACCGGATCGGGTAAGCCGGCCGATCAGCGCCAGCGGAACGCGTCCAGCGTATAGTCGGGGTACGCGCCTTCCCGGTCGAAAAGCGCGCTGAGGTCGTTGACGTCGGCCAATATCCCCGACCGCACCAGCGCGGTTGCGACGCCCGCGCCGGCTCCGCCGGCGATGTCGTGCTCGACGCTGTCGCCGACACAGACCACGCTGCCGCGATCTGGATTGCCGGCCAGCGCCAGCGCCGCCTCGTAGATCGCCGGATAGGGCTTGCCGATGCGGGTGACGTTGCCGCCGAGGCTTTCGTAGAGATCGGCGAGTTCGCCGGCGCCGAAGCGCGATCCGACAGCCGTCAGCATGATCCGGTCGGGATTGGTGCAGAAGCACGGCACCCGCCGCGCCGCCGCCGGAGCTAGCAGAGTGCGATAGTGCTCGAGGTCGTAGCGATCGCCTTCGCTGGCGGAAATCAGCACCAGCTCGGCGTCGCTGCCGGTGTCGGTCAGAGCAAGCGGCAGCCCGTCGATCGCCGAGCGGTCATCGTCGCGGCTGATCAGCAGGCATTTCGTGCCGGCCCTCAGCGCGCCCGTGGCCGCCATGTCGTGGAAGGCGCGCCACGCCACCTCGCCGGAGGAGACGAAATGATCCCAGCTTCCAGCTTCGAAGCCGAGCTTCAGCAGGCGGCGCTCGTTCGGCGCCGCCCGCTTGCCGGAATTCGAGATCAGGATCACCGTCTTGCCGGCGCGCTTCAGCGCGGACAGGGTCTCCACCGCGCCGGGATAGGGCTGCTGTCCGTCGTGCAGCACGCCGAACTGGTCGAGCAGGAACAGGCCGTAGCGCTCGGCGAGTGCCGCGACCCCGTCGAGATGTCTGGCCTGTTTCGCGCTCACAGCAGCCCCGCTTCGCTTGCGCCCTTGAGCGCCAGCCGCGCCGTGCCGGCGGCGGCTTCGTCGGACAGCGCGGCCAGGAAATCGACGCCGAGCTTGCGCTGGCGGATCGCGGTCCATGCGGCATTGGCGGCGCCGCCGCCGACGCTGCGCACCGAGGTCAGTTTTGGCGCGCCGAGCTCGGCAAGCCTTCTATAGCCGAGCGCTTCGATGCCGGCGATGCCTTCCAGCATGGCTTTAAGATAGTCGGCTTCGGACTGGGGTCGCGGCTCGAGCCGCGGCGGCAGCGCCGGATCCGCGATGGGGAAGCGCTCGCCGGGTATGCCGAGCGGATAGTAGTCGAGGCCGGTTTCGGTCGCCGGGTCGATCGCGGCGCTCAGCTCGATGATGCGCGCGACGGAAAAATGCTGGGCAAGCACCTTGCCGCCGGAGTTCGACGCGCCGCCCGCCAGCCAGGCGTCGCCGAGACGGTGGCTGTAGATGCCGTAGCGTGGCGCCGAGATCGGCCGGTCGGAGAGGATCTTGATGGTGAGCGACGAGCCGAGCGCGGTGACGCCTTCGCCGGCGGCCGTGGCGCCGGTGGCCAGGAACGAGGCGCAGCCATCCGTCGTTCCGGTGACCACCGCGACGTCGCGCGCAAGGCCGAACCGCTCGGCTGCCTCAGTGGTGAGCCTGCCGGCCACGCTGCCCGGCCTGGTGACTTCGGGCAGCAGCTCCATGCGCATGCCGGTCGCTGCGATCCAGTCCGGCCAGCGGCCGGCCTCGACATCGTAGCCGGTCTTGAGGCTGTTGTTCTCGTCGCTGACATCGAAGCGGCCCGAGAATTGCCCGGCGATCCAGTCGGCCTGGTGCAGCATCCTGGCAACGCCGGGCACGAGCTGGAACGCCAGCGCCTTGGCGAGGCCCGATGTCGCGCCATGTGCCGCACTTGCTTCCGGCGCCTCGCGGGCGATCGCGGCGAGGATCGCGTCGTCCAAAACCTTGTCGTTGTACATCAGCGGCTCGGCCAGCGGCCGCCCGGCGGAGTCGACCGGCAGCACGGTGCCCGAGGTGCCGTCGACGGCGATCGCGCACACCGACGTCCAATCGATGCCGGAGAGCAGTTCCTTCAATGTCGCCTCGACCGCCGCCCACCAGACGGCGGGGTCGCGGCCGTTGGCGCCAAAGCGGTCGAGCGGCACGGCGGCGCGCGAGGCGATGGAGAAATCCGGACGCATGGCGACGGCGCGCGCGCCCGAGGTGCCGATGTCGATGCCTATGGCCAATGGCGCCATGTCGCTGTCCTTCGCAACTGCCGGCCGCGTCGCGCTTTCCGCTCGAAATCCCTGCAAGGGAACCGACGTCGGTATCGCAGATGCGAGCGATCTACGTCAATCATGATCTTCCTTCGTCAGAAATGGCCTTGCTGTCACGTACAGCTTGAGTAAGTTACGCCAAGCGACATCCGGGAGGAAAAGTTGAGCGACTCCGGCCGCCAACGTCAGATCGTCGAGATCTTGCGGGACCGCCCGTTCGCCTCGGTGCGCGAGTTGCAGCAGCGGCTTGGCGTTTCGGCGGCGACGATCCGGCGCGACATCGACAAGATTGACGGCGCCGGCGAGGCGCGCAAGGTCTATGGCGGCATCTCGGCACTCGATGGCGCCGCGCAGGCCGGCATCGCCTACGCCAGGCCCTATGACGAGAACCGCGATCTCGCGGTCGAGGCCAAGCGGCGCATCGCCGCGCTTGCCGCGACTATGGTGCGCGACGGCGAGGCGATCATCGTCCACGGCGGCTCGACCTGCTTCCATCTCGGCGTCAGGCTTGCCGACCGCAACATCCGCCTCTTCACCAATTCCATGCCGCTCGCCGCCTATCTCAGCGATCACGGCCATTGCAGCCTGACGATCGCCGGCGGCGACCTGCATCGCGAGCCCGGCATCATCCATTCGCTCGCCCAGGCGGCACCTTTCTACGCCTCGAAATTGTTCCTCGGCGCCCAGGGGCTCAGCCAGGAAGGCGTGCTGGAATCGCACCCGCTGCTGGTCCGCTCGATCGTCGATTTGAGCCTGTGCGCCGACCAGATCGTGGTGCTCGCCGACAGCCGCAAGCTGTCGATCCATGCCCGCAATGTCGCGCTGCCGCTGTCGCGCGTCGGCACGCTGGTGACCGATGACGGCCTGTCCGACACCGACGCGCGCATGCTGGAAGATGCCGGCGTCACGGTCCGTATCGCCACGTCCTCGGGAGCCATCCAGTGAAACTGGCCGTGCTCGATTTCGGCAAGACCAATTCGAAGCTGTTCGTCTTCGATGAGGACGGGCGCATCCTCGGCGAGCGCCGGACCAAGCCGGTCTGGACACATGCGGGCAACTTCAGCGTGCTCGACCAGGCAGCACTCCATGACTGGGCGCTCGCTGCCGTCGACGAAGCGGTCGACAGTCACGGCGTCGAAGGGCTGATGGTGTCCGGCCATGGCTGCACCTTCGCCCTGGTCGATGATACGGCACTGACGCATCCGATCCTCGACTACGAGCAGGAGCCGCCTGCCGAGGTCGCGGCGCGCATCGATCGCCGCATCCCGGATTTCTCCGAGACCTTCTCGCCGCGCCTGCCGCTCGGCTTCAACTATGGCCGCCACATGCTGTGGCTGAACGAGGTCGAGCCCGGCGCCTTCGCCTCGGCGACATCGATCCTCGGCTATCCGCAATATTGGAGCTGGCGTTTCGGCGGCCGCGCCGTCTCGGAAGTGTCCTATCTCGGCTGCCATTCGCATCTGTGGGCGCCGCGCCGGCGCGACTTCTCCTCGCTGGTCGATGCCGAGGGCTGGCGCGGCCGCATGCCTGCCTTCGGGCGCGCCGGCGCCGTTATCGGCGAGCGGAACTTCGGCAAGGCCGGCAGGCCGGTCGCCATCCATAACGGCGTCCATGACTCCAATGCCGCGCTCCATGCCTATCGCCGGCAGCAGCTTGGATCGCTCACCGTGGTCTCGACCGGCACTTGGGTGGTCGTGCTCAACCCCGATTGTCCGCTGGACGTGCTCGACCGTGACCGCGACATGCTGGTCAATATCGATGTCGACGGCGGTCCGGTGCCGACCATCCGCTTCATGGGTGGGCGCGAATTCGCGGTGATCAGCGCCGGCTGGCAAGGCGCGATATCGCCGGCTTCGATACAGCGGGTGATCGACGCCGGCATCATGGCCCTGCCCAGCTTCGCGCCGGGCGGTCCGATGCCTGATCGCGTCGGCGAAGTGATCGGCGGTGCGCCCGACAGCGAAGGACGCGCTGCGGTGGCACTGCTCTATGTGGCGCTAATGGTCGATCTGTCGCTCGACCTGATCCATTCCAAAGACACCGTCATCGTCGATGGCGGGCTGAACGCGGGCGGCCTGCTCGCCAGCCTGCTGGCGCAGCTACGGCCCGGCCAGCCTTTCCTGCAGGGCGCCACGCTGGAAGGCAGCGCCACGGGCGCCGCCGCGCTCGCCTTCGAGAGCGCCGGTCGCGGCATGGCGGCCGAAACGCCGAAGCCCGTTGATGCCGCGCACTTTGCCGGGTTAGCCGGCTATCGTGATCGCTGGCGCGATCTTGCGATCGGCGCCGAGAACGGCAAGGGCCGCACTGCGGCACGATAGATTTGAGCAGATGGAGACGATCATGGCGCGCATTGGTATCCACTCCTTCGTCTGGTCGGCGAGCTCGGCGCAAGCGGATCTCGAGCGCACGCTGGCCAACACGAAGGAAGCCGGCTTCGACCTGATCGAGTTCTCCTATCTCGACCCCGCCAATGTCGATATCGGCCGGCTCGCCAGGCGCATCGCCGATCTCGATCTTGGCGTCGCGATCAGCATCGGGCTGCCGGCCGACGGCGATATCTCGAGCGCCGACAGGGCGGTCGCCGCGCGCGGCGTCGACATCCTCAACCGCACCATCGCGCTCACCCGCGATCTCGGCGGCCGCAAGGTGGGCGGCATACTGTCGACCAGCCACGGCCTGCAGACCGAGGCGCCGACGCGCGACCAGTGGACCCGCAGCGCCGCAACGCTGGCCAAGGTGGCGGAGACGGCCAAGGCCGCCGGCGTCACCCTGAACCTTGAGATCGTCAACCGCTTCGAGAGCAATCTGCTCAACACCGCCGCGCAGGGACTGGCCTTCATCAAGGACACCGGCTCCGACAACATCTTCCTGCACCTCGACACCTTCCACATGAACGTCGAGGAGGCCGATGCCGCCCTGGCCATCCGCAACGCCGCGGGCAGGATCGGCTATGTCCATATCGGCGAGAGCCATCGCGGCTTCCTCGGCACCGGCAGCATCGATTTCGCCGGGATCTTCGATGCGCTGACCGCCATCGGCTACGACGACGACCTCAGCTTCGAATCCTTCTCCTCGGAGATCGTCGACGAGAACCTGTCGAAGAAGACGGCGATCTGGCGCAATCTGTGGACCGACAATATGGAGCTCGCCCGCCATGCCCGCCGCTTCATCGCGGTCGGGCTGGAGACGGCGCGGCGCAAGGCCGAGCTGGTCACGGCGACGCAGAAGCCCTGAGTGGCAGTCTCAAGACCTGCCGCTGCCTTGAAGCTTGCGGGTAATTTTACGAGCGCATTCGATTAAGATCGTCCCTGTTTGATTCGTCCCCGGTCATGGCCCGGAGAGCAGGAGCAGGAACGGCATGAGCAAGGCCCTTACCACTTTCGCGTTGGTCGCGGTGCTCACCGCTCTGCTCATGGCGCTTTCGCTGGCGGTCGCCAGGCACGGCTATCCCTACGGCGCTTTCGGCGTGAAACGCCTCGACGGCATCGCCGATGCCGGCTCCTTCATTCCGCTAGCCGCCGTCTATTTCTTCAGCGCGCTCTTGATGATGATCCTGCCGTTGCGCGCCGCCAGCATCGTGCTTACCAACGCCGCCGATGCGCTGTTCTGGGCGACGGTCGCGCTGTTTGCCACCATCGTCGGCTGCCTCGTCGCCAGATGGGCCTTCGGCCAGGGCGGCGTGCTGTGGGCGCTGGTCAACTGGCGCTTCCTGTTCGTCGCGGCCATCGTCGCGGCCCACCTCGCCATGAACGAGCTGCGCCGCAATATCCTGCTGAGAAGCCTGTTCTTCGTCGTCTTTGCCGCGGCGACGCTGGCCTGCCTGTTCTGGACCTTCCCGGCCTGACCACCCATATGTCGGTTCGGCAAGGCGGATAGGCGCGGGCTTTCATCGGCCCGCGCCATCGGCTATTCCGATCCATGCCCGCCTTCTCGTTGTCATCATTTGTCTGATAAATGGCTTGACTGAGAAATGACCGCGGCGGACAAGGCCGCCAGCAAAGCTTCACAAGGAAAGACCATGACCCTGTTTCGTAAGAACCTCATCGATGGCGAATGGGTGGGCGAGGCCGGCTCCCGCAACATCAACCCCTCCAACACCGGTGATGTCGTCGGTGAATATGCCTCCGCCGGCGCAGGCGAGGCGCGTCAGGCCATCGCCGCCGCCAAGGCGGCCTTTCCGACCTGGTCGCGCTCGGCGCCGCTCGCCCGCCACGCGGTGCTGAAGAAGACGTCCGATGAGATCATGGCCCGCAAGGACGAGATCGGCCGCAGCCTGGCGCGCGAGGAAGGCAAGACGCTCGCCGAAGGCATTGGCGAGACGATCCGGG
Source organism: Mesorhizobium sp. M4B.F.Ca.ET.143.01.1.1 (assembly GCF_004792275.1). NCBI lineage: Bacteria > Pseudomonadati > Pseudomonadota > Alphaproteobacteria > Hyphomicrobiales > Phyllobacteriaceae > Mesorhizobium > Mesorhizobium sp. M4B.F.Ca.ET.143.01.1.1. The sequence goes on from NZ_SRSR01000008.1 coordinate 119,478, forward strand.
CCGCCCAGCTTTTCGACTTCTTCGCCGGCGAGACGCTGCGCCTGGCGGGCGAGCTGGTGCCGAGCGTGCGGCCCGGCGTCGGCGTAGAGATGACCCGCGAGGGCGTCGGCGTGGTCGGCATCATCACGCCGTGGAATTTCCCGATCGCGATCCCGGCCTGGAAGATCGCGCCGGCGCTGGCCTACGGCAACACCATCGTCTTCAAGCCGGCCGAGCTGGTGCCGGAGAGCGCCTGGACCATCGTCGACATCCTGCACCGCGCCGGCCTGCCCAAGGGCGTGCTCAACCTGGTCATGGGCAAGGGCTCGGTGGTCGGCCAGGCCATGCTCGACAGCCCGGACGTCAACGCCATCTCCTTCACCGGCTCGGTCGGCACGGGAAAACGCGTCGCCGCCGCCAGCGTCGAGCACATGCGCAAGTTCCAGCTCGAAATGGGCGGCAAGAACCCGCTCGTCGTGCTCGATGACGCCGATCTGGCGGTCGCCGTCGATTGCGCGCTCAACGGCGCCTATTTCTCCACCGGCCAGCGCTGCACGGCCTCGTCTCGCCTCGTCGTCACCGACGGCATCCACGACCGCTTCGTCGCCGCGCTGAAGGAGCGCATGGAGAAGCTCGTCATCGGCGACGCCCTCGATGCCAAGACCCAGATTGGGCCGGTCGTCGACGCCACACAGTTGAAGCAGGACGAGGACTACATCGCCATCGGCCGCCAGGAAGGCGCCGAGCTCGCCTTCGGCGGCGAGCGGCTGGGCCGCGAGACGCCGGGTTTCTACCTGCAGCCGGCGTTGTTTGTCGGCGCCACCAATGCCATGCGCATCTCGCGCGAGGAGATCTTCGGACCGGTCGCCAACGTCATCCGCGTCAAGGATTATGACGAGGCGCTGACTGTTGCCAACGATACGCCGTTCGGCCTGACCTCCGGCATCTGCACCACCAGCCTCAAGCACGCCACGCATTTCAAGCGCAATTCGGAAGCCGGCATGGTCATGGTCAACCTGCCGACCGCCGGCGTCGACTTCCACGTGCCGTTCGGCGGCCGCAAGGGCTCGAGCTACGGCCCGCGCGAGCAGGGCCGCTACGCCATGGAGTTCTACACCACCGTGAAGACGGCCTATACATTCGCTGGCTAAAGCAATTCCAGGAAAAGTGTGAAACGATTGAGCTCGGCGACTTCGCCGCAAGCTGGCGACGACGGGAGGAACCAGGGAGGCGAGCATGTCGACGACAGACTGGAAAGCGGACCTGACCTGGCTCAACCCGCCGCCGCACCACGACTTTGCCGGCGGCACCGTGCATGTGCGCACCGGCAAGGAGACCGACTTCTGGCGCGAGACCTTCTATGGCTTCCGGCGCGACAACGGCCATTTCCTCTATCGGCCGGTCGCCGGCGATTTCAGCGCCGAGGTCACGGTCAAGGGCGACTATCGGGTGCTCTACGACCAGGCCGGGCTGATGGTGCGGCTGAGCGAAACGCACTGGATCAAGGCGGGCATCGAATACACCGACGGGCTGGCCTATTTCTCGGTCGTCGTTACCAACGATACCTCGGACTGGTCGCTGGTCAGCATTCCTGTTGATCCCAACGGCGTCAGGATCCGCTTGACCCGCCACGCCGAGGCTATCCGCATCCAGTATCTGGACGCCGCCGACGGCCATTGGAGGCCGGTGCGGCTCGCCTATTTCCCGCCCTCGAAATCGGTCGATGTCGGCATGATGTGCTGCTCGCCGCAGCGTGAAGGCTTCGAGGTCACCTTTTCGGATTTTTCGATCGGTCCGCCCATTGCCAGGGAGCTTCACGACTAGGGCCGCCTTGGCCGAGCGGATAATCGGAGGTCCTTCCCTGAAGCTGGGCCCAAAGCGTATACGGAAGCGGCTCCCGCGCTTTGAAAGCGTCTTCATGCCATCGAACCATCCGCTCATCCTTTTCTACACGACCTTCTTCGGCAAGCCGGTCGACATATCGGCCATCCCCGCTTGCGCGGTGCCAGTCGAATGGACCAATGACCGCCGCCGCCTTGCCGAAGCCGCGGCGGTGGTGTTCCACCTTCCGGATTACCGCGAGATCGGCGACGCCCGCAAATATCCCGGCCAGACATGGGTCGCGTGGTCGATGGAGAACCCGCAGAACTATCCACGCGCCGCCGCTCCCGGCTTCATGCGGCATTTCGATCTCACGATGACGCATGAGTCCGGGTCGGACATCTGGACACCCTATCTTCAGGAGGCGAGCTGGTGGGAGACGATCCGCAACAGCGCGATACCCTCCAAGACCGAGAGCGCCCCGGTGGTGCGTTTCCAGTCCGCAAACATCGACCTTAGCGGCCGTGGGGCGTTCGCAGCCGAGCTTGCCGCGCATATCGGCCTGGATTCCTACGGCCGCTATCGTCCCACGCGACAGATCGAAGGCCCCGATCTCGGATCGCGGACCAAGATCAAGACCATAGGGCGATACCACTTCTGCCTGGCGCTGGAGAACTCGATCGCGCCCGACTACGTCACCGAGAAGATCTTCGATCCGCTCTGTGCCGGCAGCGTGCCGGTCTATCTCGGCGCCCCCAATGTCGGCGAGTTCGTCCCTGCCAATTCCTACATCGACGCGACGGCGTTCGGCACGCCGGCCGAACTTGCCGCCTATCTCCGCCATCTGCTGGAGACGCCTCAGGCCTACGAGGCCTATTTCGCCTGGCGCTCGCAACCAATGCCGGGACCCCTCGCCAGCCGTCTGGCGCTCCTGGAAACGCCGGCAAAATGCCGGCTGGCCGAGCGTATACATCAGCGCCTTCAGCGAGGTCAGGGCCTGTCGGCCGGCCGGCCGTCACTGCCGTTTGGCGGCCTCTCCTTCCTGCGCACCAGGCTGCGCCGCTGGCGGAAGGCGCACCGTCGCCGTTGAATGCGGGGCGGGCACGGCCGTTCACCAAGGCACGTGCAGGATTTCGAGCTTGGGCAGGCCGACCGGCCGGATGCCCAGCTCGTTGGCCAGCACGCCGAAGGCTTCGGTCTCGATCAGGTCGTGATAGGGGATTTCGGGAAAGCGCAGACCGCCGCGATGCAGGGCCGCGTCGACGAGCAGCATGGTTCCGCCGACGCCGTCGAGCCCGACAATGTCGAGATGCCTGAGATCGCTGAGATGGAGGCGGCTGTAGGACCGCGCCGGCGGCTGGTAGAGGCCGCCATGGATCTGGCGATAGTAGCGATAGTCCTTTTCCGGCCGAACGCTGATGAAGGAGTTCAGGTCGAAACTGTCGCCGCCGGCTATCTTCACGCAATGCGGGACCGCGATGCGATGACCGGTTCCGACAAGCCGGCTTAGAACATCGTCCGGGAACCGCCAGACATCGATGTCCACCCAGAGCGCCCAGTCATCATCCGGCGCCAGGCCATGGTCGATCAGGTGGTTGCGCACCTTGGCGATGGCGCCGCGCCGCACGCGCTGCAGCTTTGGCCGCGCCCGCTTCGCGCGATCGAGGCTGATGCCCGTCTGCTTCTGCAGCAGAACGATGTCGCGATATGTCCCGGCAAGCGGCGCCACCGCCCGCTGCAATCGTTCCCAGCTTCCGTCCGCGCTGTCGCCCTCGCAGAAGACCAGCTTGATCCTGTCCTTCGGGTAGTCGAGCGCGCCGACGGCGTCGAGAAACGGCCGGATATGGTCGGCCGCGTCGCGCAGCGGCACCAGCATGGCGACGTTGCGGCCCGTCGGCGGCGGCGCCGAAAGCACCGCCTGGCTGACGCTGCGCTTGGCCGTCACCTCATCCAGATACGCGCCACGGCTCAGTTGGTGCCAGTATCGGTAGACCTGAGTGCGGACCCTGTCCCGCCATCGCGGCGCCGGCATGGGCGTCCACCATGTGCCCGCCCAATGGTGAATGGACAGCGTCGGCCCGTCGTCGCCGTCTCTGCACCCCGACGAGTCCACCGGCGCGAACAGCGCCGAAGGATGGATGGCGAACGCCGATGGATCGCCATAGCAGAGCTGGGCGGAGGTCATCACGCTGGGACCGGTCGCGTCGATCGCTTCCTTGGCGTGGGCCAATCCCGGCAGGAAGGACAGGAGATGCAGCCAGAACGGGTGACCGGGCGGGCTGGCGATCGTACCATTGAACAACAGGTAAGGCAGTCCGCGGAAACCCGCCTGCACCCGCGCATGCGTGTCCGGCTCCCTGCAGACCACGATGCGATCCTCGCCCGTCAAGAGGTCGAAGGGTGCCACGCATTCGCAGTCGATGTCGGCATAGACGCCGCCGAAATGATGCAGCAGCAGATAGCGTCCCGCGTCGGCGCGCAGCACACCTTGCGAATAGCTGCAAAAGATCGGCAGGAAGTCCGGATAGTGCCGGGCGACGAATTCGAGCAGCATCCGGTCATTCCAGAACATCACCGTCCAGTCGGGATGAAGCCGCTTCCAGCTCTCGACATAGGCCTGGAAGCGGTCCGGGATGCTGTCGGTCTTCCAGGTCTGGTGCAGGATCTTGGGGATCATCGGCGGCTCATCGGGCGGGACGCTGAAGACGCTGTTGTCGTCATTGGCCGGCTCCGTCCGGTCCAAGGCCGTCGCGGACGGCGTCTCTTATAGCTTGCGGCCCGAATCGTGCCCAGACGGTCGCATGCGCGCGAGCGCGCTGTCGGGCGAGGCGGGCCGGGTCGCTGCACAGGGCGATCGCCATATCCGCCAGCCCCTCGTCCGACTCCGACAGCAGCACCTCTTCGTCCTCGATCAGATCGAGGCCCTCCACGGCCAGCGGCGTCGCCACCACCGGAACGCCGCAAGCCATCGCCTCAAGGATCTTGATGCGCGTGCCGCCGCCCGACGACAGCGGAACGATGCTGAGGTGAGCCTTGGCCAGGAGTGGCCTGGTGTCGCCCGGTTCCTCGACGAGCGAAACGCCGTCCAGCCCGGCGAGCGCCCGCACGGCCGGCTTGGGCGAACGGCCGGCAAGGACAACGCTCGCCGCCGGCAGCGCCTGCCGGATGCGCGGCAGGATGTTGCGCACCAGGCGCTCGGCGGCTTCGACATTCGGCCTGTATCCGAGATGGCCGACAAGCAGAACAACCGGAAACCCGTCTGCAAACGTGGGCTGCGCCGGCAACGCCGCCGGCATGGCCTCGGCCCGCGGAATGCCGTTCGGAACGACGTCGATCGGCGCCGTTCCGGAAGACAGCCTTTCACGGTCGAGACGAGAGCAGACCCAGATCCTGTCGACGATCCCGGCGGCCTTTCGCTCGAGGCGGTTGAGGCCGGGCGCGCTGACCGGCGAACCATCGGCCCGCTCCAATTGTCCGGCGAGATCCGATTCGACATTGTGCATGTCGAGGACGAGCTGCCCGGCCAGCGGTCGCAGCGGCCGAAGCAATCGGAACAGCGCAATGCCCTCGACGATGATGGTGTCGGGGCGAAATTCGCGAACGAGCGCCTTGAGGCGGGTGAGCGCAGGGCGCGGAATCCGGCCCTCGCCCCTGGCTCGCCGCCAGCCGAGCGCCGGAGCGCGCGGTTCGCCCGCATTCGTCAGCGCCGCCACGCGGATAGCGCTGACGAGCGGCTGCGCATCATCGGCCCGTGGCTGGATCGAGACGAGGCGGACCGGTCCGAGTTCGGCCGCCGCCATGGCATTGTCGAAATTCCGCAGATCGGCGCCCGACACCGGCGGGAAGGCCGGTTCGTGGCAAACCACCAGGGTCCGCCTCGGTCTGCCGGATGCCGGAAGCGATGGCGCCGGGGGCCTTGCCGGGGCCAGCCGCGCCAGGCGGATGCGGGCGCGGTATTGCCATGCCTTCCGGGCTCGGCCCAACGCTTCGTGCGCGCGCACGGCCCGCATCATGCCGCCCGCGTCGGCAATCATCCTGTGCTTGATCAGCTGGCGCGCGATCCGCTGCGCGATCCAGGCCTTTCGCCACTGCAGCGCCTTCCGGTCGACGCCGTGAGCCGCGAGCCGGTTCAGCGCCAGCGCTACGGCAAGGAACGTCGCGCGCGGCGCCGTGATGAAGCGCCGCGCCATCCTGGTTTCGTCGAGATGATAGAGGAGCACCGGCGCCGCGATGCTGATGACGTCGGCGCGCGCCAGAACGGCTGTCCAGAAGCACGTGTCCTCGTCGAGGCCGATCGCCTCCGGAAAGCGGATGCCGGCCGTCGCCGCTCGCGCCACCAGCGCGCTTCCCATGGCGATCGGCCACAGCTCGTTGCGGAGGTAGCGCCGGGTATTCTCGGTCCTGTCGCTGCCGTAGCCGTGCGGTGTCTTCATCTTGTCCGGTCGCCCCGCCGTGCGCCGGATGCTGGCCCCGACCGCGAGGCCTGCTTTCGGATGGCGCTCGAACGCCTCACGCAGTTGCGTCAGGCCGCCCTCGATCACCTCGTCATCGGCGTCTAGGAAGAACAGGAACCTGCCGCATGCGCGCGCCATGCCGGCATTGCGCGCGGCGCCCGCCCCGCCGAAGCGCCCGGCCACGACCTCCAGCGGCAAGCCGTGCCGCACCGCGCTTTCGGCCGCGACAATCGCCGTCCGATCGTCGCAACCATCGTCGACGAGCAGGACCTCGCGGATCAGCGCGCCGTCGGGGGCAAGACTGCCCAGCGCGGCGTCGATCGTCGCGACGGCGTTCTTCGCCGGAATGACGACCGTGATATCAGCGGCTGCTTCCCTGCTCATTGCCGCTCGAAGAAGCCGCGCTTCAGCATGTGGTCGTAATAGTGCTTGAACGGCGAGACCTGGCGCAGCGACAGGCTGGCAAGGCTCTCGATCGGCTGCGGCTCGACATCGAAGGGCGACTGGCCCTCCAGCCAGCTATAGGATGAGCCGTCCCTCAGCACGGAGGGGCTGGCAACGATATAGCCGCCAAGCGCCTTGAGGTGGCCGATCCTGCGTATGCCGCAATAGAGGCTCGACGACACCATCGGCTCGCGCGTCCGCAGATAGACATGGAAGCCGCTCGGCGATCTTGCCACCGGTGTGCGGCTTGCCACGGCGTCATGGCGGCGGCGCCAGCTCAGGTAGGCGGCAATGTCGTCGAAATCCAGGATCAACAGATTGGCCAGTCCCGCAAGCAGGCCGACATTGCCGGAGAAGTCGTCAAACCAGCGTCCGACATCGTCGGCACTTGGCGGTTTCTGCGACAGCTGAAAGCTTATAGAACAGAAGGCAAGCTCTTTCAGATCCTTGCGCTGGCTGGGCAGATGCAAGGGGTCATAGCCCATCGCCGCGAGGTCGAGATGCTTGCCGCCGGCACGAAGCGGCAGGCAGACATAGCCCTGCGTCAGCAGCCGGACTGCGTAGTCGGTCAGTATTCGGGGCTGCATCCGACAAATGTTCCGCGACCATGAATTCCCTGCCCAATCTCTTTAGCCGAACAGCCCGTTCGTCAAGCATTGGCGCATTCGCCGCCGCCTGGCTGCTTTCCGCTTCCAGTCCCTTCACGCGATTGTGCAGGGCATCTCGATCGGGCGCGACCGCGTTCAGGCCGCCGTCTATGGCTGTCGGGTGGACCGGCGGAGAACCCAACTTCAAATGTTCTTGATCGATTTCCAGTGGTTCAGGCGCTCGGCGATCAAGTCCACGCGCCGCTGATTGTCGTTTCCGTCCAGGATGGTCAGGTCCTCCGGATCGGCGCGCAGATAGACGCCCGACGTTCGTGCATTCACCTCTGAGTTCGTATCCGAACGCGTCGTGAAGTACCCGGATGCGCGAGCGGCGGACTCCAGCTTTATCTCGCCCGTCCCGTAGAGCTGCGGCGCGTTTGCGTCGAGGGGCCGTTCGCCGTTCCAATAGTAGAAGATGCCGGCAGACTCTCCCTTCTCCTTCGTCGCCTCGCTCCAGTATCTGGCTGACAGGCTGCCATTCTCCTGCCATGAGCGGCCGTTCAGCTCCAGCGCGCCGTTGCGGTCCCGCGAAACCCTGAGCAGGCTGACGGCGGAAGGCTCCCTCGCTGTGCGTTCCGTCAGGGAAAATTGCCACCAGAATCCCTCGATACGGGCGACCCGTCCCTCATTTTCGATGGCGTTCCGCAGTTTTTGGTTGATCGCCCGCGTCTCCGCGGCGCTCGTGGCCTCGCCATAGCGTACCGACGTCAGGCCGAGCAGGTCGCTCGGCAGCTTGGCGCCATTGGCATGCAGGATGAATGTCCGCCGCATCCCCAGCACCCCGCCGAACAGCCCGGCCTCGAACACCACATTGTCACGCGGCGAAGCCTGGGCAGGGGAGGTGCCGGTCGATTCCGGCTGGCCCGCGCTCGTCCAGTCGTCCTGAGCGAACACGAACGCGGCGAAGTCGACCTCGCGCGTCAGCTCGAGGAGGCGTCCCAGCGTTGTCGTTCCTGGATTGAAAACCGTCGTCCACGGCTCGACATGGGCGATGTCCTCGAGGCCGCGCGTCAGCGCCTGCAACAGCTTCTTCTGCTTCCCCGACGAACCGAGGAAAATTCGAGGTTTGGCCATTCCGTTCCCTCCGGCGCAACGAACACTCACCATAGCGTAGGCGGATGACCTATCTCATGGCAACGACGGCAGTGCGATGACGTGTTGCCGCTATCCCTCTGTCCGGTGCTGGAAAAACTGCAGGAACAGCTCGCGCTCGGTGGTGATGTCGAGCTTCTCATAGATCCGCCGGCGATGGTTCTTGACGGTGCCGACGGTGATGCCGAGGCGCTCGGCGATGTTGGCGGTCGGATGCCCGGCCAGCACCAGCTGGACCAGCTCTCTTTCACGCCGCGACAGTTCCGGCCAGAGGCTCGCCGGGACAGTCGGTTTCTGCTGAGGCGAGGCACCGGGGCTTGTCGGGGTCGATGTTCGGGAAAACGCGCTGCCGCGCGCCTTGATGTCGAGCGCATGCAGTGCCTCGAAAACCGGCAGCCGCTCGACGAGCAGCGCGATCTCGCTGTCCTTGAACGACGCGGTCGAGCGATCGAGGAAGATGCCGAGGCACCAGTCGCCGCCATCGGCCAGCATGATGCCGACCTCGTCGCAGATCTCCGACTGCGCCAGGAAACCGGCTATGTATTGCCCGCGCTTGGCCTTGTCGTCGGCGAAATGCTTCAGAGGCAGGATGCCCAGCCGCCGCTCCTGCCGCCAGGAGGCATAGAACGGGTCGAAGATGTAGTAGCTGGCGAGATAGCGTCGCACCATCTCGTCCGAAAAGCGCCGATGCTTGACGAATTCGGGCGTCGTCGTCGCCGAATAGCGGGTGACCGTGACCAGGTCATGCGCGATATCGGCGCCGATCAGGTCGATCAGGCAGTCGACATGCCGGTCCGTGCCGGTGGCGGCGATCGCCCTGGCCAGCGGCGCCCAGATAGTGCCCATGCGCATGCCCTTTTCTCGGCGAACCCGGCCCAAGCGTCATTGTGTCTTTAGGCATATGGCGCGATCGGGCCGATCGAATCTAGCCTGCGGTCATTCTCGGCAAGGGAAAGCGACCCGTGGACCAGATCACCACCAATCCAATCGTCATCGGCATCGACGCCGGCGGCACCATGACCGACACGATCCTTGTCGATCAGGACGGTCACTTCAAGATCGGCAAGTCGGCGACCACGCCGAAGAACGAGGCCGAGGGCTTCCTCGCCTCGGCAGAGGACGCGGCCGATGCCTGGGGCATCTCGCTGCAGGACCTGTTTTCGGGCGTCAACGTGGTGCTCTACTCCGGCACCGGCATGCTCAACACGCTGTTGTCGCGCACCGGCCGCAAGCTCGGCCTGATCACCACCAAAGGCCTCGAGGACATGATCCTGATGGGCCGCGGCCTGCAGGCCTGGGCGGACTATTCCTATGCCGACCGCCTGCATGCGGTCACCCATCACCATCCCGATCCGCTGGTGCCGCGCCGCCGCACCCATGGCGTGACCGAACGCATCGACCAGTTCGGCGACGTCATCCTGCCGCTCTACGAGCACGAGGCGCACGCGGCGGCCAAGAAGCTGATCGCCGACAAGGTCGAGGCGATCTGCATCATGACCGTCTTCTCGCACGTCAATCCGGCGCATGAGAAGCGCATCGCCGAAATCTGCCGCGAGGAGATCGCCGCCGCCGGCGCCGACATCCTCGTCTACACCAGTCACGAGGTGCGCCCGGTCATCCGCGAGCAGTCGCGGCTGAACTCGGTGCTGATCGAGGCCTACGCCACTTCGCGCGGCCGCAAGCAGCTCAAGGGCATCGAGGACGTCTCCAAGAAATACGGCTTCAAATACGGCGTGCAGACGCTGCTCTCGTTCGGCGGCCTGACCTCGATCAACCATCCGCGCCTGCACGAGACCATGATCTCCGGGCCGATCGGCGGCATCCTGGGTGCTGCCTATGTCGGCAAGCTGATCGGCAACGACTCGCTGATCTGCTCGGACATGGGCGGCACCTCCTTCGACATGGGCGTCATCACGCGCGGCCAGACGCGGATCGAGAACGAGCCGCTGATGGACCGTTTCAAGCTCAACGTGCCGACGCTGCATCTTGATACGATCGGCGCCGGCGCCGGCATGATCCTCAAGGTCGATCCGCTCACCCGCAAGGTTTCGCTCGGACCGGAAAGCGCCGGCTCCGATCCCGGACCGATCTGCTTCGCCAAGGGCGGCACCGAGCCGACCATCGCCGACTGCGACGCCATTCTGGGCCGGTTGAACCCGCATTACTTCCTCGGCGGCAAGGTCGTGCTGCAGGTCGAGAAGGCGCGGAAGGCCTTTGAGGAGAAATGCGCGCGGGTGCTCGGCGTCGGCGTCGAGGAAGCCGCCGAAGGCATGATCGAGATGCTCGAGGCCGACGCCAACAACGCGCTGCGCCGCGTCATCTCCGGACAAGGCATCCATCCGTCGGAGTTCACGCTTCTGTCCTATGGCGGCTCCGGGCCGCTGCATCTGGCCGGCTGCTCCAGGGGCATCGGCTTCAAGGACATCATCACCTTCCAGTTCGCCGCAGCCTTCTCGGCCTTCGGCTGCACCACCGCCGACTTCATGCGCCGCCATTCGGTGTCGACGCAGATCGACATCGGCGCGCGCGCCAGCGACGACGAGCTGCGGGCCTTCGGCGCCAAGGTCACGGCCGTCTGGAACGATCTGACCAGGGCGGCGGTCGACGAAATGGTTGCCGACGGCCATGCGCTGGACAAGGTCAGGACCGTGCCGTTCCTGATGATGCGCTACACCGGCCAGCTCGAGGATGTCGAGGTGATGGCGCCGCTGTCGGCAATCGCTTCGGCCGACGACATGCGCAGGGTCATCGCCGAGTTCGAGGCGGTCTACGCCAAGGTCAACCACCGCGTCTCGCGCTATGGCGAAGCCGGCTTCTCGATCACCGAGCTCGGGCTGATCGCCACCGCCGACAAGGTCAAACCGATGCTGGTCAAGCGGCCGCTCGGCAAGCCGGATCCGGCTTCTGCCCACAAGGGCGTGCGCGAAGCCTATATCGGCGGCCGCTGGCACAAGGCCAATCTCTACGAGATGGACCTGCTGCAGCCCGGCCACGAAGTCATCGGCCCGGCCATCATCGAACATCCGGCGACGACGCTCGTCGTCCACCCGCAGGACCGCGTCTTCGTCGATGAATGGACGCTGCTCCACTACTCCCACGCTTGAGAAGGGCGAACGCCATGCTGGACAAACCCGCCTCCGCGCTCCGCATCCGCGAGCGGCTGATCGAATCCGAAAGGCTGATGGAAGAGACCGGCTGCTATGACGGCATCACCGAGCTCGAGCTGCGCAACCAGGACCCGCTGAAGTTCGAGACGCTGCACACCAAGCTGCGCGCCTACTGCGTGTCGGCGCGCGAGATGGCCCGCCGCATCTCGGCCTCGCCCGGCGTGCGCGAGGTCGGCGAGATGGTCGTCGCCATCTACACGCCGGAAGGCGACGCGATCGCGCTCTCCAACGGCATCATGGTGCATGTGCACACGATGAGCCGCTTCATCAAGTGGATGATCCGCAACGGCTACGAGGAGAACCCGCAGATCGGCGACGGCGACATCTTCGCCAACAACGACGCCTTCATCGGCACCGTGCAGGTGCCGGATGTGATGGACGTGGTGCCGATCTTCCATTCCGGCAAGCTTGTCGGCTGGGCCGGTGCTGTCTGCCACGAGCTCGAAGCCGGTGGCATCACCCCCGGCGGCGACGTGGCGCTGGCGCAGGAGCGCTTCACCGAAGGCCTGTTCGTTTGCGCCGAGAAGGTCGGCGAGAACGATGAGCTGCGCCGCGACTATGTCATCCGCTGCGAACGCAATCTCAGAATGCCGATCTACTGGGTGCTCGACGAGAAGGCCAAGGTCGCCTCGTGCATCGACATGCGCGAGAGCGTCAAGGCGCTGATCGACGAGATCGGTCTCGACTACTGGATGCAGGTGTCGAAGGAATTCATCGAGGAGGGCCGTCGCGCCCAGCTCGCCCGCACCCGCCAGCTCACCGTGCCCGGCATCTATCGCGGCCACACCTTCTACGGCCATGTCACCGCCGGCAAGCCGGGCTACCAGCCGCTCGGCGATCCCGACTGGCTCTACAACATGCCGATCGAGATGGAGATCACCACCGACGGCAAGATCATCATGGACTTCGAGGGCACCCAGCCCTGGGGCTACCATTCGATGAACTGCACGCCGGCCGGCATGGATGGCGGCATGTTCGTGACCCTGACCCAGCACATGAATTTCGAGGGTCTCGTCAATGACGGCGCCTGGATGGCGACGGAGCTGAAGCTGCCGCACGGCACCTGGACCAATCCGGACAACGAGATGGTGGCGACCGCCACCTCCTGGGCGCTGCTGCTGCCCGCCTATGGCGTCTTCCAGCGGCTCTTGTCGCGCTCCTTCATCGCCCGCGGCTTCGTCGAGGAGGCTTTCGTCGGTCAGGTCAACAGCCCGATGATCGAGATGGGCGGCCAGAGCCAGTACGGCACGCTGTTCGGCATGGCGCATTTCGAATGCGCCGCCGCCGGCTCCGGCGCACTTGCCATCAAGGACGGTCTCGACACCGCCTATGTCGGCTGGAACCCGGAATCCGACATGGGCAACATCGAGATCTGGGAACAGAACATGCCGATGCTCTATATCGGCCGCTCCATCGTTCCCAATTCCGGCGGCGCCGGCAAATATCGCGGCGGCTGTTCCTTCCTGTCGACCTGGCTGGTTTCGAAGACCGACCATTTGCGGCTGGTCACCTCCGAGCACTCCTCGCGCGTCTTCGACAATGGCGGCCTGTGCGGCGGCTATCCGGCGCCGACCTGCCAGAAACATCGCGCGGTGCGCGACACCAACATCTTCGAGCTTGCCGAAAAGGGCGCGCCGCTGGCGCACCACACCGGCACCAATCCGTATCGCTCGGAACTGGAGGTGCGGCTCGAAGGCCAGCATGTGACGATGGAAGGGCCATACATCACCGCGCCGCACAAGACCGGCGACGTCTTCACCCATTCCTACAATGGCGGCGGCGGTTACGGCGACGTGCTGGAGCGTGATCCGCTCAAGACCGCCTGGGACGTCGAGAACGGTTTTCTCACCAGGGAAGCGGCCGAAGGCATCTTCGGCATCGTGCTCGACGAGGACGGGGAGGGCTTCCCGGTCGCCAATATCGAAGCCACCAAGCGCCATCGCGCCGAGATGCGGGCCAAGCGGTTGGCGCGCGCCAAGCCCGTTTCCGAGTGGATGGCCAAGGAGCGCGAGCGGGTAAAGGCCGCCGATTTCGCGCCCGAGGTGAAGAAGATGTATGCCAGCGCGATCAAGCTTTCCGCGCGCTTCACCAGGGATTTTTCGACCTTCTGGGATGTCGATGCCCAATCGACCTTCGGCGTGGAGTAGGGGACATGACCTCATACAGCAAGGAAGTCATCGCCGATCTGGTAGCCGGCACGCTGCCCTGGCCGCAGACGCGTCGCATCATGAGCGCCTACAAGGACGACGACCGCTTCTTCAAGTATGTCGCGGTGCTGCAGGATCGCGTCGGCTGGAAGGATCCGATCCTGCTGCCGGTCGGCGACCACCTCTTCATCTGCCAGAGCGGTGGCGAGCGGGTGACGAAATGCGAATGCGGCCATTCCTTCGGCGACTACCGCCGGAACTGGAAGCTGAAGGCCGCGATCATCGTGCGCGATACAGAGGAGACGCTGCGCGAAATCTATCCGAACAGCGACCTGCCGGATCCCGAATGGATGGAGATCCGGGAATTCATCTGCCCCGAATGCGGCACGCTGCATGAGGTCGAGGCGGCGGCGCCCGGCTATCCGATCGTGCATGATTTCGAGCCGGACCTCGCGGGCTTCTATCGCGACTGGCTGGGCAAGCCGCTGGAGCCGTCAAGCACGGGAGGTTGATGGCGATGGGCGGGGAGGTTATGCAGCCGTCTGATCCCGGAGGTGCTCGATGACCAATCTGTCCGGCCGCAGCGCGATCGTCACCGGCGGTTTTTCCGGCATGGGTTTCGCCATCGCCACCGCGCTCGCCCAGGCCGGGGCAAGCGTCGCCGTCGGCTCTTACGTGGCCGCTCCAGATTCGGGCGGGACCGATGCCGCCTACTATCCCGGCGCCGAAGAGATAGAACGCGTCCGCTCGGCGCTGGCCGCGCATGGCACCAGGGTGCACGCCGCGCATCTCGATGTGCGCGACAGCGATCTCACCAACCGTTTCGTTGCCGAGGCGCAAGCCGCGCTCGGGTCGATCGATATCCTCGTCAACGCTGCCGGCACCACCGCCGAGCAGCCGGTCTGCGGTCATTCCGACGCGCTCTGGGACAAGATCGTCGACACCAACCTGACTGGCGCCTTCCGCGTCACTCGCGCCGTGCTACCCGCCATGATCGAGCGCGGCTGGGGCCGCATTGTCAACATCGGTTCCACCGCCGCCACCGTCGGCTGGAAGGACAATCCCGCCTACTGCGCCTCCAAGGCCGGCCTGCTCGGCCTCACCCGTTGCGTCGCGCTGGAAGGCGCGCCGCACGGGGTTACCTGCGTCATGATCAGCCCCACCTGGGTCGAGACCGAGCTGATGCGCCGCAACGTCGCCCAGGTGGTGGCGCGCGAAGGCAAGGGCCGCAGCGTCGAGGAGGCGATGGACGAACTCAGGAAGGGCAATCCCCAGGGCCGCATGTTGCAGCCGCACGAGATCGCCGCGCTCGCGGTGTTCCTGTGCTCGGACGCCGCCAGGGGCATCACCATGGAAAACATCCAGATCACCGGCGGCGCCTTGTGGTAGCGCCGGCGCGCGAGCGTGGCCGGCAGCGCCTCGACACGCGCCGTCGCCGCATTCGCGCCATGCGTTTGTGCCATATGGCTTGCAGGCGCTCATTTGCCCGCGACAACATTTGTCGTTGAGTGCCGCACGATAGGACGGTAAGTTATATTGCACTGCACAATGGAAGCCCGGATCGGGGAATGCCCCGGGCTTCGCACCGGCCTTTGACAGCCTGCTCCCAAGGGCTCAGCGAAAGAGATATCCGGTAGGGATATGAAGATTCCAAAATCCTTGTTGATCGATCCGGACAGGAATGCCGTCTACGGCGCCTTTGCCGTTGCCATCTCGGTCATCGCCTTCGCCTATTCCACGAATTTCGGCAAGGTTCTCATCCTCGCCTATTATGCGGTCTGGCTGCCGCTGATCCTGGTCGACTACCGGCGGTTCCTGCGGCATCTCTCCGACGCCTGGCTGCCGCTGCTGTTCGCCGCCTATATCTGCTTCTCGGTGTTCTGGTCGCATGCGCCCGGCACAACGGCGCGGGCGGCGCTGCAGTATTTCTCGCACATATTGTGCGCCTATGTCGCCGCGCGCACGGTCAGTGTCCGCACGCTGGTGGTCGGCTCGCTGATCGGCATCTTCCTCGTGCTGCTCTATTCGCTGCGCGTCGGCGGCTACGCGCTCGACACCATCGACGGGACCACCAATTTCGTCGGCGCCTTCGGCTCCAAGAACCAGGTCGGCTTCTTCGCCTCGCTCGGCCTCTATTTCTGCTTTGTCTTTGCCATCTTCTACCGGCGCGGCTGGCAGAGCCTGGTGTGGACGGCGCCGATCGGCCTGCTGTCCCTCTATATGCTGGCGATCGCCCATTCCGCCACCTCGGTGGCGTCGCTGCCGGCGGCCGTCGGCGTCGTCCTGCTGCTCGGCGTGAGCAAGGTCCTGTCGCGCCGCTATCGGCGGGTGCTGTTCACGGTCGGTACCTGCGCGCTGGTCGGCGCGGTCATGGCTGCGCTCAATCTCGGCCTGCTCGACTTCGTGCTCGGCATCTTCGGTAAGGATTCGACGCTTACCGGGCGCACCTATCTGTGGGAGCAGGGCTGGGAGGCCGCGCAGCAATTCCCGATTCTCGGCTACGGCTACGCCGCCTACTGGGTGCAGGGCTTCGCCGAGGCCGAGCGGCTGTGGGCCGAGTTCTACATCACTACCCGCACCGGCTTCCACTTCCACAACACCTACATCGAGACGCTGGTCGAGCTTGGCTTCGTCGGGGTGACGCTCATTGCCCTGGTCATCCTGCGGTCCTTCTGGGGGCACGTTTCGTCGGTGATCTTCCGCGACTGGCGCGTCGATTCGGTCGTGCTTGCCGGCGCGGTGGGCCTGATGCTGCTCCGCTCCTTCTTCGAGGTCGAGATCCTCGGCCCGTATTTCACGGCCTCGTTCGTCGTCTATTACGGCCTGTTCAAGCTGCGCCCGGCGCCCGTGGCGGCGCGGCCGCAGCGCGCGCGCGTCGCTATCCAGGAAGCGAAGCCCGTAAGCGGCTGAGCGCCTGCTCTCGTTGAGAAAAACTCAGGCGATGGCGCGCGAGCGCTGGGTCAGCCGCTGCAGGAAGCGCCGCACCGGCTCGTCATAGATGCGTGTCGCGACGTCGGCGATGACGATCACGGCGCCCGCCATGGCGATGCCGAACCAGGGATGGTTGGCGAACGGATCGATGGAGGCGGCCTTGCCCGCTCCCGCGATGATCATCAGCATCGGCGTATGGATAATGTAGATCGGGTAGGAGATCCGCCCGAGCCAGCCAAACAGCTTCGCCAGGCCGGGCCGGGTGGGCGCCGCCGCCCCGACCGTCACCATGACCGGGAACAGCAGCACCACGCAGATCAGATCATAGCCAGCGCGCGCGCCGCCGCCGGCCGGCGCTATGGCGAAGATCACCAGCGTCAGAAGGAGCGCCATCTCGGCCCAGTAGCCGCGCCGCAGGAAACCGAGGCCTCCCTGCGCCATCGACCGGCACATCAGCACACCCAGGAAGAACGAAAAGGCGACGCGCGGCAGGCCGCTGGCGATGGTCGCGCCGGTCATGCCGAAATCGAGCGTGCCGGAAAACATCGCGGCGACGATCAACAGCGCGAGGCTGCCCGCGACGAGCGCCGAGAGCACACGCTTCGACAGGGCGAAGAACAGGAGCACATAGGCGATGTTCACCAGCAGCTCGAAGAACAGCGACCATGAGGCCGGATTGAGCGGGAAGATCGTGTGATAGGCATTGCCGACCAGCGGGATGAACAGCATGCCCGTCGTCAGCATCATGGCGATGTCGGACATCGGCATGTAGTCGCCGGGCATCAGCGTGTTCTTGATCAGCAGGTAGAAGGCGCCGAGCAAGGTGCCGGCGAGGTAGAGCGGATAGAGCCGGATCAGCCGCACCAGCAGGAAGGTTCCGAATCCCATCCCCGCCTCGATCTTCCGGTCATAGGCGTGGGCGATGACGAAGCCGCCGAGCAGGAAGAACAGGTCGACCGCCAGGTAGCTCGACGGCAGCACCTTGCCGTCGGCGATGAACGGTGAAAAGTGGTAGAGCATCACGCAGATCGCGGCCACACCGCGCAACGCGTCGAGATTGAGGTAGACGTGACGGGCTGCCGGCTGCATTCGTGGCCTTCATCAGCGGATCGCTGCGCGACTTCTTCGGCGGCACTCCTGCGCCCGCCGGGCGGCACTCGATGCTGCCTTTTCAACTCTTGCCGGCGCCCCACTCGTCCGGCCTGTCGAACACCTGAGCCGCGTCGCGCCTCAGGTGTTGTTCCTATGCATGTCGTTGTCCCAAAATCGCTGCGCGCTTTTGGGCGGCATGCATTACTGGCTGGTCATCGGCGCCAGCTTCACCTTGATCACGTCTCCAGGCAGCACCGGGGTCTCCTCGGTCGCCGCGATCTCGCTCGTCTTGCCGTCGACCACCCGAACCAGCACATATTGAAGCGCGGGCTGATCGCTGTTGGTCATGGCCGCCTGCGTCGCGGGGTCCGAGGCCACGGTCATCAGGCCCTTTTGCATGCCCACCCTGAGTTCTGCTTCCTTCAGGTCGGTTTCGACCTGCTGCCGGTCGGAAGCGAGGCTCGATCTCAGCGTGTTTTCGGCGTCGGTGGCGTCCTGCGTCGCCTTGCTCATCGACTGCTTGGCAGTGAGGATCGCCGTCTCGTAGTCCAGGATCTGCCCCTGCAAGTCGGCGATGGTCTGTTCCGAATTCAGCACCCGCGTCTGCACGACGAGGCCCTTCTGCGCCAGCGCGCCGACGCTGTCGAGCTGCTCCTTGGCGAGGTCCACCTGGCGTTGCTGGTTGACGATCTTCTTCTGCAGCGACTCGATCTCGTTCTGCAGAAGGTTCTTCAGATCGTCCAGCGCCTGCAGCTTCAGCTTGAGCTTCTTCTGGTCGGAGGTCAGCACCGCCATCTCGTCGGCGACGATCGTCGCCACCTTCGGATCGTCGGCGACTTCCTTCGGCGCCTCGAATGTCGTCTTGTCGGCGAGCTCGGCGTCGATGCGGGCGCGCCTGACGACGAGCCGAAGCCGCTGGTCGTCGTAGATGTCGAAATTGCCCTTGGCGGTGATCAGGTCGCGATCCTGCTGCGGGCCATTTTCCGCGTTGCGGCGGATGCCGCCGGCGACGCTGATCGCCTTCAATACGGTCAGTTCCGGCACGTACGGGAATTGCCCGGGGCTCTGCACCTCTCCGGAAATGTAGAACGGCCGGAACTGGACCATTTCCACCGAGGCTTCCGGCTTGTCCGAAAGCGCAAGCTTACGCTGCAGCGTCTCGCTGATCGCCGCGGCGATTTCGGCGGTGGTCTTGCCGGCGGCCGGCAATTCTCCCGCGAACGGCACCGACAGGGTTCCGGCGGGGCCGACCGAATACTCTCCGTTGATGGCCGACCAGTCGCGGAAGGTGCCCTCCACGGTCTGCCATTCGGCGATGCGGATGTTGAGCTTGTCCTGCGGTCCAAGCTGGTAGTCGCCGGCGATCGCCGGGACGGCAAGCAGAAGCGCAAGGCCGGCGACAGCAAGCCGCGCCGGCATCATGGGGCGCGACAGACGGCTGTCGCGAAGGAGTCCGAATATGTCTGTTTTCAACTGAACGTTTCCGATCCGCTTGCCCCATCGCCCGATGAGCTTGCTGCCGGACGCCCGATCCGATGCGAAACGGCGTCCCAATCGAAGGTGCCGCGCTCCTTGCGGAGCCCGGCTTTGCGGCTCAGTAGCTGCCGCGTGACATCCATACTGCAGGCACTGTCTTGAAGATGATGCGAATGTCCTCGAACAGCGACCAGTTCTCGACATAGTGCCGATCGAAGGCAACCCGGCTGTCATAGGACACGTCGTTGCGGCCGCTGACCTGCCACAGCCCGGTAAGTCCCGGACGCGACTTCAAATAGTAGACCGCCGCGCTGCCATAAATCTCCAGTTCGTCGCGCACGACCGGGCGCGGCCCGACCAGGCTCATGTCGCCCTGCAGGATGTTGATGATCTGCGGCAGTTCGTCGAGGCTGAGCTTCCTCAGCACCTGGCCGACACGCGTGACGCGAGGGTCGTTCTTCAGCTTGCGCGTCGCGATCCATTCGGCGTTGGCCTCCGGATTGGCAGCAAGATGCGCGGCCAGCACCCGCTCGCCGTCCTGGACCATGGTGCGGAACTTGAGGCAGGGGAAGATGCGGCCGCCGCGGCCGATGCGCTTGTGGCCATAGAAGATAGTCCCGCCGTCGGACAGCTTCACGAGCATCGCGACCATCAGGAACAGCGGGCTGAGAAGCACCAGCCCGGCCAATGAGCCGACGATGTCGAAACTGCGCTTAAGCAGGCCGCCGATCGGTGGCGGAAAATCAATGCCGGCATGCGAGAAACCCGCATCGGCCGGCTTGGCAATATCCCTCATGCCGCAACTCCATACGTTGAACGAATGGTTTACGGCACGATATCAAAAAAATGCTGCAGCGCAACACACAATTTCCCATCGCGATGAAATAGTCACGTCATGAATTGACTAAATAATAAACGTGCGCTGCCCAAAAATTCACCTTTATGGCACGTTTGTGACAAGATATGAGCAACACCAGGAAATGTAGTGCCTTTTTGAGGCCATTTTTGGGCGAATCGTTCCTTGTCGCAGAGGGGATCGCTTAAACTCACCTCCGAATCACTCGCATGGCCAAGTTATTCCAGTAAAATACTAATTAATATTGTAAATTCTACTGCAGCATAATCCGCTTTTCGCAATCGGCTGTGAAGCCTGCGTGTGCGACGCAGCATGGCAGAGTCGAAGCCGAAAACCCATTCGAAATTATTTGCCGTTGGCCTTGCCCGCGCGTCCCCGCCTTAATAGAGTCGCAAAATGTTCCTGTTAGAGTTTGGATAGGTTGGGAAGGCCGGAAGCAACCGGTCGAAAGCGAGCAGCAGGAATAGCTCGCGTGGCGCATGGGGAGATACTCGGGTGGGTAAGTCGTCACTTTTGCATGCTCGCGTCGGTTGATGGATCGACGGAGATGTCACTGCCAAAATTCATCTTCGGGATGCTGTTCGCCCTCGCGATCGTGATCTCGTGGTCCTATTTCGAAGGCGCCTCGCTCGGCACGATCGTGCTGCGTGCCGTGATCTGCGCCGCCATTATCCAGGCCGGCTATTTTGTGATGGTCTTTCTCATGGTTGCCAGGAGCGCGCCGACCACGGCCGACAGGATGCGCGAGGCTGAAAGAAGCCTGGGCGCACCGAAGGCTGCCGAAGGCGAGAAGTTCAGCGCTAGGCGCAGCATCCGCTAGAACAATTTCAGGAAAATTGCGTAGCGAGTAGAGCGGGCCGGCGATTCTATGAAACGCTGAACCGCTCCAATGCGGCATCCCGCAGCAACGGCCGACCGAGCGCCCTCAGCCGGCGTCGGCTACCTCTCGTTCCGCTTGCTCGCCCGACAGCATCCTGGACAGCCGGCTGCCGGATTTCGCCTTCAAGCGCTGATACTGCCCGACCTCGACGATGTGGCCGTTCTCGATGGCCACGACCCAATCGGCGAAAGCGATCATCGAAGGCCGGTGTGCAATGGTCAGGATCGTCATCGTGCCGCGCAGCCCGTCGATCGATTTGGCGATCAGCGATTGATTCTGCCAGTCGAGGGCGCTGGTCGCCTCGTCGAGGATGAGCAGCGACGGCTTGCGCAGCAATGCCCGCGCCAGCGCGATCCGCTGGCGCTCGCCGCCGGAGAGCCGGATGCCGCGGTCGCCGACCACGGTGTCCAGGCGCTCCTCCAGCCGCTCGACGAAATCGGCGGCATGCGCGGAGCGCAGCGCCGTCCACAGCTCCGCGTCGCTGGCTTGCGGCGCGGCGAGCCGGAGGTTCGCCGCGATCGTATCGTGCAGCAGGAACACGTCCTGCGGCACATAGGCCACCTGGTCGCGCCAAAGCCTGCGGTTTCCGGGCCCGATCTCGACACCGTCGGCGAGGATCTTGCCTTGCGACGGTTCGAGCAGGCCAAGCAGCATGTCGGCGATCGTACTCTTGCCCGACCCCGAGGGGCCGATCAGCGCGGTGACCTTGCCGGCGGGAAGGCCGAAGGTGATGCCGCTGACGACCGCCTTGCCCTCCACGGCATCGGCAAGGCCGCCATAGGCGAGCGAGACATCGCGTATGTTGAGCCCGACATCGAGGCTGAGCCTCGCGCCTTGCGTGCTCTGGCTTCCCGCCGGCTCGCGCTCGGCGTCGAAGCGCGTCTGCAGGCCTTGCATCGAGGCGTAGGCCGGCAGGTTGATCAGCAGCTGCTGCGCCTGCGTCTGCATGTCCATGAAGCGCGGGGCGATGCGCATGAAGACCAGCAGCAGCACGACGATCTCGGCCAGCGAGAGGTGGAAGCGGGTGAGCGCGATGTAGATGAACAGGCTGAGGCCGATGACGCTCGCCACCTGGAACAAAGCGGTGCCGATCGTGCTGTTGCGCACGTAGTTGAGGTTGTCGGCCTTCATCTTCTCCAGCGTCGCGCGCAACTGCGCGAAGTAGCTCGCCTCGACATTCAGGCTCTTGGCCACCTTGATGCCGCCGAGGAACTCCGAGACCGTGCGGTACTGGTCCTGGCGATTGGCCGTGAGCACGCGGCCATAGGCGGTCGCGCGCGAGCGGAAGGGCCGCAGCGCCACGAACATCAGCACGCCGATGACGATGGCGAACGAGGTCATCACCGGCGATATGAACAGCGACACCACCAGATAACCGGCCAGCAGCACGGCGGTCTGCGCCAGCATCAGCAGCGAGAAGGCGGCGGCCTGCACGCGGTCGATGTCGCCGGTCAGCGCGTGGTCGAGATCGGAGCTGCGCGTGCGCGCGAAGATGCCCCAGCGCGCCCTGCCGATGGCCTCGAACAGATCCATGCGCAGTCGGTTGACGAAGTCGTAGAGCAGCCGCGCCATGTAAACGGATTTGAAGCGGTTGAAGCCCGCCTGCAGCGCGACAAGGCCGACGAGCAGGCAAAGCACCGTCGCCAGCCCAAGCGTCCCGCCAGGCGCCAGCCAGTGCAGCAATGCATTGTCGGGCAGCCTGATGGCGAAATCCTGGTCGGATTTGCCGATCAGATGCAGCAGCGGGATGAGCAGCAGGATCGAGACGCCTTCGGTCAGGCTGCCGAGGACGAGGAAGGCGAGCGCGATCCATGTCCGCCGCCCGCCGATGCGGGCCATGACGGCGCCGAAGCCGGCGATATCCCGAAACAGCGACAGGCGAAGGATCGAAGCCATGGCTCGCCTCACCGGGACCCGTCGCCGACCGCCAGGTCGCGCTCGATCAGGGCGACGGCCTCGCCGATGCGCTCCAACCCGGTCGGCACTTCGAGGCGGTAAACGCCGATCTGGCTGGCGAGCGCCGCGCATTGGCGCAGATGCGTGGCGGCGAAGTCGCCGACCAGTGCTGCGCGGCCGAAGCGCGTCATGTAGGAGAATTTGATGATCGCCGACAAGGCGCCCGGCCCGGGCAGGCGCGAGGCCGCGGCCTTGTCGCCGCGCTGCAGGATGTAGATCCGCGTTGCCAAAACCGCGTCGCCGGCAAATTCGCCATGCAGGCGATGCTGCGCCTTGTCGATCGCCGGATGCGCTTGCGGACGCACTTCCGCTTGCCGGATCGGGATGGCGGCGGCGGCATCGGCGGCAAGCTTCAGCTGCGGAAAGCCGGGAACGATCACCGGTTCGTCCGGCCTGGACAGGTCCAGCGCCACGACATCGTCGCTCAGCAGCCGGTGTCCGGCGCTGATCATGGCGCCGGCGGTGGTCGACTTGCCGGCGCCCTTGTCGCCCATGAAGATCGCGCTGCTGCCGCCGACGGCGATCGCGCTGGCGTGCAGCACGAGCAGGCCGCGCTGATGCAGCAGCAGCGCCATGACCGGCCCCAGCAGCGGGAAGGCGATCAGCTGGTCGTCAATGCCGGGCGCCGGCTCGATGTCGATGCGGCGGGCATCGCTGACCAGGAAGGCGCCAACCGCATCCCAGGCCAGATACTGGCGCGAAGGCTCGAAGCGGAAGGCGATTCCGGCTTCGGACCGGGGTTTTGGATAGTCGATCGGGCCGACCGCGATCACGACGTCGGCGGCTGCCGGCGCCGTTGCCTCCAGCTCGGGCAAGGCCACCTCCGAACTGATCGTCAGCCCATAGGCGCGGTAGAAGCGGCGCTCCCGGCCGCTCTCGGCCGCCGGCCGGGCCGGGTCCTGTCGAAGATCGTGCGCAAGCGAACCGTTGAACGACATCATGCGTGGCTCCCGCCGAGTTTGACCTGACGCAGCCAGAGCGACAGCGAGGTCGAGCGCCAGACATATTGCACGTCCAGCGGCTCCGCCTCGTCCGGCCGCCGCAGGATGCGGGCATAGGCGGCGGTCACCTCCGGCAGATTGACATAGGGCTCAATCAGGCCGGCGTCCGACACCAGCACCCTGTCCAGCAGGTCGCGGTGGTTGCCGACCATGCCCTTGACCAGGTTGGCCGTGAAATCGATCTTGTCGCGTCGCCACTGCACAGCGGGCGGCAGGATGCCGTCCATGGCGCGGCGCAGCACGTAGCGGCCAAAGCCTCGGTTCAGCTTCTCCTCGCCCGGCAGCGCCAGGCAGAACTCGACCAGCGGCTTGTCCCAGAACGGATAGCGCGGCTCGATGCCGAAATTGGCGGCGGCCTTGTCGAGCACCTCGAAGGCGTGCGGCACCAGCCCCGTCGACAGGATCCAGCGATGCGTCAGCGCCTCGCTGGCGCTGACGCTGGACGGCATGTAGCCGGCCCTGTGGAACCGCTCGGCAAGCTCGGTGCGCCGGGCAAGCTCCGGATTGACCAGGCCGCCCCAGCCGCTCGGCGCCGGCGCCGGCCCGCGCCGCAGCCTGCCGAGGATGCGATTGGCCATCCCGCGCAATTTGGCGATCCGCCAGGCTGGTCCGTAGACGGTCAGGAATTTGAAGTACATGCCGAGCATGCCGTCGCCATAGGTGTTGGAGGCGCCGCGCAATTCGCGCCACAGCTCCATCCATCTGCCGGCATCGGCCAGTTCGTGCAGATGGCCGTGGCCCTGCGACACCACCTCGTCGCCGCCATGACCGTCGAGCAGCACTTTCACGCCCTTCGCGCCCGCGGTCCGGTAGATGCTGCGCGTCAGCGACAGGCCGGGCGCCAGGAAGGTGCCTTCCTGCTCCTCCAGGATGCGCTCGAACTCGGCGAACGGCGCATAGTTGCCGACGGCAATCAACGTGCCGTCGAGGCTCGGCTTGCCAAGCACCGCGTCGATGAAGGGCTTTTCGTCCATCGAGGATCCCTTCTCGAAGATCAGCGAGAAGGTCGGCAGTTTCGGCTTTCTCTGCGCCGTATTCTCCAGCCCGGCCACGCAGGCGATCGAGGAGGAATCGAGGCCGCCGCTCAGCATCGCGCCAAC
The DNA here is from genome assembly GCF_004792275.1 of Mesorhizobium sp. M4B.F.Ca.ET.143.01.1.1. Lineage (NCBI taxonomy): Bacteria > Pseudomonadati > Pseudomonadota > Alphaproteobacteria > Hyphomicrobiales > Phyllobacteriaceae > Mesorhizobium > Mesorhizobium sp. M4B.F.Ca.ET.143.01.1.1. The sequence goes on from NZ_SRSR01000008.1 coordinate 144,521, forward strand.
CGCATCGGTGCCGCGCGTGCGGTTGCGGACGGATTGCGAAAACAGGTGCCGGAATTCTTCGGCGGCATCCGATCGAAGCGGCCGTCGCGACGGCTCGATCTGCCAGTAGCGGCGCAGCGCCACCTGGCTGTCCGTCACCGTCAGGCTGTGGCGGGCCGGCAAGCGAAAGATGTCGGTGTAAGCCGTGGATTGCGGATCATCCGGCAGCCCTGCGAGAAAGCCGGAAATCTGGTGCTCGCTGAGGCGGGTGCCGACCTCATCGAGGCCGAGAAGCGGTCCGATCTCCGACGCGAAGGCAAACCGCCGGTCGCTCACATGATAGTAGAAAGGTTTGACCCCGAAATGGTCGCGGGCGCAAAACAGCGCCTGGCGTTCGCTGTCCCAGATGGCGAGGGCGAAGTCGCCTTGCAGATAGGTGGGGCAGGCTTCGCCCCAGTTGAGATAGGCGCGCATCACCAGCGTGGCGTCGGCGACCGACCTGTCCCGGATACCGAGCCTGGCCAGCAATTCGTCGCGGTTGTCCAGCCGGCAGTCGGCGGTGATCGCCAGCCTGCCGCCGGCCATCGTCAGCGGGCCCGGTCCTGCCTCGTCCGTCGTGTTCAGCCAGGCATGGCCAAGCGTGATAATCGTGTCGGACCACCACGAGGCGCCGTCGCGGGCGCGGTGCCGCATGCGCGCCAGCATCTGCTGGATGTCGGCCGCGGGGGCGGGCTTGCCATTGCGCCTGGACAGGATTCCGGCCACGCCGCTCATCGTCTAGTGACCGTGGTCGACGAGATGGGCGAATCCGGCAAGCGAGCCACCCAGCACGATGTGGTTGCCGCTCATCAGCCAGGCATGCGCCTTCAGCTCGGCGCCCGTGTTCTGCTCGATGCCGATGCGTATGTTCGAGGCCTTGCCCTTGCGGGCGAGAAGGTATTGGCCCGCCAGCGCCTGGGTAAGGCAGCTTGCATGGGGGACAAGGCGAGCGGCCGCAGCGACACCCCAGGCGATGTGTCTCAGATCGGCGACGCTGGCCGCCTCGCGCGCGTCGAGCCGCGTCACCAGGCTCCGGACACGGTTGAAGGAAAACAGCGTCAGCCCCAGCCGCGCGGCGGCGACCACCAGCAGGCAGCGCGCCAGAAACAGCACCTGCGGGCCGCTCAGCGAGAGGAGCCTAGACAAGTTCCTCATGGTGGAGCCTCGCAAGCCCTGCCTCGGCCAGGCCTTTCAACAACCCGTCGACATCGGCCTTGCAGCGCTCCGGATCGACGTCGTAGCGCGTCTGCACCGCGGTGCGGATGTCGGCGATCGGCCGCGGTTCCTGGATCAGTTCCCAGATATAGGCGCCGACGCTGTTCAGGCTGTAGTAGATGTTGGATTTCAGGTTGAGCAACGCCAGTCCGCTGCCGAATTCACAAGCCACGGCATCGCTGGTGGCGGTTACGCGGTCTTGATCCGCCGGATCCCAGGTCATCCTAAACCTCCCTACAAAACGCTACGCTTCGTCAGTTCCGGGACAGGATCGATGGATCTCAGCCGATCCGTCCAGGAGAGGCCATGGTCGAACAGAAGCCGAGGTCTCTTCCCGGTTCACCGGGACAGTTCTGGCTCCGGGCAGAAAGCCGGGGGAATGGATCCCCCGGCTCTCCGAGAAGATGTATTCGGAGCCCCAACTTCTTCGCCCCGGAACACAGTCAAGCTCAAGAGAACGTAAGCTGGTCGAAAGGCGTGTGCGCGGGGAATGCCGCGTCGAGCGCCGTCGTACCCGAGCCGCCTTGCGTGATCGTTTCGATCGAACCGTGAACCGTCAGGCTTGGCGTCTCGTACTCTTGCTTTTCAACATTCTGTTCCATTTTACTCTCCGATAGGACTGGAAACGGCCTGTCGAGTGCCGGCAGCACATTTCTATGCTGCATCGCAATAGCTGCATGGCACCCTAAATGAGTCAAGCCTGATTTACCAACCATTAATCAATTCTTGGTTGCGCTTGCCTTGGTTGGTGATCAAACCTTTCGCAGGCACCATCCTGGCCTCACCTCATAAGGGAATTCAACGACGCGTCCGTGACGCCTATTTAAGCATATGATTTAATTATGATAAATTTTTTGACTCACATGCCTGCATTGTAGGCATGTAGAATTTTGTGCGCGAGGTGCCGAACTCCTGCCGGTCCCGGACCCTGGGCCGGACCGTCAGCCGGGTCGCCGCCGTGCGATGGCGTGTAAACGCTACAGTTGCAGCCAGCCGCTCCGCCGGAGGAAAAGCTGGACGGCGGCGATGATTTTAGCGATGCTTTTCTTCGCAGGTGCAATATAACGCGTCGGGCGGATTTTTGCGAGGACCTTGTCGGGAATGGCCGTGCAGGAAAGTGCTTACCAAAGGCTGCGCGCCGCCGACTGCGCCGATGAGGTCGCCTATGTGCAGGCCTGCCTGAGGCTGTTCTTCTCACCCGCCATGGGCGCGGTGGCAGGCGGGGCGTCGGCGCCGTCCATCTCCATCGCCACGGTTGCCGACATCGCCAGGCTGAACAAGGTCGCGATCTTCGTCCTCAAGGCCTTGTCCCGTGCCGGGGCCGGCGAGGGGCCGTCCGAACTGCTTGGCTGGCTCGACACCTACCGCCGCCGCACGGTCTCGATGAACTCGTCCGGCATCATGGATTCGCTGGCCATCCACCAGGTGCTGCGCGACCGGCAGATCGATTTCGTGTTCCTGAAGGGACCGTTCCAGCAGCAACTGCTTTATGGCGATCACTTCATGAAGCCGTCGGGCGATGTCGACATCCTCGTCTCGCAGGCGGGCTTCGCCAAGGCGCGCGAGGCGCTGCGCGCGATCGGCTACGAGGTCGCCGGCCAGTCGCGCTCGCTGTGGTGGCTGCGCTTTCTCGGCGAGCAGCACATGATCCGCGGCGGTGACGCTAAGGCGTCCACCGTCGACCTCCATTACCGGCTGCAGCAGCCCGGCTCGCCAAGCCCCCGCGACACCGATGGTTTCCTGCGGCGCAAGCGCGAGGTCGGGATCGCCGGCGCTCATGTGCCCTTCATCTCGGCTTCCGACACATTGCTGTTGTCCTGCATCAGCGTCGCCAAGGCGTTCTTCAACCGCGAACCCTGCGCCGGCTATGTCTGCGACGTCAGGGCGAGCGCCGGTCGCCTGAGCGAGGCCGAGCAGCGGGACGTGCTCGACTACGCAATCGAGCAGGGGCTGGCGGACACGCTGCTGCTTGGCCTTCGCGCCGCCGACGTGCTGCTTGGTGGAGCGGGCACGCTGCTGTCGGAGCGCGCCACGCGGATCTTGTCGCGCATCGACAATGCCGACCTGCTCCACATGGTGATCGCGCCCTGGCTGTCGTCGTTGCGCTGGCCGCAGCGCCGCACGGTGCTTTGGGAATTGTGCGGCCGCGCGCCGGTGCGCTATCTGGCCGAGCCGGCTGGGCAGCCTCGGCCGATCTCAGCCGGCGCATTTTCGAACGGCCGGCAGTCGGCGAGGCGGGCAGCCGGTGACGAACGTCTTGGGCATCAAGGGGCAGCAAATTTGGAAGAACTCGTTCAATCGAGAGGTGAATTGATGTCCAGCACAATGTCCCGGGTTTGCGTGATCATCGCCGCCCGCAACGCCGCCCGGACCATCCCGGCCGCCATCGCTTCGGCGCTGCGCGAACCGGAGGTGGCCGAAGTCGTCGTCGTCGACGACGCGTCCACCGACGACACCGCCGAGGTCGCGCGCGCCGCCGATGACGGCAGCGACAGGCTCAAGGTCATGCGTCTCGACGTCAACCGTGGTCCGTCCTTTGCCCGCAACGCCGCGATTGCCGGCTCCAGCGCGCCGTTCATCAGCATTCTCGACGCCGACGATTTCTTCCTCGAGGGCCGCTTTCGCAGGCTGTTCGCCAGCGCCGACTGGGATTTCGCCGCCGACAACATCATGCTGATCAGGGACGATACGGCCACCGACGTCTCCAAGGTCGTCGCCCCGCCCTTTTCGGCCGATCCGGAGTTCCTCGACTTCGAGCGCTTCGTCGAAGGCAACATCTCCAGGCGCCGCGTGCAGCGCGGCGAACTTGGCTTCCTGAAGCCCGTCATCAGCCGGGCCTTCCTCGATCGCCACGGGCTGCGTTACGACGAGAAGCTGCGCCTCGGCGAGGACTATGAGCTCTATGCCCGGGCGGTCGCCTGCGGCGCGCGCTTCAAGGTCATCAGGTCCTGCGGCTACGGCGCCATCGTGCGCGCCGATTCGCTCAGCGGTCGCCACAAGACGCAGGATCTGAAGCGCCTGGCCGATGCGGACCTGGCGCTGCTTGCGATCGACAGCCTGCCGGAAACGTCCAAGGCGGCGCTGAGAAAGCACGAGCGTCACGTGCGCGACAAATACCGGCTGCGCAATTTCCTCGACGTGAAGGCCGAGCGCGGTCTGGCATCGGCCGCCGCCTACGCGCTGGCCAGCCAGTCGAACCTCTTGCCCATCGTCCTGGGCGTTGCCGCCGACAAGTTCGAGGCGCTGTTTCGCCAGACCGGCCTTGCCCCCAAGCGGCCGGTGCCGCCGATGCGCTTCCTCATGGCCGCCAACGCGCAAGCTGTTGAAAAGTAAGCCGGACCGCAGCGCCGCGGTGGGCCAAAACGCGAAAAAATCGCCATTGCCAAACTCCGAGGTTGCTTACTCGTCCTCGGAATGGCAGTGTATGTTGCGGTGCAGCAATTTTGGAAGGCCAACCGGATGGCTTCGATATTCGGCTTCAGATCCAGGGATCCGGCCCGGGACCGGCAGACCGATCTCCAGCGCTTCGATCGTCTGGCAAGGCTGCTCGATCAGATCGCCGGCGAGATCGAGGCGGAGAAGACCGGGCTTGAGAATCGCTACCGGACGAAGGCGACGAATGCCGCTTTCCTGGTCGAGGCGATGGAGAACGGTTCGGCGTCGACAGGCAAGTCGTCGGAAGTCAGCGAATTGACGAAGTCGATCCTGAATTGCGAGCGGCGCATTGCCGAGCTTGCCCGCCAGAACGGCGTGATGAAGGAACTGCGTCATTCGATCGACGCGATTGTCGACGAGAGTGCGCAAGGTCGCGATTCGCGGACCGGTTTCGTCAAGTCGGCAGGCGGACGCTGACGGCGCGAGCACGGGGCCGCAGGCACAGGTTTGGTACGAGGCACAGTTAAGGAGTTCTAGGGGCGGAGGTTCAAGCGGCTCGCGCGGGCGGGCCATTTGGTGACTTTTGGGTTGGGGCGGACAGCACAAAGGTGAGTTGGTATGAACGCATATCCGAAGACTACCCCCATCGTCGCGGCCGATGCCATGCCGTCACAACGGCAAGCGGCCCTGCGGCGGTTCTGCTCGGCAGGCGCGCTTCTTCTGGCCGTTGCCGCAAGCCTGGTCGCAGCCCCGCATCCGTCGCATGCGCAGGACGTGCAGAGCGCGCCGTCATTCGTCGATGATTTCACCAGTTTCGATCATTCGCGCTGGTATGTTTCCGACGGCTGGTCGAACGGCCCCCACCAGAATTGCACCTGGTCGAAGAGCCTGGTCGAGCTTTCCGACGGCGTGCTGACGCTCGGTTTCGAGAAGCGCCAGGTGAAGGACCGCGAATTCGCCTGCGGCGAGGTCCAGACCAAGAAGCGCTACGGCTACGGCACGTACGAAGCGCGCATGAAAACCGACACCGGATCCGGCCTCAACGCCGCCTTCTTTTCCTACATCGGTCCCGCCGACAAGCAGCCCTGGGACGAGATCGACTTCGAGGTCCTGACCAAGGACACCTCGAAGGTCCAGGTCAACACCTACATTTCCGGCAAGCCGAAGAACGAGAAGCTCGCCGATGTCGAGGGTGGCACCGACAAGGGCTTCAACGACTACGGCTTTGTCTGGGAAAAGGAGCGCTTGCGCTTCTACGTCAACGGCAAGCTGGTCCAGGAAGTGACCAACCCCGCGGAATTGCCGACCCATTCGCAGAAGATATTCTTCAGCCTCTGGGGCAGCGAAAAGCTGACCAACTGGATGGGCCCCTTTTCGGACCCTGGCCGCAAGGTCACAATGCAGGTCGAGCGCGTCGCGTTCACGGCATTGGGCGAACCATGCCAGTTCAAGGAATCGCTGGCGTGCGGCATAAATAGCGGCGCCAACAGCAACTAGGGTTATCATCCGAACCCAAGGTCGACGCGGCAAAGCCAGGAACCGATTTTGCCGCGCAGGCCTTAGGTTCGCTCAAACAGGAACAGCCGTGGGGATCACGGCCAGGCAACATTGAACCGGCCGGACCGAAGACGGCCCTGAACAGGAACAAAACCGAATGAATTTGACCGTCTTTGGAATTGGCTATGTCGGCCTCGTGCAGGCCGCGGTGCTGGCGGAGGTCGGGCACCAGGTTGTGTGCGTCGACATCGACGAGAAAAAGGTCGAGCGGCTCAACCAGGGCCTGATCCCGATCTTCGAGCCCGGGCTCGAAGCGCTCGTCAAGGAGAACCACGCGGCCGGCCGCATCCGCTTCACCACCGACGCTGTCGCCGCGGTCAAGCACGGCCAGATCCAGATGATCGCCGTGGGCACCCCGCCCGGCGAGGACGGTTCGGCCGATCTCAAATATGTGCTCGCCGTCGCCGAGGCCATCGGCCGCGAGATGGAGGCGCCCAAGATCGTCGTCGGCAAGTCGACGGTGCCGGTCGGCACCTGCGAGAAGATCAAGGCCCGGATCGCCGAAACGCTTAAGGCGAGAGGACGCGAGGATCTCGCTTTCGACGTCGCCTCCAATCCGGAATTCCTCAAGGAAGGCTCGGCCGTCGCCGACTGCATGAAGCCCGATCGCATCATCGTCGGCACGTCCAGCGAGGATACAGAGGCGGTGATGCGCGAACTCTATGCGCCGTTCAACCGCAACCACGAGAAGATGATCGTGATGGACGTGCGCAGCGCCGAGTTCACCAAATACGCCGCCAATTGCATGCTGGCGACCAAGATCAGCTTCATGAACGAGATGGCCAACCTGGCCGAGCAACTGGGCGCCGACATCGAGGAGGTGCGCAAAGGCATCGGCTCCGATCCGCGCATCGGCTACCACTTCATCTATCCCGGCCTCGGCTATGGCGGCTCGTGCTTTCCAAAGGACGTGCGCGCGCTGATCAAGACCGCCGAAGGCGTCAAGTTCGACGCCAAGCTGCTGCGCGCCGTCGAGGAACGCAACAACGAGCAGAAGTCGGTGCTGTTCGACAAGGTGCACCGCTATTTCAAGGGCAACCTCAAGGGCAAGACCTTCGCGCTCTGGGGCCTGGCCTTCAAGCCTAACACCGACGACATGCGCGAGGCGCCCGCGCGCACGCTGATGGAGGCGCTTTGGCAGGCCGGCGCCAACGTGCAGGCCTACGATCCCGAGGCAATGCAGGAATGCCAGGCCATCTACGGCCTGCGCGACGACCTTTTGCTGTGCGGCACCAAGGAAGCGGCGCTGCGCGGCGCCGACGCGCTGTTGATCTGCACCGAATGGAAGAGCTTCCGCGCGCCCTCTTTCGATGCGCTGAAGGATGCGCTGACCACGCCGGTGATCTTCGACGGCCGCAACCTCTACGATCCCAAGGTCATCGCCCGCTACGGCATCGAATATTTCAGCATCGGCAGGATGGCGGCGTGAGGGCAGGGCGGCACAACAAGGAGCCAGGGTCCATGAAAGTTCTGTTTGCAGGCGGCAACGGCTACACGCCACAATTCAGCGGCGGTGTTCAGTCGAGCACGCACCATCTGGTCGAGCAGCTGCGCGAAAACGGTCATGAGGCCTCGGTCCTGGCGGCGCTGTTCGGCGACGGCATGTTCGGCTTCAAGGCGCGCGCCAAGATGAAACTGCTCCGCCAGCGCGCCGTCATCGACACCTTTCCCGGTTACCCGGTGGTGCGGGCATGGTTCCCCTGGGAGGCGGCGGGCTTCGCGGTCGAACGGTTGAAGCCCGATGTCGCGGTGGTCCAGTGCCACAAGTCGGTGCCGATTGGCAGGGAACTGCAGGCGCTGGGCGTGCCGCTGGTTGTCTATCTGAGGAATGTCGAATTCCATGAACTGGCTGGCGACCTGCGCGAACTGCGCTCGGCGCTCTACATCGCCAATTCGGAGTTCACCGCCCGCACCTACAAGGAAAAATTCGGCATCGATTCGACGGTGATTCCGCCCACCATCAATCCCGGAACTTACAGCACGCCGACGACCCGCGAGTTCGTGACGATGATCAACCCCTACAACGAAAAGGGATTCGAACTGGCGGTCCGCATTGCCGGCGAATGCCCTGAAATTCCGTTCCTGTTCGTCGAGAGCTGGATGCTTGACGACGACCACCGGGCTGAGATCGAAAGAACCATTGCTCCGCTGGGCAACGCCACCCTGGAAAGCCGCACCAGCGATATGAAGACGGTCTACGGCCGCACGAAGATTCTGCTTGCGCCCAGCAAATGGGAAGAGGCCTGGGGCAGGGTAGCATCCGAGGCCCATTGCAGCGGCATCCCTGTCGTCGGGTCCCGGCGCGGCGGGCTGCCGGAAGCGATCGGCGCCGGTGGCGTCGTGCTCGACTACGACGCTCCGCTCGCCGACTGGGTTGCGACGATCAGGCAATTGTGGAACGACAAGGCCGAGTACGACCGGCTTTCAGCAGCGGCGCTGTTGTTTTCAGAACGGCCGCAGATGAATCCGGACAAACAGTTCGCGACATTCCTTAATGTCCTCGACAATGCCAGGCGAAGCGGGCTGGAGCGTGCCGCCTGAAACCCGTCCTGGGGGCGACATGCACTAGCCGGATCCGCGCTCGCAGATAGGCCTCGCTAGCGCCGCGGGCGCGGGCTGTTGCGCAAGGCCTCATGCCCCCGGTTCCAGGCATTGCCTGGCTATCTCGTTTGTGATGTTGCAGTGCAATATTCTTGTGGCATCGCAGCAATCAACGTGTATTCTGTCCGTCTACATTAGGGCTTGCGCGACGCGGACCGCTTGGGGGTCTGGCCAAGTCCCAACCTTGCAGGCGGGCGATGCGCGTGGGCTTTGTCGTGGGCGAATTCCCACTTCTCTCGGAAACTTTCGTTGCGGACCAGATGGCTGGGCTGCTGGAGCGCGGCTTCGAGGTCGAGGTCGTGTGCGACAGGATGAAAGGTGACGACCGAATAGACCGGCAAAGCGAGCCGATGGCGACGCTGCTGGCCAGAACCCGGCATTGGTGGAGTTGGGCCGCTGGAATCCGCGAATTCGTACGGCGGCTGCCGCCGGGCCTGCGATACAAGGTTTCGACCGCTCTTGATATGGTTTTTGCGCGCCGCCTGAACCGCTGTGACGTGATTGTCGCTCACTTCGGACAGAACGGCGAGAGAGCTGCTGCGCTGAAGAAATGGAAGTTCCTCAAGCCGCCGGTCATAACCATCTTTCACGGCGCAGATGTCGCCATCCCGTCGCGGCAGGCAGTGCTTGCAACACAATATGCTGGGCTCATCAAGCATGGGACCTTGAACCTGACGGTCAACGATTTCTTCCGCGGGCTTCTTCTCGAAGCCGGCATGTCCCCGGCGAGCACTACGGTCCACCACATGGGAATCGATGCCCGCGAGATCAGCTACCGCTGGGAATCGTGGGAGGGCACCCCGCTGATCGTGACAACGGTTTGCCGCCTGGTGGAGAAGAAGGGCGTCGAGTTCGCCTTGCGTGCCTTGGCCGCACTCGCGGCCTCCCATCCGCAGATAGACTGGCGCTACGATATTATCGGGGACGGTCCACTGCGGATGGATTTGGAGAGGCTGGCCGCGGAGCTGGGGTTGACGGGACGCGTAACATTCCTTGGCAGTCTTCCCCACATGGAGGTGAAACGACGGCTTCGCGCGGCGCATCTCTTTTTGCTGCCGAGTGTCACCGCCAGCAACGGGGACATGGAGGGCATCCCGGTCGCGCTTATGGAAGCCATGGCCGCCGGGCTGATTGCGGTCAGCACGGTTCACTCGGGGATCCCTGAGCTGATCCAGGACCTGGAGACAGGATTTCTCGCACCCGAGCGGGATGTTTCGACGCTTGCCGGCAAACTTGCCTGGGTCGCCGAACACCCGAAGGAATGCGAAGCTGTTGCACTTGCCGCTCGTCGCAAGGTCGAGGAAGAGTTCAACGCAGATGAGCTGAATGAACGTTTTGCGCGGATCGTTACCCAACTGGCCGCGCTAGGGTCAGCAAATGAATCCACCAGGCAAATCAGCTTTGCCAAGGTCCTTACGGGCAGCCTGCCGGCTGACACTGCGCCTCAGTGATTGATTCAACGGCGGCGTGAAATTGCGGGAAATGTTGCTACGCTGCAGCAAAAATGTTGCAGTGCAACAAGACCTGTACTAACGTCGCCCGCGGGTGGGCCTAACAGCGGTCGAGTTTCATGCTGCATGTCTTGTGCCTCGGGCACGACGTTTCCGGCCCGGCTGTCATTGAGAGCACACCGGCTCCCGGCGCGTTCGAAGATGATGTCCTACAGCCATCCCGCAAGGTTTGCGCACGTCCTGTCCGACCCATCGCGTGGTCGTGCGGAACGGGGCGCCTGGTCGATATCCGCGCGAGCGCATCCTGCCGATGAAGATTTGCTTCGTGGTGGACAAGTTTCCTTCATTGTCCGAGACTTTCGTCCTCGACCAGATAGCCGGATGCCTTGAACACGGCATGGAAGTCGGCGTCGTCTGCAACGAGACGACCTTCGGCAAGGAACACAATATCGACGATCGGCGCTGGCAGGCGCTGCCCGGCAAGGTCGTGTGCTGGTGGGGTAGCCTCGGCCGCTATCGACCGCTCCTCAGGAAATGGTCAGGCAGGCTGTGGGACAAGCTCTCGACCGCCCTCGATCTCGTCAACGCGCACAAATTGCGGAAGGCCGACGTCATCGTTGCGCATTTCGGCACCAACGGCCTGCGCGTCGCCCGCGTCATCAAGCGGGGCAGGATTTCCGCACCGCTGGTGACGATATTCCATGGCAATGATGTCGGCGGGCCGATGCATGACAATACGCTTGCACGCTACAAGACCGTCTTCGAAGAAGGCGTTCTCCAAATGCCGGTGAATGCCTTTTTCAGCAACGCCCTGATCGATGTCGGGGCACCGCCAGCGAAGGTCGTGGTGCACCATATGGGCGTGCGGCCTGGCGAGATAGAGTACCGGTGGCGGTCCTGGGAGCGGGACACGCTGTCATTCATCTCTGTCTGCCGTCTGACCGAGAAGAAGGGCATCGAGTATGCGCTTCGTGCGCTTGCCGCCCTGCCGCGCCGCGACTGGATCTATTCGGTGATCGGCGGCGGCGAACTGCTGGAAGAGCTGAAGCGCCTTGCCGCCGATCTCGGCATCGCCGACAGGGTGACTTTCCTCGGCCCACGCCCGCATGCCGAGGTCAAGCAGCGCCTGCGCGATGCCCACGTGTTTGTTCTGCCAAGCGTCGGCGCGCGCGATGGCGATCTCGAGGGCATACCGGTTGCCCTGATGGAGGCCATGGCCGCCGGCTTGACCGTGGTCAGCACTTATCATTCGGGCATTCCCGAGCTGATCGAGGACCAGAAGACAGGTTTTCTCGCGCCCGAGCGGGACGTCGCGGCGCTGACCGGCAAACTCTCCTGGATCGCCGAGAACCCAAAGCTGTGTGAGCCTATCGCGCTCGCTGCGCGAAAGAAGATCGAGGCGGATTTCAATGCGGACATGCTCAACGAGCGGTTCGCCCAGATGGCAACGCAGCTTTGTAAGATGAGATCGCCCGTATGAATGCCAACCCGCCTCCTCAGTTCGGCCGCGTCGCCCTGCGAGGCGGGCTGGTCACGGCCGGCTCGCAAGGCTTCAAGATGGTGATCCAGTTCATCTCGGTCATCATCCTCGCCCGACTTCTTGTGCCCGAGGACTTCGGCCTGGTGGCGTCCGTCGGACCGATCGTTGCCTTTGTCGGATTGCTGCAAAACCTTGGCCTGCAGCAGGCGCTGGTCCAGCGCAAGGACATTAGCGACCGACAGCTCAATCAGGTATTCTGGGTCAGCGCGCTTGTCGGATTGGGCAGTTCCGTGGTGGTTGCAGCCCTCGCGCCGGCCATTGCCGCCTTCTACGGCGATCAGCGCATGCTCGGCATCACACTTGCCTCTGCTCTGCCGCTGCTGCTTGGCAGTATTGCCGCGGTGCCGCTGGCGCTGATGAACCGCCACCTGCAATTCGGCCAGCTGGCGCTCAACGATGTCGTAACCGCCGCTGCCGGACTTCTCGCCGCCGCGCTCGCGGCCTGGGCGGGAATGGGCTACTGGTCGCTGGTGTTGGGGCCGGCTGTCGCGGCAGTCGTTGCGCTGGCGGCAGCATGGCTGGTGGTCCGTTGGACGCCGTCGCGGCCGGACCTGAAGGTCGACGGCGACATATTGTCGTTCGGCGCCAATCTGACCGGCTTCAACCTCGTCAACTTTTTCTCGCGCAATCTCGACAACATCCTCATCGGAAAATATTCCGGTGCAATTGAGCTCGGCTATTACGACCGCGCTTACAAGCTGCTGTTGTTTCCATTGCAGAACATCACCCAGCCGCTGACGCGCGTGATGGTGCCTCTGCTCAGCCGAATTCACGAGGACAAGGCGCGGTTTCGCGACCTTTACGTGCGAACCAACTGGATGCTGGCGGCCGTAACCATGCCTGGTATCGCAGCGCTGACGCTGACCTCGGATCAGGTGGTCGCGCTCCTTTTCGGGCCGCGCTGGACCGCCGTGGCGCCTATTTTTGCCTGGCTCGGCATCGCCAGCCTGACGCAGTCCATCTCAAGCACGACGGGGTGGATATTCATCTGCCAAGGCAAGACCAAGACCATGTTTCATTGGGGCATCTACTCGTCGCTGACGACGGTCGCCTCCTTCATCGTCGGCCTGCATTGGGGCGCTGTCGGCGTCGCGGCCGCCTACGCGATCAGCGGCTACGTGCTGCGCGTTCCGGTGCTTGCCGTGCTGGTCCACCGTGTCGGCCCGGTGACTGCCGGCGATTTCCTGATCATGCAGGGGCTCTTCATCGTCTCGTCCCTGCTCGCCTGGCTGGCCTATCTGGGGCTGCCGGCGTCGCTCACGGGCCAGTCAGACCTTCTCGCCGTGGCCCTGGCGCTATGCCTCAACTACGGGCTTGCCCTCGTCCTGATGCTGATCCTTCCCCAATCGCGCAGGATGCTTTCCGCCACCCTTCCCAACATCGCGCGCAACATCCGCTGAAGCACCTGGAATAAGTGGCTTCAGCAAGCCTGTGGCCGACATTGCCGAAGCATGCTCTTCAAGCACGGCCTGCAGGCTGGTACGGCGATACTGGTCGAGGTTGGCGGCAAACCTGCCGAGCTTTTCGGCTGCCTCCTGCGGCGTCACCGTGTCGATGTCGAGCAACAGGTCTGCGACACCGACGCGCTTGGCGACTTCCTTGGTCTTGAATTCATAGGCGATCGGCAGCACCGGCGTGCCGACGCAAAGCGACATGATCATCATGTGCATGCGCGTCGCGACGACGAAGTCGAAGCCTTTCACCAGCGCCATCAACTGGTCCGGGGTGTGGAACGAAGCGTCCACGCTGACATGCTTGGCGATCTCCGGATCAAGCTCGGCTACGATTGCGCGCGCCGTCTTGGAATCGTCATGCGCGTATTCCGGCACGCCCTGGCACGTGGAGACGAAGGTCACTTCCTTGCCGTGATCCCTGACGAGGATGGTTGCGATTTCGCGCACCGAATCGAGATAGCGGCGCATGCCGCCTTCACCGTCATTGACATAGTTCCAGTGGCGGACGGAGATGGCGACGCGGCCCGTTTCCACCGGCGGTTGGGCGGAAGCCAGCCGTTTCCCGATCCTGTCTGTATCGGCGAGCGCAAAGACGGCATCGGCCACAACGTGGCACTTACCGGGCTCCTTCACCATGTCCAGTATGTGGTTTCTGGAGCGCTCGTCGCGAAGCAGGATGAGCGGGCTCCGGTCGAAGATCGGGCCCAGTTCCTGTCGATTGTAACTTTTGTTGAACGGACCGAGGGATTGCGTGAAGAAAACCGGATCCTTACCGAGGATCGCATCGACACGGAATTGGTTCAGGCGCCTTTCGAGATTGTAATTCTCGACCAGATAGGTGCCGCCTGTCGTGACCACGAGACCGGCGTTCCGATAGATCTCGAGGCTGCGGCGGGCGCTTTCGCCGAACAAGATGCGGCTGATGAAGCTTTCGGTGCCGAAACGCTGCAAAACCTGAAGAACGAGCCGGTTATAATGCGGTTTTAGCCGGTGTTTCAGCCCGCTGCCGTAGCTGTAACGGAACATGGTTTCCGACAGCAGCTTGTGAAATTCGAGATCCGGGTAATCCTTCTTCGGGTAGAGTTTTGCGGCGACTTCAGGCTGGCTGTCGAAGACGAAGAACCGCGGTTCGTCGCCGACAACTGCCTTGAGGATATGGCGGATCGCCAGCAGAATTGCTGCATCCCCGGTATTCAGGCAGACTGTGTTTTCAACGACGATGTTCATCGTATCACCCCATTCGTGAGTTGGTTCTACGGTCAGGCAGCTGGATCTGGTCGGCATCCGTGTAGCCGTCCAAGCGCGGCATAGGGCCAACGGTTGGCTGGCGCTCGAGCACAGCCAAGATTAACGGATGTTTTTTGCAGCGCAACAAAAATGCTCGCTTTCTTGCTACACTGCACCAAAAATGTTGCGATGCAGCAAGAGCTGTACTAACTTCGCCGTGGGTGGGCCAACAGCGGTCGAGTTTCATGCTGCATGTCTTGTACCTTGTGCATGACGTATCCGACCCGGCGGTTCGCCGGCGGATCACAATGCTCAGGGCAGGCGGCGCCAAGGTGACGCTGGCGGGTTTCCGCCGCACCACCAGCCCGGTTGCCGACATCGAAGGATTGCGCCCGATCGATCTCGGCGCGACGCGCGACGGCCGATTCGGCCAGCGTCTGGCGGCGGTCGCCAAAGCGGCGTTCGGGATCGGCGCTAAGCTGGCGGCGATGCCGAGGCCCGACCTCATCATTGCGCGCAACCTCGAAATGCTGGCGCTTGCCCGCCGCGCCAAGGCCGCGCTCGGCGCCAGGGTTCCGCTCGTCTACGAATGCCTCGACATCCATCGCCTGGTGCTGCGCGACGATCTGGTCGGCAAGGCGCTGCGCGGCGCGGAACGTTATCTCGCCCGCGACGTTAAGCTCCTCGTGACCTCGTCTCCGGCCTTCATCGCCAATTATTTCAAGCCGTTCGGTCAGGTCGCCGCGCCCGTCGAACTGGTCGAGAACAAATATTTCGACACCGCGTCCGTGGCCGTTGATGAACGATTGAAGGCGCAGAATCCCGCCGCACCCCCTTGGCGCATCGGCTGGTTCGGCGCCCTGCGCTGCCGCCGCTCGCTGGAGCTGCTGGCTGAGTTCACCCGGCGTCTCGAAGGACGTTTCGAGGTCGTCCTGCGCGGCCGTCCGGCGCTCTCCGAATTTCCCGATTTCCACGCTTTCGTCGAGGCCGAGCCCTGGCTCTCCTTTCGCGGACCCTACCGCAACCCGGAGGACATGGCGGCGATCTATGGCGACGTGCATTTTTCCTGGGCCATCGACTTCTTCGAAGCCGGGCAGAACTCCGAATGGCTGCTGCCCAACCGCCTTTACGAGGGCTGCCGCTTCGGCGCCGTGCCGATCTCGATGGGCCACACCGAAACCGGCCGTTTCCTCAACCAGCAGGACATCGGCGTCCTCTTGTCCGAGGCCACGCCCGAAGGGCTCGAAACGGCGCTCGGACGGATGGAGCAGGAACGCTTCGGCAAGCTCAAGACCCGCGTGCTGGCCCGCAATCCGAGGACCTGGAGCTACGACCGCAGCGACTGCCGCGCCTTCGTCGACAAGCTGCGCGGCCTTGTGGCGGCGCCCGGGCCCTTCGCGGCCGAAGCGCTGGCATAGGATGGAAAGAACCGCATGACGTCAAACGCAGTGCCTGCATCGAATCTGATCGTGATTCCGTGCCTGAACGAGGCCGCCCATATCGGAGCGCTGCTCGAGCAGTTGCGACCCGCCGCGCAAAGGCTCGGCGCCCTGATCGTCGTTGCCGACGGCGGCAGCACCGACGGGACGCTTGGCATCGTCGAGGGGATCGCCCGGCAGGATGCGCGGGTCGTGCTCATGCACAATCCGAAGCGCATCCAGAGTGCCGCGATCAATCTCGCGGTCGCCAGCCATGGCGATGGCGCGCGCTACCTCATCCGCATCGATGCGCATGGCGGCTACCCTGACGATTATTGCGACCGGCTGGTTGAGGAGGCTTCGACCACCGGCGCCGATTCGGTCGTCGTCTCCATGCTGACCAGCGGCACCGGGGCGGTGCAGAAGGCGGTGGCGGCGGCACAGAATTCCAAGCTCGGCACCGGCGGCTCCAAGCACCGGCATCAGTCGGCCGGCGAATGGGTCGATCACGGCCACCACGCGTTGATGCGCATAGCGGCCTTCTCCGCGGTCGGCGGCTATGACGAGACCTTCAGCCACAATGAGGATGCCGAGCTCGACTACCGGCTGCGCCAGGCCGGCCACCGCATCTGGATGAGCGGCAGGACGCATATGATCTATTATCCCCGCTCGTCGCTGAAGAGCCTCTATTTCCAGTATCTCGGCTACGGCCGCGGCCGCGCCAGGAACGTGCTCAAGCACCGCATGGTGCCCAAGCTGCGGCAGATGATCCCGCTGCTGGTGTTCCCGGTCGTCCTGCTTGCCGCCTTCTCCTTCGTCCACTGGCTGGCGGCGGTGCCGTTCATGGTGTGGGCGGCGGTCTGCCTCGGCTATGGCCTCGCGACCGCCATCCGGCAGCGTAACCCAGGCCTTACGCTTGTCGGCGTGTCGGCAATGGTCATGCATTTCGGCTGGTCCGTCGGCTTCTGGCTGCAGCTCCTGGGGCGCCGATCGCAGCGCGGGGTGGCGTGATGGCCGGCAACACCCGCTCCATCGATATCTGCGTCTGCACGTTCCGGCGGCCCGAGCTTGCCGACACGCTGCGCTCCATCGCCGCCATGGACAAGCCCGCCGGCTTCGAGATCGGCGTGGTCGTCGCCGACAATGACGACCAGCCGAGCGCCCAGCCGCTGGTGAAGGCGCTGGCGCAGGAACTGAAGCTGCCGATCCGCTACCGCCACGCGCCGGCGCGCAACATCTCGATCGCCCGCAACGCCTGCCTCGACGCCAGCGTGTCGGATCTTGTCGCCTACATCGACGACGACGAGACCGCTTCGGTGCGCTGGCTGGCGGAGCTCGTGGCGACTGCCGAGGCGAGCGGCGCCACCGCCGTGCTCGGGCCGGTGCGGGCGCGCTACGGATCGGAAGCGCCGGCCTGGATGCGCGAGGGCGATTTCCACTCGACCTTGCCGGTCTGGGTGCGCGGCGAGATCCGCACCGGCTATACCTGCAATGTCCTCTTGAGAACCAGCGAAGCGAGCCTGCGCGGCCGCCGCTTCAGCCTGGCGCGTGGCCAGACCGGCGGCGAGGACACCGAGTTCTTCGACACCATGGTCAGGGACGGCGGCCGCATCGCCTTTGCGCCGGATGCGCTGGTCGAGGAAGTCGTGCCGCATGCCAGGGCGGCCTTCGACTGGCTGCGCCGCCGCCGCTTCCGTTTCGGGCAGACGCACGGGCACCTCATCGGGCACGGCGCGAGCGGCATCAGGCGCGTCGCGCAAGTCGGCCTCGCCTCGGCCAAGGCCGCCTACTGCTTCGCCATGGCGGCGCTGACCGCGATCAGCCCGGTGCGCAGGAACCGCAGCGTGCTGCGCGGCATCATGCATGTCGGCGTCGTCAGTGGCCTCGTCGGCGTGCGCGAGATCCGCCAGTACGGCCTGTCCTCGCCGCAGCAGGGGGGCAAGCATGCAGCCTGACGTCAGCTTCGTCATCGCCGCCTACAACGCCGAGGCAACGCTCGACCGGGCGATCGCCAGCGCCATGGCCCAGCGCGACGTTTCCGTGGAGGTCATTGTCGTCGACGACTGCTCGCGCGACCGGACGCTCGACGTGGCGCGCTCTTATCCCGAGGACATCGTGCGCGTCGTCGCGCTTCAGCGCAATCGCGGCCCCGGTGGCGCCAGGAACGCCGGCCTCGAGGCCGCGCGGGGCCGGTGGGTGGCGGTGCTCGATTCCGACGATGCCGTCTATCCCGGCCGGATATGCACGATGATCGCGCGGGCCGAGAAGGCGGGCGCGGTGATCGCGGTCGACAACCTCCAGGTCGTGCGCGAGGACGGCGTGCCCGAGGACACGATGTTCCCGGCCGACTATCTCGAGGGCCTGGCCGAAATCTCGCTCGCCGACTACATCGCCGGCAACATCGTCTTCGAGTCGCGCTTCAATCTCGGCTATCTCAAGCCGATCTTCCAGCGCGATTTCCTCGAGGAGAACGGCCTTCGCTACGACGAGAAGCTGATCATCGGCGAGGATTACATCCTGCTCGCCAGCGCGCTCGCGAGGGGCGGCAAATGTGTGGTCGAGCCGACGACCGGCTACGTCTACCACATCCGTACCGGATCGATCTCCCGCGTGCTGGAGCTGCATCATGTCGAGGCGATGCTTGGGGCGGATGCCGCTTTCGCGAGCACTTATTCCAATTCCATAGAAGGCAAGGCGCAGGCTGCGTTCCTGAGGCGCGGCCGCAGCCTGCGCCGGGCGGCTTCGTTCCTGTCATTGGTCCAGCACATCAAGGCGCGGTCGCCGCTCAAGGCGATATGGACGGCGCTCAGTGATCCGGCGGCGGTCAGGCATATGAGCATGCCGATCGCCGTCCGGCTGCGAAGGGTTGCGGCACAGTTTGCCGTGGGGCGGGGAGGTGAGAGTGCGGGCTGACGGAGAGTGGGTTCGGAGCCTGCGGCATATTGAAATCGATCTTCTCAAAAGGACTATGCGATGAAGAAAGTCAGGAAGGCAGTCATACCGGTGGCGGGGCTTGGAACGCGGTTCCTGCCGGCGACCAAGTCGATGCCGAAGGAAATGCTGCCCGTGGTCGACAAGCCGGTCGTCCAATATGCGGTGGACGAAGCCTTCGAGGCAGGCATCGAGCACATCGTCTTCGTGACCGGCCGCAACAAGGCGGTCATCGAGGACTATTTCGACCTGCATCCTGAATTGATCGGGACCCTCGAGCAGACCGGCAAGAAGGCGCAGTTGCAGTTGCTGGAAAGCCTGCTGCCCGTCGCCGGCGCCACCTCCTTCATCCGCCAGCAGTCGCCGCAGGGCCTCGGCCATGCGGTGTGGTGCGCGCGCGAGGTGATCGGCGACGAGCCGTTCGCCCTGCTCCTGCCCGACATGGTCTCCTTCGGCGGCCGCGGCTGCCTTGCCGAGACCGTCGACCTCTATCAGCGCACCGGCGGCAACGTCATCGCCGTCGAGCGTTGCGAGCCGAGCGAGACCAGCAAATACGGCATCGTCGGCCGCGGCGCCGAGATCGGCAGCGGCTTCGAGGTGACCGCCATGGTCGAGAAGCCGGCGCCCGCCAATGCGCCGTCGAACTTCTACATCAACGGCCGCTATGTCCTGCAGCCGGAGATCTTCGCCCTGCTCGGCAACCAGCAGCGCGGTGCCGGCAACGAGATCCAGCTCACCGACGCCATGGTGCGGCTGGCGCAGAGCCAGTCCTTCTATGCCCAGCCCTTCAATGGCCGCATGTTCGACTGCGGCTCCAAGGAAGGCTTCATCGAGGCCACCATCGCCTTTGCGCTTGCGCGCGACGACATGAAAGGACCGGTCTTCGAGATGCTGCAGCAATTCGTCCGGACGCACGAGCGCCGGGAAGAAGCCGCATAATGCCCATCTTTTGGGTGCATATGCGTATCGATGATGGCGCGACAAACGCCGCCGCGCTTGGCCGACCCGGCCAAGCGCTTTCTGGCATGAATGTTGCGTGGTCTTTTCTGGTGACGACGCCAATCTTCGAAGGCCGATAGAGCCTGCAACCTGGAATTGGACCGACGATGAACTATGCCAATTTTCCCCTCGACAAGAGGATGCCATTGCCCAGCGCGGACGCGGAAAAAGGTGAGGACTTCATCGACATCGAACGCCTGCTCGGCATGGCCGCGCGGCAGGTCAAGGTGGTGGCGGTGTGCGCCGTCATCGGCCTGTTCCTCGGCGTGCTCTATCTGCAGACCACGCCCAAGCAGTACATGTCGGTCGCCAGCGTCCTGATCGACGAGGGCTTGAACAAGGTCGTCGACGACATCTCCGCCGCCTCCGTCACCATGCAGACGGACGCCGCCCTGCTCAGCCAGATCGAGATCATCAACTCGGCGCGCCTGGCTTCGGTGGTGGTCGACAAGCTGAAGCTCGACCAGAACCAGGACTTCATGAACCCGCCGCAATCGGCTCTGGCCAAGGGCATCGGTTTCGTGCGCGGCGTGATCGGCTATTTCCGCAGCAGCTCCGCCGACCAGCTCCCCGGCATCGAGAATGTCGACGCCGCCACGCGCGACGCCATGATCAAGGAAGCGAGCCACGACTACGCCGTGCTGAAGCTGCAGAACGAGGTGCTGGCGCAGCGCAACGGCCGCAGCTACGTCATCGCCATCGCCTACCAGTCGCCGAATCCGGCGCTGGCGACGGCGATCACCAAGGCCTATTCCGAGGCCTATCTGGCCGACCAGCTCAACGCCAGCTTCGACGCCACCGAACGCGCGGCGGTCTGGCTGCAGGGCCGCTTGACGGAGCTTCGCGAAAGCTCGCAGAAGGCGTCGATGGCGGTCGAGATGTTCCGGGCCGAGCACGGACTGTCCGCCAACAGCGACGGGCAGCTGATGAGCGACAAGCAGCTCGCCGACCTGAATGCCCAGCTCATCGTCGCGCAGGCCGACACGGCTCGCGCCAGCGCCCGCTATCAGCAATACAAGGCGATCGTCGACAGCGGCTCCGACAACGCCTTCAACGATTCCGCCATCGCGAGCGATCAGCCGAGCAGCTCGGTCATCACGACGCTCAAGACCCGCTATCTCGCCATCGCCAAGCGGCTGCAGGACGTTTCGGCCAACTATGGCGCGGACCATCCCCAGGCGGTGGCGCTTGCCAAGGAGAAGGCCGATGTGTCGGCGCAGATCTTCGGCGAGTTGAAGCAGCTTACCGAAAATTACCGCAACGAGTACGAGGTGGCTCAGACACGTGAGACGGCGCTCAGGCAGAAGATCGCCGACGCGGCCGGCAAGAGCTCCATCGACAACCAGTCGCAGGTCAAGCTGCGCGATCTGACCCAGCAGGCGACGGCGCTCACCACGCTCTACCAGACGTTCCTCGGCCGCTATGAGGAGGCCTCGCAGCAGCAGTCCTTCCCGGTCGGCAAGGTGCGCATCATTTCCGATGCGACGATGCCGCTCTCCGCCGCCAGCCCGCGCACGTCCAAGGTGCTGGCGCTCTTCCTCGTGCTCGGTGTGCTGGCCGGCGCCGGATTTGGCGGCCTGAACGAGTTCAACGAGCGCTTCTTCAGGACCGGCGACGACATCCGCGACCGCGTCGGCCTCAAATTCCTCGGCTACCTGCCGACGATCGGCGGCGGCAGGTCCGGCAAGGACAACAAGCCCGACGACGCCGAAACCGATCCCAAGGTCGCCAGCCTGTCGGCGGCGGAGAAACGGGCGCGCATGCGGGTCAGCATCGATGCGCCGGCATCGATGTTCGCCGAAACGCTGCGCAACGCCAAGATCGCCTTCGACGTGGTGATGGAAGGTCAGGGCAGCCGCGTCATCGGCGTGATCTCGCTTCTGCCCGGCGAGGGCAAGTCGACGGTGGCAGCGAATCTGGCGGGGCTGCTGGCCGCCAACGGCGCCAGGACGCTGCTGATCGATGGCGATCTGCGCAATCCCGGCCTCAGCCGCAGCCTTGGCATGGAAACCGAGCAAGGGCTGATGGAAGCGGTGGTCAGCGGCCAGACCTGGCAGTCGGTCGGCAAGGTCGACCGGCAGACCAAGCTGGCGATCATCCCGGCGGTGCTGCGCGGCCAGTTCTCGCACACCAGCGAGCTGCTCTCCTCGGCCGGCATGCGCCGCTTCATCGACAACGCCAAGGAAACGTTCGAATACATCGTCGTCGACCTGCCGCCGCTCGGTCCCGTGGTTGACGCCAAGGCCTTCGCACCGCTCGTCGACGGATTCGTGCTGGTCACCGAATGGGGCCGCACGCCGCGCGCCATGGTGCGCTCGATGCTGGAATCGGAGCCCTACGTCGCCAACAAGATCATTGGCGCCGTGCTCAACAAGGTCGATCTGAAGCGGCTGGCGAAATACGGATCGCTCGGTGGCTCCGAGAAATTCTTCGACCGCTATTCGACCTACTATCTGGAGAAGTCGGACGCGCGCACCAAACAGGCTGCGTGACGCAATTCCTGAAAAGGCGTGGACGGTTTTCCGTCCGAAATCGCGCCAAAGAGACAGAGCGGTTCGGCGTTTCAATGAACGCCGAACCGGTCTAGTTGGAACCATGGCGCGCCCGAGACGAGGATTCATGCGCGACAAGCGAGACTACGGTCTCACGGATCCAGCGCTGGCCGCTGTGTCCATGGCTGCGCTCATGCCACACCATTCCCACCGCAAAGCCTTCAACGGGAAACGGACAGTCCATCACGTCAAGCTTGTCCACGGAATCACGCACCAGCCGTTCCGGGACCAGCGCGACGAAATCCGAGCGAGACACGATCTCGGGGACGAACAGGAACGAAGCCGCGGAGAGCACGACATTACGCTTGTGTCCGAGAGCGGCCAAAGCACTGTCTACCGGTGTCGCGAAGCCGCCGCCTTCCAGGGACACGACCACTTGCTCCAACTCGGCAAATTCAGCGACCGTGATTCCTTCCCGCAGCCGCGGATGCTTCTTGCGGCCGATAAGCACGTAGCGCTCATCGAATAGATGTCGAGCGCGAAGACCTTGCGGGGCCTCCTGCGGCGTCATCAGTGCCAAATCCACATCACCGCGCGCCATCTGCGCTTCCAATTGCGGCAGGTCCAGATTGCGTATCGCAACGCGAACGCCCGGTGCTAGCGTCCTGAGCTCCACGACAAGCGGCCTGACTATCGCAGCTTGCAGATAGTCCGTACAGGCAATCGCGAAGATCAGCCTGGCCTTCGCCGGATTGAAGTTCCGATGCGAGCTGGCCGTGGCGCGAACTTGATCAAGGGTTTGGCGCAACGGGTCGAGCAGTTCCATTGCTTTGGCCGTCGGCGTCATCCCTCGCTGGGCGGGAATCAGCAGTTGGTCGTCGAACTCTTGTCTGAGGCGGTTCAACTGGGCGCTTACCGCTGGCTGGCTCAGATGCAGTCGGGCAGCCGCCTTCGTGACGTTGCGCTCGATCAGCAGCGTCTCCAGCGTAACCAACAGATTGAGATCAAGGCGTTTGGTATCCATGGAATGGATAGTAGCCGATCACTTATGCGATTTCAAAAATACGTAGAATCGTCCGAGACTCTTGCTGAGCCAAACGTCGCGGCACGCTTTTCGGCGGCCAGGCGTGGTCGTCTGTCCGGGGCCGAAGCGATTTCGCCCTCAAGCCGGGATATAATCAGCATGAGCCAGATCGATACCTCCAAACCCCTGATCACAGTTGTCGGGGCCTCGAGCAAGCAGGGTCGCAGCGTCGCCAAGTCCCTGCTCGACAGTGGACGCTACCGCGTGCGCGCCCTGACTCGACGTCTCGACAGCCAACCAGCGCAAGCCTTGGCGAAGAAGGGGGCCGAGGTCGTGGTGGCGCCCCTGGAACTCGGCCGGCAGGCCGAACTGACCGAAGCACTGAGAGGTTCGGCCGGGGCGTTCTTGATGACGCCGCCGATCGTCAAGGTGCCGCCGGCGGAACCCGAACTCAACCTCGGAAAGGAGTTGGCCGACGCGGCAGTGGCCGCTGGTGTCGAACACGTGGTTTTCAGCGCGCTCGAAAATGTCGAAGCGATCACCGGCGGCACCAAGTGGGCACCGCATTTCACGGACAAGGCAAAGGTAGAGGATTACATCCGCAGCTTACCCCTTCGCAGCTCGTTTGTATACTTGGCGTTTTATTACACCAATTTCCTGGAATACTACGTGCCGCAAGGTGTGGAGGACGGCATAGATTTCGCCATATACTTGCCTCCGGACGTCCCCGTGCCGTTCTGCGACCCGCTCACTGCGGCCGGTCCAGCGGTGCGCGAGATCTTCGATCACCCCGCGCGATACGCCGGGGAGGCGCTGCCCGTGATCGGCGAGTTTATCTCGGCGCAGCAAATGGTGGACACGTTTGTGCGCGTCACCGGCAAGCGCGCGCGCTACGCCTCTGCATACTCGCGCGAAGACTTGTTGCGCCATTTTCCGGGTTTCGCCAGCAACGAGCATCTGGTGCGCGAATTGGTGGGCATGGTCGAATATGCCGTCGAATATGGCTACTATGCTCCCGGGCGCGATCTGACCTGGAGTCGGAAGATCGATCCGAATGCGCTGACCTGGGAACAGTTCCTCAAGCGCAGCAAATGGCAGGGCGACTTGCTGTCCTATGGCGCCGCCGCCGAGGCCGAGCTTGCGCCGATCTGAGAGCGGCGACGCCGTGCTCTTCCTTAACTCGCCGAAGACAGCAGCTTGCCGTGCTTGCCGACGATCCTGACCGCGGTCAGCCGGCCGCTCCGGAAGGCGCCGGTATCGATGCCGAGCCGGTGGCCCTCGAACTTCGGCGCATCGACGATCGTGTGGCCATGCACCACCCAGCGGTCGAGGAGGTGAGCCTGCTCGAAGAACTCCGTGCGGATGTTGAGCAGGTCGTCCTCGTCCTGGTCAACGAGGTCGATGCCGGGCCTGATGCCGGCGTGGACGAAGACGAATTTCCGCGAGCAGACCATCACCGGCAGTGTGCGCATGAAGGAGACATGGCTGGCGGGAATGGCTTCGCGGATGCGCCGGTCGACCTCGTCGCTTGAGCCGTAGAGGTCAGAGAGCCGCGCCGGGTCGACTCCGTAGGAATAGAGGGTCTCCAACCCGCCGATCGCCAGCCACAGCTCGCGCGACAGATAGCCGTCGAGATAGCCGAGCATCGCGACCTCGTGGTTTCCCGCCAGGCAGACGCGCAGGAAACCTTTCGGCGCCGGCGCGACGAGATGATCGAGCACGCGCTTCGAGTTCGGGCCGCGGTCGACATAGTCGCCGAGCATGATGATGATCTTGCGGCCGCGAAAGGGCAGCGCATCGAGCAGGATCTTCTGCTCCAGCGACCGCAATTCGTTGTAGCAGCCGTGCACGTCGCCGATTGCATAGACGACCGTGTCCTGCATATCCATTTCCAGGCGGTCGCGCGGCGCGGTCCGGGGTCGTCTCGATCGCTGGAACAGGCTCACGGATTGAGGCTCGATGCTCGCTAGGGGTCTATCCCAGTTTCAGGGAGCATGTCACACGGCACGCATGAAGCCTCGATATCATGCTCGGCCGGAATTTCCATACCGGCGCGAACATTACTCGTTCGTTACTTCAGGCGTGGGGAACCGGCAGTTAAGCCGTCTTGGGCCTCGCTGTCATCGGCTGGCAATCGCCCTTGCGCCTGGGCTGGTCCCGCAGTTGCAGGCGATGATGCAGGCCGGCTAAACCCCGATGCCGCGCCCCTTCAGCGCCGCGGTGATCTCGTCGAGGATGACGGGGTCGTCGATGGTCGCCGGCATCGTCCATTCCTCCTTGTCGGCGATCTTCTGCATGGTGCCGCGCAGGATCTTGCCGGAGCGGGTCTTGGGCAGACGCTTGATCGTCACCACCGTCTTGAAGGCGGCGACCGGGCCGATGCGCTCGCGCACCAGTCCCACCACCTCGCTTTCAATGAGGGCGGTATCGCGCGAAACGCCGGCGTTGAGCACGACGAAGCCGAGCGGCACCTGGCCTTTCATGGCGTCGGCGATGCCGATGACGGCGCATTCGGCGACGTCGGGATGCGCGGCAAGCACTTCCTCCATCGCGCCTGTCGACAGCCGATGGCCGGCGACGTTGATGATGTCGTCGGTGCGGGCCATGACATAGAGGTAGCCGTCCTCGTCGAGCATGCCGGCGTCGGCCGTCTTGTAGAAGCCGGGGAACTCCTCGAGATAGGCCTGACGGAAACGGCCGTCGGCGTTCCACAGCGTCGGCAGGCAGCCGGCCGGCAGCGGCAGCTTGACCACGACATTGCCCAGCGTGCCGCGCGCCACTTCGTGGCCGGCATCGTCGAGCACGCGGATGTCGTAGCCTGGCATCGGTACGCCGGGCGAACCGTATTTAACCGGCAATAGCCCCAGACCGGCCGGATTGATGGTCATCGGCGACCCGGTCTCGGTCTGCCACCAGTGGTCGATGACCGGCACGGCGAGCTTCTGCTCGGCCCATTTGATGGTTTCCGGATCGGCGCGCTCGCCGGCGAGGAACAGCGTGCGGAATTTCGACAAATCGTATTTCGGCACGAACTCGCCCCGCGGGTCCTGTCCCTTGATGGCGCGGAACGCGGTCGGCGCGGTGAACAGCGCCACCACGCCATGCTGCGATATCACTCGCCAGTAGGTGCCGGCGTCCGGCGTGCCGATCGGCTTGCCTTCGAAAAGTATGCTGGTCGCGCCATGCAGCAGCGGGCCGTAGACGATGTAGGAGTGGCCGACCACCCAGCCGACATCGGAGGCCGCCCAGAACACCTCGCCCGGCTTGACGCCGAACTCGTTCTCCATCGTCCATTTCAAGGCGACCATGTGGCCGCCATTGTCGCGCACGATGCCCTTCGGCTGGCCGGTCGTGCCCGATGTGTAGATGATGTAGAGCGGGTCGGTGGCCAGCACCGGAACGCAGTCGACATTGGCGCCGGCGGCCCGCTCGCGCGCAACCGCGTCGGCATAGTCGATGTCGTAGTGGTCCTTCAGCTCGCAGCGCAGCTGCTCGCGCTGCAGGATCAGGCACGCATCGGGCTTATGCCTGGACATCTCGATCGCTTTGTCGAGCAGCGGCTTGTAGGGCACGACACGGCCGGGCTCTAGCCCGCAGGATGCCGAGATGATCAGCTTCGGCTTGGCGTCGTCGATGCGGGTGGCAAGCTCATGCGAGGCAAACCCGCCGAAGACCACCGAATGCACGGCGCCGATGCGCGAGCAGGCGAGCATGGCGATGGCCGCCTCCGCCACCATCGGCATGTAGATGATGACGCGGTCGCCCTTGCCGATGCCCCGGTTCTTCAGCACCGAGGCAAGCGCGACCACCTCGCGCTTGAGTTCGACATAGGTATATTTCCGGATCGTGCCGGTGATCGCGCTGTCATGGATCAGCGCCACCTGGTCGGCGCGGCCGCCGGCGACATGGCGGTCGATGGCGTTGAAGCAGGTGTTACAGGTCGCGCCGGTGAACCAGCGGCCATAGACGCCGGCCTCGGCGTCGAAGACGCGTTCGGCCGGTGAATACCAGTCGATCTCCTTGGCCGCCTCGGCCCAGAACCTTACGGGGTCGCGCCTCCAGCTCTCATAGACCTCGTGGTAGCGTGACGCCATCCAGCTTCCTCCCCGGAAAATTTGCCACCCCCAAATAGCCTATGCCCTTCCGGCCGGCCATGTCTTCCCCGAATTTCGTCGATGGCCGATCTCGCCTCGGTCGCAAATATCCGGCACCTTGGCATGCCGATAGCTGCCCGCCATGCGTTGGGCCAGGCCGCGAGCACGGCGGACTGCTCGGCTAGCTTCGAGACGCAGCAAGATGGCGTATCGGGCAAGGCGCTCGGCTTCCGGCTGACGTTGCAGGGCCAGGACGGCAAGCCGTTGAAGATATTGCACGAGGAGAAGGCGGTGCCGGGCTCGGGGAACTGCCCGACCTCCTACTCCCGTCGGAGGCCTACGAATTCGCGCCCGAGGGCAAGCCGGCGGTCATCGCCGTGCTGGTGCTGCGCTTCAGCCAGGGCTTCGAAGGGGTCGCGACAGCGGCTTCATCGCGGTGACAGGCCAGGCGCGCTGAACAGCGCCGGCGCGGCCGGGGCAGGCAAACCCTGGCGACGGTGCCACGGCACCGTTCCTGACTGTCGGCACTGTTTGCCGGCTTAAAGCGGCAAGGCCGCGAGCATCAACCCGACGCCGCCGGCGATCAGTATCGCAGCCGCAAGTGCTCTCCGATGGCGTTCGAACGCCGTCGGAGCCCTATCCCAATTGTAACGCATACTCGTCACCCTTTCCCCAAACCCCGGCGATTCCATAGCTTACTTAGGGGAAAGAAGGCAACACCCCCCGGTTTTTGCCAGCTTGCCGGGCAATGGCGTTCATTGTCAGTTGCGGTCGTCGGTCGTTTCCGGGGTTGCCATGAAGAGGCCTACCAAAGGGCGGTGTGGAGCAAGCGCGAAAAGCTGTCCGCCGTGACCGCTGCGCCGCAACCCTCACGCGCGTGATTTTCCTCGCCAACCGGGCCGCAGCCCGTCGCGGGCAGGCCGTCAGAGCAATGGACAGCACCGCCTTGCCGCGCTAATGGCTCTCCAGCATTTTTGCATGGACTGGAGATGGCCCATGGTCGAAATCGCATCTGAGATGGTTCTGCGGCTGGCCGACGACGCCTCGGTGCAGCATGTCGGCGATGGCGCCGTCGTGCTTCTGGCGCGCAGCGGCCAGCTCTATACTTGCAACGGCACCACCGAAGCCTTTCTCGACAAGGTCGACGGCGCGCGCAGCCTCGACCAGATCGTCGATCTGCTTTCCGACGAGTTCGAGGTCGACAAGGATATGCTCGACCAGGACATGGCGGCGCTTGCCGCGGAACTGGTGGCGGAAGGCATCCTCGCCGACCCCGGTGCATGATGGCTGACGGGCCGCTGCTGCGGGCGTTGTTTCGCGCCCATCTGTGGGCCAGCGCGCGGCTGATGCCGGCCCTCGTCGGCAAGCGCGACTTCGAAGCGGTGCTGAAATGGGCGCCGCTGACATCGCCGACTCCCTATCGCGGCCTGCCGTCCGCCTACATCGTCGCCAGCGTCAACCGCGCGGTCAGGCATCCCTGGCTGATGCGCGACCGCAGATGCCTGAGGGAGGGCCTGCTCGCCCATCGCTTCCTGCGTCTCGCCGGCTTCGATCCGGACCTGCGCTTCGGCGTCGATCCGCAATCGCTGCATGCGCCGCGCCTGTCGGCGCATTGCTGGGTCTGCCTCGAGGGCCGGCCGGTGGTCAGCGACAGCCTTCCCGGTATGGTCGAAATCTACCGCCATTATGCCGAGCCCGGAAAGGCGCGCGCCGCTTGACTGCTTCCGTCAGCTACGCCCTCAACGGTCAGGTCGTCGGCATATCGGCCGAACGCGCCGAGCTCTGGCGCGATCTCGACCGGATGCTCTCGGGCCTGAGCGCCACCGAACCCGTCGATGCCGGCTTTCGCATCGACATCGTCGAGACACCGACGCTGGCCGAGACGCCGGAGGGAACGCTTGCCTTCGACGGCGAAGTGCCCGAGGACGGCCATTGCCGGATGATCGATGGCGGCGACGTCGTCCACCTGGTCTTTCCCGGCCGGCAGACGATTTCCATCCATGCCGGCCAGCGCCGGGCCGAAATCCGCACCGGCCCGGGCGTCAGGGTCACCTGGACGGCGTGGATGCTGGTGCTGGATGCCGCGCTCGACGCCAGTGGGCAGTATATGCTGCACACCGCCGGCCTGACGCTGCCGGGCAGCGATGCCGTGGTCCTCATCCACGCGCCGAGCGGCACCGGCAAGACCACGACATCGCTGGCGCTGGCCTCGCAAGGCTTCGGCCTCTGCGCCGACGATTCCATGATCCTCGACGTGGCGCGGGACAAGGCCGTTGCCTGGGGCCTGCCTCGCCATGTGAAGATCCACCGCAAGACCGCCGAACTTGTCCCGTTCGTCTTGCCCTGCCTCGGCCCCTCCTGGGACCGCAATGGCGAACAGGCCGTGTCGCTCGAGCGCCTCGGCGAGATATTGCGCGTCGAAAGCATTGTCGCCAGGCCGGTCTCGGCGCTGCTGCATCTTGCCCGCTCCGCCGATGGCGAGAGCAGGCTTCATCCCATGGCCAGGACCGACGCCATGGTCGCGCTGGCCGCCGACAATGTCAGGACCGGCATGACCGGCCTGCTGCAGGTGCAGAAACACCGGCTGGCGGCGATCGCCAGGCTGGTCACCACGGTGCCGACCTTCACCCTGGAAGTGGGCGCGCGGCCGGCCGATGCGGCGCGATTGATCCAGTCCACCCTGTCCGCGGCCTGAATCAGCGCGATCCTTCGGTCCGCTCCCCAAAGCGGCGTATTTCAAAGAACCGCTGGCCGAGCCGGATCCGGCCGAACGCGCGTTGCCAGCGCGTCAGCTGCCGCGCGAAGCCACTATAGGCAAGATGCGCGACGCGGCCGTCGGCGCAATCGAATTCGATCATGCCCCACCGCCTTGCCGGCGGTTCGCCTGTCGCCGGTCCGAGCCGGCGGATCGGGTGCGCCAGCCGGGCGAGCTTCCCGTCTATCGGCACATAGAGGGCGACGGCGCGCCCGACGACGCGCCAGATCTTGGCGACATGGGCGCTCGACCATTGACTGCCGACCACTACCGGCGTGCGGCCGACTTGCGCCCAGGTGAAGGTGCCCTCCGGCTGCGGCATGCCTTCGAGCACGCCGGCGCTGTGATCGGGCGCGGCCTCCGCCACCAGCATTTTCATTCCGCTGGCCAGCGCCCGCGACAGTGTCGCCGTCGACTGCCAATCTCCGGGAGAAAACGCGATCTGGGCCAGGATGTCGCCCTCGTCGAAGCCGGACGTCATCTTGTGCAGACTGACCCCGCCATGCGTCTCATCTTGCCCATCGAGGACGAGCCGCGCGATCGGATGCGGGCCCTTGTAGTTGGGCAGCAGCGCCGGATGCAGGTTCAGCCCGCCCTTCGCGAACAGCTTCAGCACGGTCTCCGGAATAAGGGTAGGAAACCCGAAAGTGATGAGGACGTCCGCGTTGAAACCGGCGAGGCGTTGGCACAGTGCCGCCCAGTCATGCGGGCGGCCGAATTCGATCACCGGCACTTCGGCGGGAACGAGATGCTGCCTAAGCACAAGCCTGCGTCTCCAGCGTCGCCGCCATGTGCCGAAGCTCGACTGTTTGCCGGGCCGCGGACCAGGCACGACGATCGCGGCGACGCGGTGGCCCTTCTCCACCCAGCCGGCGAGCATCGGGGCGGTGATCGGCGTGATTTCGATGATGAACACGGCCGAGATCGGCTTGTCCGGGGCTGCTGCGTGATCAGGCACGATACGGCCTCGGCCTCGCCAGCCGCTGGATCCAGCGGAATGCGTCGCGGCGCAGCCGCGAGCGCATCTTGTCCCTGGAATTGACGCCGAGCAGGGTCTCGCGGGTGATCAGCCGCCTGGCCAGCCGGATGCCGAGATCAGGCTTGATCCGGTCGGCGAGGTCGAGCGCGCGCGCCTCGTCGAAAAGCCGGCCGGTCACGTCGAGCACCGTCGCCAGTTCGAGTTCGATGCCGGTCATGCGCGCGGCCTCCAGCAACTGCGCTTCCGCTTCCGGTGATGGCAAAGCCCGCACGCCCTGCAGCACGTCGACGCATAGCTGCAGTCGGTGGAACTTGTGTCCGCCGGCGGCATGCACGATGGCGATGGTCAGCAGCGCCGCCGGCGTGTCGGTCCCGTCGCCGTCGATGGCCTGCAATTCGCGGAAACCCAGCGACAGCCGCCGCCGCATGCCGGAATCATGCACCAGATTGCCGTGCAGCTCGATCAGCAGGCTCGAATTCTCCTTTTCCAGCCATTTGAACTCCTGCAAATCGTGTGACTGGGCTTCGCCGCTGTGGAGCTCGAAGCCGGAGGCCCCGATCACCTGATTGGCGTCGTTGATGCTGGCCGGCTCGACCAGGATGTCGATGTCGGTGAACGGCCGATCCGAGACATGTTTGTAGAGCTTGCGCGCGAAGACCGGCCCCTTGACGATCCGCGCCGGAATGGCCTTCGCCGCCATCGCCTTCATGATGCGCTCGCCATGGTACTGCAGCAGCATGGACTGGCCGGTGACCAGCGTCGATGCCTCGCGCAGTTCGGTCAATCTCGCTAGCAGGGCAGCATCTTGCGGCAAATGGGCGTCGCCGCGCTCCTTGAGCTTGCGCAGCATGATCGGCAGAACGCCGTGGAATTCGGCATTGTCGAGCAGGGCCAGCAGGGTTCCCGCCGTGGGAACCTCGGCCGGCTGGGCCTCGGGGTCCGCATAATTCAGCAGCAGTTTTTCGTCGGCAGGCGCAAGTGGTGGCAGCATCAACCCGTTCGGTGTTTGCGCGATGGAGGACTTGTGTCGCCAATATGGTTGCAGAAAAGCACCATGGAAACCAGTGCGACGGCAACAAAGCTCACGCCTGATTTGACTTGGCGAAGAGGTATCCCTGGAGGCTACATCCCCCAGCGCAGCGCCGCCGTATGCACCGGCGCGTCCCACAGGGTCGTCATCTCGTCGTCGAGCATGGTCAGCGTGATCGAGCAGCCGGCCATGTCGAGCGACGTGACATAAGACCCGACCAGCGAGCGGGCAACGCTGATACCGCTTGTCTCGAAGATCCTGCGGGCGCAGTTGTACATCAAATAGAGCTCCATAGACGGCGTGCCGCCGAAGCCATTGACGAACAGCAGCGCCGGGCCTTTGCTGCGGCCGCCGAGATCGCCTGTTATCGCCGCGCAGATTTCCTCGGCGATGGCGTCGGCGCTCTTCAGGGCGTCCCGCCGCCGGCCGGGCTCGCCATGGATGCCGACACCGAATTCCATCTCGCCGTCGCCGATCTCGAAAGTCGGCTTGCCCGCCGCCGGCACCGTGCAACTGGTCAGCGCCACGCCCATCGAGCGCGTCGCGCCGTTGACGCGCTCGCCGAGCGCCTTGAGTTCCTTCAGCGCCATGCCTTGCTCGGCCGCCGCGCCGACGATCTTTTCCACCACCAGCGTGCCGGCGACGCCGCGCCGTCCGGTCGTGTAGGACGAGTTCTCGACCGCGACGTCGTCATTGGTCACTACCTGCAGCACGCCTTCCGACATTTCGGCCGCCATGTCGAAGTTCATCACGTCGCCTTCATAGTTCTTGACGATGAACAGGCAGCCTGCGCCGGTGTCGACGGCCCCGGCCGCCGCAAGCATCTGGTCGGGCGTCGGCGAGGTGAACACCTGTCCGGGGCAGGCCGCGTCCAGCATGCCGTGGCCGACCAGCCCGCCATGCAGCGGCTCGTGGCCCGAGCCGCCGCCCGAGATCAGCGCCACCTTGCCCGGCTTCAGCGCCCTGCGGCGGATGAATTTGTGCTCGTCACCCAGCACAAGGATATCCGAATGGGCGGCGACGAAGCCGTCGAGGCTCTCGGTCAGCACCGTGTCCACCGCATTGATGAATTTCTTCATGGCTGTCCTCCCGGAACAGTCTCGAATTTTTATGCAATTCCGAACGGAAAACCGCTGCTTTTCCTGGAATTGCTTGGTTAGCCGCTGCCCTTGCCGGCGATGCTGGTGATCTTCTGGATGAAGTCGTTGATCGCCCGGTCGAGCGCCGCATTCTGTTTGTCGTCGCCGAAATCCGGCACGATGAGCGAGACATGGCGCGTCTTGCGCAGGCCGGAGGCCGCCGACATCTTGCCCGGATGCGCCTGGTGATAGGCGGTGAGGAACTGGTCGCGCTCGGCCGGGCTGAAATGGCAGACGGAAAAGATCGAAGGCAGATGCTTTGACGGGATCGGGATCGAATAGGCCGGGCTGGAGATCTGGGTGACGAAGCTGCGATGCTTGCCGAGCGCGTCCGCCAGCCGCTGGCGCATGCCGGACGGCCGCTGGTCGATGACGTGCGACAGGATCGTCTTGTAGGCGCGGATCGCCTCTTCCGAGCCGGCTTCGGGTATCTTCTCCGCCTCGGCCATGCAGCGCCTAGACCGGGACTTCCGCAATGGCCGCTTTCGCCATTGCGAGTTGGGCTGGGGCGACCGAGAGGTCGCGCAGGCCGGTTTCGAGCAGCGCCGGGATGGCGGCCGGATCGCCGCCGGCATCACCGCACAGGCTGACCGGGATCTCCGTCTCGCGTCCGAAGCGCACCACCGCTTCCATCAACCTAAGAACCGCCGGATGCCGAACCGAGTTGAGGTAGGTGACGGCGGCATTGTCTCGGGCCGCCGCCATCACATATTGCGTCAGGTCGTTGGAGCCGATCGAGAAGAAGGCGACGTTTGCGAAAGCCTCCGGCGCAATCGCCACAGAAGGCACCTCGACCATGATGCCGAGCGGCGGCATCGTGTGCGCGACGCCGCGCGCGGCGAGGCTCGCCTGCTCCTCCGCGAACAGCGCGGCGGCCTGGCTGTATTCCTCGGGCGTGGCGATCATCGGAAACATGACCTTCAGATTGCCGTGGATGGCGGCGCGCAGCAATGCCCTGATCTGCACCCGGAAAATGTCGCGCCGCTTGAGCGACAGCCGGATGCCGCGCAGGCCGAGAAAGGGGTTGGTCTCCGCGACGGTGAAGCCGGCAACCGGCTTGTCGCCGCCGGCGTCGACGGTGCGGATGGTCACCGGCTTGCCGCCTGCCCATTCCAGCACCTTGCGGTAGGCATGATACTGCGTCTCCTCGTCGGGAAGCGTCTTGCCGAACAGGAACTCCGTCCGCATCAGCCCGACGCCGTCGCAGGTCGAGATGTCGATGCCGTCGACATCGGAAGGGTTGGCGATGTTGACCTGCACGCGCACGGCGGTGCCCGCCTTGGTCACCGCCGGCCGGGTCAGGAAAGACTGCGCCGCGCCCTGGCGCGCGGCGAAGGCGGACGATGATTGCCGGAAGGCGTCGATCTCGGCCGGTGATGGCGAGAGCACCATCGCGCCATGCTCGGCATCGAGCAACGCCATGCCTGCTAGGCTGGCCGGGAAGGTGCCGAGCCCGACCACCATTGGCACGCCGCGCGCACGCGCCAGCATGGCGACATGGCTGGCGGTGCTGCCGGCCCTGAGCGCGATGCCGCCACCGGCGCTCCAGTCGATTTCGAGGAAGCGCGTCGGCGCGACGTCCTCGCCATGGAAGATGGCGCCGAGGGGTGCCGTGGGTTCTCCGTCCTCGCTCAGCGCACGCAGGACCTGGTCGCGTATGTCGCGCAGATCAGCGGCGCGCGCACGGAAATAGTCCTGGTCTGACGCGTCGTAGCCGGCGATTTCGGCGTCGAGCGCCGCCCGCCATGCGACATCGGCGGCCTGGTCGGCGCCGATCGAGGCGAAGGCCGGCGCGCTCAGCGCATCGTCCTGCAGCATGGCGATATGGAATTCCAGGATGCCGGCGGCATCGCCGTCGGCGGTTTCGATCATTGCGCTGAGCCGGCTTACCGCCTTGCCGATCGCGGTCTCCAGCGCCGCAATCTCCTCCACCGCGCTCGACTTGCTTGTGTAGGCGGCAGGCGGCCGGTCGAGATCGAACAGCGGCCCTTCGGCATAGCCGGCGGAAGCCGGGATACCCTCAATGCGCATCGTCCGCATTCCTTGCGGCCGGACGGACATGCAAGTCGGTCTCAAGCGGACCGGGCATGGTCCGCATCCTCGTCGAAATCGCGCTGCACCAGGTCGACCAGCGCGTCGACCGCCTCGCTCGCGCGGTCGCCCTTGGCCCGGATGTGCAGCAGCGTTCCCTTAGGCGCCTTGGCCGCCATCACCTTGACGATGCTCTTGGCGTCGAACCAGGGGCCGTTGGCGGCGACGGCAACCTCGACCTCGGCCGCGAACGATTTGGCGAGCTTGGTGAACTTCACCGAAGGGCGCGCGTGCAGACCCACGGTGTGGGTGATCAGGACGGTGGCTTCGGCGGATGCGGACATTCAGTCGGTTCCCGTTCATTCACGACGGCGACAATTCATGCGCCGTCGCCACCACTTCCTTGAGCGAGGCGCCGCCGGACGCTTCCGTCGCCGCCATCACCGCGCCCTCGACGATCGGCGCGTTGCAGACCACGATCTTATGCGAGCGCGGCTCGCCGATCATCTCGACCGCCATCTCTGAGTTAGTCTCGGCGCCGCCGAGATCGACGAGGATGGCGACGCCTGCCTCCGACCATGCCTTTTCGATCGCGCCCATGATCGCCTCGACGCTGGTGCCGAGCCCGCCATGGCCGTTTCCGCCGCACCATGCAAGCGGCACTTCGTCACCCACCATCTGGCGCACCATGTCAGCCGTGCCCTCGGCGACCAGCGGCGAATGCGACACGATGACGATACCGACATTGCTCATTGGTGGTCCTCGACGGCTTCAGCGATTGCGCGCACCAGCAGCGCGGTCGAGCGCGCCCCGGCGTCCATATGCCCGATCGAGCGGTCGCCCAGGAAGGAGGCCCGCCCGCGCAACGCCTTCATCGGCACGGTGGCGTCCGCCGCCCTGTCGGCGACATCGGCGATCTCCTTGCCGGTTCTGCCTTGCGCCAGCGCCTCATACACCGGCTGCAGCACGTCGAGCATGGTTTTTTGTCCCGGCTGCGATTTGCCGCGCGCCGCAACCGCCTCGATGGCCTTGCCCAGCGCCGCCGTCAGCCCGTCGCGGTCCGGCGTAGCGGGCAATTCCTTGCCGAGCGCCATGAACAGCGTGCCGAACAAGGGGCCGGATGCACCGCCAACCGTCATCACCAGCTTGGTGCCGACCGCCTTCAACGCGTCGGGCAGCGGCTTTGCCGCGAAAGCGTCCGCCTCGGCGCGCACGGCCTCAAAACCGCGCTTCATGTTGAGCCCATGGTCGCCGTCGCCGATCGCCTGGTCGAGCGCGGTTAGTTCTTCGGCATGCGCCGCGATCGTGTCCGCCGCCGCCGCGATCAAGCTGGAGAAATCGGATGCGGCCATTCTCTGTCCTTCAAGCCGGGGCGAACATGGCGGCAACGGCCGCGAACACTTCCGCTACAGCAAAGGCGCCGGGATCGGCGACGCCGTCAAGCTGCCGGCCGATATAGGCGGAGCGTCCGGCCTTGGCCTTGCGCATCGCGGCCGTGGCCTCCGCGCCATGCCGCGCGGCCGTCGCGGCTGCTTCCAGCCCGCCCGTATCGAGCGCCTTGAGCGCCGGCTCCAGCGCATCGACCATGGTGCGGTCGCCGATCTTGGCGCCGCCGTAGAAGGTCATCCGGTCGAGGCCGGCGAGCAGCGCCTTGGGCAGAGTCGCGCCAAAACCCAAAGTCTGCGCCGCTGCGGTGAAGAAGATCGACAAAAGCACACCGCTCGAACCGCCCATCGCGGTCCCCAGCGTATCGCCGATTGCCGCCAGCGCTGCCGCCCGGTCGGCAAGCGGCAGCGTGTCCAGACGCTCGAGCACGCTGCGCGCGCCGGTCGCCACCGTCGACCCGGTATCGCCGTCGCCGGCCTTGGCGTCTAGCCCGTTCAAGGGCTCCTCCAGCGAGATCAGCTTCTCGCAAACGACGGTGATCAACCGCTCGGCGGCGGCGTCGCGACTCGCCGCCTTCGCGGTGGCGTGAACCGCCGGCTTGGCCGCCGCCACGACGAGCGGCTGGCGAACCGGCTTCGCCGGCAGCCAGGCATGCGGACCGACCGGCGCCAGCAGCGCCGCCTCGCGTTCGGCATCGAGCCTGATCAGCGACAGCGAGAAGCCGTTCATGTTGAGCGCGGTCATCAGATGGCCGGGACCCATCGTCAGCGTCACCGCCTTGGCCAGCGGCGAGGCGAGCACCGCATTGGCGATCAGCGACATTTCGAGCGGCGGCACCGATCCGAGATTGTTGATCAGCAGCGCGTAGCGGCTGCCGGCATCGAGCCGCGCGGCGAGGCGCTCGGCCATGATGGCGACGAGTGAGCTGGCGCTCTGCAAGGCGATGCGCTCGACGCCCGGCTCGCCATGGATGCCGAGGCCGAGTTCGCCGTCTTCGGCGCCGAAGCGGTCTTCATGCGCCTGTCCGGGGATCGAGCAGGAGGAGAGCGAGATGCCGAGCGAAAAAATGTCCTTTGCCGCCGCCCGCGCTGCCGCTGCTACCGACACCAGGTCACGGCCGGTTTCGGAAAGATGCCCAGCTATCTTGTGGACGAACAGCGTGCCGGCGACGCCGCGTGGCTGCGCGATGTCGGGCAGCGCGATGTCGTCGCCGACGATCACCATCTCGACCGCAAAGCCTTCGACGCGCGCCTTCTCGGCCGCGAGGCCGAAATTGAGCCGGTCGCCGGTGTAGTTCTTGACGATCAGCAGACAGCCGGCCGGCCCGGTCGTGGCGCGGATCGCCGCCAGCACCGCCTCGACGCTCGGCGAGGCGAAGATCTCGCCGGAGACTGCCGCCGTCAGCATGCCGGCGCCGACGAAGCCGGCATGCGACGGCTCATGCCCGGCGCCGCCGCCGGAAACCACGCTGACCTTGGTCTTGTCCCAGTCGGCGCGCAGCACGACCTTGATCTCCGGATAGCCGTCGAGGCGCGCCAGCGTGCCGGAGCCCGCGGTGGCGAGAAAGCCGTCCAGCGCTTCGGTGACGATCGAGTCTTTGCGGTTGAAAAAGTGCTTCATGGATTTCGTCCAGTCCGTATCTGCGGTCGTCAATAGGTGTTTGGCGAATGTTGCGATCGAGCCAGCTACGTCAGCCGCTGTCCGTCCGAACCGAAATAAAGCGGCGTGCGATAGCGGATCGTCACCAGGTCTCCCCTCTCGAGCGGCGTGTCGGGATCGGTCAGCGTCACCAGTTTCTTCGGCCCGACCGTCACATGCAGATGGTTTTGGTCGCCGAGATGCTCGACCCAGTCGACGACGCCGTCGGCATGGCCGTTCGCGGCCTTCTCGATCGACAGGTGTTCGGTGCGCGCGCCTATCGTCCTGGTACCGGTTGGCGCGCCGCCATCCGGCAGCAGCCCTGCAGGCAGAAGGTTGATCGCCGGCTGGCCGAGGCGGGCGGCGACATGAAGGTTTGCCGGCTCCGAATAGATGGCGCGCGGCGTGCCGATCTGCACCAACTCTCCTTCCGAGAGGATGCCGATGCGGTCGGCCATGGTCATCGCCTCGATCTGGTCGTGCGTGACATAGAGCATGGTGGCGCCGAGTTCGGACTGGATGCGCTTCAACTCGAGCCTGAGATCCGCGCGCAGCTTGGCGTCGAGCGAAGACAGCGGCTCGTCCATCAGATAGATGGACGGCTTGCGCACCAGCGCCCGGCCGATGGCGACGCGCTGCATCTCGCCGCCGGAGAGCTTGGTCGAGCGGTTGTCGAGTTTGTGGTGGATGCGCACCAGCCTGGCCACCTCCTCGACGCGGCGTCGCACCGCGTCCTCGCTGAGCTTGCGGGCCGGCGAGCGCAGCGGGAAGGCGAGGTTGTCGAAGACCGAGAGGTGCGGATAGAGCGAATATTGCTGGAAGACGAAGGCCGTGTCGCGCTCGGCCGGCGACAGCACCGTGGCGTCGCGGCCGGCGATGTGGATCGTGCCGCTATCCGGCCGCTCCAGCCCGGCGACCAGCCTGAGCGTCGTCGTCTTGCCGGCGCCGGTCGGGCCGAGCAGCACGACGAACTCGCCGTCCTTGATCTGCAGGTCGAGATTGTCGACGGCGACGGTCTCGCCAAAACTCTTGCTCACGCCCTTGATGTGCACGTCAGCCATGGCGCGCCTCCGCTGCCTTGTCATACATGGCGGTCTTCACCGCGCGGCCCGAGCCCTTCTCGAACAGCGACAGCCGAGCGCTGCTGAGCGACAGGCCGACCGGCTCGCCCGGATTGAGCCGGATCTCGGCCGGCACCCGCGCCTTGATGATGCCGTCCGCCGTCTCCACCGCCACGATCTGCGTGGTGCCGAGATATTC
The DNA here is from genome assembly GCF_004792275.1 of Mesorhizobium sp. M4B.F.Ca.ET.143.01.1.1. Classification (NCBI taxonomy): domain Bacteria; kingdom Pseudomonadati; phylum Pseudomonadota; class Alphaproteobacteria; order Hyphomicrobiales; family Phyllobacteriaceae; genus Mesorhizobium; species Mesorhizobium sp. M4B.F.Ca.ET.143.01.1.1. The sequence goes on from NZ_SRSR01000008.1 coordinate 184,135, forward strand.
GGTGCCGTAGATGGCGCCGCGCAATTTCGAGGTCTCGTCAAAGCGGATGTGCTCGGGGCGGATGCCCAGCGCCATGTCGGCGGGTGCGATGTCCTCGCGCACCTCCGGCACGGTGACCTTGGCGCCCTGCACGAGTATCTCCTTCGCGCCCTTGGCAAGGCCGCCGCCGAACCTGAGGAAATTCATCGGCGGCGAGCCGATGAACTCGGCGACGTACATCGTCGCCGGGCGGTCGTAGATCTCGCGCGGGGTCCCGAACTGCTCGATGATGCCGTGGTTCATGACGGCGATCTTGTCGGCCATCGACATCGCTTCCATCTGGTCGTGCGTGACGTAGACGGTGGTGGCGTGGATGCGGCTGTGCAGCTCGCGCAGTTCATGCACCATCAGATCGCGGAACTCGGTATCGAGGGTGCCGAGCGGCTCGTCCATCAGGAAACATTTCGGCCGCCGCACGATGGCGCGGCCGAGCGCGACGCGCTGGCGGTCGCCGCCGGCAAGGCCGGAGACCGATTTGTTGAGCAAATGATCGATGCGGAGCAGCTTCGCCGTCTCCTCCACCCGCTGGCGGATCTCGGCCGAAGGCATGCCTTGCGCCAAGAGCGGGAAGCCGATGTTCTTGCGCACGTTCATGTGCGGGTAGAGCGCGAAGAGCTGAAAGACGAAGGCGATGTCGCGCTCCCGCGCCCGGCGCATGGTGACGTCCTCGCCGCCGAGCAGGATCTTGCCGCCGGTCGGCAACTCAAGCCCGGCGATCATGCGCAAGGTCGTGGTCTTGCCGCAGCCCGACGGCCCCAGCATGACGAAGAACTCGCCGTCCTCGACGACGAAGTTGGAATCCTGCACGGCGACGAAATCGCCGAAGGCTTTCCTAAGATGTTGGACGCGGATTTCGGCCATCGTCCTACTCCGGGAATTTCGAGACGATGATGAACATCAAGGTGCCTGCAAGCATGGTGATGAAGGAATAGGTGTAGAGCGACAGCGCGAAGGGCTGGAACAACATCAGGAAGCCGATGGCGATGATCGCCGTGGCGATATTCTCCAGCATGCCGCGCCGCGCCCAGCGGGGCCATGAGGAGCGCTTGGAGACAACAGTGCGGCTCATGCGACACCCCCTTCCTTCTCCCCGTTCACGGGGAGAGATGGTTGCCAGGTGGTTCCCCCACTCCGTCGCTGCTTCGCAGCGCCACCTCTCCCCCCTCCGGAGGGAGAGGAAGGGACCCTCGCTGAATGAAGTTCGCGCCCTTCCTCTCCCCCGTCGATCGGGGGAGAGGTGTCGAGCGAAGCTCGACGGAGCGGGGGTCGACTTATTCCCACATCAATCATTTGCGCACCGCGCCGAAGGTGATGCCGCGCAGCAATTGCTTGCGGAGCAGGATGGTGAAGACCAGGATCGGCACCAGGAAGATCGTCGTGCCCGCGGCCACCGCCGGCCAGTCTTGGCCGCCTTCGCCGATGATGGTCGGGATGAAGGGCGGCGCGGTCTGGGCGGAGCCGGAGGTCAGCAGCGCCGCGAACGCGTACTCGTTCCAGGCGAAGATCAGGCAGAAGATGGCAGTCGCGGCGATGCCGGTCGTCGCCTGCGGCAGCACGGTGCGCCAGAAGGCCTGCAGGCGGGTATAGCCGTCGATCATCGCCGCTTCCTCGTATTCGCGCGGGATCTCGTCGATGAAGCCCTTGAGCAGCCACACCGCGAGCGAGACGTTGACCGCCGTGTAGAGCAGGATCATGCCGAGCGCGGTGTCGGAGAGGCCGAGCTCGCGGTACATCAGGTAGATCGGGATGGCGACCGCGATCGGCGGCATGAAGCGCGTCGACAGGATGAAGAACAGAAGGTCGTCGGCTAAAGGCACCTTGAAGCGCGAGAAGCCGTAGGCCGAGAGCGTGCCGAGGAACACCGCGCAGAAGGTCGAGCCGAAGGCGATGATCAGCGAATTGACGAAGCGCGGCAGGAAGTTGGACGGGCCGGCGATCACCATGTTGCGCTTGCGCACGGTCTCGTCGCAGAAGCCGGTCGCCGGTCCGAGCGAGTTGATGTATTCCGGCGTCTGCCGGGTGCGCGTCGTGAACAGGTTGCAATAGCCCTCGATGCTCGGCTGGAACACGATCTTCGGCGGATATGCGATCGAATCCGGCGGCGTCTTGAAGCTGGTGGCGAAGATCCACAGCAGCGGCACGATCGAGATCAGCGCATAGGCGACGATGATCGTGCCGGCGACCAGCTTCGAATTCGCCGAGGGCGCGACGACGGAATGGGCTGATGTCAGGCTCATCTCTGCTTCACCTTGTTGAGCGCCTTGACGTAGATGTTGGCGAGGCCAAACACGGCGACGAAAAGGATGATGGCGAAGGCCGAGGAATAGCCGGTGCGCCAGCTCTCGAAGGCCTGCCGCTTCAGCGTGATCGACGCGACCTCGGTGGTCGAGCCCGGCCCGCCGCCGGTCAGGAGATTGACCATGTCGAACATCTTGAAGTTCTCGATGCCGCGGAACAGCACCGCCAGCATGATGAAGGGCAGCGCCATCGGCAGCGTGATCGACCAGAACTGCCGCCAGTTGGAGGCGCGGTCGACCTCGGCCGCCTCGTAGATGTATTCGGGGATCGAGCGCAGCCCGGCGAGGCAGATCAGCATCACGTAAGGCGTCCACATCCAGGTGTCGACGATGATGATCGACCACGGCGCCAGTTCGACGTTCGACAGCATCTGCACATTCGTCGGCGGAATGCCGGTGACGAAGGAGATGACGTAGGAGAACAGGCCGATCTGCGGTTCGTAGAGGAAGCGCCAGAAATTGCCGACCACCGCCGGCGACAGCATCATCGGCACCAGGATGATGGTTGTCCAGAAGGCATGGCCGCGGAACTTGCGGTCGATCAGCCAGGCCAGCGTGAAGCCGATTACCGTCTGCAGGAGGATGATCCAGAAGACGAAATGCGCCGTCGTCTGCATGGCGATCCAGATGTCCTGGTCGGTCAGGATGCGCTTGTAGTTGGCCAGGCCGAGATTCTTCACCACCTCATTGGGGCGGTTGGCCCGGAAGTTGGTGAAGGACAGATAGATCGCCCAGAACAGCGGGAAGATGTTGATGGCGAGCAGGAGCAGGATCGTCGGCGAGATGAACAGCCAGGCGAGGCCCTTGTCGCTGATGCCCCGGACCCGGCGGGCCAACGGCTCCGGCGTGGCCCGGGCAACGTTGTCCGCAGTCCGATTGAGCATGGTGAGTCCTGCTTCGGTCACTTGGATGTCTCGACGATGGAATTTATCTGAACTGCGTCCCGTGCCAAGGGCGGCACGGGACCACGAGCATGATGCCGAAAAGTGTGAAGCGGTTTTCGGACGACATCATGCTCACCCACTCTTTGGTCCGGAGCGGATGATTTCAGGTCTATTCGACCCGAAATCATCCGGCTCTGGGGCCAAGCTCGGGAGGAGCCTTACATCTTGCCGTCGTCCTGGAAGACCTGCGTCCAGTCCTTGACCAGTCCGTCGAGCGCGTCCTTGGCCGAACCCTGGCCGGCCACGACATAGTCATGGAAGCGCTTCTGCGAGGCCTGCAGCAGCGGCGCGTAGCTTGGCTCGGCCCAGAAATCCTTCACGATGGCCATCGAGTCGAGGAAGGTCTGCGCATAGGGCTGGCTGGCCGGGAACTTGGGATCCTTGACCACGGCGTTCAGGCAGGAAAAGCCGCCCAGCGACCACCACTTGGCCTGAACGTCCTTGTTGGCGAACCACTTGATGTATTTCAGCGCCGATTCCTGCTTGTCGGAATAGGAGACCACGGAGATGCCCTGGCCGCCGAGCTGGGCGAACTGATCGCCGTCCGGGCCCTTGGGATTGGCGAAGTAGCCGATCTTGTCGCCGCCGACATTCTCGTCCTTCTGCAGGCCGGGCCAGGTGAAGGCGAAGTTCATGTGCATCGCCACCTGGCCGGATTTGAAGGCATCGACGCCTTCGCCCATGTAGCTGTTGGAGGCGCCGGGCGGGGTGCAGCAATCATAGAGCGCCTTGTAGAACTCCAGCCCCTTCACCGATTTCTCGGAGTTGACGAAGCCTTCCATCTCGTAGGGCTTCTTCGGGTTCTCGTACTGGAAGCCGAAGCTGTAGAGCACATCCATGGCGCCCATGGTGATGCCTTCGGAACCGCGCTCGGTGTAGATCGAGGCGCCGTAGACGGTCTTGCCGTCGATCTCGCGCTTCTGGAAGAACTCGGCGATCTGCTTGAGCTGGTCGAAGGTCGCCGGCGGGCCGAGATCCCAGCCGTATTTCTCCTTGAATTCCTTCTGCAGTTCCGGCTTGGAGAACCAGTCCTTGCGGTAGGTCCAGCCGACGACGTCGCCCATTGCCGGCAAGGCCCAGTAGTTCGGCGTGTTCTTCGGCCATTCCGAATAGCCGACCACGGTCGCCGGCACGAAGTCGTCCATGCTGATCTTCTCCTTGTCGAAGAAGTCGTTCAGCTTGACGTAGTGGCCGTTCTCGGCCGAGCCGCCGATCCACTGGCTGTCGCCGATGATCAGGTCGCAGAGCTTGCCGTGCGAGTTGAGTTCGTTGAGGAAGCGGTCGGCGTAATTGGTCCACGGCACGAACTCGAACTTCATGCCGATGCCGGTTTCCTTGGTGAAGTCCTTGGACAGTTCCACGAGTGCGTTGGCCGGGTCCCAGGCGGCCCAGCAAAGCGTCAGGTCTTCCGCATGCGCGACGTTCGAGACGGCGGTCGACGCAAGCATCGCCGAGGCCAGACCCAACGTCAGTTTCATGGTCGATTTCATGCCTTCCTCCCATTTGCGAAACACGTCCGGATGACGGTTTCAAGAGCCCTCAAACCCCTCTCCTCCGGGGCCTAAACATGGCCACGCTTCAGCGCCGACGATGTTTAGTAATTTGTTTAGTAATGCTCGTTTTACTAAACAACGCAAGCGAATTCGTTGCTGCGTTGCAACATGGCGCGTCCGAGGCTTGAAATCGTTGGGAAATGGGTCGGCGGCCAGCGCAGCCGACCGGTCGTCAGCCGGCTATCGGTCGACCTTCGTGCTCACCGGCCTGCTGTCCAACCGGGTCGGCGTCGCCGCCAAAGACGCTCCATGGTGCGCGAGGAGGTGCGGCTGGGGACGGTCCGCTGGAACCCGTTTTCGCGCACCAGGCTTTGAGGCGCCGGCAGCGCGTTGTTGCGCGCCGGCTATCGGCGCTGATATGCGGGCGCGATGAGGACAAACCCTTTGCCGGAGCTTCCGGTCTCAGCCGTGCTGCCGGCGCTCGGGCAAGCGCTGGCGACAAAGAGCAGCGCCGTGCTGGTAGCGCCGCCCGGTGCCGGCAAGACGACGCTGGTGCCGCTGGCGCTGCTCGACGCGCCGTGGCTCGGCGCCGGCAGGATCGTGCTGCTAGAGCCGCGCCGGCTCGCCGCCCGCGCCGCCGCCCGCCGCATGGCCGAGCTGCTCGGCGAGGAGCCCGGCGGGACGGTCGGTTACGCGATGCGCATGGAGAACCGCACCTCGGCGCGGACGAAAATCCTGGTTGTCACCGAAGGTGTTCTCGCGCGCATGATCCTCGACGACCCGGAACTGCCGGGCGTCTCGGCGGTCATCTTCGACGAATTCCACGAGCGTTCGCTGGACGGCGATTTCGGCCTGGCGCTGGCGCTCGACGTGCAGGGCGCGTTGCGACCGGATCTGCGATTGCTGGTCATGTCGGCGACGCTCGACGGCGCGCGCGTCGCGAGACTGTTGTCCGGCGCGCCGGTGATCGGGAGCGAGGGCCGCGCCTTCCCGGTCGACATCCGCTATCACGAGCGGGCGCCGGGCATCGCGATCGAGGATGCCATGGCCAGGGCGATCCGCTCGGCGCTTGCCGACGAGAGCGGCAGCCTGCTTGCCTTCCTGCCCGGCCAGCGCGAGATCGACCGCACCGCCGAGCGGCTGCGGGACCGCGTCGCTGCCGACACCGACATCGTGCCGCTCTATGGCCAGCTCGACAACAAGACGCAGGACGCGGCGATCAGGCCGTCGCCGCCGGGCCGCCGCAAGGTGGTGCTGGCGACGTCGATCGCCGAGACCTCGATCACCATCGACGGCGTGCGCGTCATTATCGATTCCGGCCTGTCGCGGCTGCCGCGCTATGAGCCGGCCAGCGGCCTGACCAGACTGGAGACGGTGCGCGTCAGCCGGGCCTCGGCCGACCAGCGAGCCGGCCGCGCCGGGCGCACGCAGCCAGGTGTCGCCGTCCGGCTGTGGCGGGCCGAGCAGACGGCGGCGCTCCCTGCCTTCACGCCGCCGGAGATATTCGAGGCCGATCTTTCCGGCCTGCTGCTCGACTGCGCAGCCTTCGGCGTCGCCGATCCCACGAGCCTGGCCTTCCTCGATCCGCCACCGGTTCCGGCGCTCAACGAAGCGAGGGCCTTGCTGGTCGCCCTGCATGCCATCGACGACGCCGGGCGTCTCACCGACGCCGGTGCTGCCATGCGCAAGCTCGCGCTGCCGGTGCGCCTTGCCCATATGGTCGCCGAAGCCGCCGCAACCGGCCATGCGCCGGCGGCGGCCACCCTTGCCGTGCTGCTCACCGAGCGCGGGCTCGGCGGCGACGGCGCCGATCTCGAACGCCGTCTGATGCGCTTTCGCACCGAGAAGTCGCCGCGTTCCGTCTCGGCCCGCCAGCTTGCCGAACGGCTGGCAAGGCAGGCCGGCGGGGGAAGGAGCAGCGAACCGGCTTCCGCAGGCGCGCTCCTCATCCATGCCTGGCCGGATCGGGTGGCGCGAGCGCGCGGCGAGCGCGGCCGCTTCGTGCTGGCCAACGGCTCGGGCGCCATGCTCGACGCCGCCGATCCGCTGGCCGGCGAGACCTGGCTGGTCGTCGCCGATTTGCAGGGCAAGGCGCAGAATGCCCGCATCACCGCCGCGGCTACGGTCGACGAGGCCGACATCCGCGCCGCGTTAGCCGATAGTATCGAGACCCACCGCGAGACGAGCTTCGACCGCGACCGGCGCGCCGTGCGCGTGCGCGAGACAGCCCGGCTCGGCGCCATCACGCTGGCCGAACGCATGCTGCCGGCGCCGTCCGGCGCCGACGCGGATCGCGCGATCCTCGATGCCCTGCGCGAGCATGGCCTGTCGCTGCTCGACTGGGGCAAGGAGGCCGACACGCTGCGCCAGCGCCTCGGCTGGCTCAATCGCGGCCTCGGCGCGCCTTGGCCCGATGTGTCCGACGCCGCCCTTCTCGACCGTCTCGACGACTGGCTGCTGCCGTTTCTGACCGGCGTGGCATCCTTTGCCGCGATCAATTCCGGCGCCCTGTCGGCGGGCCTCACGTCATTGGTGCCGCACGATCTGCAGCGCAAGGTCGACGCGCTGGCGCCGACCCATTTCGATGCGCCGTCGGGCAGCCACGTGCCGATCCGCTATGACGGCGAATGGCCGGTGCTGGCGGTGCGCGTGCAGGAACTGTTCGGCCTCGACAGGCACCCGGCGATCGCCAATGGAACCGTGCCGCTGACGCTCGAGCTGTTGTCGCCGGCGCACCGGCCGATCCAGACGACGCGCGACCTGCGGGGCTTCTGGCGCGGCTCCTGGGCCGATGTGCGCACCGACATGCGCGGCCGCTACCCCCGCCATGTCTGGCCGGAGAACCCCCTCGCCGCCGCCGCCACCAGCCGCGCCAAGCCTAGAGGCACCTAGCCTTTCTGCGTGGCCGGCGATAATCGTAAGCCGATGATCAACATCCTGCGTTCACCAGACTTCCAGCAAAGCCAGCGGCTGCGCCTCAACACGCTGATCCGGCTGCGCTGGCTGGCCATCGTCGGCCAGAGCCTGACGGTGCTTGTCGTCGCCTACGGGCTGAAATTCCCGTTGTCGGTCAGTATGTGCTTCGCGCTGATCGCCTGTTCGGCGTGGATGAACCTGTGGCTGACCTTTCGCTATCCGGCGGCGCATCGGCTCACCCCGCTCTCGGCCTTCGTCATCCTGACCTTCGACAGCTTGCAGCTTGCCGGCCTGCTCTACATGACCGGCGGTCTCACCAATCCGTTCTCGGTGCTGCTGTCCGTGCCCGTCGTCATCTCGGCGGCGTCGCTGCCGCTGCGCCTCACCGCGGTGCTGGGCGCGCTGGTCATGGTGACGGCCACGCTGCTGGTCTTCTTCCACCAGCCGCTGCCCTGGTATGACGGCGCGCCGCTGGAAATGCCCTTCATCTACGTCGCCGGCATGTGGATGGCGGTGTTTTCCTCGATCGCCTTCACCGCCATCTACGCCTTCCGCGTCGCCGAGGAGGCGCGCCTGCTCGCCAACGCGCTCGCCGCCACCGAGCTCGTGCTGCAGCGGGAGCAGCATCTGTCGGCGCTGGACGGGCTCGCCGCCGCCGCCGCGCACGAGCTCGGCACGCCCCTCGCCACCATCACGCTGGTCGCCAAGGAGATGGAGAAGGCGCTCGGCGAGGATCAGAAATTCGGCGAGGACGTGAAACTGCTGCGCTCGCAGAGCGAGCGCTGCCGCGAGATCCTGAAGCGGCTAACCAGCCTTTCGTCCGAAGGCGAAGCGCATCTGTCGCGCTTGCCGCTGACCTCGCTGGTCGAAGAGGTGACTGCGCCGCATCGCGATTTCGGCATCTCGATCAAGCTGCGGCCGGGCGAGCGCATCGGCCCGGAGCCGGTCGGGCGGCGCAACCCCGGCGTCATCTACGGCCTGGGCAACCTTGTCGAGAACGCCGTCGATTTCGCCCGCAAGACCGTCACCGTCAGCTGGAGCTGGGACGACGCCGACGTCGTCTTCTCGATTACCGACGATGGGCCGGGCTTCCCGCCGGAGATCATCGACCGCATCGGCGAGCCCTATATGTCGACGCGCCAGGGCACCGAGGCCGGCGGCGGCCTCGGCCTTGGCCTGTTCATCGCCAAGACCTTGCTGGAGCGCTCCGGCGCGACGCTTGATTTCCGCAATTCGAGCGGGCTGGGCGAGGGCGCGGTGGTGCAGATATCCTGGCCGCGCGGCGTCTTTCTCAACCCCGAATCGTCCTCCAGCATGTTCGATACCGCCTGAAACCCGGCTTTAACCTGCATCGTGGCCTCATCGGTCCCCGTTGCAGGCGCGAAAAATTGGACAATAGTGGCGCGGAACTGTATCTGCGTAAGCTTAAGTCAGCAGGAATTCTGGACACCATGAGTGGAGACGAAACGACTGGCGCAATGGTTGAGGGCGAGGACACCTCGCTGCTCATCGTCGACGACGACAAGCCGTTCCTGACCCGGCTTGCCCGCGCCATGGAAACCAGGGGCTTCGCGGTCGATACCGCCGACAGCGTCGAGGAGGCGGTGGCCAAGGCGCGCGCCCATCCGCCGGCCTACGCCGTGGTCGACATGCGGCTCGGCGACGGCAACGGCCTCGACGTCATCGCCGCCATCCGCGAGAAGCGCGACGACGCCCGCGCCGTCATCCTCACCGGCTATGGCAACATCGCCACCGCGGTGACCGCCGTGAAGCTTGGCGCCATCGACTATCTTTCCAAGCCGGCCGACGCCGACGACGTCTTCGCCGCGCTCACCCGCACCTCCGGCGAACGCGCCGCGCCGCCGGAAAATCCGATGTCGGCCGACCGCGTGCGCTGGGAGCACATCCAGCGCGTCTACGAAATGTGCGACCGCAACGTCTCGGAAACCGCGCGCCGGCTGAACATGCACCGCCGCACCCTGCAGCGGATCCTCGCCAAGCGCGCGCCGCGGTGACTGGGAGTCCCAGACAGAGCCAGGGCAACAGCTCCGGAGTTTCCAACTTTTGGTGCAGGCTGCCAATTCTCGAAAGTTGGTGCCGCCCCTCACCTGCCTGCCGGCATCCTCTCCCCGTATAGTGACGGGGAGAGGGTGCGCTCTCATCCCCGATTTCGCCAATCTTCGGCGTTGCAGAATGGGCGCCGAGGCTGCGGCCAGCCCCTTCTCCCCGTCTCTATACGGGGAGAAGTGCCCGGCAGGGCGATGAGGGGCAGCGCCGGCGTTCGGAAAGGAGATGGGGCTTTGAAGCCGAACCGTTTGCCGGATCGATGCTTGCCCGGTCCTTGAAGTTTGCGCATCATCGCGCGGTGGACAGTGCATTAGGGAGGGCGACGTGCAGGATTTGGAGCAGCGGCCGAAATCCATCCTGCGCGAATTCCTCGACGGCGAGGCGGCCGGCGGCATCATCCTGATGGCGGCGGCGGCGCTTGCCCTCATCGTCGCCAACTCGCCGCTCGCCGGATCCTATTTCGCCCTCCTCCACGCCTATCTCGGGCCGCTCAGCGTCTCGCACTGGATCAATGACGGGCTGATGGCGGTGTTCTTTCTGCTGGTCGGCCTGGAGATCAAACGCGAGATGCTGGACGGTCAGCTCTCGACCTGGCCGCGCCGCGTGCTGCCTGGTATCGCGGCTGCCGGCGGCATGGTGGTGCCGGCACTGGTCTATGTCTTGATCAACCGCGACAATCCGGCCGCGCTCTCCGGCTGGGCGATCCCGACAGCCACCGACATCGCCTTCGCGCTCGGCGTGCTCTCGCTGCTCGGCAACCGCGTGCCGGCCTCGCTGAAAATCTTCCTCACCGCGCTCGCCATCATCGACGATCTCGGCGCCGTCATCATCATTGCGTTGTTCTACACAAGCGGTCTTTCGCTCGCTTATCTCGGCGCCGCCTTCGCGGTCATTGCCGCGCTCGTCGCGCTCAACCGCATGCGGGTGATGAACCTGATCCCCTATCTCGTGCTCGGCGCCGTGCTCTGGGTGCTGGTGCTGAAATCTGGCGTGCACGCGACGCTCGCCGGCGTGGCGCTGGCGCTCACCGTCCCGCTCGAGCGCGCCGCCGGCATCGGCGACGATATCGAACATTCGCCGCTGCACAGGCTGGAGCACGGCCTGCACAGACTAGTGCCTTTCATCGTCATCCCGATCTTCGGCTTCGCCAATGCGGGCGTCTCGCTCGCTGGCCTGAGCATGGCCGCCCTCGTCGAGCCGCTGACATTGGGCGTCGCCGCCGGCCTGGTGCTGGGCAAGCTGGTCGGCGTGTTCGGCTCGTCGGCGCTCGCCATCCGGCTTGGCCTCGCCGATTTGCCGGCCAATGCCGGCTGGCTGCACATGATCGGCATATCGCTGCTGTGCGGCATCGGCTTCACCATGAGCCTGTTCATAGGCCTGCTCGCCTTCGCCAGCGATGCAGCACTGCAAGACGCGGTCAAGGTCGGCATCCTCGCCGGCTCGCTGGTCGCCGCGCTGCTCGGCGCGGCAGTGCTGGTCATGGCGCCGGCGGGGGGTGTGGAGGAGGAAATCGAATAGCGCTTCGGGCTCCCGCCAACAGATGGGAAATTTCCAGCGTCGCGCTGCCCCTCATTGCCCTGCCGGGCATTTCTCCCCGTGAACGGGGAGAAAGAGGCTTGGGACCACGTCGGCGCTCAACTCCCGCCGCGCTGGTGATTGGCGAAATCCTGCGCGACGACGCCCCTTCTCCCCGTTCACGGGGAGAAGATGCCGGCAGGCAGATGAGGGGCGGCGCAAACGGTGGAAATTCATAGCAAGCGTAAGCGGCCGCTACTCGCTCTCGCCATCCAGCGCCGGCACGGAAACGCCGGCAAGCTCCGCCGCCAAAAGCCGCGCCGCGCCCGCCCGCGCGATCCGCAGCATCAGCGCCTTGCGCGTCGCCGCCGCCATCCGGTGCTCCGGCGCCTCGCGCAGGATCTCGGCGCCATAGCCGTCGGAGAGGATGAAGCCGCATTCCTGCGGAAAGATCTCCGAGGGCACACCGGGATGGGTAGCGAAGAAGAAGCGGTCGGAATGCAGCCGATAGTCCGGCCATTTGCGGTCGACGCGGAAATCCTCGATCGAGGATTTGATCTCGATGATCCAGATATCGCCCTGGCGGGTCAGCGCGACGAGGTCGGCGCGCCGGCCGGTTGCGAGGGACAGTTCCGGCAGCACATGCGCGCCCATTGCGGCAAGCAGCCGCTGCACCCCGCGCCGCACCAGCATGGCGCGCTCCGACTGGCGACCGTCGATCAAGGGGTTAAGGGGAATCGGTGAGATGATGGGCATGGCCGGCACCATGCCAGATTTTGTTCACGGTTTGAACCCGTCTTTAAGGGGCGATTATATATTTGACAAACCCGTCGCCTGATACGAGGTGCGCTGATATGAAAAGCGCATGAAACCCAGTAAGTATATGATGCGAGCCGTTATGGTCGCTTTGGAGCTTGCCCTAGTCTGGGTGGTTGCCCAATCCCTTTGGACGGGCAGGATTCCTCTCAAGGATCACCCCGTAGAGCGAGCACTTGACCCATTTACTTACTGGGTCGAGTTGGCCGTGATCACTTTCGCCATCATAACCCTGCCGCTCTGGATGCTCTACCGCGAGCGGCAGGAGCGCTAGGCCATGAGTTGGTTTGCTTTGGCAGTCGTCATTCTCGGCATCGGTATCCCGGCCATTCTGGCTGCGGTCTACTATTGGACAGATCTCGAAACCCGTAAGGGACGTGGGTGGAATTGGCTGCGAGGCAAGGGCTTTTAGCGCGCCGGCCCTGTCCCGTTCCACCGGATGAATCGGGCTTTACTCCGCCGCAACCTCATCCGCGCCGCGACCGGGAAGCGTCGACACCTTTGGCGACTGTATGTTCGACAGACTCATTGGAGGATCCCGGACTCCGCTGATAAGAAAGCGCATGCGAGGAAGCTTTTTCGACATCATCAGATTGGCGACGGCACTGGCGCTGGGTCTAACCGTAGGCGCTTGCCAGCGCTATGAAGACAGGCAAGCCTCATTTGAGATTTGTCACGCTGAAATGACAAAGGCTTTTCGCACCAGAACCCCGGATACCCAATCACAAGAGGCTAGTTTTGTTCGGGGCTGCATGGCAGCACTCGGGTTTGAAGCAGCACTCGCACCGAGCAGTCTGTGCACCGAAATCGACCTGACGGAGAACCTGAACTGCTATGCAGGCAGCGACTAACCCCGTTACCAGGCTATAGGGGGCGCGCCATGCCCCATCTAGACATTAGCCATCGTTAATGGTTGTGTCCGGTTGCATTCGCCGCTGGTGATTGCAACAGGTGGCAACCTGGCCCGCGTCTTCCCCTCTAAGGAATGACGCGGGTTCACCGCCTTGCCGCAGCGGGCGATCCTGTCGTGGCTGCGGCGATCAGTTCGCCGTTTTGCTGTGCTCGCCGTCCACGGTCAAGCCCGCCATGTCGTCCAGGATCGGGCAGTCCGGGCGGTGGTCGCCGTGACAGGCGTGGACCAGCGTCTGCAAGGTGGCGCGCATCGATTGCAGCTCGCGCACCTTCTCCTCGATCGCCCTGACATGGGCGGCGGCGATTTCGCGCACGTCGTGGCTGGCGCGGTCGCGGTCCTGGTAGAGCGCCATCAGTTGGCGGCAGTCGTCGATGGAGAAGCCGAGATTGCGGGCGCGGCGCAGGAAGGCCAGCCGGTGGATATCGTCGCCAGAATAGTCGCGGTAGCCGTTCTCGGCCCGCGCCGGCCGGATCAGGCCGATCTCTTCGTAGTAGCGGATGGTCTTGGCCGGCAGGCCGGACCGCTCGGCGGCGTCTCCGACATTCATGGCGCTCTCCTCAATCCGGACCCCAGTCGGAGGCCCCATTGATTTTGCTTCACAATCCTGTGAGCCCTGTTGCCGAAAAGACGCAGTTGTGCATCTACCGGCAGGTAAGGTCCTGCATATAGGCATGGCGCGCTTGGCAAGCAAAAGAAATGCCAGCATGAATGATTTCAGGAAAAGCGGCCGACTCGTGCCGCGATCAACGGGCTGGGCATCGGACCTATTCATGCGCTTGAAGTCTCTTGCAATCGTCGCTGCTTTGGCGATGTCGACCGCGATCAGTGGTTGCAGCACCATCGGCGCGCGACTGTTCACCAACGACTATGGCGCGGTCACCGATGCGGGTTATCAGTTGCCGCGCATCCCGATCGAGAAGGTTCCGTCGCGCTTCCACCGACAGGAAGTGGAGTACGACACCAGGGAAAAGCCGGGCACGATCATCGTCGATACCCAGAACAAGTTCCTCTACTTCGTCGAGAGTGACGGGCTGGCGATCCGCTACGGCATCGGCGTCGGCCGTGAAGGCTTCGAGTGGCACGGCACAGCGCGCATCGCGCTGAAGCGCGAATGGCCGACCTGGACGCCGCCCTCGCAGATGATCAAGCGCCAGCCGGAACTCGCCAAATTCGCTGGCGGCATGGATCCGGGCCTGAAGAACCCGCTTGGCGCCCGCGCCATGTACCTGTTCAACAAGGGCGGCGACATGGGCTACCGCCTGCATGGCAGCCCGGAATGGAATTCGATCGGCAAGGCGATGTCGTCGGGCTGCATCCGGCTGATGAACCAGGACATCATCGACCTCTACAACCGCACCTCTGTCGGCGCCAAGGTCATCGTGATGTAGGGACCACGATCCCCGTATTCGGGGGTCATGGCTCACCTGAAAAGTTGAGTACGCGGACCGTCTAGGCAACAAATGGACGTCCCAAAACAGAAAACCGGGCAATTCGGCCCGGTTTTTTGTTGCCTGCTGACGGAAGAGCTTACGCTTAAGCGACCTGCTCGACCTGCTGCACCTCGGGGACGAAGTGACGAAGCAGGTTCTGGATGCCGTGCTTCAGCGTCGCCGTCGACGACGGGCAGCCGGCGCAGGCGCCCTTCATGTGCAGGAACACGGTGCCGTTCTCGAAGCCGCGGAAGGTGATGTCGCCGCCGTCCTGGGCAACCGCCGGGCGCACCCTGGTGTCGAGCAGCTCCTTGATGGTGACGACCAGTTCCTCGTCGGCCTTGTCGTAGAATTCGCCGGTCTCGCTGGTCTCGGCCGCCGGGCCGGCCTTGGTCATGACCGGCGCGCCAGACATGAAATGCTCCATGATGGCGCCGAGGATCGCCGGCTTCAAGTGCTGCCAGTCGGGACCGTCCTTGGTCACGGTGATGAAGTCGTAGCCGAAGAAGACGCCGGTGACGCCGGGGATCTCGAACAGCCGGCCGGCCAGCGGCGAGGCGCTCGCCGCACTGTCGGCGTCGCGGAAATCGGCGGTGCCTTCGCGCAGCACTTCCTTGCCAGGCAAAAACTTCAGCGTTGCCGGGTTCGGCGTCGATTCGGTCTGGATGAACATGGCGGTCTCCATGCCCGTTTCGGGCGGATAGTTTGGAATGGTTCTAAATAGGCGCTATCGGCGGGACATTCAAGCGAAACGCGTCGCCGCAACGGCTGGCTGGCGGAATGTTTTTGCCAAGCCTCCGGTACATGGGGCGAGGCGTGTCGGCCTGACCTGAATATCGGCACGCCTCAAGCGAGGCTGTCGATTTCCTCATCCGACAGATTCTGCGGCACCACGGTGACCGGGATGGGGAAGGCGGCCCCCCTGCCGGCCACGGCGCTGACCAGCGGCCCGGGGCCTTCCTTGCCGGCGCCCGCCGCCAGCACCAGGATGGCGATGTCCTGGTCTTCCTCGATCAGCTTATGGATCTCTTCGGTCGGCTTGCCCTCGCGCACCACCAGTTCCGGCTCGATGCCGAGCTTCTGGCGCACCTTGTTGGCGTAGGTATCGAGCGCGGCGCGCGCCGTGGCGTTCGCCTCCTCGCGCATGATCTTCTCGACCCCCAGCCAGTGCTGGAAATCGTCCGGCTCGATGACATAGAGCAGCACCAGCACGCCGCTGGTGCTCTGCGCCCGCTTCGAGGCATAGGCGACGGCGCGCTCGCATTCCGGCGTGTCGTCGATGATCGCCAGGAACTTGCGGCGGTGGCCAACTTCACGGCTGAGACGTTTGGAGACCATGTCTGTCTGCTCGGTATCAATTCGGCCGCAATCTGCCACCGCCAAGGACCGGCGGCAAGCCGCCGGCCTTCATGGCGGTAGCGATCGACGAGATTGGATCGATCAGTCCTGCAACAGGCCGATGATGTCGCGCACCGTCCGCATCGTCGATTCCGCCAGCGCGCCGGCGCGCTCGCCGCCGTCCTTCAGCACCGCATCGACATAGGCGCGGTCGCCCTCGATGCGGCGCATCTCGCCGGCGATCGGCGCCAGCTTCTCCACCGCGAGGTCGGCCAGCGCCGGCTTGAACACCGAGAACTGCTGGCCGCCGAACTCCTTCAGCACGTCGGCCTTCGAGATTTCGGCAAGCCCGGCATAGATGCCGACCAGGTTTTCCGCCTCGGGACGGCTGGCCAGCCCGTCGACCTCGCCCGGCAAGGCTTCGGGATCGGTCTTGGCCTTGCGGATCTTCTTCGAGATGGTGTCGGCATCGTCGGTCAGGTTGATGCGTGACAGGTCAGACGGGTCCGACTTGGACATCTTCTTCGACCCGTCGCGCAGGCTCATGATGCGCGCCGCCGGTCCGCCGATCACCGGTTCGGTGATCGGGAAATAGCCGTTCACCGTCTCCTCGCCGACCTGCATCTCGACGCCGACGCCAAGTGCGGCGATGCGGTCGGAGAAGTCATTGTTGAATTTCTGGGCGATGTCGCGGGTCAGCTCGAGGTGCTGCTTCTGGTCCTCGCCCACCGGCACATGGGTGGCGCGGTAGAGCAGGATGTCGGCGGCCATCAGGCTTGGATAGGCGAGAAGGCCGAGGGAGGCGTTCTCGCGGTCCTTGCCGGCCTTGTCCTTGAACTGCGTCATCTTGTTCATCCAGCCGATGCGCGCCACGCAATTGAAGATCCAGGCGAGCTCGGCGTGCTGCATCACCCGCGACTGGTTGAAGACGATGTGCTTCTTGGGGTCGATGCCGGAGGCGAGGAAGGCGGCGGTGATCGAGCGGGTCTGGTCGGCAAGGTCGTCATGGACGAGCTGCGCCGTCAGCGAATGCAGGTCGACGACGCAATAGATGCAGTCGGACTGGTCCTGCAGCGCGACGAATTTCTTGATGGCGCCGAGATAGTTGCCGAGATGCAGGTTGCCGGTCGGCTGGACGCCGGAAAAGACGAGTGGCTTGAAGGCTGACATTTTTTCCTCATTGGCTTGTGGAGGGCCGTTTCGCGCGCGGCGAAAGTCTTTCGACGGGCGCGCTTATGGACGAAGCCCGGCATCCGATCAAGAGGCACCCAACGTGCCGATTAACGGGCTATTGACATTGGCATGCGGTGGCTACATGTTTCAAGCTACACGAAAGAATGTAGTCATGACCATCAATATCAACAACAAGGAAGCCGACAGGCTAACCCGCGCCTTCGCCAAAGCTGAGGGCGTCGGCATCACCGAGGCCATCGTGATCGCCATGCGCGAAGCCCTCGAACGGCGGCGCAACCGCGAGACGCCGTTGGAGACGGCAGCCCGGCTGAGGGCCGAGTTTGGAATTGAGTTGGGCGAGCAGGCGCGCAGGCCGTTGCCCCGCTCGGTCTATGATGAACTGTCCGGCGAGGACTGATGTTCGTCGATGCAGCCGCTATCGTTGCGATGCTGAGCAATGAAGCTGAGGCCGAACGCTGCGCGCAGGCGGTCGTGGACGCCTCGGCTCCATTCACCTCCGCAATCGCTGTCTGGGAAGCCTCAATGGCCCTATCCCGGCCGGAAAAGCTGGCAATACCGGTTGCCAGAAGCGCTGAGATTGTGACCCGTTTTCTTGAAGAGCGCGCAATTGCCTTGCGCGAGCTGCCGCCGGCGCTGGACGCGGCATCGCTATCCATCGAGGCCGCGTCGCGGTTTCGCAACAACGCCATCCGACTGAACCTGGCGGACTGTTTCCACTACGCTTGCGCACGCCACTACGCCGTTCCGATGCTTTCCACGGCCGACGAATTCAGGCTCACGGATCTGGAGACTGTTCCGTAACCGGCGGCGCTGCCTTTGCCTCGCCGCGCTTCACATTCCTGCGGATCATGCCGAAATCGGCGCCGCCGGTCGCGAAGGCGGCGATGAAATAGAGCGCAGCACCCCCGGCGACCAGTGCAAGCACCGTCGTTGCTTTCACGACCAGCGGTGAGCCGGGTCCGATCTGCGTCGCAAAATGCCGCTCCGCGAAGTAAAGCGCGGTCGCCATGATCCCGGCGGACAGCACCAGCCTCGGAATGCGCTTCAACAGCGGGATGTCGCGGCCCCAATGGCCGCGCCGGATCAGCACGGCAAGCAGCATCAGTGCGTTGACCCAGCCGGCCACGGCCGACGCCACCGCGATGCCCGGCGCGCCCATCGACGGAAACAGCGACAGCGCGGTGGCGACATTCACGCCGACCGAGATGGCGGCGAACATCATCGGCGTGCGCGTGTCCTCGCGCGCGAAGTAGCCGGGGGTGAAGGCCTTGATCAGCACGAAGGCCGGCAGGCCGAGACCGAAGATCGCCAGGATCGAGGCCACGATCGGCGTCGAATGGTTGGCGGCGAAGGCGCCGCGCTCGTAGACCAGCCGCACGATCGGCTCCGACATCACCCACAACGCGGCCGCCGCCGGCAAGGTCATGAACAGCGTGAACTCGACCGAGCGGTTTTGCAGGTTGGCCGCCTCGATCAGGTTGCCCGACTTCAACGCCCGCGACAGTTCCGGCAACAGCACGATCGCCACCGCCACGCCGACGACGCCGAGCGGCAATTGGTAGATGCGGTCGGCATAGGCCAGAGAGGAAACGGCGCTGTCCTGCGCCGAGGCGATCGCCGTGCCGATCAGCTGGTTGATCTGGGTGATGCCGCCTGTGATCGCCGCCGGCAGCGCCAGGATCAACAGCCGCTTGACGCTCGGCGTCATCTTCGGCCTGCGGAAGCCGATCGAGATGCCGGCATGGCGCACCGCCACCCAGACGATGGCGAGTTGCACCACCCCCGCCGCCAGCACGCCCCAGGACAGGCCGAAGCCGACGTCGTGCGCATCCAGCCCATTGTACCAGGCGTATCCGAGCACGCCGATCAGGATGATGTTGAGGAAGACCGGCGCCACCGCCGCGGCGAAATAACGGCGCAGCGAATTCAGCATGCCGGCCATCATGGCGCCGAGCGACATGCAGATGAGATACGGGAACATGATGGTCGCAAGCGTGACCGTCGTCTCGAACTTGCCCGGCGTGTCGGCAAAGCCCGGCGCCACCAGGTAGCGCACGATCAGCGGCATCGCGAACTCCATTGCGATCGTCAACGCCAGCAGTGCCGTGAACAGCACGCCGAACACTTCCTCGGAGAAGCGCTTGGCGCCCTCGGTGCCATGCGTCTCGATCTCCTTGGCGAACAGCGGCACGAAGGCCGCGTTGAAGGCGCCCTCGGCGAACAGCCGGCGGAAGGTGTTGGGGAACTGGAAGGCGGCGTTGAAGGCGTCGGCGATCGGCCCGGTGCCCAGCGCCGCCGCCATCAGCATCTCGCGGCCGAAGCCGAGCGCGCGGCTCATCAGCGTGCCGGAGGCGACCGTGGCGAATTTCTTGACAAGGCTCATGCGCGGGGAGACTGCCTGTGCGATTGGGACAAAGTGATGGTCACTCGGCCGCCGCCCTGGCCTTGCCGCCGCGCTCCGGCGCGGTGCCGTCCAGGGTCTCGATCAGCCGCTTGTGGATGGTGGCCATGCGCGTCGGGCTGTCGATCTTCTGTCCCGTGAGGTCGGTGACATAGAAGGTATCGATGACCTTCTCGCCGAAGGTGGTGATGTGCGCCGATGCGATGTCGAGCGACAGATCGGACAGCGCCCCGGTGATCTCGGAGAGCAGGCCGGGCCGGTCGAGCCCCTCGATCTCGATCACCGAGAAGCGGTTCGACAGCGTGTTGCGGATCTCGGCGCGCGGCGGAATGCGGAAGACCTTGGCGCCGCGCTTGGGCTTGGTGCGCTTCTCGATCATTTCCGGCAGCCAGGTCTTGCCCGACAGCACGTCCTCGATCAGCCGGCCGACCCGTTCGGCGCGCCGGCGCTCGTCCTCGTCGAGGTCGAATTCCCTCGAAATCAGGATCGTGTCCAGCGCCCGGCCGTCCGAGGTGGTGAAGATCTGCGCATCGACGATGTTGCCGCCGGCGGCGGCGCACGCGCCGGCGATCACCGACAGCAGGCGTGGATGGTCCTGCGCCAGGACGGTGATCTCGGTCACCGCCTCGAACTCATGCGTCTTGACCATGGTCGCGAGCTTCTTGTCGGCGGCGTCCGCCTCGCGGACGAACTCGGCATGGCGCAGCTGGTCGGCGAGATCGACGGTCAGCAGGTAGTTCTCGTAGTGCTGGGCGACATAGCGCTTGCGCTCCTTTGCCGGCCAGTTGGCCAGCGCCTCGGCCAGCCGCTCGCGCGCCGCGGAAGTGCGCTCGGCGCGCGACACTTCGGAGAAGCCGCCGGTCAAGAGCAGCTCGGTTTCGTAATAGAGCGTGCGCAGCAACTGCCCCTTCCAGCCGTTCCAGACGCCCGGCCCGACACCCCTGATATCGCAGACGGTGAGGATCAACAGCAGCTTCAGCCGCTCGACCGACTGCACGATCGAGGCGAAATCCTCGATCGTCTTGCGGTCGTTGAGGTCGCGCGTCTGCGCCGTCATCGACATCACGAGATGGTTCTCGACCAGCCAGGCCACCGTCTCGGTGTCGGCGGCCGACAGCCCCATATGCGGGCAGATGCGCCGCGCGATGCGGGCGCCGGCTTCCGAATGATCCTCCGGCCGCCCCTTGGCGACGTCGTGCAGGAGCACGGCGACATAGAGCGCCTCGCGGCTCTTCTTCAGCCCCGGCATCAGCGAATGCGACAGCGGGTGCACCTTCTCGCCGTCGCCGCGCTCGATCTCGGCCAACACGCCGATGCAGCGGATGAGGTGCTCGTCCACCGTATAGTGGTGGTACATCGAGAACTGCATCATGGCGACGATCTTGCCGAAGTCCGGGATCAGCTTGCTCAGCAGCCCCGCCTCGTTCATGCGCCTGAGATTGAGCTCGGCGTAGCGGTCTGAGGTCAAAATGTCGAGGAACAGCCGGTTGGCCTCCTCGTCGCGCCTCAGCGCCTTGCCGATGAGGCCGAGCGAACGGGTGAGTAGCTTCAGCGCGTCGGGGTGGAACTCCAGCCCATGCTTGTCGGCGAACCAGAACAGCCTGAGCAGATTGACCGGGTCGCGCTCGAACACCATGTCGTCGGCGACGTTGATGCGGTGATTGTCAACGATGAAATCGGACGTGCCGGCCAGCTTGCGCTTGCGACGCTGGAAGGTGAGGAAGATGCGGTTGAAGCCAGGCACGTGCTTGGCCTGCTCTTCCTCGAGCGCGGCGCAGAAGATGCGGGTGAGGTCGCCGACATCCTTGGCGACGAGGAAGTAGTGCTTCATGAAGCGCTCGACCGCCGACAGGCCGGGATGGCTGGTGTAGCCGAGCCGCTCGGCGATCTCGCGCTGGATGTCGAAATGCAGCCGCTCCTCGGCCTTGCCGGTGAGGAAGTGCATGTGGCAGCGCACCGCCCAGAGAAAGTCCTCGGCCTTGAGGAATTCCCGGTATTCGGCCTCGGTGAAGACGGCCTTCTCGACCAGTTCCTCGCCGGTGCGCACCCGGTAGAAATATTTGCCGATCCAGAACAGGGTCTGCAGGTCGCGCAGCCCGCCCTTGCCGTCCTTGACGTTGGGTTCGACCAGATAGCGGCTTTCGCCGGCCTTGGCGTGGCGATCGTCGCGTTCGGCAAGCTTGGCCTGCACATATTCGGGCCCGGTGGTGCGCACCACCTCATGGTCGAAGCGCGTCAAAAGCTCGTCATAGAGCTTCTGTTCGCCCCACAGGAAGCGCGCCTCCAGGATCGAGGTGCGGATGGTGACGTCGGTGCGCGACAGCCTCAGGCACTCGTCGATGTTGCGCGTCGCATGGCCGACTTTCAGCCCGAGATCCCACAGCATGTAGAGCATGTATTCGACGATCTGCTCGCCCCAGGGCGTCTGCTTGTAGGGCAGCAGGAACAGAAGGTCGATGTCGGAGCCAGGCGCCAGCGTGCCGCGGCCGTAGCCGCCGACCGCCACCACCGCCATGCGCTCGGCCGCGGAGCGGTTCTTAACGCGATAGACGTGGGTCGCGGCGAAATCGTAGAGCGCCCGGATGATCTCGTCCATGAGATGCGACAGCCGGGCAGCGCAGGCGGTGCCGCCGCCATCCTCCCTCAGCATGGCTTCCGCGATCTTGCGGCCATCGGCCAGCCGAGCCTTGAGCAGCTGCAGAACGGCGCCGCGCGTCGCCTGACCGGAACCGTCGCCGGCATGGGCCGCGGTCAGCTTCGTCATGTCGCCGCGCAGCATCACGCCGTCGATCAGCTCGTCGAGTTTCAGGGAGATTTTTGCCATATGCTGAGGTCGGCCTCGCCTTTCGGGCGGCGTCTATAGCGCGTTTTCGCGGTGCTGGGTATGGGGAGCCCCTGTCACGACACCGCATGATCTGCCCTGCCTTTACCGTCCGACAATGCGCCTGGCGAGAAAAATTGCGGCCGACCCTTGACCTTCCAGTTACTGGAAGCCCTACCTCGGCCTCAGATCAAGACATCAGAGGCATTCCAGATGGCCCATTCCGACCATGAACACCACGCGCATACCGGCGGCTGCTGCTCCGCCAAGGCCGCCGCGCCTGTCGCGGAGGCGGTCGTTCGCGATCCGGTCTGCGGCATGACGGTCGATCCGGCCGCCGGCAAGCCGACGGCCGAGCATGGTGGCCACATCCGTCATTTCTGCAGCGAGGGCTGCCGCGCCAAATTCGTCGCCGAGCCGGAAAAATACCTGACCGCCACCGATCCGGTCTGCGGCATGAGCGTCGATCGCGCCAGCGCCAGGCACTTCGTCCGCCATGAGGGCCAGGGTTTCTATTTCTGCTCGGCCGGCTGCAAGGGCAAGTTCGAGGCCGCGCCGGCCCATTATCTCGGCGACCGGCCGGCACCACAGCCGATGCCGAAGGGCACGCAATACACCTGTCCGATGCATCCCGAGATCATCCGCGACAAGCCGGGCGCCTGCCCGATCTGCGGCATGGCGCTGGAGCCGATGGGCGTGCCGACCGGCGAGGAAGGGCCGAACCCCGAACTGGTCGATTTCACGCGGCGCTTCTGGGTCAGCGCGGTGCTGTCCCTGCCGCTGCTCGTCATCGCCATGGCGCCGATGCTCGGCCTAAGCTTCGACAGCCTCATCGACGACCGGACAAAGACATGGGCCGAGCTGGCGCTGGCGAGCCCGGTCGTGCTGTGGGCGGCCTTTCCCTTCTTCCATCGCGGCTGGGAGTCGATCCTCAACCGCAGTCCCAACATGTGGACGCTGATCTCGCTCGGCGTCGGCGCGGCCTATCTCTACAGCATCGCGGCCACGCTGTTCCCGGACATCTTCCCGCACCAGTTCCGCGGCCATGGCGGCGCCGTGCCGGTCTATTTCGAGGCCGCCGCCGTCATCGTCGCGCTGGTCTTCCTCGGCCAGGTGCTGGAGCTCAGGGCCCGCGAGCGCACCGGCTCGGCCATCCGCGCCTTGCTCGACCTAGCGCCGAAGACGGCGCGGCTGATCGGCGCTGATGGCTCCGAAAGCGACGTGCCGCTCGACACGGTCAAGGCCGGCGACCGGCTGCGCATCCGTCCCGGCGATGCCGTTCCGGTCGACGGTGTCGTGCTCGAGGGACGCTCGGCCATCGACGAATCGATGATCACCGGCGAGCCGCTGCCGGTCGAGAAGACCGGGGGCGACGTCCTGACCGGCGGCACGCTCAACAAGAACGGCTCGCTGGTCATGCGCGCCGAGCGCATCGGCGCCGAGACGACGCTGTCGCGCATCGTCGAACTGGTCGCCAAGGCGCAGCGCTCGCGGGCGCCGATCCAGGGCCTGGCCGACCGCGTTTCCTTCTATTTCGTGCCGGCCGTTGTGCTGGTCGCGCTCGCCGCTTTCGCCGCCTGGGCGATCCTCGGCCCACAGCCAAGCCTGATCTTCGCCATCGTCTCGGCGGTGTCGGTGCTGATCATCGCCTGTCCCTGCGCGCTGGGGTTGGCGACGCCGATGTCGATCATGACCGCGACCGGGCGCGGCGCCCATGCCGGCGTGCTGATCAAGGAGGCGGCAGCGCTCGAGCGCTTCGCTTCGGTCGATACGCTGATCGTCGACAAGACCGGCACTTTGACCGAGGGTCGGCCAAAGCTCACCGACGTCTTCGCCGCCGGGGGCATCGCGGAAAACGAACTGCTGGCGCTGGCCGCCGCGCTTGAGAAGGGTTCGGAGCATCCGCTCGCCGAGGCGATCGTCGAGGGCGCGGTCGAACGCGGCGTGACGGTCGCCGATGCCGGCGATTTCGAGGCGGTCACCGGCAAGGGTGTGTCCGGCACGGTGGCCGGCAGCAAGGTCGCGCTCGGCAATGCGGCGATGATGGCCGACCTCGGCGTCGACACGGTCTCGATTTCGGCGCAGGCGGACGCGCTGCGGGGCGAGGGCAAGACGGCGATGTTCGTCGCCGTCGGCGGCGTGCTCGCCGGCCTCGTCGCCGTCGCCGACCCGGTCAAGCCGACAACGGCTGCGGCGATCGGCGCGCTGCACGACAGCGGCTTGCGGATCATCATGGCGACTGGCGACAATGAGCGCACGGCGCGCGCCATCGCCGGCAAGCTTGGCATCGACGAGGTGCGCGCCGGCCTGCTGCCCGAGCAGAAGGGAGCGCTGGTCGAGGAACTGCGCGCCAAGGGCGCCGGCGTCGCCATGGCCGGCGACGGCGTCAACGACGCGCCGGCGCTGGCCGCCGCCGATGTCGGCATCGCTATGGGCACAGGCGCCGATGTCGCGGTCGAGAGCGCCGGCATCACCCTGGTCAAGGGCGACCTCAACGGCATCGTCAGGGCCCGTACGCTGGCCCGGGCGACGATCCGCAACATTCGCCAGAACCTGTTCTTCGCATTCCTCTACAACGTGCTCGGCGTGCCGATAGCTGCCGGCGTCCTCTATCCGCTCACCGGCACGCTTTTGTCGCCGATGCTGGCCGCGGCGGCGATGAGCCTGTCCTCGGTCTCGGTCATCGGCAACGCCTTGCGCCTCAGAACGTTGAAACTCTGAGCGAAGCCCCCAAATACGACAGTCCATCAACAGGAGATCATGGATGACCTTGGCCAAGAAGATTGTGCTGCTCTTGATGGCGGCCGGAATGCTGCTCGCCGTCTTCCTCGAAAGCGTTCCGGCGCAATCGCAGGAGATGAAGCACGACATGTCCGGCATGGCGATGGGCGCGGAGAGCCCATCGACCGCCGGCTACAAGGCGGCGATGGACAAGATGCATGCCGACATGATGGCAAATGTCTATTCCGGCAATCCGGATGTCGACTTCGTCCGCGGCATGATCCCGCATCATCAGGGCGCGATCGACATGGCCAAGGTGGAATTGGCCAACGGCAAGGACCCGGAAATCCGCAAGATGGCCGAAGCGGTCATCAAGGCGCAGGAGGCCGAGATCAAGGAGATGCGGGCCTGGCTCGCGGCCCATCAGGCGGACTAGATTTAGCACGCCGGAAGTCCGGGCGGGGCTTGGGACTGGATTTCTTGCTTCGCCTGTGATGCGATCCCGCCGTCAATGAGAGCCTGCCATGGCATCTACCGTCAGAACCACCACGCTGCCCTCGGGCGAACCCTTGCCTGTGCTCGGCCAGGGCACCTGGAAGATGGGCGAGGACGCCCGTCGCCGCGCCGACGAGGTGAAGGCCCTGCGGCTCGGGCTGGATCTCGGCATGACGCTGATCGATACCGCCGAAATGTATGCCAGCGGCGGCGCCGAGGAGGTGGTGGCCGAGGCGATTGCCGGGCGCCGCGACGAGACCTTCCTGGTCTCGAAGGTGCTGCCCTCCAACGCCTCGCGCGCCGGCGTCCGGCGGGCCTGCGAGAACAGCCTCAAGCGCCTCGCCACCGACCGCATCGACCTCTATCTGCTGCACTGGCCGGGCAGCGTGCCGCTGACCGAGACCGTCGAGGCCTTCGAGGCACTGAAGGCGGCCGGCAAGATCCGCCATTGGGGCGTCAGCAATTTCGACACGGATGAGATGGAGGAACTGGTCGGCCTGCGGGACGGCGGCAACGTCCAGACCAACCAGGTGCTCTACAATCTCTCGCGCCGTGGCCCTGAGTTCGATCTCGCGCCCTGGAGCCGAGAGCGCGGCATTCCGCTGATGGCCTATTCGCCGGTCGAGCAGGGCGCGCTGGCGCGCAATGCCAGGCTGGAAGCCATCGCCGCCCGCCACAACGTGACGGCCGCGCAGATCGCCCTCGCCTGGGTGATGGCACAGGAAGGCGTCATCGCCATTCCGAAGGCTAGTCGGCAGGAGCATGTTCGCCAGAACGCCTCCGCGCTTGATATCAAGCTGACGCCCGAGGATTTCGCCGATCTCGACCGCGCCTTCCCGCCGCCGACGCGCAAGCGCGGGCTGGAGATGATTTGAGCGAAATCTGCATTCGCAATCGTGGTAAAGAGAGCAAGCGTTGGAACGAATCTCAGCCGGGCCGCATCACACGACGTACAAGATCGGGGGCATTAGCGTCACGTCGTTGCGCGACGGCTATGTCGACATGCCGATCCGCCGACTGCGCCATCCGGGAGACGAGCCCTTTGGCGACGATCTCCCGTCGCAGGTGCCGCTCTTCGACGGCGCGCTGAGATTGTCGGTCAATGCCTTTGCGATCGACGACGGCCAAGACGTCATGCTGATCGACACGGGGTCCTCGAACGCCTGGCACCCGACGATGGGGCTTCTTCCGCAGGCGCTGAGCGAGGCGAGGATCGCCATTGGCCGAGTTCGGACGGTCGCTTTCACCCACACCCATCTCGATCATATCCACGGGATCGTCCGTCCGGATGGCCGGGACAGTTTCCCGCAACTCACCCGCCTGCTCGTGCCTCGAGCCGAGCTCGACATGTTCCGGTCGGTAGCGAGGTTGAGCGGCTTCCATGATCGAGCAGAACCTTTGGACCCCGGGCAGCGCCTGAGCGCGAATGTCGAGGCGGTCGCGGCGCCAGGCCACGAAATTGGTCACACATGTTTTCGTGTCACGAGCGACGGCGGAACATTGTTGGTTTGGGGCGACCTCGTGCATGTGCCGTCGCTTCAGTTCGATCGGCCGGAGGTCGCATGGGAATTCGACGCCGACCAGGCGCAGGCGCGGGCGAGCCGGCTGCATATCTTTGCCCTTGCCGCCGACAATGCCTGGTGCGTGGCGGGAGCGCATCTCGATTCACCGGGCGTCGGTCGGATTTTTCGAACCGAGACAGCCTTCCGCTTCGAGCCTTTGTAGGGGTTCCGGCTAGATCTTGGCCGGAGGCTCAAGCCGCATGCGCACTCGCCGCAATGCCCTTGAAAATATATCGAGGTCGTTGGCGGCGCGGGCAAGCGTGAGCGCACCCTGGATGACGGCGACTGCTTCCTCGGCCAGCTCGCTGGCCTCGCCCGGTCGATACCCGGATCGCGTCAGCGCTTCGGCGAGACGCGCGACCCAGCGGCCGAAATAGTCCCTTATTTGGCCGGAAAACAGGTCGCGCGAATCATCCAGCGCGAAGGCGCCGATGAGGCAAACCCGGCGCCCCGAGCGGAAGAAGCTGTCCGTCGCCTCGAACATGTGCTCGATCCCGGCCCGCGGATCGGCGTTGTCGCGCAAAGGCGCAAAGACATTGTCCTCGAACCAGCCGTCGATATGGGCAATGACGGCTCTCGCCATCTCCTCCTTGCCGCCGGGAAAGAAGTGATAGAGGCTGCCCTTACCCAATCCCGTCGCCGCGCCGATCAGCGCCAGGCTCGCCCCTTCATAGCCGTGCTCGCGAAAGACCTCGCCGATGATGGAGGGCAGATCGGCGCGCTCGGGCGCGATCCTGCGCATAGGCGCCTTACAAGCCAAGTTCGGTCAGGCCCGGATGATCGTCGGGCCGGCGGCCGAGCGGCCAGTGATATTTGCGCTCGGCCTCGGTGATTGGCAGGTCATTGATGCTGGCGACGCGCCGGCGCATCAGCCCGGCCGCGTCGAACTCCCAATTCTCATTGCCGTAGGAGCGGAACCAGTGGCCGCTGTCGTCGCGCCATTCATAGGCAAAGCGCACCGCAATGCGGTTCTCGTTCCAGGTCCAGACCTCCTTGATCAGCCTATAGTCGAGTTCGCGCGCCCATTTGCGGGTGAGGAAACCGACGATCTCGCTGCGGCCTGAAACAAACTCGGCGCGATTGCGCCAGGTACTGTCCTCAGTATAGGCGAGCGAGACCCGTTCGGGGTCGCGGCTGTTCCAGGCGTCTTCGGCCATGCGCGCCTTCTGTGCGGCGGTTTCGGCGGTAAAGGGCGGCAGCGGCGGACGGCTCATGGCGGTGTTCCATTGGGCAATTTCGATGAGAGATTGTACCGACCGGTACAATGACGTCAAGTCGAATAGCGTGCTATGGCTTTGTCGCCTCTCGTCGAGGGTTTTTGCACGCCGACTCGGATGAGGACCAAATTTGCCTGCCTGCCTGACTGTCTGTCTGGAGCGCTGCTGTGCTGAAACAAGTTATCAGGTCGATCTTCAAAAGATACGGATACAATTTTATAAAAACAGAAAATCTATACGACATAAGAAATACGAATTATGCCTCGATAAGTATCGTAAATGAAAACAGTGATAGCGAGGATCACATCCTTTTCATGTATCTGGCGGATGAGGTCGCGAGAACGCACATCCTCTCGGAAAAGAACGTAAGAGCGCTCATGTCTTCTTGTGAAGATATATTAAATCACCAAGGCGGGCGGCCGTCAAAAATCTCTTTGAGCGTAGACTTCTCGCGCTAACTGCCGATCAATCCTTTCAGCCGGTATAGCGCTTCCAACGCCTCGCGCGGCGTCATCTCGTCGGGGTTGATGTCGCCGAGCGCGGCGCCGAGCGCGTCGTTCTTCACCGGCTTCGGCGCCTCCCGCTTCACCGCCACCGAAAACAGCGGCAGGTCGTCGACCAGCCGGTTGGCCTTGCCCGAAACCTCGCCTTCCTCAAGCTGGTGCAGCACCTCCTTGGCGCGGGCGACCACGGCTTCCGGCAGGCCGGCGAGCCGCGCCACCTGCACGCCGTAGGAACGGTCCGCCGCGCCCTTGCCGACCTCGTGCAGGAACACCACCTCGCCTTCCCATTCCTTGACCCGCATGGTGACATTGGAGAGGCGCGGGAGCTTGCCGGCCAGCGCCGTCATCTCGTGGAAATGGGTGGCGAATATCGCCCGGCAGCGGTTCTTCTCGTGCAGATATTCGACTGCCGCCCAGGCGATCGACAGGCCGTCGAAGGTCGCCGTGCCGCGGCCGATCTCGTCGAGGATGACCAGCGCCCGCTCGCCCGCCTGGTTGAGGATCGCCGCCGTCTCGACCATCTCGACCATGAAGGTCGAGCGGCCGCGCGCCAGGTCGTCGGAGGCGCCGACGCGCGAGAACAGCCGGTCGACGACGCCGATGTGGGCGCGCTCGGCCGGCACGAAGGAGCCGGTCTGGGCAAGGATGGCGATCAGCGCGTTCTGCCGCAGGAAGGTCGACTTGCCGCCCATGTTGGGACCGGTCAGCAGCCAGATGGCGCCGGCCTTGGCGCCGCCTTCCGGCGAAAGGTCGCAGTCGTTGGCGACGAACGGGCCTTCGCCCGATCGCCGCAGCGCCTGCTCGACCACCGGATGCCGGCCGCCTTCGATCTCGAAGGCGAGGCTGGAATCGACTTCCGGCCGGCACCAGGCCTCGCTTTCCGAAAGCAGCGCAAGGGCGGCCGACACGTCGAGCGCGGCAAGCGCCTCGGCGCCGGCGCGGATGCTGTCGGCTTCGCCGACAACCTCGGCCGTCAGCCGGTCGAAGGCGGCGAGCTCGATGCTCAGCGCCCGGTCGGCGGCGTTGGCGATCTTCGATTCCAGCTCGGCCAGCTCCGTCGTGGTGAAGCGCATGGCGTTGGCCATGGTCTGGCGGTGGATGAAGCGCCCCTTGGCCTCGTCGCTGCCGGTCATCGCTGCATGGTGATTGGCGGTGACCTCGATGTAGTAGCCGAGCACGTTGTTGTGCCGGATTTTCAGCGAGCGGATGCCGGTCTCCTCGATCAGCGAGCGCTC
Organism: Mesorhizobium sp. M4B.F.Ca.ET.143.01.1.1; assembly: GCF_004792275.1. NCBI lineage: Bacteria > Pseudomonadati > Pseudomonadota > Alphaproteobacteria > Hyphomicrobiales > Phyllobacteriaceae > Mesorhizobium > Mesorhizobium sp. M4B.F.Ca.ET.143.01.1.1. The sequence continues at coordinate 214,052 of NZ_SRSR01000008.1, forward strand.
CAGCCCGGCGATCACTTTGCGCGACTCGTCACGCAGCGCCCGCATCTCGTCGAGCTCGGCATTGTAACTCGACCGCACGAAGCCGCCGTCGCGCTTCAACAGCGGCAATTCCTCGTCCAGCGCCTGGCTGAGATGGTCGCGCAGATCGCGCGGCAAGGCCTTGATCGAGGCCAGCGCCGCCGCAAGTTCCCGCGGCAGGGTGGTCGCCGCAAACAGATGCACGATTGCGTCGGCCGCCTCGAAGCCGGCGCGCAACGCGCCGAGATCGCGCGGACCACCGCGATTGAGCGCCAGCCTGGACAACGCGCGCGGCATGTCGGCGACGCTCTTCAGGCTTGTCCGCGCCGCCTGGCAGAGCCGCGTCTCGGCGCGGAAGAACGACACGGAATCGAGCCTGGCGCCGATCGCCGCCGGATCGGTCAGCGGCGCCATCAGCCGGTCGGCCAAGAGCCTCGCGCCGCCGCCGGTCACCGTGCGGTCGATCGCCTTGAACAGCGAGCCGTCGCGGCTGCCCGACAGCGTGCGTAAGAGCTCAAGATTGGCGCGCGTCGCCGGGTCGATGAACAGCGTCGAGCCGCTCTCCTCGCGCTCCGGTCGCGACAGCGGCGGCCGCTCGGCCTTCTGCGTCTTCTCGACATAGGCGATGGTGCCTGAGATGGCCGACAGCTCGGCGCGCGAAAACGTCCCGAAACTGTCCGGCGTCGCCACCGCGAAGAAGCGTGCGATGCGTCCCGCCGCCGAGGCCGAATCGAACAGCGACGGCGGCTGCGGGCTGGCGACGCGGCCGATGACGTCGAACAGCGGCTTCAGCTCGGGGTCGTAAAACACCGGCTCGGCGACGATCAGCTCGCGCGGGTCGACGCGGAAGATGTCGGCGAGCAGCCGGTCGGCGGTGGTCTCGGCGACGCGGAAGACCCCGGTCGAGATCTCGACCCAGGCCAGCGCGAAGGCATGCTCCGCCACACCTTTCACGCGTCCGAGCGCCATCAGGAAGCTCGATTCGGAAGGCGCCAGCAACTTGTCCTCGGTGATGGTGCCGGGCGTCACCAGCCGCACCACGTCGCGCCGCACCACCGATTTCGAGCCGCGCTTCTTGGCCTCCGCCGGGTCCTCGGTCTGCTCGCAGACGGCGACGCGGAAGCCTTGCGCGATCAGCTTCTGCAGATAGTCATCCGCCGCATGCACCGGCACGCCGCACATCGGAATGTCGTGGCCCTGGTGTTTGCCGCGCCGGGTCAGCACGATGCCGAGCGCGCGGCTTGCCTTCTCGGCATCGTCGAAGAACAGCTCGTAGAAATCGCCCATGCGGTAGAACAGGAGCGAATCCGGGTTCGCCGCTTTGATCTCGATATACTGCTCCATCATCGGCGTGACGCCGCCCACTGCGGGCGCCGGCGCCATCGTGTCCGGGGCGTCGTTATCGGTCGGCATGTGCATGTTCATTGGGGCACGCTAGCAGATGTGGTTGCCGGGTTTAATGCCGGCTGCTCGAAAAGCAGGGGAAGACCGCGTAGCTCCGGCCGGCAGCGGCCAGGGCGTGCCGGCATTGCAACGCGCCGGCGGCCGGCATAATCATCCATGGAGCTCGGGGGCGGGGTCGATGGACAGGTTCGGTCAGGAGTCATTCGAGGAAATGGTCGGGTCGGCCGGCACGCCGCTCGACCGCCTGCAGCGGCGCGCCGGCCACAGGCTTGGCCGTCTCAATCAGTCGGTGCAAAAGCGATTGCCTTTCCTGCTTCCCGGCCACGGCCCGCTGTCCGGCCTCGGCGGCGGCATGAAGGTCGCGATCCATGTGCTCAGCCATGATCCGCTGCTGATCTACATGCCGATCGGCGGCGAGCGCCCGCTCAGCTTGACTGCGGCGATCGGCAGGCACCTTGCCTCTCGGCGCGCCGCATTCCTGTTGATGCCGAGCTGGACACTCGAACGGCCGCACGTCATCGCCAGGCTCGGCCAGGACATCGCCTGGTATCGCGAGCACTTCCCGCTCCACGAGCTGATTTTTCTCTGCAACAACGAGGCGGAGCGCCGCCTCGTTGCCGCGGTCGGGGGCACGGCGATTTTCTCCAACCACAATCTGATGGTCTCGGAGGACATCTTCCGGCCGCTGCCGGATGTCCCGGTCGAATTCGATGCCGTCTACAACGGCCGCATCTCGAACACCAAGCGCCACTATCTCGGCTTCGACATCGAAAGGCTGGTCCATATTGCCATCTCGATCGGAGAACTGCCGCCGGCCGGCGACCGCGCCTTCATCCGGCGCCTGCAGGCGCAGTCGCCGCTGCACCGGATCGCCAATCCGATCGTCGATGGCCGGACCGGCCGGCTGACGCCGCAACAAGTCAATCGCGTCTACGCCCAGGCCGCGGTCGGGCTCTGCCTGTCGGCCGTCGAGGGGGCGATGTGCTCGAGCATGGAATATCTCATGGCCGGGCTGCCGGTGGTGAGCACGCCGAGCGTCGGCGGCCGCGATGTCTATTTCGATCCGGACTATTGCATCATCGCCGAGCCCGAACCGGCGGCGATCAGGCGCGCCGTCGAAACCTTGCGCGACCGCGCCATACCGCGCGACGAGATCCGCAGCCGCACCATGGCCAAGGTGTGGCCGCAGCGGCGGGAGCTGATGGAATTCCTGTCGGCGCTGCGCGAGCGCATGGGAAGCGCCGAGCCAACGCTTTCGCAATGGCCCTTTCCCGGAACCGGGTCGTTGCGGCGCTACGCAACGGTACGCCAACATGCGCGCGAGATCGCGGCATCCGCGGCGGCTGCGGGACGTTCCTGGGCGGCTTCGTCTGCGTAGGGCGAGCTTTGCCGAGCTTGGCGGTTTACAGCGGCGGCCTCTGGCCTTAATCCGGAAGCTCAATAACATGGCGCCCATCTCAAGGGCGCCGCACCGGTGAGGAAATCAAGAGATCATGGCCAGGAAAACCGAAAACAGCGGTCCGTCCGTCAGCGCGCAGGAGGCGCTGGAATTCCACGCCATGGGCCGCCCCGGCAAGCTGGAGATCGTCGCCACCAAGCCGATGGCGACGCAGCGCGATCTCAGCCTCGCCTATTCGCCGGGCGTCGCCGTTCCGGTTCGCGCCATCGCCGAGGATCCGAGCCGCGCCTTCGACTACACGACGCGCGGCAACATGGTCGCCGTCATCTCCAACGGCACCGCCATTCTCGGCCTCGGCAATCTCGGCGCTCTCGCCTCCAAGCCGGTGATGGAAGGCAAGTCGGTGCTGTTCAAGCGCTTCGCCGACGTCGATTCCATCGACCTTGAGGTCGACACCGAGGACGCCGACGAGTTCATCAACTGCGTGCGCTTCCTCGGCCCCTCCTTCGGCGGCATCAACCTCGAAGACATCAAGGCGCCGGAATGCTTCATCATCGAGCAGCGGCTGCGCGAATTGATGGACATCCCCGTCTTCCACGACGACCAGCACGGCACCGCGATCATCTCCGCAGCCGGCCTGATCAACGCGCTGGAGATCACCGGCCGCGACATGAAGACCACCAGGATGGTCTGCAACGGCGCCGGCGCGGCCGGCATCGCTTGTATCGAGCTGATGAAGGCGATGGGCTTTTCGCCGGAAAACATCATTCTGTGCGACACCAAGGGCGTCGTCTTCCAGGGCCGCACCGAGGGCATGAACCAGTGGAAGTCGGCGCATGCCGTCAAGACCGAGGCGCGATCCCTGGCCGAGGCGCTGGACGGCGCCGACGTCTTCCTCGGCCTCTCCGCCAAGGGCGCGCTGACCACCGCCATGGTGCAGTCGATGGCCAAGAACCCGATCATCTTCGCCATGGCCAATCCCGATCCCGAGATCACGCCCGAGGAAGTGGCCGAGATCCGCACCGACGCCATCATGGCCACGGGGCGTTCGGACTATCCGAACCAGGTCAACAACGTGCTCGGCTTCCCCTACATCTTCCGCGGCGCGCTGGATGTCCGGGCCACCACCATCAATGACGAGATGAAGATCGCCGCCGCCCGCGCGCTGGCCGAGCTGGCGCGCAAGGACGTGCCCGACGACGTCGCCGCCGCCTATCAGGGCAACCGCCCGAAATTCGGCCCCAACTACATCATCCCGGTGCCGTTCGACCCGCGCCTCATCGCGGCGATCCCGCTGGCTGTCGCCAAGGCCGCGATGGAGTCCGGTGTCGCCCGCAAGCCGATCCTCGATCTCGGCCGCTACGCGCAGGAGCTTTCCGCCCGCCGCGATCCGATCGCCTCGACGCTGCAGCGCATCTACGACCGTGTGCGCCGCCAGCCCAAGCGCATCGTCTTCGCCGAGGGCGAGGAGGAGCAGGTGATGCGCGCCGCCGTCTCCTATGTGAACCAGAATCTCGGCACCGCGATCCTGCTCGGCCGCGACGACGTCATCAAGGAAAACGCCAAGCACGCCGGCATCGAGCTCAACAAGCAGGGCATCGAGATCATCAATGCCAGGCTGTCGCGCCGCAACGGCATCTACACCGACTATCTCTATGAGCGCATGCAGCGGAAGGGTTTCCTGTTCCGCGACTGCCAGCGCCTGATCAACAACGACCGCAACCATTTCGCCGCCTGCATGGTGGCGCTGGGCGATGCCGATGGTATCGTCACCGGCGTCACCCGCAACTATTCGACCGCGCTCGACGACATCCGCCGCGTCATCGACGCCAAGCCCGGCCACCGCGTCATCGGCGTCTCGATCGTGCTCGCCAGGGGCCGTACCGTCGTCGTCGCCGACACCGCCGTGCACGACATGCCGAACGCCGAGCAGATCGCCGACATCGCCGAGGAGGCGGCAGGCTTCGCCCGCCGCATGGGCTACGAGCCGAGACTTGCCATGCTCGCCTATTCGACCTTCGGCCATCCGCAGGGCGAGCGCTCCGAGCGCGTGCAGGAGGCGGTGCGCATCCTCGACAAGCGCCGCGTCGATTTCGAGTATGACGGCGAGATGGCGGCCGACGTGGCGCTCAACGCCCGCGCCATGGCGCAGTACCCGTTCATCCGGCTGACCGGCCCGGCCAACGTGCTGATCATGCCGGCGTTCCACTCGGCCTCGATCTCGACCAAGATGCTGCAGGAGCTCGGCGGCTCGACCGTCATTGGCCCCCTGCTGGTCGGCCTTAACAAGCCGGTGCAGATCGTCTCGCTGAATGCCAAGGATTCAGACATCGTCAACATGGCGGCGATCGCGGCTTACACGGCGGGCAACTGAGAAGCGGTGCACTAAGGGCGCATCGCCATAACAGATTGATAATACTCACCTGATATAGAAGACCTCTTGCCGACTTGCCGTAACGGCATCTACGGCGCGCTCAGACCGCCAACTCGGGGGTGCGGCCATGAAGCATGACGGGGTTTCTGCATCCGCGGTCGGCCAGGGGGGCCACCACGACGAGCGGCTGGACGCGCTGCTCAGCATCACCGGTCGCATGGACGGCTATCTCTACCGCTGCCGCAACGACCAGTCCTACACGATGCTCTATATCAGCGACGGCATTTTCACCGTCAGCGGCTACCGGCCGAGCGATTTCATCCACAATGCGGTGCGCGACTACGTCTCGGCCATCCATCCTGACGATCTCGCCGCTGTCTACGCCGCCGTCGACAACGCGCTCGAGGCGCGCTGCAACTGGAACGTCGACTACCGCATCGTGCCGAGGGTCGGCGAGCCGCTCTGGGTCCGCGAGATCGGCGGCGGTGTCTGGGACGAGGCCGGCGAGCTCGAATTTCTCGAGGGTTTCGTCGTCGACATCAGCGACCGCAAGGTCGTCGAGGACCTCAACGCCCAGCTGCTGCTCGACCTCAAGGCTGCCAACGAGGAACTGTCGGTGCAAAAGCGCGAGATCGAGCTGGCCAAGCAGCAGAGCGACCATTCGGCCAACCACGATCTTCTGACCGACCTGCCCAACCGGCGCGCCTTTCACAACGAGCTCAAATCGGTGATCGGCCGCTGCGCCGCAACCGGCGACGCGGCGGGCCTGCTGTTCATCGACCTCGACCGCTTCAAGGAGGTCAACGACACGCTTGGCCACGAGGCCGGCGATGCGCTCCTGCAGCGCGTGTCGGACAAGCTGCGCACGATCCTGCGCAGCGCCGACTTCGTCGCGCGGCTCGGCGGCGACGAGTTCGCCTTCCTGTTCTCAGGCAAGCCGGACCTGGCCAGCGAGAAGGCGGTGCGCGTAGCGGAGCGCGTGCTGGAGCGGCTGCGCATCAAGGTTCCGGCCCCGAACGGCGACATCCAGGTCGGCTGCACCGTCGGTGTCGCCATCTATCCGACGGAAGCCGCCGATCCCGACGCGCTGGTCGCGCTCGCCGACCGGCTGATGTATGTCGGCAAGAAGGAAGGCCGTGGCCGGCTGGTCACTTCCGACCAATTGGCGCTGGAGCAGTCCGGGGCCAGCGGCGGCCAGTCGTCGCGCCGCCAGCGTCGCATCGCCTAGCCCCGACGGGCGGGGCATCCATCGAGCAGGACGGACCGGCCGAAAACCTTCCCCCCGCAAGGCGAGGGGAAGGCAAGGCATTTGAAGGCGTTGCGAAACCCTACTCCCAGTCGCGGCAGGCGAGATAGGCGTGCTTCCAGAAGCGCCAGCCGGTCACCTTCCATTTCCAGAATTCATAGCCGCAGCCGCCGTGGTCGGAGGCCACGATGGTCACTCCGCCCCAGCCCCAGGCGCCGTGCTTGTGGTGGCCGTGATGGTGGCCGCCATGGTCGGGCTTGCAGCCGAAGAGCTCGCACGGCAGCTTCTTGTGCTTGTAGAGGTCGGGCGGACCCGACTTGCAGCCGTTGGGCACGCAGTCGATCTTGGCGTGGATGCGCGGCTGCACCCTGTCGACCAGCGACGGCAGTCTGCTCGCCGCCTTGAAGCCGCCGGGGCTGGGTGCAGGGCGGCCATGCACATTTACCCCGCCGCCCTGCGTCACCGCATGCGCGATGCCGTGCTTGACCTTGAAATCTCCGGCATGGGCGCCGCTCGTGAGCGCGCCGGCACCGACGATCGCCGCCAGCACGATGACGGCGCCGGCGAGGTTGGACGTATTTGTCTTGGTGAACATCTCATCTTTCCTTGGATTTGTTTGTTTGGTTGGCTCAGCCGAGGCGACTGGCCGGCTTGATGCCGAGCGCGACGACGTTGAAGATCTCGTCGCGGCCAACGCCGATGTCGCGGAGCAGGCGGTCGTCGAAGCCGCCGACATGGCGCAGGCTGCGGCGAACGGCCTCATCCCGCGCCGCGTCGCTGACGGAGCGCGTGATGGTGCGGCGCAGAATGCCGGACATCCATCCGGCCGGCGTCGCGGCTAGGGGCAGGGTGTCTTTCATGCTATGCAGGGTCATTGGTCTTCTCCGGTTTGGCGCGATCTCCGTGATCGCTATGGGCCGGATATCGGCGACGGCCGGGAAGCCGGCGTTCGCGAAGCGTGAAATCTTCGGGAAATCGTCGCGAAAAGGAGCTGTGGCGGGTGGGGGAAAGCGTCCCGGCGCATGACAGGGCGAGCCCGACGACCGATCGCGGGCCGTTCGAACTGTGCCTGCTGGGCGGGTTTTCGCTGCGCGACGCGGCCGGGCAGCCTGTCGAACTGCCGACACGCAAATGCGAATTGCTGCTGGCCTATCTGGCCATGCCCGCCGGGCGGCTGCATGGCCGCGACAAGCTGGCGGCGCTGTTCTGGAGCGATCGCGACGAGGAGCAGGCGCGCGGCAGCCTGAGGAAGGCGCTGTCGTCGCTGCGCGCCGCGCTCGGGCCGCAGGCGCTCGGCGGAGACCGCGATGCCGTCACCCTCGATCCGGCCGCGCTTGCCGTCGACGCCGACCGGCTCGCCAGCCTTGCCAGCAACCCGGCCGGGATAGTCGAAGGGGCTGCTCCGGTCTGGCGCTACGGCGAATTCCTCGAAAGCCGTCCGTCGGCCAGCGCCGAGTTCTCCGACTGGCTGACCTTCGAACGCACCCGCTGCCGCAATCTGGCGCAGACCGTTCTCGAAGGCATGGCGCTCCGGCTGGCCGATGCCGGCGACCTTTCGCAGGCACAGTCCGTCGGCCAGCGCCTGCTCGCCATCGACAATCTGCGCGAAGAAAGCCACCGGCTGCTGATGCGCCTCTACGCCAGGGCAGGCGAACGCTCGCGTGCCTTGGCCCAGTTCCAGGGTTGCCGCGAACTGCTCAAGCGCGAGCTCGGCGTCGAGCCGTCGCAGGAAACAGTGCGGCTTTCGCGCCAGATCGCGTCCGATGCTGCCTCGGCGGGGGATGCGGCCGTCCGTCCGGCGGACGGCCCCGGTTCACCAGCGGCCCGGGAGACAGCCCCAAGCTGGCCGACCGAGCGGCCGCGCGGCCTGTCGATCGCCGTCCTGCCCTTTGCCGGCAAGAGCGATGGCGAGCAGGATTTCCTCGCCAACGGCATCTCGCAGGACATCATCACGGAATTGTCGCGGCAGCGCGATTTCCTGGTCATCGCGCCGCAGTCGACCGTCGGCTATGGCAGCGGCGCCGGCGAGGCTGGCATCGCCGCGCGCGACCTCGACGTCAGATACATCCTTGCCGGCAGCGTGCGGCGCGGCGGCGACCAGCTTCGCGTTGCCGTGCAGCTGATCGATGCGTCCGGCGACCGCTGCGTCTGGGCGGAGCGCTATGACCGGCCGGCGCAGGACGTCTTCGACCTGCAGGACGAGGTGGTGAGGCGCATCATCGCCAACATCGACGCCGAGGTGCGGGCGGCGGAGCGCGAAAGCGCGGCGCGCAAGCGGCCGGAAAACCTCGATGCCTGGGAACTGTTCCATCGCGGCATGTGGCATGCCTACCGGTTCACCAGGGACGATCATCAGCTGGCGCAGGGGCATTTTGAGCGTGCCCTCGAGCTGGAGCCGGGGTTCAGCCTGCCCTATGCCGGCCTCGCCTATGTCTGCCTGTCGGCGGTGACCTGGCACTTCACCGCCGATGTCGGGCAGACGCTCGGCGCCGGCATAGCGCAGGCCGAGAAGGCGCTGGCGCTCGATGCCGGCGACGCCTTCAGCCATGTCGTGCTCGGACGCCTGCTGACCTTCATCGGCGAACGGCCGCGCGCCGCCCACCATCTTTCGATGGCGATCGATCTCAGCCCGAGTTTCGCGCAGGCCTATTTCGGCATGGCGCAATTGCACTTCTGGTCGGGCAGGCCGCGCGAGGCGCTGCATCATATCGGCCAGGCGGTGCGGCTGAACCCCAGGGATCCGCTCGGCTCGATGTTCATGACGCTGCAGTCGTTCTGCCACTATTGGCTGGACGATTTCGCCGCCGCCGAGGCTGCCGCCCGGCGTGCCACCGCGCTCAATGCGCGCGAGACCTGGTCGAGGCTGGGGCTGGCCGCCGCCCTTGTCGCGCTCGGCCGCGCGGAGGAAGCCAGGACCGTCATCGCCGAGGCAAGGCGCATGGACCAGGGGCTGACGGTCGCCTCGTTCGACGCGGTCGTCGGCCAGGTGCCGGACGATCTGCGCCAGCGGGTCTATTCAGCGCTAAGGCAGGCCGGCTTGAGTTGAAACGAAAAGGCCCGCAGCGACGTGCTGCGGGCCCTTCTTTCGAGACTGTAGGACTGATCAGAACGAGCGCTGGAAGCGGAGGATGCCGCCGACGCTGTTTTCCTTGTCGGCTTTGGTCCAGTTGGTGACGGTGTCCTCGCCGACATGCAGATAGTCGACTTCGGCCGTGATCTTGAAGCCCTTGACGATTTCATAGGCAACGTTGGCCGCGACGCCGAAGTTCTTGCCTTCGTCATAGGAGAGCTGGGCGTTGAGCGAGGTCTTCTCGTTGATGGTATAGGTGCCGCCGCCCCAGATTGCCCAGTTGCCGCTCCACTGCTTGTAGAAGCCGCGACCGTGCGCGTCGATGACGTTTCCGGCGTCGTCGTTGAGATTGTCGTCGGTGCCGTAGCCGCCCATGATGAACAGCGACAGGTTGTCCATCGGCTTGACGTCGAGACGGACCTTGCCGGCGACTTCTTCATAGTTGCTGTCATAGGCGACGACGCCGGTGATGGCGCCCCAGCCCTGCGTGTACTTCACGCCGCCGACGACATGCGGAACATAGCTGTCGATCGTCCCGACGACGCCAGAGCCTTCTTCGAGAGAGACCACGGCCGAGAACCCGTTGCCGGCGTCGAAGTAGTACTGGACGACGTTGGTGTCGAAATCGCCGTACGGAACCAGGGTATCCTGGATGACGGCGCCCGCGTAGCCGATGAACGAATCGAAGGCCGATTCGTCCTTACCGACGCGCAGACCACCGAGCTGGATCCAGGCGAACTTCACCGAGACGCCTTTGTCGACGGCGGGATTGCCGGAGGCGAGGGTGCCATAGCCGTTGCTGTTGCCGAAGTTGAAGCGCATTTCGGTGTAGGTCTTCAAGGTGCCGAGTTCGGTTTCCTGGCCGGTCCAGGTCTTGAAGGTGAAGCGGGCATTCTTCTTCCAGGTGTCCTGCTGGTCACCGTCCTGGTGGTCGAAGGACTTCGCGCCGTCGAACGAGCCGACGTCGCCCATGCCGACGTCGTAACGGACATAGCCGCCGATGCGCAGGCAGGTTTCGGTGCCGGGGATGTAGAAGTAGCCCGAGCCGTACACGTCGCAGATCTTGACGTATTCGGCCGGTTCCGGCTCGGCGACGACAACGGCGTCGGCGGCGCGCGCACCGGAAACTGCGATCAGGGCCGCAGCTGAGCCGAGAAGAAGGCTCTTGATGTTCATTTTCTGATCTCCAGACAAAAGTTAAACGGGTTTGATATCTTTGCTGAAGGGCAAGCGTTGCCGCCCCGTCCCCACTGTTGAAAATGACGCGCATCGCGCCGCCCTTTTCGTCCCCGACATGGCCCAAGCGGGAGCGCTATTCAACAGAGATCATGTCTGGAAAACGGCTTTTGGATTCTTCGAAAAGTATTGTTGCGCAAATACCACGAATATCTCGCCGAATTTGGCACAAACGGAACAAACAGTACGAATGAAACAGTAAGATAGATTTGCACAACCTAGAGTAAGCTTAAATATGACTATCTGATGAGGGGAATTTAGTCGATTAACCGAGGCATCAACAATTGGCCAACCGTTTGATTTGAAGCCCGAAAATCAGACTGAAGCGCCGCTGAGACTGTCTGCCGATGTAAACTCGCGTGCGGCCTGCACCACCTCGCGCACCATGTCGTGCTTGAGCATTTCAATGGGAGTGCGACCACCGAGATCGGGCGAAGGGCGGATCAGCCAGAACCAGGCCAGCCTTGGATTGGCAATTAGCGAAAGCACCTCGCTGATCCCCGGCGCCGGCCTGCCGTCGACGAACTGGGCGAGCGGGAAGACATGCTTGCGACCGCCCTTGCGCAAGGCAATGACCTCGTTTCGCCGTTGCCAGCGATGCAGGGTCGAGCGCGGTATGCGGAAATTCTCTTCCAGATAGGTCGACCCTGCGACCTCGCCGGCCCAATCCTCGATCAGCACCGATTGGAGATCGTTGGTTCGCTCGCGCGGGTCGGGGGAAGCGGGTTTCCGGCTGTCGCCTGCCGATGCCAAAGCAGCGATGTCATCCGAGGTATTCGCCATGTCGCGCTGTGCGGCCGTTACTGCATGGACCAGTTCCGAGGCCAAGGCGCTCCATTCGCCCTTGAAAGAGCCAATCGCGAGCCGCTGTGCCTGCGGAAGGAAAGGCAGGCTTGCGGCAACATTGCCGGCGAAGGCGCTGGTTGAACCCAGGGTCTGTGCGTCAAGAACGACCCCATGCTGGATTAGTGCCTGTTGCACCGCCTCGGCCACGAGGCCCGCCAGGGCATCCTGCGATATCGCATCCGTCGGATTTTGAAATCTGGTCATGTATCTGTCTTGCAGGCCACGCGCGCTCCTCCCCAGCTGCGGCCGATTGAAATGGCTACAGCAGGAAGCGAAAATGGCAGCAACGACAAACACAGCGACCCGACAGGTTGCTGTCTTGCATTTCTTGCACCCCAACTGGACATCCCGAAATGTCAGTCACGGGACGCCTCAGTCTGCGTGTAGGTGTGCTCTATGACAGGCGTGCGACAAATCGCGTTCTTCCTTCTCCCCTGTTGGAGAAGGTGGTTCGGCGCGCAGCGTCGAGACGGTTGAGGGGTGTTCCAGCTTGGCGCCAGCATCCACCTCACCCGGATTGCCAGCCGATTTGTGAAGGACAAATCGGGGCAATCCGACTTCTTCCACAAGGGGAGAGCTAAGAGACCTAAAGCAACCCCGCCAGCTGGGCCGCGCTGCGCAAATTCTGCCGCGGCCGCGGCCCGATCTGCTGGATCACCAGCCCGGCCGCCAGCGAGCCGAGGTTGCCGCAATCCTTCAGGCTGCGTCCAGCAGTGTAACCGTAGAGGAAACCGGCGGCATAGAGGTCGCCGGCGCCGGTGGTGTCGACCAGTTCGCGGATCGTCGTTGCCTCGATGGTGACGGTCTCATCGCCGCGCACGATGACCGAGCCCTTTTCCGAGCGGGTGACGGCTGCGATCTTGCAATCCTTGCGGATCGCCGCCAGCGCGTCCTCGAAGGACGAGGTCTGGTAGAGCGATTTGATCTCGTGGCTGTTGGCGAAGACGATGTCGACGGTGCCCGAGCGCATCAGGTCGAGGAACTCGTCGCGGTAGCGGTCGACGCAGAACGAGTCCGACAGCGTCATCGACACTTCGCGTCCGGCTTCATGCGCCAGTTTCGCCGTCTGCCGGATCGCTTCCTTGGCGCGCGGCGGATCCCACAGATAGCCCTCGAAATAGGTAACCTTGGCGCCGGAGGCCTTGTCGGCCTCGACATCCTCGGGACCGAGCTCGACGCAGGCGCCGAGATAGGTGTTCATCGAGCGCTCGCCGTCCGGCGTGACGAAGATCATCGAGCGCGCCGTCGGCGGCTGGCCCTGGAGTGGCTTGGTGTCGAAGGCGACGCCCTGGGCCTGGATGTCGTGGGTGTAGATTTCGCCGAGCGGGTCGTTCGAGACCTTGCCGAAGAAGGCGGCGCGGCCGCCGAAGCTGGCGATGCCCGCCGCCGTGTTGCCGGCGCTGCCGCCGGACGCCTCGATCGCCGGGCCCATGCGGCTGTAGAGCAATTCGGCGCGCCTGGTGTCGATCAGGTTCATCGCGCCCTTGATGATGCCGTTGGTCTCGAGGAAGGCGTCGTCGCACTGGGCGATGATATCGACAATGGCATTGCCGATGCAAAGCACGTCATAATCCGGCATCAATCTCTCCGCCTGGGAACCTGCCGGCTTTCTGCCATGCCGGCCGGGCGCGGGTCTAGCGAGTTGCCGTCCTTTTGCCTACCCCGAAAATCGGCATCGGGTTCCGCCATGCCGGCCAATGGCTGCGCTTATTCGCCGGCTGCTTCAGCCATCGCATCAAACTGGACCATATCGGCCGTGACGATGGCGGCTATGGTTGCATCGGGATCGAAACATTTCCGCCTGGCCGTCGGCTAGAAGCGATCCGATCGAAGTTTCTGAAAAGCGCGAACCGGCAATGCCCGCAAAGACCGACATGACCACCGAACTGGCTCTTCTTGGCGTGCTGGCCGTGCTGTGGGGCGCGTCCTATAGCTTCATCAAGGTCGGCGTCGAGACGATCCCGCCGGTCACCTTCATCGCCGCGCGCACCCTGATCGCCGGCGCCATCCTGCTCGCCATCATCCGCTGGCGCGGTCTCGCCATGCCGAGGGACGCCGCAACCTGGCGTCGCTTCGCCTTCCAGGCCTGCCTGAACAGCGTCGTACCCTTCACCCTGATCGCCGCCGCCGAGCGCTCCATCGATGCCGGCCTCGCCACCATCCTCAACGCCACATCGCCGATCTTCACTTTCCTTCTGACGGCGCTGATCACCCGCCACGAGCCGGTTACGCTGCGCAAGCTGGTCGGCGTCGGCGCCGGTATTGCCGGCATCTGCCTGATCGTCGGCACGGAGGCGCTCGGCGGCCTCGGCCATCAGCTATGGGCGCAGCTTGCCGTCATCGCCGCCACCGTCAGCTATGCGGGCGCCGCAATTTTCGGGCGCAACTTCAGGGGGCTCGACCCGATGCTGCCGGCCGCCGGCTCGATGATCTGCGGCGCCGCGATTTTGATCCCGCTGAGCCTTGTTTTCGACCGGCCGTGGACGCTCTCGCCATCGACGGCATCGATCCTTGCGCTGATTGGACTTTCGGTCTTCTCCACCGCGCTCGCCTTCTCGATCTTCTTCCGCCTCATCCACACGCTTGGCTCGGTCGGCACCACGTCGCAGGCCTATCTGCGCGTGCCGATCGGCGTCGGCATCGGCGCGCTCTTCCTGGGCGAGAGCCTCGGTCCGACGGCCTGGTTCGGCATGGGTTTCGTCGTCGTCGGCGTCGCGGCGATGACCATCCCCGCGCGGCAGAGGAAGCTTGCGCAATAGTTGCGCCGCTCGACAAGGGTGCCTATCTCGGAAGCGTCTTTGTCGATGAGAGGTTGGAGACGCCGTGATCCTCGACGCTGCCCGCGCCGCCGCCAGCCGGCTGTTCTCGCCCGAATTCCGCTCCGTCTTCCTTAAGACATTGGGGCTGACCCTGCTGGCGCTGGTGGCCTTTTGGTTCGGCATCGAGAGCCTGCTCGAATGGCTGGCTTGGCCGTGGCTGCAGGGGCCCGGCCTGCCGTCCTGGGCCGGATGGCTGGGCGCCATTGTCGCCGGCATCCTTCTGGCGATGGGGATGGCTCTTCTTGTCGCGCCGGTGACGGCCGTGATCGCCGGCCTGTTCCTCGACGACATCGCCGAAGTGGTCGAGCGTATCGACTATCCGGATGATCCGCCGGGCCGTCCCGTGCCAGCGCTGCACGCGCTGGTGCTGGCGATAAAATTCTTCGGCGTCGTTGTCCTCGGCAACATAGTCGCCCTGCTGCTGCTCCTGGTGCCGGGCATCAACATCGCCGCCTTCTTCATCGTCAACGGCTACTTGCTCGGGCGCGAGTTCTTCGAATTCGCCGCCATGCGCTTCCGCCCGGAGGCAGAGGCCAAGGCGCTGCGCAGGAAACATGCCGGCACGGTGTTCCTGGCCGGCCTGGTCATTGCCGCCTTCCTCGCCGTGCCGTTGCTCAATCTTTTGACCCCGCTCTTCGCCGCCGCCATGATGGTCAACCTGCACAAGGCGGTATCGGCACGGGAAAAGGCGTAACTCTATCCGGCCGTCAGTCGCCCGGCTTGCCAAACAGCGATTGCAATTTGCCGAACGGCATCGCGGAGCGGGTGAAGCCGAACGTGCCGTCCTGCTGGATCTCGCGCGCCGCCGTCTCCAGCATGCCGAAGGCGAAGTTGGTCAGCCACGGTCCGAGCGAGATGCGCTTGACGCCCGCCTGGGCAAGGTCGGCGGTGGTGAAGCCTGGCCGCGCCATGACGTTGACCGGCTTGTTCACCGACGAGCAGACGATCCGCACCGTCTCGACGTCGCTCAACCCTGGCGCATAGAGCACGTCGGCGCCGGCCTGCTCGAAGGCTTGCAGCCGCTTGATCGTATCGTCGATATCGGTCCGGCCCCACAGGAAATTCTCGGCCCGCGCGGTGAAGACGAAGTCATGCTTCAGCGCCCGCGCCGCCTCGACAGCGGCGGCGACGCGTTCGACCGCGTGCGAAAATTCATAGATGGGCTTTTCCGGATCGCCGGTGTGGTCCTCGATCGAGCAGCCGGCAAGCCCGGCCGCCTCAGCTGCGAAAATGGTCTCGGCGGCCTGTTCCGGGCTGTCGCCCTTGCCGCGCTCGAGGTCGGCCGAGACCGGCAGGCTGGTCGCCGCCGTCACTTCGCGGCAATGATGGATCATCTGGTCGAACGTCACCGCGCCGTCGGGCAGGCCGCGCGAGAAGGCAAAGCCGGCGCTCGTCGTCGCCAGCGCCTTGAAGCCGAAGGAGGCGAGAAGCTTCGTCGTGCCGATATCCCAGGGATTGGGCATGACGAAGGTCGAGGCGTGCAGGTCGCGAAAGATCTTGCCCTTGTCCATGGATGCTTCCCTCCAGACATCGAATTGCCGGGAAAGTCTATCGCGCCGATTTTCGCCGGGCAAACGAATGCGTTTGGCTCAGAAGCGTTTCTCGTTCTCTGCTGACAAACGCTCGAACGCCTTGGAGCCAGGCACGTAGCGCGACGCTTTCTTGCTCCAGCGGTAGGTCACGGAGATCTTGTGCGACGAGGCCTTGGGCTGCCCGCCCTCGCAGTCCTCCCCCGGCACGGTGGCGTCTGTGACCGTCGCCTTGATCGCCGCATAGCGCCGGCCGTCCGCGAGCGTCTTGAAGGCAAGATCCTGCGTCCGCTTGTAGCAGTAGTGTTCATCGAACGTATTGATGGTGTCGACCAGCTCGAAGCGGTCGTTGCGGACCATGAGCAGCAACGTGCTGACATAGCCCTGGTTCGAATTGAAATGCGTGCTGGTGATGACGACGGCGTCATCGCCGGCGCTGATCGAAAGCCTGGCCGGTTCGCGAAAAAACGTGCTCCGATCGGTGGCGACATTGACCGCATCGAGCAGTTTCGGCTTGCTGCCGAGGTCGTAGAGAGCCAGCACAGCGAAACCCTGGGCGCTGTCGGAGGCTTGCCCGAGGTCGAACAGCATCGTCAGCCGCTCCCCGCCGCCGGCTTTGATGTCGAGCACGGCGGCGCTCGACAGGTCGCCGGTCGAAGGTGGCGCCTCGTCATCGGCCTCGCCGCTGATGGGGCGGATCTTGATCGGCGAAGTGCCGGCGAGAACCGGAGCGACCATGTTGGCTAGGTCGAGATAGGTGATGCCGTTATGGCCAGGGACGGCGCTGCTCAGTTCCGGGAAGCTGGCGCTTTGTGCGCCTGCCGCTGCCCACAGCCAGGGCAAGAACAGGCAAGCGAGAATGAAGCGATACAAAATGGAAATCATATGTGCGGGTGCCCCTCGAAAGAGCGCACGCTAGCACGGAGTTTTGCAGCGCACAGCCGGGGGCAAGGTCGAACATAGGCTCAGGGGATCGGCACCAGCCCGGCCAGTTCGCGCATGTCGTCGAACAGGATGCCGCCGGCCTCTTCCAGGCCGTGCGGATCGGAATAGGGGTCCGCGTGATAGGAGAAGACGCGCATGCCGGCGGCGATGCCGGCCTCGGTGCCTGCGACGCTGTCCTCGATGACGATGCAGTCGGCCGGCGCGAAGCCCATGGTCTTTGCCGCGTAGAGGAACAGGTCCGGAAACGGCTTGCCGCGCCCGACCATGGTCGAGGAGAACATGGCGTGCTCGAACAGCGGCAACAGCCCGGTCTGGCCGAGGGTGATGTGCATCTTCGACACCCGCGCCGAGGAGGCGACGCAATAGGCGATGCCGGCGGCCCGCACCTTCTCGACGAAGTCGCGCACATAAGGGATCGCCTCGACGCCATGCGCGAACAGGTCCGGCAGGCCGGCGTTCCAGCGGTCGACGAAATCGACGCCGAGCCTGACCTCGGTCGCCGCTTCGATCTCTTTCTGCACCGAGGCCATGCTGCGGCCGGAGAAGTTCTTGCGGCAATATTCGAAGGTGGTGGCGAAGCCGGCGCCGCTCAGCCACTCGGCGAGGCGCCGGTTGGCAAGGTTCTCGGTGTCGACCAGAACCCCGTCGCAGTCGAAGATGACCAGCTTTGGAACTTGCATCAAGCGGTGCCGGTAGACCCGAAACCGCCGCCGCCGCGCGTCGTGCTGCCAGCCAGGGAACGTTCTTCCACCGCCACCTGCGTCACCGCGGCAAAGACGATCTGGGCGATGCGCATGCCGCGCGTCACCGCGAAGTCCTCGTCGCCGAGATTGACCAGCAGCACCTTCACCTCGCCGCGATAATCGCTGTCGATGGTGCCGGGTGAATTGAGAACGGTAAGGCCGTGTTTGAAGGCAAGACCGGAGCGCGGCCGGACCTGGCCTTCCATGCCTTCCGGAATTTCCGCGATCAGCCCGGTCGGCACCAGCGCGCGTTTTCCGGGCAGGATCAGCAAAGGCCGGTCTTCCGGCACCGCGGCGCGCAAATCCATGCCGGCGGCGCCGGAGCTTTCATAGGCCGGCAGCGGCAGGCCTTCGCCATGCGGAAGCCGGACGAAACCGACGGAGGGGCCGATGACGGAGGAGGGATAGACAGCTGTGCGCATGAGCCCATTCCTATCGGCGCGAGTGCCGGAAAGGTCAACCCGGCAGCAACGCTATCAACGCCTTTCTTTCGAGGCGGTTCCTGCTCAGCGCAGCTCTACCGGTACGACGGTCGTCTCCTTGATCTCCTCCATGACGAAGGAGGCCGAGACATCCGACAACGCCACCTTGGCGATCAGCCGCTGGTAGAGCCGGTCATAGGCCTTCACGTCGGCGACGCGGGCTCTCAGCACATAGTCGAGATCGCCCGACATGCGATAGACGCCGGTGATCTCGGCAAAGCCGGTCACCGCCGCGCGGAATTTCTGCAGCCAGTCCGGATCGTGGTTGGAGGTGCGGACCAGGATGAACACGGAGAGGCCGAGGCCGAGCTTGTCGGCATCGACCAGCGCCACGCGCCCGGTGATGACGCCGTCCTCCTCCAGCCGCTTGACCCGCCGCCAGCAGGCGTTGCGCGACAGCGCCACCCGCTCCGACAGCTGATCGACCGACAACGTGCCGTCGCGTTGCAGCTCCGCCAGCAATCTTCGATCGATTTCATCGATTTCTATGCTCATCTTGGGATGATTGTCCCAAATTGCCGCTCATCGCAAGGACAATTTGGGATCGATGAACCTTTGACCCGTGGCACGATACCCAGCATCGGGGCTCATCCCGGCAGGAGGGATCACCATGACGACGTTTTCGAAGCTGTTCACCTCTCACCCGGCCAAGGTGGGCGAGACCTATTTCAGCCACATGGCCTTCGCCGCCTGGTTCTGCTCGCGCCTGTCGCTGGCCGCGGGCGCAGCGCTCGTTCACGCTTTCTTGCCATTTCTGTTCGAGACTACCGCCAGCCGAATCGTCCGCGAGCTCTATGAGCGGACGCACAACAGAGGCTCACACGCGGTCAAGGAGCCCAAGGCTCTGATGGACCGCGCCTAGCAACGGTGGAATGCGATGTGCCGGTGGGCGGCCTATTTTGGTGAAGCGGTCTCGAAGACATCATCACCGCGCCCTGCCATTCGCTGATCGCCCAGAGCCACTGCGCCCAGGAAGCCAAGTCGCCGACCAATGGCGACGGTTTCGGGCTTGCCTGGTATGGCGACCGGCCCGAGCCCGGCCTCTATCGCGACATCCTGCCGGCCTGGTCGGACCCCAATCTGAAGAGCCTGTGCCGGCAGATCAAGTCCGGCCTGTTCCTCGCCCATGTGCGCGCCTCGACCGGCGGCGCCACCAGCCGCATGAACTGCCATCCCTTCATCTCCGGCCGCTGGTCGTTCATGCACAACGGCCAGATCGGTGGTTTCGAGAAGATCCGTCGCGCGCTGGAGAATTCGCTCTGCGACGCCGTCTTCGACCAGCGCGAGGGCACCACAGATTCCGAGCTCTTTTTTCTCCTGATGATCGACGAGGGTCTGTCCGAAGACCCGCAAGGCGCGGTGTCGCGCGCCACCAGTCGCGTGCTGGAAGCCTCGCGTCGCGCTGGCCTCGAGCCGGCGCTGAAGCTGACGGCTGCTTTCTCCGACGGCCAGGCGCTCCATGCCGTGCGCTACGCCACCGATGATCATGCGCCGACGCTCTACACCTCCGTCTTCCGCAACGGCGCGGGCCGCTGCATCGTTTCCGAACCCTTCGACCGCGACGGCGGCGAGTGGCAGGCGATCCCGCCGTCGAGCTTCGTCACCATGACGGCGGACGGCATGGGCATTCGGCCTTTTGCACCTGCAGCGAACAAGCTGGCGCTGGTCGGCTAAACACGATCTCGATCCGTCGAGACCGGTGCGGTCCGGGCCGGAATCGCCCGGCGATCGCCGCCATCTTTCCGGCCTGCCTTGGGCAAAGGATCAGCAAAACATCAGCGCGACGTAAGGACGCCAAACCGTCCTCCTGTCATCTCTGGCGCCTCACCGGCGGCGAATGGTTTTCATTCGCGGCCCCGGTTGGATGGGCAAAAGAGGATGACGCGACAATGTGCAGATGGGCCGCCTATCTCGGCGAAGCGATATTCCTTGAAGAGATCGTCACCGCACCTTCCCACTCGCTGATCGTTCAGAGCCGCGACGCGCGGGAGGCGAAATCGCCGACCAATGCCGACGGCTTCGGTCTCGCCTGGTATGGCGGGCGGCCCGAGCCTGGGCTCTATCGCGATATTCTGCCGGCCTGGTCAGACCCCAATCTGAAAAGCCTGTGCCAGCAGATCAGATCCGGCCTTTTCCTGGCCCACGTCCGCGCCTCGACCGGTGGCGGCACCAGCCGCATGAACTGCCACCCGTTCATTTCCGGCCGCTGGTCGTTCATGCATAACGGCCAGATCCACAGCTTCGAAAGGATACGCCGCGGACTGGAGAACTCGCTTTCGGACGCCGTCTACGACCGGCGCTCGGGCAGCACCGATTCCGAGCTGTTCTTCCTGCTGATGATCGACGAGGGCCTGTCGCGTGATCCGCATGGCGCGGCAACGCGCGCCGCCAATCGCGTGCTCGACGCCTCGCGCCGCGCCGGTCTGGACCCGGCGCTGAAGCTCACCGCCGCCTTCTCGGACGGCAAGGCACTGCACGCCGTGCGCTACGCCACCGACGATCATGCGCCGACGCTTTACACCTCGGCCTTTGGAAGGGGCCGCTGCATCGTCTCGGAGCCCTTCGACCGCGAAGGCGGCGAGTGGCAGACGATCCCGCCATCGAGCTTCGTCACCATTACACGCGATGGCATGGTCGTTCGGCCCTTTACTCCGGCTCTGGCGGAGCTGGCGCTCGCGAGTTGAACCATCCGGCCGCGCATACCAGCGCAATCCCGATCAAGCGAGGCCGATCCTCGGATGCTGAACTCGGCTTGAAGCCGCGCCACAGTCCGCCATCTTGATCAGCAGGCGCGGCCAGCAAGCCGGAGCATTCGTCATGGACATCGCCTTCGCCTCGACCATAGAGCTCGCCACCGCGATCGCCGCGCGAACAATCTCGGCCGTGGCGGCGCTGGATGCGCATCTTGCGCAGATCGACAGGGGCAACGGGGCGGTCAACGCCATCGTCACCCTCGACAGGGAAGGGGCTCGCGAGCGTGCCAGGCAGGCGGACGTTGCGCTGGCGCGCGGCGACGCGCTTGGGCCGCTGCACGGCGTGCCCTTCACCCTGAAGGATACGCACGACACGACCGGCATGAAGACCACGGTCGGCTTCCCGCCGTTTGCCGACTATGTGGCGAAAAAGGACAGCCCGGTCGTGGCGCGGCTGAAGGCGGCTGGCGCAATACTGATCGGCAAGACCAATGTCGCGACCATGCTCGGCGACTGGCAATCGGACAATCCACTGTTCGGCCGCACCGGCAACCCCTGGAATCTGTCGCGCACCGCCGGCGGCTCCAGCGGCGGCGCGGCGGCGGCGGTTGCAGCGGGCATGACGCCGTTCGAGATCGGCACCGACATGCAGGATTCCATCCGGCTGCCGGCTGCCTTCTGCGGTGTCTACGGTCTGAAGCCGACCGAGCACCGCGTTTCGCTGGCCGGCGCTTTTCCCGATCCGGGCGGGACGGCGCGCAGCGTCCGGCTGATGTCGTGCCTCGGCCCGCTGGCGCGCAGCGCCGAGGACCTGGCACTGATCTACCGGATCATCGCCGGGCCGGACGAAGGCGACACCGACCTTGCGCCGGTGCCGGTCGAGGCTACGGAGACGCCGGACGTCGGCGCGCTGCGCATCGCCGTCGCCACGTCCTTCCCTGGCTTCCCGGTGGCTGGCGAGATCAGCGCCGCCGTCGAAAAGCTTGGCGAGAAGCTCGGATCGGCAGGCGCCATGGTCGAGGAGGCAAAATTGCCCAGGCTCGATCTGCACGATGATCTCGCCGAGGGCGGCGCGCTGATCGGCATGATGCTGGAGGCCGCGCAGCCGGACCCGCCGGAGCAGCCGACGCCCGTCTCGCGCTGGTTCGCGGCGCTCGCCCGCCGCGACCGCTCGATTCTCGCCTGGGACCGGTTCTTCGAAAGCTGCGATGCGCTGCTCTGCCCGGTCGCCATGACCACCGCCTTCCCGCATTGCGCGCCGGGAACGGCGATCGAGGTCAACGGCAGAGAGGAAAACTATTGGATGCTGCCGGCCTATGGCGCGGTGTTCAATTATTCCGGCCATCCGGCGCTGACGATACCCGGCGGGTACGATAGCGAGGGCCTGCCCATCGGCCTGCAGTTGGTCGGCAGGCGATGGTCCGAGACGCGGCTGCTCGGCATCGCGTCAGCGATCGCGCCACTCACTGACGGCTATCGCAGGCCGACCGGCTATTGAGAGAAGCGGCCAAGCCCGTAAGGCTGAAGCAATGGATCGCGCTCGCCGGCCAGGATTTCGCGGGCGGCAAAAAGACCGACCGCCGGCGCCAGCGTGATGCCGGAATGCATAACGGCGACATAGAGCCCGTCCATCCCCTCGGCGCGGCCGATGATCGGGAAGCCGTCGACCGGGGTCGGCCGGTAGCCGACCGTGTGGAAATCGAGCTCCAGCCCCTCGGCGCCGCGCAGCATCGTCTTCGCCGCCTTGAACAGCTCCCGCGCCGTGCCCTCCGCATTCTCGCCCGGATCGGCGCCGCCGAAATCCGAGCCGGCGATGATGCGGCCCTCGGCCGTCTGGCGCATGTGCAGCCGCTCGGCCAGCACCAGCCCGTTGAGCAGCTTCTTGTAAGGGCGCGAATGAACGATCAGGCCGGGCGGTGTTTCGATCGGCAGCTTGACCCCGACTGTTTCGGCGATCCCCGGAGCTCCGGCGCCGGCCGCGATCACCACCTCGTCGGCGGTAAGCTGCTCGCCGGACATCTCCACGCCCGTGACCTTGCCATTGGATCGCACCAGGGCGGTGACGGTCCCGGTTGCCAACTTCGCGCCGCGCCGCTCGGCATCGGCCAGCAGCGCCCTGGTGGCGGCAACCGGCTCGGCGACGCCTTCCTCCGCCACATAGAGCGCAAGCTCCGGAAGCTCGGCAAGATTAGGCTCGATGCGGGCCACCCGGTCGCGGTCGACGCGCTCGATGCCATAGCCCCAGGAGGAATGCTCGGCCGCATAGGCCTCCAGCTCGCCCGCCGGCATGTCCCAGCACAGGCCGCCGCACCAGGCGAGCGGCAGGCCGGGCAGATCCTTCGCCAGCCTTGTCCATTCGGCCATGGCGCGCCGGCGCAGCCGGAAATAGGTCTCGGGGTTGCCCCAGCTGGCATTGATCCAGGCAAACGAATTGGGTGTCGCGACGCCACCCGCGCCGCTATCCGAAATCACCGTCACCCGCGCCCCGGCTCCCGTCAGATGCCAGGCGATCGAGGCACCGATGATGCCGGCGCCGATGACGATGACTTCTTTCGCGCTGCTCATGCCGGGCTCCATTGGGGTTTCCCGTCATGCCATCGCACCGAGCCGACCTCAAGCGAGAAGGCGTCTATGCGCTAGCCAAGCGCCTCTTGCTTGGCGCCGGCGAGCAGCCCTTTCAACTCGTCGTACCGCCGCATGAGGCGCGGCGAGTCGACTTTCTTCGCGACCGCGAGCACCGTGCCGAGCTCCAGCTCCGCGCCGGTGCGGTCACCCAGCCGGATGAGCAGCGCCGCGAGCGAAAGCCTGGCATCCGCGCAGCTGGTCGGCGAGCCGATCTCGGCCCAGCGCGAGCATGCGGTCTGCAGCTCCCACGCCGCTTCCACAAGGCGATCTTCCCGCATGAACAGTTCCGCCTTGGCCTCGGCAGTCAACGCCCGGATCGAGGCCATCGGCCAACGTTGCGGCTCGCTTTCCAGTTCGGCGATCACCTGCTTCGCGCGCTCCAGCCGATCGGTCCGCGCCGCCACCTTGGCGAGCGTGGCAAGGACCATGCCGCGCCGCTGCAGGGTTGGCCAGCGGTTCCCAACCAGGGACCGCTCGAGCGCGCTGAAGGCGGCCTCCGCCTGTCCCTGCTCGAGCTGCAGCAGCGCAAGGCCGGGCTGCGGGTCCCAGCCCGCGGCGTGGGACGCGCGATAGGCTGTTTCGGCCTCGGCGAAATCGCCGGCGGCAAGATGAATGTCACCCAGGACGCGCAGCGCATCGCCAGTGGCCCAAGGCGCGTCGAGCGCAAGCTGGTCGAGCGCGGCACGCACCAGCGTCTCCGCCTCTTTCAGCGTGCCATGGACGCCGAGCACCTCGGCCCGATGCAGCCGGCACGAGCCCGTGAGTTCCTCCAGCCCGTGTCCTCTGCACCAGCCCTCGTAGCTGAGGGTCCATTGGTTGGCTCTCGCCCAGTCGCCGAAATTTCGGCAGGCCCAGAGAATGTTGCAGTAGAGGATACCGCCGACGATCGGGTCGACATCGCTGGAGAGACCAAGCGCTGCGGCAAAATCCTGGTCTTCCTGCCCGGACCTTGTTTCCCCAAGGCAAAGCTTGAAGAAGCCGCGATAGATGAGACCGAGCGACTCGACGACCGGATCCTCGAGCTGCTTGCCGACCTCGAAAGCCTGCTCGGCGAGCGCAGCGCGTGCTCCGGCTCGGCTTCCGCGCCCTTGATGCGCGCGCCCATCCAGCACCAGAGGCCATGCTCCCTGCTCTCGGTGGCGCCATCGATCAACTGCGCGGCACGCTTATGCCAGCCATTGGCGGCGGCAAGCTCTCCTCTCTCCAGATGGATCATGGCAAGGGTGATTGCCGGAGAAGCCGCGCGCAGGCGTTCGCCGGCGACGCCGTACTCCGTCACCGCGCGCGCCAGGAGCGGAATGGCTTCCGCCGGCCGTCGCATGCACTCCAGTGCCAATGCCCATTCTTCGAGATCGGCCGTCAACAACTCGTCGGTGGCGTCTGCTTCGGCGAAGGAGGCCGCGGCCTCACGCCATTTTCTGGCCGCAACGGCCGCGCGTGCCAAAAGGATTGGCGAGCCGGGGCTCGAAGGCTTGCTGACCTCGCCGGCCGGAACGATCTTGTTTTCCGGAGCGGCAGGTGAATCCAGGTAGATCCGGTAGCCAAACCGGGGCAAGTTGCGCAGCGCCGTTTCAATTCCGCCCTGGCGAAGGATGCTGCGAGCGAGACTCGCCACGCGCTGCAGCGAGGCCTCCGTAACCGTGACGCCCGGCCACAGCGTTTCGAGCAGTTCGTCCTTGCTCAGCGCCCGCTCCTGATTTCGCAGCAGCATGGCGAGGAAGTCGAAGACCAGCGGCTGCGCCTCGACCTCCCTGCCGGCGAGGCGAAGGGCGCGGGATTCCTCGTTCAGCTCGAAGTCGCCGAAGCAATAGACCCCCATCGGCAGCATTCCCTCCAACGACAATGGGCAAAGGATCAGGAGAAGATAAGCGCGGCGTAAGGACTGTCGGCCGCCCCTCCTGTCATTCTTCCCGTGCCTGGCGAGCCAAGCGGCACTTTAGCCCAGCAACCCCAGGCATGTCACCGGCAGCGACCTGGTCGGGCCGCCAGCCGGCTTTTGAAGCCAAGATGAGGAGACTACGAAAATGCAGAAGTACATCATCGAACGGGACATTCCCAAGGTCGGCACCTTTGAGCGCGAGCAGCTCCGCGACGCGTCCAAGGCCTCGAACGCCGTCCTCGCCGAACTTGGCCCCGAAATCCAGTGGGTGGAGTCGTTCGTCACCGACGACAAGACCTTCTGCGTCTATCTCGCCAAGGACGAGGCGATCATCCAGCGCCACGCCAAGATGAGCGGCTTCCCGGCCACCAAGATCACGCAGGTGAAGCGCCTGTTCGATCCGACGACGGCGCACGCCAGCGCCTGACGGGGAGGCACGGGTGGTGAAACTCTTCGCAAATCTCGTCCTCGGCACGGCGTTGTCCGGCGCCATCTGGGCCTCCGCGCTCGCCTGCGGCACCGCGGATGCCCATGATACGCCGGATCCGGTGCTCAACCGGTCTCGGGAAATGGCGGCCAGGTACGTCAACATCGAGGTCGCCAAGGCCGAAGGCTACCAGCAGCTCTTCGAATGCACGAGGCATGACGAGCACGGCACGATGGGGGTCCACTTCATCCATCCGGGCCGTGCCGGCGATGGCAAGCTCGTGCTCGCCGAGCCGGACGTGCTGACCTACGAGCCGGAGCCGGACGGCTCCATGCAGCTCGTCGGCATGGAGTACATCGTCTTCGAGAAGGACTGGAAGGGCAAGGGCGTTCCCGAGTTCCTCGGCCGCACCCTGCAGCGCAAGACGACCGTGGGCGTCCATCCGGTGGACCCCTACTACGAGCTGCATGTCTGGCACTGGCGGCACAATCCGGCCGGCATGTTCGCAGACTGGAACCCCTATGTGAGCTGCGCCAACGATCAGTCCTGACGCAGCCAAGACCCGGCACCGCAACGGGAGGGTCATTGCATGGCCCTCCCGATCTCCCATCGTTCAAACAGAAGGAAATACGACAATGTCATCCCTTGAAGAACTGGAATTCACCATCGATCGGCCCTTCGGCTGGCGCTTCTTCGTGACGGCCATCGATCGTTTCGGCGTCGGCGCCTTCGCCCGCATCATCCGCATTCGCAGGGACCGGGCGCGGCTTCACGAATTTCCGGATCACCTGCTGCGCGACATCGGCATTGATCGCTCCGAGATCGCGTTGGTCACCCGCTACGGCAGCAAGAATGGTCGCGGCTGGCTGTGGAACTGATCTGCGCGGCCGATTTCCGGTCGTCTCGGACCGATCGGCCCGAAACTGTCGACAGGCCGGAAAAGCGCTGCTAGAAGCCCGCGCCACAGACAGGATTCCACGACTTGGCAGAAGACATCGAAAACGCGGTATCGCGCCGTCGCACCTTCGCGATCATCGCCCACCCCGACGCCGGCAAGACCACGCTCACCGAGAAGCTGCTTTTGTTCGGCGGCGCGATCCAGCTTGCCGGCGAGGTCAAGGCCAAGAAGGACCGCATCCAGACCCGGTCCGACTGGATGAAGATCGAGCGCGAGCGCGGCATTTCGGTCGTCACCTCGGTGATGACCTTCGAGTATGACGACAATGTCTTCAACCTGCTCGACACGCCCGGCCACGAGGATTTCGCCGACGACACCTATCGCACGCTCTCGGCGGTCGACTCGGCCGTCATGGTCATCGATGCCGCCAAGGGCATCGAGCCGCGCACGCTGAAGCTGTTCGAGGTCTGCCGGCTGCGCGACATCCCGATCATCACCTTCGTCAACAAGATGGACCGCGAGAGCCGCGATCCCTTCGAGATCCTTGACGAGATCGAGCAGAAGCTGGCGCTGGACACCGCGCCTGTCACCTGGCCGATCGGCCGCGGCAAGACCTTTTCGGGCACCTACCATCTGGCGCTGAACGCCGTGCGCAAGAGCGATGACGAGAAGGAGCGCACGCCGGTCAACGGTCCCGATTCCAACCGCGTTGCCGGGCTGCTGCCCGACAATGAGCGGGAAGCCTTCATCGAGGAGCTGGAACTCGCGCGGGAAGCGTGCAGACCCCTCGACATCGACGCCTTCCGCGAGGGCCATCTGACGCCGGTCTATTTCGGCTCGGCGCTGCGCAATTTCGGCGTGCGCGACCTGATCGAGGCGCTCGGCGCCTTCGGGCCGCTGCCGCGCGCGCAGGAGGCCGACAGCCGCAAGGTCGAGGCGACCGAGGAGAAGATGACCTCCTTCGTCTTCAAGATCCAGGCCAACATGGACCCCAACCACCGCGACCGCATCGCCTTCGTGCGCGTCTGTTCGGGCAAGCTCGAGCGCGGCATGAAGGCCAAGCTGGTGCGCACCGGCAAGCCGATGAGCCTGTCGGCGCCGCAGTTCTTCTTCGCCCGCACCCGCGTCACCGCCGACGAGGCGTTCGCCGGCGACGTCGTCGGCATCCCCAACCACGGCACGCTGCGCATCGGCGACACGCTGACCGAGGGCGAGGAGATCCTGTTCCGCGGCGTGCCGAACTTCGCCCCGGAAATCCTGCGCCGCGTCCGCCTCGGCGATGCCATGAAGGCCAAGAAGCTGAAGGAAGCCCTGCACCAGATGGCCGAGGAAGGCGTGGTGCAGCTGTTCTCGCCCGAGGACGGCTCGCCTGCCATCGTCGGTGTCGTCGGCGCCCTGCAGCTCGACGTGCTCAAGGAACGGCTGAACATCGAGTACACGCTGCCGGTCGATTTCGAAATGTCGCGCTTTTCCGTCTGCCGCTGGATCTCGGCCGACGACAGGGCCGAGGTGGAGCGCTTCATCGAAGCGCATCGCGGCGACATCGCCCGCGATCTCGACAACGATCCGGTGTTCCTCGCCCAGCACGCCTTTTCGCTCAACTACGAAGCCGAGCGCTGGAAGGCGATCCGCTTCGCCGCGGTGAAGGACTACCAGGTCCGCGACAAGGCGGCGTAGTCACTCCTTTTTCCTTCTCCCCGTTCACGGGGAGAAGGTGCCCGAAGGGCGGATGAGGGGCGGCGCCGGCGTTTGAGATTTCACTCAGCCTCGCGCCGCTTCCTCGATCTTGGCGATGTCGATCTTGCTCATCTCCATCATCGCCGACATCACGCGGCCGGCCTTGGCCCGGTCCGGGTCCAGAAGCAGCCGCGGCAACTGCTCCGGCACGACCTGCCAGGACACTCCGAACTTGTCCTTGAGCCAGCTGCATTGCGACGGTTCGCCTCCGCCTTCGATGAGCCTGTCCCAGAAATAGTCCACCTCTTCCTGCGTCTTGCAGTCGATCGACTGTGACATCGCCTCGTTGAACTTGAATTGCGGTCCGCCGTTGAGCGCCTGGAACTGCACGCCGTCGAGTTCGAACGTGGTCACCAGCGCCTTGCCTTCATCGGCGTGGCCTTCGGGCCAACGCATCACGCTCAGCACCTTCGAATTCTTGAAGATGGACACGTAGAAATTCATCGCCTCTTCGGCCTGATCGTCGAACCACAGGCAGGTGGTGATCTTTTGCATCTCGTGCTCCTCGGGTTGCTTCTTACGATGAAACGGCTGACTCCGGGAATGGTGCCATTCCGTGCCGTCTGTCCAAGGACGGCCGCGCGGCGCGCGATCCGACAATGGCATCGAATTTTCCTGGAAAATCTGGCGCGCCGCAAAATTGTGGCCAGACCAGGCTTCGGCGTCTATAACGCCTGCGACCTGAATTCAGCGCCGCCGCGCTCCGCATCGAGCGTGGCCAGCCAGCTAAGGAAAATTGCATGCCCGCCTATCGTTCCCGCACCACCACCCATGGCCGCAACATGGCCGGCGCCCGCGGCCTGTGGCGCGCCACCGGCATGAAGGATTCGGATTTCGGCAAGCCGATCATCGCGGTCGTCAACTCCTTCACCCAGTTCGTGCCCGGCCATGTCCATCTGAAGGATCTCGGCCAGCTGGTGGCGCGCGAGATCGAGAAGGCGGGCGGCGTCGCCAAGGAATTCAACACCATCGCCGTCGATGACGGCATCGCCATGGGCCATGACGGCATGCTCTATTCGTTGCCGTCGCGCGAGCTGATCGCCGACTCCGTCGAATACATGGTCAACGCCCATTGCGCCGACGCCATGGTCTGCATCTCCAATTGCGACAAGATCACCCCCGGCATGCTGATGGCCTCGCTGCGCCTCAACATCCCGACCGTCTTCGTCTCCGGCGGACCGATGGAGGCCGGCAAGGTGGTGCTGGCCGGCAAGACGCAGGCGCTCGACCTCGTCGACGCGATGGTCGCCGCCGCCGACGACAAGATCTCCGACGAGGACGTGAAGGTCATCGAGCGCTCGGCCTGCCCGACCTGCGGCTCGTGCTCGGGCATGTTCACCGCCAATTCGATGAACTGCCTGACCGAGGCGCTCGGCCTGTCGCTGCCCGGCAATGGCTCGACGCTTGCCACCCATGCCGACCGCAAGCGCCTGTTCGTCGAGGCCGGCCATCTCGTCGTCGACCTCGCCCAGCGCTACTACGAGCAGGACGACGAAAGCGCCCTGCCGCGCAGCATCGCCTCCAAGGGCGCCTTCGAGAACGCCATGGCGCTCGACATCGCCATGGGCGGCTCGACCAACACGGTTCTGCATATCCTGGCCGCCGCCCACGAGGGCGAGGTCGACTTCACCATGGAAGACATCGACCGGCTGTCGCGCAAGGTGCCGGTGCTCTGCAAGGTGGCGCCGGCCAAGTCCGACGTGCACATGGAGGACGTCCACCGCGCCGGCGGCATCATGGCCATCCTCGGCCAGTTGGACAATGCCGGGCTGATCAACCGCGACCTGCCGACCGTGCATACGGCGACGCTAGGCGAGGCGCTCGACCATTGGGACATTTCCCGCACCTCCAGCCAGAACGTGCGCGACTTCTTCCTCGCCGCCCCCGGCGGCGTGCCGACGCAGGTCGCCTTTAGCCAGGACCGCCGCTGGGACGACCTCGACACGAACCGCGAGACGGGCGTCATCCGTTCGGCTCAGACGCCGTTCTCCAAGGATGGCGGCCTTGCTGTGCTGAAGGGCAATCTGGCGCTCGACGGCTGCATCGTGAAGACCGCCGGCGTCGACGAGTCGATCCTGAAGTTCACCGGTCCGGCCAGGGTGTTCGAAAGCCAGGACGCTTCGGTCAAGGCGATCCTCGGCAATGAGATCAAGGCCGGCGATGTCGTCGTCATCCGCTATGAGGGTCCGCGCGGCGGCCCCGGCATGCAGGAGATGCTCTATCCGACCAGCTATCTGAAGTCGAAAGGCCTCGGCAAGGCCTGCGCGCTGATCACCGACGGCCGCTTCTCCGGCGGCACGTCGGGTCTGTCGATCGGCCATGTCTCACCGGAAGCCGCCGAAGGCGGGCTGATCGGCCTGGTCCGGGAAGGCGACACGATCGAGATCGACATCCCGAACCGCAAGATCCATCTCGCGGTCAGCGCAGCCGAGCTCGATGCCCGCCGCGCCGCCATGGCGGCGAAGGGCGCGGATGCCTGGAAGCCGGAGGAAAAGCGCAAGCGCAAGGTCACGACCGCGCTGCGCGCCTACGCCGCCTTCGCCACCAGCGCCGACAAGGGTGCGGTGCGGAAAGTGCCGGAGTAGGGTTAAGCTGCGACCCCTACCTCCCCCTTGTGGGGAGGTCGGACCGAAGGTCCGGGTGGGGGCGGCGCCGACCCCCGCCCCGCTGCTTCGCAGCGACCCTCCCCACAAGGGGGAGGGTAAGCTCACGGCATCAGCTGATACTCATAAAGCTTCTGGTAAAGCCCGCCCTGCTTGAGCAACGCCTTGTGCGGGCCGCTTTCCTGCACCTTGCCGTTCTCCAGCACCACGATCGTGTCGGCCTGATGCACGGTCGACAGCCGGTGCGCGATGACGATGGTTGTGCGCCCGACCGTGAGCTGCTGCAGCGCGTCGCGGAACAGCGCTTCCGACTCGGCATCGAGCGCGCTGGTCGCCTCGTCGAGCAGCAGGATTTCGGCATTGCGCAGCATGGCGCGCGCGATCGAGATGCGCTGGCGCTGGCCGCCGGACAATAGCGAGCCATTCTCACCTACCTCTGTCTCGTAGCCCTTGGCCATGGCGCTGATGAAGTCATGGGCATTGGCGGCCTTGGCGGCGGCGATCACCTCCGCTTCGGTCGCATCCTGACGGCCGAGGCGGATGTTGTGCATGACGGTGCCGGCGAACAGGAACGTGTCCTGGCTGACATAGGCGATCTTCTGCCTGAGCGAGGCGAGCGCCGCATGCGAGATATCCTGGCCGTCGAACGCCACCTTGCCGCTCTGCGGGTCGTACATGCGCATGATCAGATTGAGGATCGTCGACTTGCCGCCGCCCGACGGCCCGACCAGCGCCGTCATCTTGCCGGGCGCCAGGGTGAGGTTCAAGTCTTTGAAGACCGGCGCGCTCTCGGGATAGGCGAAAGTTACGTCTTCGAACCTGATCTCGCCGGGCCCCGGCCGCAGCGGTGTGGCGTCGGGCTTTTCGGAAAGGGTCAGCGGCCGATCGGCGAGTTGGAACATCATGCGCACACCGACGATCCCGGTCTCAAGCGAGATGCGCACGCGTGCCAGGCGCTTGGCCGGCTCATAGGCCAGCAGCAGCGCTCCGATGAAAGCCATGATGTTGCCCGGCATCTGGCCGCCCTGCAAAACCAGGAAACCGCTCACAAAGATCGCACCGGCGATCGCCAGCCCGGCAAGCGTTTCCATCACCGGACTGGTGGCGGCTTCCAGTGTGGCGATGTTGTTGGCGCGGTTCTCGACGTCGGAGACCGCCTTGTACATGCGCTTGCGCATCGCGCCTTCGAGGTTGAAGGATTTGACGACACGCACCCCGATCGCCGTCTCCTGCATCACATGCACGATCTGGCCGAGCGAGCGAAATTCCATCGACGCAATCTTGCGGATGCGCTTCAGGATGCGGTTGACGCCGTAGATCGCGACCGGCCCGACGACGAAGCAGATCAGGGACAACGCCGGTTGCTTCCAGACCATGACGGCCACCAAGGCAATCAAGGTCACCAGGTCCCGCACATAGGATGTGACGACGAGGTCGAGGACGCTGCGTGCGGCCTGCGCGTTGTTGGTCATGCGCGTGATCAGGTCGGATGACGAGGTCGAATGGTAGAACTCGATGCCTTGCGCCAAGATCCGGTCATAGATCTTGCGCTGGCGGTCGGCGATGATGGCGTTGCCGACCCGGCTCATGAAATAGGCCTGGACGAAGTTGGCGATGCCCTTGGCGATGAAGATTGCGGCGACCGCAAAGGCTATCCAGTTGACGCGTTCGACTCTCTTGTAGATCACGAATTCATTGGTGATTACGCTGAGGATCCAGGCGCTGGCGGCGGTCGTGGCGGCCACCACCAGCATCGACACTATGGCGGCGCCATAGCCGAACTTGTGTTGGTGAAAGGATTCCCTCACCAACCTCGCGATGAGGCTCTGGTTTTCCGACGAACGGAAGAAACGAAACAAACGGCTGATCCCGTGCCTGGCTGGAGTCTCTGAGCGAATTTCGGATTCGCCACGAGGGCGAGAGGCGGCTTATAGAGCGAGTTGCCGCCGGATGGAACCTTTCGCGCTTGCGGAACGAAACGGCTGCGGCAGACCCTCTTTTGCGCCAGGATGGCGCTGATTCTACCAAGGGGATGACGGAAGATGGATTTCGACCTGATCGTACGCGGCGGCACGCTGCCTGACGGCAGGGTTGCCGATATCGGCATCGCCGGCGAGACGATCGCCGCGATCGAGCCCGAACTGACCGCCGCCGCGGGCACGGTGATCGACGCGCGTGGCAATCTGATCTCGCCGCCCTTCGTCGATCCGCATTTCCATATGGACGCCACGCTCTCCTACGGCATTCCGCGCATCAACGCCTCCGGCACGCTGCTCGAAGGCATCGCCCTGTGGGGCGAACTGAAGCCGCTGCTGACGCATGAGGCGGTGCGCGAGCGTGCGCTCGCCTATTGCGACTGGGCGGTGTCGATGGGGCTGCTTGCCATCCGCACCCATGTCGATGTCTGCGACGACCGGCTGCTGGCGGTCGAGGCGCTGCTCGAGGTCAAGAAGACCGTCGCGCCCTATATCGACCTGCAGCTCGTCGCCTTCCCGCAGGACGGGCTCTACCGCTCGCCGACGGCGCGTCAAAACACCGTCCGCGCGCTCGATCTCGGCGTCGACATTGTCGGCGGCATCCCGCATTTCGAGCGCACCATGGCCGACGGCACGCGCTCAGTAACCGAGCTCTGCGAAATCGCCGCCAAACGCGGCCTCATGGTCGACCTGCACTGCGACGAGACCGACGATCCGCTGTCGCGCCACATCGAGCAGCTTGCCTATGAGACCGAGCGGCTCGGCCTGCAGGGCAGGGTGGCCGGCTCGCACCTCACCTCCATGCATTCGATGGACAATTACTACGTCTCCAAGCTGTTGCCGCTGATCGCCGAGGCCGGCGTGGCGGCGATCCCCAATCCGCTGATCAACATCATGCTGCAGGGCCGCCACGACACGTTCCCCAAGCGACGCGGCCTGACCCGGGTGAAGGAGATGCTGGCGCTCGGCATCCGCGTCGGCTGGGGCCAGGACTGCGTGCTCGACCCCTGGTATTCGCTGGGCACCGCCGACATGCTCGACGTCGCCTTCATGGGCCTGCATGTCGCCCAGATGTCGAGCCCGGCCGACATGGCGCGCTGTTTCGACATGGTCACCAACGTCAACGCCGCCATCATGGGCCTCGACCACCTCGGGCTGGCCGTCGGCAAGCGCGCCAGCCTCGTCGTCCTCGATGCCGGCAATCCGATCGAGGCGGTGCGCCTGCGCGCTGAACGGCTCTGCGTCATCGCCCGGGGCAAGGTGGTGGCGGAGCGGACAAAGCAGGAAACGCGCCTGTCGATCGCGGGCAGGCCGCAAAATGTCAACCGAAGGCATAAATCGAGCTAGAACCAGCCGATTTTCGTCGCTGGTCTTACGGATTGCCGGGATTTTGCTCGTCAAATCCCCGGCTTGAAGCTAGGACGCCCGCCATGGCTCAGTCTTTCGCCCGTGGCTTTACGATCAAGAACATGCTTCTCGCCGGCATCCTCCTGATGCTGGCCGGCGATTTCATGTTCGCGCTGAACGACGCGATGGGCAAATGGCTGGTCGCCTCCTTCTCGGTCGGTCAGGTGGTGCTGATCCGCTCGATCGGCGCCTTCATCGTGCTCGGTCCGATGATCGCCAACCAGGGCACGGGCAAGCTGTTCAGTCTCGACCGGCCGATGCTGCAGGTCCTGCGCGTCGTGGCGACCACGCTCGATACCGGGTTCTTCTACGCCGCGGTCGTCTATTTGCCGCTCGCCGACGTGATGAGCTTCTACATGGCCGGCCCGATCTATGTCGCGGCGCTGTCGCACCTGCTGCTCGGCGAGAAGGTCGGCTGGCGGCGATGGCTGGCGATCCTGGTAGGCTTCTGCGGCGTGCTCATCATCCTGAAGCCGTCCTCTGCCGCCTTCTCAATGTCTTCCGGCTTTGCGCTGGTCGGCAGCATCGCTTTCGGCTTCGCCATCATCCTTGGCCGTCGTCTGCGCGGCACCAGCGACACTACGCTCGTCACCTGGCAGACCATCGGCACGCTGGTTGTCGGCGGGGTCTTGACCATCGGCGCCTGGCGCACACCGTCCGCGCTCGATTTCGGCGCCATGCTGTTGCTCGGCGTCGTCTCCTGCGCCGCCCATCTGATGATCACCAGGGCGCTGAAGCTGGCGCCGGCCTCGACGCTGGCGCCTCTGCACTACAGCCTGCTTCTGTGGGCGATCGTCTTCGGTCTGGCCTTCTTCGGCGACGTGCCGAGCCTTCGTATCCTGGTCGGCTCGGCGATCGTCGTGCTCGCCGGCATCTTCATCTTCCATCGCCAGAAGGTGGTGGAGACAGTGGTTCCCCCGGAGAACGTGCCGAAGGGCGTGAACTAGGGCTCGCAGTTCGGGCGGCTAGCCCTTGCGTATCGCCGCAAGGTGGAGCGAGAACTCCGCCGTCTCCATCAACGCCTTGCAGCGGACGAAACGGCCGTCGGCATAGGCGCGGAAATCATCGACCGGATTGTTGTTGGCGAGCTGGATCAGCCCCCACAGCGTCCACAGAAGGTCGCACATCGCCTTGTAGATGACGACGCGGCCGCGCTCGGCGGGCTTCGGCGCGCGGCCGAAATAGGCGAGCATCAATTCTTCGTCCTGCGCGGCGTCGAATTTGCCTTCGACGGAGAGATCGCCGAGGTCCCAGAGCGGATCGTTCATGCCCGAATATTCCCAGTCGACGATCCACATCTTGTCACCGGTATCGAGAAAATTCTCGCACAGCGGATCGCAGTGGCAGGCGACAATTGGAATGGGGTGGGCGGCAAGCGCCGCGCGCACGCTGTCGGCCTCGCGCACCACGTCGTGATAGCCGGCGGGCAGCGCCACATCCTTGGTCGACAGCACCCTGAGATAGTCGTCGATCATCGCAAACAGCTCGAAGCGGAACGGAAACACCGCGCCGGATGAATGCAGCTTGCGGAAGGCCTCGCCGGCGCGCGCCGGACTGCCGAGCCGCGTCTTGAACTTCTCCGGCGACATCGTCTCGGCACCGGCGACGTAGCGGCTCACCAGCACGCCCGTCGCGGCGTCGGCATGCAGCACCTCGGGGCTGACCCCGGCCTTGGCCGCCTCGCGCGCCGCCACCGCCTCATTGGCGCGGTTGATATACTCCTCGGTGCCCTTGCCGGGGATGCGCAGGCAAAGATCGCCGGCCCTGTAGACGAGATTGGTCAGGCCGCCGAGCCGTTCCAGCGGTCCCTGGTAGCCCGCCAGCACCGGAATCGCGGCCAATGCCGCGCGTGCCTCGTCCGTCATTATGCCCCCGTGTTTACCTTCTCACCTTGTTTATGGAGGAACGGTTCCACAATTTTCGCCATTTGGCTATCATCCGATCAAAGTCGACTCGATCAGGCGGCGGCAACAGAAAGATGGCAGACAGCAAGCATCTTGGACCGCTCACCGCGGCCTACGCGGCGAAGCGGCCGGAAGAGGTGGCAGCGCTTTACGACCGCTGGTCCGAGACCTACGACGCCGACATGTCGGCGGCCGGTTATCGCCATCCGACGATCTGCCTGGCGCTGATCGCCCGCCATCTGGCGCGCGGCGCCGCGCCGCTGCTGGATGCCGGCGCCGGCACCGGCCTGATCGGCGAATGGCTTGCCATCACCGGCTATCCCAAGGTCGAGGCGCTCGATATTTCGCAAGGCATGCTGGACAAGGCTGCCGCCAAAGGCGTCTACACGGCGCTTCACTGCCTGGCGATGGGTGGGCCATTGCCCTTCGCGGACAATGCCTATGCCGGCATCGTCTCGGCAGGCGTCTTCACTTCAGGCCATGTCGGCGCCGAGGGTCTGGACGAGTTGATCCGCATCTGCCGGCCGGGCGGGGTTATCGTGCTCACGGTCAAGAACACGCTGTGGGAGGCCGGCTTTGCTAAGCGCGTCGCCGCGCTCGAGGCAGGGCGCACGGTCGTCCGCGTCGAAGAAACCGCGCCCTATGTCTCAATGCCCGGCGAGGCCGACACGGTGCCCAGCCGCGGCCTGGTCCTGCGCGTGATCTGAAGCCCTAGGCTTTGATTTTTTCCCCGGCCGGATCGTACATCGGCTCGAGATGGATCTTTGCCGGCGTCCGCTCCATCGCCACCACCAGCTCATAGTCGCCGGATGCGAGAAAATCGTCGCCGACGCCGGCGGCGTTGCGCACATAGCCGTAGCCGATGTTCTTGCCCAGCGTGTAGCCATAGCCGCCGCTGGTGAGATAGCCGACCGGCTCGCCATTGCGCAGGATGGTCTCGCGCCCGACCAGGACGATCGCGGGGTCGTCGACAGTAAAGCCGGCAAAGCGTTTCTTCAGCGCCTCGCCGGCGGCGTCCTCTAGTGCCCTTCGGCCGACGAAGTCGGTGTTCTTGCGAAGCTTCACCGCCCAGCCGAGGCCAGCCTCCTGCGGCGTGTCGTTGGGCGTGATGTCGGAACCCCAGGCGCGGTAGCCTTTCTCCAGCCGCAGCGATTCCAGCGCCCGGTAGCCGATCGGGCGGATGCCGTGCGCCTCGCCCGCCGCCATGAGCGCGTCGAACACCTCGCCGGTCGCCGCGATCGGCACATGCAGTTCCCAGCCGAGCTCGCCGACATAGGTGACGCGCAGCGCCTTGACCGTATGGCCGGCGATCTGGATCTCGCGCGCATGGCCGAACGGGAAGGCGGTGTTGGAGGCATCCGCGTCCGTCACCGCCGACAGCACGTCGCGGGCGCGCGGCCCCATCAGCGTCAGCGTGCCGAAATCCTCCGTGACATCCTTGAGCGCCACGTCGAGCCCCTTGCCGACATGGTCCTCGATCCACGACAGATCATGGGTGCGGAAGCCGGTGCCGGTGACGATGTAGAACCTATCCTCGCCGAGCCGCGACACGGTCAGGTCAGCCTCGATGCCGCCGCGCGTGTTGAGAAGCTGCGTATAGGTCAGCCGGCCGACCGGCTTGGCGACGTCGTTGGAGCAGATCCAGTCGAGCGCTTTCAAGGCATCCGCGCCGGTCATCTCGTATTTGGCGAAGGACGACTGGTCGAAGATGCCGACCTTCTCACGAACATGCCGATGTTCCTCGCCGACCGCCTCGAACCAGTTCTGCCGGCCCATCGAATAGACGTCCTCCGGCTCGACGCCGTCGGGCGCGAACCAGTTCGGCCGCTCCCAGCCGAGCTTCGAACCGAACACGGCGCGGTGCCCGCCCAGCCGTTCATAGAGCGGCGAGACGATGCGCGGCCGGCCGGAGAGATATTCCTCATGCGGGAAGCCGATCGTGTAGTGCTTGCCATAGGCCTCCAGCGTGCGGTCGCAGACCCATTGCCGGTCGCGGTGCAGGTTGGAAAAACGCCTGATGTCGACGACCCAGAGGTCGAGCGGCGCCTCGCCGTCGACCACCCATTGCGCCAGCACCCAGCCGGCGCCGCCGCCAGACGCGATGCCGAAGGCGTTGAAGCCGGCGCCGACGAACATGTTGGCGCATTCGGGTGCCACGCCTAGGATGAAATTGCCGTCCGGCGTAAAACTTTCCGGCCCGTTGATCATCTGCTTGACGCCGGCATGGGCCAACGCCGGCACGCGCTCGATCGCCTGCGCCATATGCTGCTCGAAATGATCGTAGTCGTCGTCGAACAGCCGGAATTCCCAGTCGTTGGGAACGTCGCCCGTCGTCCAGGCCTGCGGGTTCGGCTCATAGCCGCCCATCACCAGCCCGCCGACCTCTTCCTTGAAGTAGGTGCGGCGGTCGGGGTCGCGGATCGTAGGCGCGTCGGTCGCCAGCCCGTCGATCTTCTCGGTGATGATGTACTGGTGCTTGACCGGCTGCAGCGGCACGTTGATGCCGGCCATCGCGCCGACCTGGCGGGCCCATTGCCCGGCGCAGTTCACCACCTTGTCGCAGGCGATGTCGCCCTTGTCGGTCTTCACCGCGGTGATGCGGCCGTCCTTCATCGCGAAGCCGGTGACGCGCACCTCCTCGAACAGTTTGGCGCCATGCATGCGCGCGCCCTTGGCCAGCGACTGGGTGATGTCGGAGGGGCTCGCCTGGCCGTCGGTCGGCAGCCAGGAGGCACCGACGAGGTCGCCGGTCTCCATCAGCGGCCACATCTTTTTCACCTCGTCCGGCGACAGCAATTGCATATCCATGCCGAAGCTTTTCGCCGTCGTCGCCAGCCGCCTGAACTCGGTCCAGCGGTCGGCATTGGTGGCCAGCCTGAGGCACCCGGTCATCTTCCAGCCGGTGGCGAGCCCGGTCTCGGCCTCCAGCCCCTTGTAGAGCTCGACGGAGTATTTCAGCACGCGCGTGATCGAGGCCGACGAACGCAGCTGGCCGACCAGCCCGGCCGCGTGCCAGGTCGAGCCCGAGGTCAGCTTGCCCTGCTCCAGGAGCACGACATCGGCCTTGTGGTCGCGCGCCAGATGATAGGCCGTCGAGCAGCCGATGATGCCGCCGCCGATGACGACGATCCCGGCATGGCTGGGCAAAGTCATGGGCTCAGCCTTCCGTATTTGGTCTGGTAGTGGTCCAGCGCCGCGTCGAGCCGCGTCAGGTTCTCCTCGGTGTAGGCGACGTAGTCGATGCCGGGCGCGTCGAGATAGAGTTCGGAGACCATGCTCCACATCGCCTCGCGCAGCAGCGAGGCGCATTGCATCGCGGCATGCGAGCGCCGGATGGCATCGTCAGGCTCCTTCATGAAATAGGCGGTGAGCAGGGCGAAGGATTCCTCGTCGCTCAGGCCGGCGTTGGAGGCCGAGCCGGCAAGGTCGAACATCGCCGTGTTGAAACCCGCATATTCGAAGTCGATCAGCCACAGCCTGTTGCCGTCGTCGAGAATATTGGCCGGCAAAAGATCGTTGTGGCCGAAGACGATAGGCAGCAGTTTTTGCGCGCGTTCCAGTTCATCGGCGAGCGTCAGGTAGCGGGGCAATTCGTCCCGCTTGCGGCTGCCGCCTTCATCCAGCGTGCGCGCGTAGTCGCGGATGACGTGGAACACCCAGAACATGAAACCGGCGCCGGAGACGTGATTGGGCATTTCGCGGTGGAAGCCGCGCATCAGGGCGGCGACGCGGCCGATGTTGGCGCGCACGTCCTCGGCCGTATAAGTCCTGGCGCCGAGATACTGCGTCACCATGATGCCCGGCTCGGCATAGCGGACGGCCGGTGCGAAGCCCGCGGCATGCGCCGCGCGCGAGGTCATCACCTCGCGCTCGCGAAAGACGTGGTGGAACGGAAAATCCTGGCCGAAGCGCACCACATGCCGTCCGGCCGCGTCCTGGACCAGGTAGTTGGCGTTGCTCAGGCCGCCCGGCAGCGGCTCAATCTCGATCGTGCCGGTCCAGCAGGGCAGGGCGCGGATGCGGTCTTCGACGGTCACGGTCTATCCCTGGTTGGGCTGAGTTTCGACAAAGCGCCACGGACAGGGCGGCGACGGCGGAGGGGAATGGGAAAATCTCGTCGGTGCGGGACGCCAGGACCGGTATCCCGCACCGCACCGACGAGCCCCTTGGCCAGGTTTGTGATCCCGGCATCCGCCCCCGCGGATCTGAAAATTCCTTGCACCAGGCCCGTTCCGGGCGATCTGGTCCGTGAATTGCGGCTCTGCCATCACCTTCCCGTGGCGCTTTCGAGCCTGTCACCTTTCTTCGATCTCACGCCAGTGTTGGTCGGCTGTCAATCAAAAGCCGTGACTTTTTTTGGGTGTTTTGCCCGAAAGTATAAGCGCTTCCTTTAAAAACGGCAGGATTGCCTTAGAATCGGTCAAAATCCTGGAAGCCCGTATGATCCATTCGAAACGGCATGGCGAGATTTTGCGGCTCCTCAACGAGGAGGGCACCATCACCATCGCCAGCCTGGCCGACCGGCTGGGGGTCTCGCTGGAGACCGTGCGCCGCGACGTCAAGCCGCTCACCAATGACGGCTCGATCCTGAAGATGCACGGCGCCGTCAGTCTGCCGGCAATGGCGGGCGAAGCGCCGTTCGAGCGGCGCATGCGCGAGAATGCCGACGCCAAGCGCGCCATCGCCCGCATGGTCGCCGCCACCATACGCGACGGCGAGTCGGTCATGCTCGATACCGGCACGACCACCTCGTTCCTCGCCCGCGAGTTGCTCGGCCACCGGCGGCTCACCGTCGTCACCAATTCGTCGGAC
Source organism: Mesorhizobium sp. M4B.F.Ca.ET.143.01.1.1 (assembly GCF_004792275.1). Lineage (NCBI taxonomy): Bacteria > Pseudomonadati > Pseudomonadota > Alphaproteobacteria > Hyphomicrobiales > Phyllobacteriaceae > Mesorhizobium > Mesorhizobium sp. M4B.F.Ca.ET.143.01.1.1. Next base: position 255,124 of record NZ_SRSR01000008.1, read on the forward strand.
ATCGCCCGCACGCTGGCCACCGTCAACGGCAACAAGGTCTACATGGCCGGCGGCGAGTTGCGCAGCGATTCCGGCGCCGCCTTCGGCGTCTCGGCCATCGACTTCGTCAGCCGCTTATCCGTCAGCCACGCGGTGATCTCCATCGGCGCGGTCGACGCCGTCGCCGGCCTGATGGACTACGATCTGGAAGAGGCGGAGTTCGCCCGCATGGTGCTGTCGCGCGGCCAGCGCTCTGTGGTGGTCACCGATCAAAGCAAGTTCGGCCGCCAGGGTCTGGTCCGGGTCTGCGGCTTCGACGGCTTTTCCGAACTCGCCACCGACCTGCCGCCGCCGCGCGACATCGCCGCCGCGCTCGCCGCGGCCGGCGGGCGGATCAGCATAGCCGGTGGCGACGGCAGGTAAGACCGGGACAGCGATGTTGTGGGCCGCCAAGTGGCCCGCTTTCCTTCCGCCCTGCGCCAGTGTTTAGTCCCGCCATGGCTTTCACCATCCGCCAGCTGCAGTTCTTCGTCGCCGTCGCCGAGCAGGGCACCGTGTCCGGCGCCGCTCAGAACCTCTCCATCTCCCAATCCTCGGTCACCGAGGCGATCAAGGAACTGGAAAGCGACCTCGGCGTCGAACTGTTCGAGCGCCATCCGCGCGGCCTCAACATCACCCACAAAGGCCACCAGTTCCTGCGCCACGCGACCAAGATCCTCGCCGATGTGTCGGACGCCCGCCGCGCCTTCTTCGGCGACCAGCTGGTGGCCGGCGGCCGCCTCCAGCTCGGCGTCACCTCGCTGGTCGCCGGCTATGTGCTGTCCGATCTTCTCGCCCGCTACCGTCGCGCCTATCCCGGTGTCGAGGTCTCGGCCATCGAGGACAATGGCGACTATCTCGAGCACCTTTTGATCGGCGGCAAGCTCGATATCGCCGTCATGGTCACCTCGAACCTGCGCGACCGCACCGCGCTGCAGTCGGAAATCCTCGAGGTCTCGGCCTATCGCCTGTGGGTGCCGCTCAGCCACAAACTCGCCAGCGCCGACATCATCGATCTCAGCGACATCGTGTCGGAGCCGCTGATCATGCTGACCGTCGACGAGATCGAGGAGAACACCGGCAAGCTGCTCGCCGCGCTCGGCGCCAGGCCGCATGTCGCCTTCCGCACCCGCTCGGTCGAGGCGGTGCGCAGCCTCGTCGCCACCGGCGCCGGCGTGGCGCTGTTGCCCGACCTCGTCTACCGGCCATGGTCGCTGGAAGGCGACCGCATCGAATCGCGCGATATTTCCGGCGCCTTGCCGGTGGTCCAGGTAGGCATGGTCTGGCGCCGCGGCTCCAGCCTGCCGCAGGCCGCGCGCGACTTCATCGGCCTTGCCCAGTCGCAGCGCATGGTCCGCCAGCGCCCCTGACAAGCTCGCGCATTTATCTATCGGAAAAACCGATATCGGCTTTCTGATAAATGAATTTGCGAAACCGGGAATTTCGCAGCAACCTCCGGTTAGGGAACCAAAAGCCGCCGCAGAGTGCGGCCCCTTGGAGCGCCGCCCATTTTCCTGGTCGGCGGACGCTTCAATGTTTTGAGGGTGCGCGTGATCTTATCGAGACATGCGCCAAAATGGGAGATCGATGATGAATTCATTCCTGAAGTCGTGCACTGCATTGACGGTCGCGCTGACCTTCTCCGGCCAGGCCGTCGCCCAGGTCAAGGAACTCGGCAAGGGCGAGGGCGAGGTCAACATCGTCGCCTGGCCGGGCTACATCGAGCGCGGCGAAACCGACAAGGGCTATGACTGGGTCACCTCCTTCGAGAAGGAGAGCGGCTGCAAGGTCAACGTCAAGACCGCCAACACGTCGGACGAGATGGTCTCGTTGATGAACGAGGGCGGCTTCGACCTCGTCACCGCGTCGGGCGATGCCTCGTTGCGCCTCGTCGCCGGCAAGCGCGTGCAGCCGATCAACACCGATCTCGTCCCGAGCTGGAAGAGCGTCGACGACCGGCTGAAGGACGCCCCCTGGTTTACGGTCGACAAGGTGCATTACGGCGTTCCCTATCAGTGGGGCCCGAACGTGCTGATGTACAACACCGACGTCTTCAAGGAAGCGCCCAAGAGCTGGAATGTCGTCTTCGAGGAGATGAACCTGCCCGACGGCAAGTCGAACAAGGGCCGCGTCCAGGCCTATGACGGTCCGATCCACATTGCCGACGCCGCCAACTACCTGATGTTCCACAAGCCGGAACTCGGCATCAAGGATCCCTACGAACTGACCGAGGACCAGTACAAGGCTGCGCTCGACCTGCTGCGCGTCCAGCGCACGCTTGTCGGCCGCTACTGGCACGATGCCGCGATCCAGGTCGACGATTTCCAGAACGAGGGCGTCGTCGCCTCCGGCTCGTGGCCGTACCAGGTCAACACGCTGGTCGCCGCCAAGAAGCCGGTCTCCTCGACCGTGCCGGAGGAAGGCGTCACCGGCTGGGCCGACACCACCATGATGGAGGCGGACGCCGCCCATCCGAACTGCGCCTATATGTGGCTCGAGCACTCGTTGTCGCCCAAGGTTCAGGGCGATGTCTCGGCTTGGTTCGGCTCGCTGCCGGTAGTGCCCGCCGCCTGCAAGGGCAATGAACTGCTCGGCGACGAAGGCTGCAAGACCAACGGCTACGACAATTTCGACAAGATCAAGTTCTGGAAGACGCCGGTGTCGAAATGCGCCAGCGAGAACAACCAGTGCGTCCCCTATTACCGCTGGGTGTCTGACTATATCGGCGTCATCGGCGGACGGTGATCCATCACCCTCCCCCTTGTGGGGAGGGTAAACGCGCAGCGTCGGGGTGGCGGTCCGTGCCAGCCACCCCACCCGCGGCTTCGCCGCGACCTTTCCCATGGAGGGGGAGGTGAAGCAGCGCGCTATCGCGATCCGACAGAACCAAACCGGCAACTGACTGACAGCCCATGACCTCGGCCGTATCCTTTCAAAAAGTCTCCCGCCATTTCGGCAGCGTTCGCGCCGTCGACGCCGTCGATCTCGACATCGCGCCCGGCGAGTTCTTCGCCATGCTCGGCCCGTCGGGCTCCGGCAAGACCACCTGCCTGCGCCTGATCGCCGGCTTCGAGCAGCCGACCTCGGGCTCGATCTCCATTTTCGGCGAGCGCGCCGAGGGCGTCCCGCCCTACCGCCGCAACGTCAACACCGTCTTCCAGGACTACGCGCTCTTTCCGCATCTGAATGTCCTCGACAACGTAGCCTACGGGCTGATGGTCAAGGGCGTCGGCAAGCCGGAGCGCCATAAGGCGGCGGAAGAGGCGCTGTCGCTGGTCAGGCTTCCTGGCTATGGCGCTCGCCGTCCGGGCCAGCTCTCCGGCGGCCAGCGCCAGCGCGTCGCGCTCGCCCGCGCGCTCGTCAACCAGCCCAAGGTGCTCCTGCTCGACGAACCACTCGGCGCGCTCGACCTCAAGCTGCGCGAGAACATGCAGGAGGAGTTGAAGTCGCTGCAGAAGGCGCTCGGCATCACCTTCGTCTTCGTCACCCACGACCAGGGCGAGGCGCTGTCGATGGCCGACCGCGTCGCCGTCTTCAACGACGGCAGGATCATGCAGATCGGCACGCCTGAAGACATCTACCAGCGCCCGAGGACACGCTTCGTCGCCGACTTCGTCGGCTCGTCCAACGTGCTGCCGCCGGATTTCGTCCAGCGCTATTGCGGCCAGCATCGCTGGGGCAGTCTGCGCCCCGAATCCATCCGTGTCGCGCGCGACGCGAGCGGCGACGGCGTTGCCGCCCGCCTGGTCTCGACCAACTATCTCGGTGCCACCACCAGGCTGGCGCTCGACGCCGATGGACTAAGGCTTCACGCCATGGTGCCCGCCGGCATGGGAGTGCCTGAGGAAGGCGAGGCGGTGCTGCTCACCTTCAACCGTGACCACCTGCATCTGATGGACGAGCCGGCATGATGACGGTTGGCGCGAGGCCCCCCTCTCTGTCCTGCCGGACATCTCGCCCTCAAGGGGGGAGATTGGCTATCCATTCCGGCTTCGCCAATCGCCGACGTGGCAGAATTGGCGAGGCCGAGAAACTGCTGATCTCCCCCCTTGAGGGGGAGATGTCCGGCAGGACAGAGAGGGGGGCGAAGGATCACGGCCTTTCAGGCAATTCTCTTCAGCACGCGGCGGCGCCATGACCATCGCCGCTGTTCAATCCAACCCCGCCGCGCCTGCCATCCTGCCGGGCAGCGGCGGCCTGCGCGGCGCGCTCTCCGACCTGTTCTGGCGCCGGCCGAAGCTGTTGCTGCTCCTCATGCTGCTGCCGCCGGTGCTGTGGCTCGGCATCGTCTATATCGGCTCGCTGTTCGCCCTGCTGGCGCAGAGTTTTTTCTCCATCGACGAGTTCTCCGGCCTCATCAACCGCGAGTTCACGCTCAAGACCTATGGCGACCTGCTCCAGGCCGCCAATCTCGACATCATCCTGCGCACGGTGACGATGGCGGCGCTCGTCACGCTGGCCTCGGCGATCATCGCCTTCCCCATCGCCTACTACGCAGCGCGCTACGCGCGCGGCCGCTGGAAGGCGCTGTTCTACCTTGGCGTCATGCTGCCGCTGTGGTCGAGCTACCTGGTCAAGGTCTATGCCTGGAAGCTCATCCTCGCCAAGGAGGGCATCCTCACCTGGCTGCTCGGCAAGCTGAACCTTCTGTGGCTGCTCGACGCCTGGCTGTCGCTGCCGATCGTCGGCGGGAACTCGCTGTCGGTGTCCTTCACCGGCACCTTCATCGCCTTCGTCTATGTCTGGCTGCCGTTCATGATCCTGCCCGTCCAGGCGGCGCTCGAGCGCGTGCCGGGCAATCTGGTCGAGGCCTCGTCCGATCTCGGCGCCTCGCCAGGCCAGACCTTCCGCAACGTGCTGTTCCCGCTGGCGCTGCCCGGCATCGTCGCCGGCTCGATCTTCACCTTCTCGCTGACATTGGGCGACTACATCATCCCGCAGATCATCGGCACCTCGCGCCTGTTCATCGGCCAGGCCGTCTATTCGCAGCAGGGCACGGCCGGCAACATCCCGCTTGCCGCCGCCTTCACCGTGGTGCCCATCGTCATCATGGGCTTCTACCTCTGGGGCGCCAAGCGCATGGGGGCCTTCGATGCGCTCTGACGGCTCGCCTTCCGCCCCGCTCGGCCTGAAGATCGCCGCCGCCTGCGGCCTGCTCTTCCTGCACCTGCCGATCCTGCTGATCTTCGTCTACGCCTTCACGACGGAGGAAAAGAGCTTCGTCTGGCCGCCGCCGGGGCTGACCACGCAATGGTTCGCCGTCACCTGGAACCGCCCGGATGTGTGGGAGGCGCTGTCGCTGTCGATCCGCGTCGCCGCCATCTCGACGGCGATCGCGCTGGTGCTCGGCACGCTGTGCGCCGCCGCCGTCTCGCGCACGCGCTTCTTCGGCCGCGAGACCATCTCCTTGCTGGTCATCCTGCCGATCGCGCTGCCCGGCATCATCACCGGCATCGCGCTGCGCTCGGCCTTCGCGCTGGCCGACATCCCCTTCTCGTTCTGGACGATCGTGCTCGGCCACGCCACCTTCTGCGTCGTCGTCGTCTACAACAATGCCGTCGCCCGCTTCCGCCGCACCTCCGGCTCGATGATCGAGGCCTCGATGGATCTCGGCGCCGACGGCTTCCAGACCTTCAGGCATGTCGTGCTGCCCAACATCGCCACCGCGCTGCTTGCAGGCGGCATGCTCGCCTTCGCGCTGTCCTTCGACGAGGTCATCGTCACCACCTTCACCGCTGGCCAGCAGCAGACCGTGCCGATCTGGATGCTCGAGGAACTGATCCGCCCGCGCCAGCGTCCGGTCACCAATGTCGTGGCCATGGTCGTGGTTCTGGTGACGCTGCTGCCGATCCTCTTTGCCTATTACCTGACCCGCGACGGCGACCAGATCGCTGGTTCGGGCAAATGAAGAACAGCGAATAGGGAATAGCCAATAGCGAATAAGGGAAAAGTCGACCGCCAACCCTATTCGCTACTCGCTATTCGCTACTCGCTCCTGATCAAGGAGAAATCTTATGGACACCCAGATGCTGATCGGCTCGACCTTCGAGAAGGGCACCGAGACCGAGGAGCCGATCCTCAATCCAAAGACCGGGGCGACCATTCTAAGCCTGCCTGAAGCCAGCCCGGCGCAGATCGAGGCTGCTGTGAGTGCCGCCGAACAAGCGTTCGTCAGTTGGTCGCGCACCACGCCGGCGCAGCGCTCCGGCTATCTGCTGAAGATCGCCGACCGCATCGAGGCCGAGGCCAAGGAATTCGCTGCGCTCGAGGCGCTGAACTGCGGCAAGCCGATCAACTCCGTACTGAATGACGAGATCCCGGCGATCGTCGACTGCTACCGCTTCTTTGCCGGCGCCGTCCGTTCGATGCCCGGCCAGGTCGCCGGTGAATACCTACCCGGCCACACCTCGATGGTCCGGCGCGACCCGATCGGCATCGTCGCCTCGATCGCGCCGTGGAACTATCCGCTGATGATGATGGCCTGGAAACTGGCGCCGGCGATCGGCGGCGGCAACACCGTCGTCTTCAAGCCGTCCGAGCAGACGCCGCTGACGGCGCTGAAGCTGGCCAGGATCCTGGCCGAGATCCTGCCGGAAGGTGTCGTCAATGTCGTGCTCGGCCGTGGCGAAAGCGTCGGCAACGCGCTGATCAACCATGCCAAGGTCAACATGATCTCGATCACCGGCGACGTCGCCACCGGCAAGAAGGTGCTGCAGGCGGCCGCCAAGTCGGTCAAGCGCACGCATCTCGAGCTCGGCGGCAAGGCGCCTGTCATCGTGTTCGACGACGCCGATCTCGGCGCCGTGGTCAGCGGCCTGCGCGCCTTCGGCTACTACAATGCCGGCCAGGATTGCACCGCCGCCTGCCGCATCTATGCCGGCAAGAAGGTCTACGACAAGCTGGTCGCCGACCTCTCCTCCGCCGTCTCGACCATCAAGTACAACCGGCCGGACGACACCGAGAACGAGATCGGCCCGCTGATCTCGCGCCGCCAGCGCGACCGCGTGTCGAGCTTCGTCGAGCGCGCCTCGGAACTGAAGCACATCGAGATCACCACCGGCGGCAAGCCGGGCGAGGGCTCGGGCTTCTACTACCAGCCGACGGTCGTCGCCGGCGCGCTGCAGGAGGACGAGATCGTGCGCCGCGAGGTGTTCGGCCCGGTTGTCTCGGTCACCCGCTTCTCGGAGGTCGACGAAGCAGTGAACTGGGCGAACGACAGCGATTATGGGCTGGCCTCGTCGGTGTGGACCAGGGACGTGTCGCGCGCCATGGCGACGGCTGCCCGCCTGCAATATGGCTGCACCTGGATCAACACCCACTTCATGCTGACCAACGAGATGCCGCATGGCGGATTGAAGCAGTCCGGCTACGGCAAGGACATGTCGCTCTACGCGCTGGAGGACTACACCGCCGTCCGCCATGTCATGGTGGCCCACGGCTAGCGCCATTCGCAGGGAACCTACCATTCAAAACCAGGGAGGAAGAAGATGCATCGCCGCCAGTTTCTGACATCAGCAGCCATTGCCGCCACGCTCCTTGCCGTCGCGCCGGCCTTTGCCGACGACAGCGCGAAGTCGGTTATCGAAGCATACCTCGCCGCGTGGAACGCTCATGATTCCGCCAAGGCCGCCGGCTATTTCGCCGAAGACGTCACCTACTACGACGCGTCGGTCGGCACCCCGGTCAAGGGCAAGGAAGCGGCCAAGACCGGCGTCATCGACAATTTCCTCAAGGCCGTCCCCGACGCCGTCTGGACGATGAAGGGCGCGCCTGTGATCGAGGGCGACCGCGCCTCCTTCGAATGGGAGTTTTCCGGCACCAACACCGGCCCCTGGGCCGACGGCACCGCCGCAACCGGCAAGAAGTTCTCCTTCACCGGGGCCTCGATGTTTTCACTCAAGGACGGCAAGATCGCAACCCAGAGCGACTATTACGATGCGCTCGGTTTCTACAAGCAGCTTGGCCTGATGTAGGTTGCTGCTTCGGGCAAAAAAGGATGGCGGCGGGACTGCCATCCTTAAAGTATTCAGTTCACCGGTTGTCATCCGTTAAGTCTGTTGAACTGCCGCCGCGTGGCGACGGTTGCCGATTTATTGAATATTCAACCTGTGCGAGCAGCTTCGCTGACGGGAAACCACGCAGCGAGGGGGTTCGCGCATGACTGTCTCGAAGATCAAGCTAACAATGATCGGCGGCTTCTGCCTGCTGGTCGCCTTCTTCTGCGCCAAGGACATCATCGCCAAGAGCGGCTGGCCGCAGGTGCCGGCCGAAATCACGGCGGTCACGGTCGAATGCCTGATGGAATCGACCCAGCACAGGATCCTCTACAAGACAGTCAGCAGCGCCTCGATCCCATGCGAATTGGTGGAAGCATTCAAGTCGGTCCATGCCGACAAGGAATGGACGGTGAAACAGAAATTCACCGGCATCTTGCGCGTCGGCGCCGGCGCGGACGCCGTCGAGGCGACCATGGACTTGAACAAGAGCGGAGGCCGTGAGCCGCAGGTTGGCGACAAGCTCGTGGTTGTTCAGAATCCCGCCAAGGCGACACAGATCGAGCGGGCCGGAATGACCGGCACGCGTGTCATACTGGCCGCCGGCGCGGCGGCGCTCGGCACCCTGCTCCTGTTCCTCGCGTTCAGGCGCCCGCGGCCGTCGTCCGCCAATGCCGCGGCCGCAGGCTTGCCGGGAGGCAATGCCGCCGAGCGCGCCCGCCAGGCGGACGCCGTGATCGCTGCGGCGTTGGCCAAGCAGGCCACCCTGCCCAATCAGGGCCCGGCCGGCCGCCAGGCAGCAGCGGGGCTGGCCAGGGAGGCGCGCTTTTCGGGGCAGCGCAGCAGTTTCGGCCGCAAGGGCTGACGGCCGGACCAACGTCTGTCGCCCCGGAGCGGTTGCGGGCGACAGGCATGCCGATTGGGGCCGCCGCTATTCGACGATCCGGAAGATCTGCCAGACATTGGTGCCCGACACGACATAGGGCTCCAGCGCCTTGCCCCATTTGGCGTGCGCTTCGATCTTGCCGAGCTTGGCGAAGAACGCTTCCAGCTGGGCCAGGCTTTCGACTTGGTGGTGCGACTCGATCCTCGATTCATGCGCGCCGATCGATCCGGTCATGATCTGGAAGTTCAGATCTGAGATGCCGACCTGCGAGCCGACGTCGCGTTCCCATTGCCGCATCATGTCGAGCACGGTCTGCTTGTGGCCGAACTTGGCGTCGATCTGCCATCTGGCGCTGAACATTGTCGTTCTCCTGCGAGTTTGCGGCCCAGCCGCTGTTGATCTGCTTGCTACTCGTCCCAGGCTTGCACCACGGTCTGCCGCGCGATCCTGCCGGCCTTGAGCTCCAGCATCGCCGCGCAGAACACCTTGGTGCCGTCGGGATAGGCGCAGGCCTGGGTGAAGGCGAGGTTGTCGCCATCGGCGATGGTGGTGTCGACCTTATGGGTCATCGCCCGGCTGCAGATGTCGTCCCAGAAGGTGGTGATCGCCGCGCGGCCGCGGATTTCGCGCGGCTTGCTCGGCGGATTGTTGCGGTCGATCACCCGCACCAGCGCGTCGTCGGTGTAGAAGCTCGCCAGCAGCTTGCCGTCACGGCCCTCGATTGCCTTCTTGATCGCAGCGCCGTCCACCAGTTCAGTCTTGGTCAGCATTTTCTCCTCCATGGCCCGCCGCAAGGCGGGACGTTCGATTGATCGGGGGCGCTGCCCGGCTCAAGCGCCGGGCAGACGCATTCCTCACTGCGACTTCGCCTTGACGGCGGCGAATACGTCGTCGGTCTGCTTCTTGAAGGTGGCGAGATCGACCTGGCTGCCGTTGAGCATCGTCGACCAGTGGCGCACGATGGCCGCCATCGCGATCGCCTCCTTGATCTCCTCGTCGCTCGCGCCGTTGAGCCTGGCCGCCTCGGTGTGGAAGTAGATGCAGTACTGGCAGGGGATCTGCGCCGCCACCGCAAGCCCCATCAGCTCCTTGGTCTTGCCGTCGAGAGCGGTGTTGGGATTGAGCTGCACGCCCTTGATCTCGGCCCAGGCGCCGGCGACCGCCACGTCAGGCAGCGTCTTGAACATGTCGGGCACTGAACCGAGCGTCGCCTGGATGTCTTTGTAGGCAGCGGTGGCCGAGGAATCTTCGGCTTTGGCGGGAGCAAGCGTGAAGATCGCGCCAACGCCTGCCGCGATCACCAGCGATTTGAGTGTCCGGTTCGACTTCTCCATCTCATCCTCCATTGGCAGGTGCTTCGCGGCGAAATCCGCCTGGCCTGCATGAAGAAAATCCTAGCGCTCTGCCGCGCCGCGCCGCTTCGCCCAAAAGCGCCATGGCTCTCATGGCCCGTCCGGGCCAGTGTGCCTGGCCGAAAACGCCGCCGCCGCCGCCCGCGACGGCAGGTCGAGCTTGAGCAGGATGTTGGCGACGTGACGCTTGACCGTGTGTTCGCTGAGGCTGAGCTCTGCGGCGATCGCAGCGTTGCTCTTTCCGTCGGCGATCAGGTTCACCACCTCGCTTTCCCGCGCCGTCAGCGTCGCCGGCTCGGCTGGCCTGGCCTTCGGCCGGCAGGCTGGTTCCAGATGCTGTTCCGAGGTCGCGTGCACCACCGGCAGCGGCTCGTCCAGCTCGTCGAGGCTGATGCGGCCGGCCTCAGTGAAATGCAGCCCCGAGCCGACGGTGAGGTCGGCAACCAGCCGGGAGGCTAGGATGTCGCCGCGCCCGGCATGGCTGGCAAGCTGCAGGGTCACGCGCGCCGTGAGCCCGACCGGCTGGCCGCGCAACTCGATCTCGCCGACATGCGCCCCTTGCGCGCTCGCCACGCCGATCTGCTGCGCCGCCTCGCGCAGCGCCGCCGCGCAGCGTATGGCGCGCCCCGGCCCGTCGAAGCGCGAGACCATCAACTCGCCATGCGTGCCGGCGGCGCGCCCGCCATGGCGGCCAACCAGCAGCCGCCAGGTTTCCTGGAAGCGCTGGCTGCGCTCGCTCCACATGCGGTCGCCGAGCTTGGCGGTGTCGTAGATGCGCGTCACCAGCAGTGCGGCGAGCACGCGCTCGGTGTCGGCCACCGCCGGTTCCCCGGTCAGGAACTCCTCGATCAGGTCGGCCACGCGGTCGACGTCGCCGGTCCACACCGGATGGTCGCGCCCGGCTATCTCGACCAGCCGGGCGCCGGGGATCTTGCGGGCAAGGAAGCGGCTCGCCTCGGGGTCGACCCGCACATCGTTGCGGCGATGGATCAGGAGCGTCGGCGCGCTGATCGTGCTGAGGATGCCGCGCACGTCGACACCGGCATTCATGCGGGCCAGCGCGGCCGCCGCCGTCGGGCTCGCCGACAGCCGCTCGAAGCGCGCCCACCATTGCGAAAAATGCGGGTCGTCGATCCGGCCCGGCGCGAAATTGGGCAGCGTGGCGCCGGTCCCCCACGCCGTTTCCGCGGTCTCGATGAAGGCCTCGAGACGCTCTGGCGGCATCACCCATCTGTGGAAATTCGCATAGCCGCCATAAAGCACCAGCGACCGTGTCCGCTCCGGATAGGTGGCCGCGAACAGCATCGCCATCGGCGCCCCTTCCGAGGCGCCGAGGATCGCCGCGCGGCCACTGCCGGCGGCGTCCATCACCGCGCGCACGTCGTCCATGCGGGTCTCGAGGCTGGGCAGGTGGCGGCTGTCGACGCGGTCGGAGAGACCAGTGCCGCGCTTGTCGAACAGGATCAGCCGCGAGAAGGCCGAAAGCCGTTTCAGCAGACGGCTGTAGCCCTCATCCTCCCACTGCAGGTCGAGGTTGGATATGAAGCCCGGCACGAAGACGAGATCGAACGAGCCCTGGCCGACCACCTGATAGGCGATCCGCACATCGCCGCTACGGGCGTACCGGGTCTCGATCGGCCTCACGCAACACCCCGCCGGCCAGACGATTTCTTGTCGTCGACCATAGCAGAGCTATGCCGTCCGCGGCAGACAAACTTTAGAGAGCTAAAATATAAGGCCTTTGTTGAACGGGAGCGACGGCCGCGTTACTTGTGCAAGGCACCGTTCTCGCCTTGCGCAGGCCCGGTGTAACCGATGCTCGTGTCGGCCTGTTCGGACGTCTTGGGCCGCTTGATCTTTGCCGAGGCGGCCACTACCAGCTCGTTGAACGTCTCGGTGCCGTCGTCGAGCATCTCGAACAGCTGCCGCCGCATCCTCGGTTCCCAGAACTTGTTGATGTGCTCGGCGACGCCGGTGATGCCTTCCTCGCGCGGCTTGGAATCGAAGAAGGTTGCGATCTGGTTGGCCATGCGCACCAGCTTTTCCCTGGTGCTCGTGATGTGGTCTTCGTCATGCGACATGCTTGGCAACTCCGGAAACCACCCGGTCGGGGTGGGTGAAAATATCGAAATCTTCGCCGCGCACCAGCGCCACCAGCGTCATGCCGGCGGCCTCGGCCGTGCGGATGGCAAGTGCCGTCGGCGCCGAAACGGCGATGATGATGGCCGCACCGATGGCCGCCGTCTTCTGCACCATCTCGACCGACACGCGTGACGTCACCACGACGGCGCCCGTCGCGCCGTCGATGCCGGCCTTGGCCAGCGCGCCGGCCAGCTTGTCCAGCGCATTGTGGCGGCCGACATCCTCGCGCGCCATGACGATGCCCTGGCCCGGCACGTAGAAGCCGGCGGCGTGCACGGCACCGGTCTCGGTATGCAGCGGCTGCACCTTCGACAGAAGCTTGACCGAGCGGGTGATGTCGTCGGCGTCAAGCGTAAGCTTTGACGAACCGACCGCGTCGACCGAACGCATCGCCTCCTCGATGGATTCGATGCCGCACAGCCCGCAACCGACCGGCCCGGCGAGCCTGCGCCGCCTTGCCTGGAAGCGCGTGTTGGCCTTGTCCTTCAGCCTGATCTGGATGTCGATGCCGGCGCCGAGATCCTCGACCTCGATCGCCTCGATCTCTTGCGGGTCGGCAACGATGCCTTCGGTCAGCGAGAAGCCGAGCGCGAAATCCTCGAAATCGGCGGGGCTCGCCATCATCACCGCATGGGTGGTGCCGGCATAGGAGAATGCCACCGGCGTCTCCTCCGGCACCATGCGGTTCGCGGCAGTCGTGCCGCTGGCGCGGTGCGCGAGGCGAGAGGTCTGAGAGACAGGAGGGCGGGTCACGAGGCGCCAACCTCTGGCCTGCCAGCTATCTCACTTAGGAAGCACCTTGCTTCAATGGGCGATGGTTCTTCCGGGCCTTCCCCCACTCCGTCGCTGCTTCGCAGCGCCGCCTCTCCCCCATCCGGAGGGAGAGGAGGGGCGACTCCCGACCAAGGCTCGCGCCTTTCCTCTCCCCCGTCGATCGGGGGAGAGGTGTCGAGCGAAGCTCGACGGAGTGGGGGTCGACGATGTCTCGACACAATTACTCCGCCGCTTCCAGCGGAGCGATGCGGCGGCTCTGCCGCGCCTGCTCGTTATAGTCCTTCTGCCAGTCGGTCGGGCCGTTGGACGGCGCCACCTGCACGGCGGTCACCTTGTATTCCGGACAGTTGGTCGCCCAGTCCGAGAAGTCGGTGGTGATGACGTTCGCCTGGGTGTCCGGGTGGTGGAAGGTCGTGTAGACGACGCCCGGCGAGACGCGGTCGGTAATCAGCGCGCGCAGCGTCGTTTCGCCCGAACGGCTCACCAGCCGCACCCAGTCGCCCTCGCGGATGCCGCGATTCTCGGCGTCGTGCGGATGGAGTTCCAGCCGGTCCTCGGCATGCCACATCACGTTCTCGGTGCGCCTGGTCTGCGCGCCGACATTGTACTGCGACAGGATGCGGCCGGTGGTGAGCAGCAGCGGGTAGCGCGGGCCGGTCCGTTCGTCCGTCGCCACATATTCGGTGCGGATGAACTTGCCCTTGCCGCGCACGAAGCCATCGACATGCATGATCGGGGTACCGAGCGGCGCCTTGTCGTTGCAGGGCCACTGCACCGATCCGACGCGGTCGAGCATCTCGAAGGAGACGTTGGCGAAGCTCGGCGTCGTCTGGGCGATCTCGTCCATGATCTCGGACGGATGCTGGTAGTTCCAGTCGAGCCCGATGGCGCGGGCAAGCTCCTGCGTCGCCTCCCAGTCGGCGTAGCGCGCCTTCGGCTCCAGCACCTTGCGCACCATGTTGATGCGGCGCTCGGCGTTGGTGAAGGTGCCGTCCTTCTCGAGGAAGGTCGAGCCCGGCAGGAAGACATGCGCGTAGTTCGCCGTCTCGTTGAGGAAGAGGTCGTGCACGACGACGCATTCCATCGCGGCGAGACCAGCGGCGACATGCTTGGTATCGGGATCGGACTGCAGGATGTCCTCGCCCTGGATGTAGATGCCCTTGAACGAGCCGTCGACGGCGGCGTCCAGCATGTTGGGGATGCGCAAGCCCGGTTCGTCGTCGAGCTTGACGCCCCACAGGCTCTCGTAGATGTCGCGCACCGCCTCGCCTGAGATGTGGCGATAGCCGGGCAGCTCATGCGGGAAGGAGCCCATGTCGCACGAGCCCTGCACGTTGTTCTGACCGCGCAGCGGGTTCACGCCGACGCCCGGACGGCCGATATTGCCAGTGGCCATGGCGAGGTTGGCGATCGCCATCACCGTCGTCGAGCCCTGGCTGTGTTCGGTGACGCCGAGGCCGTAGTAGATCGCGCCATTGCCGCCCTTGGCGTAGAGCCGCGCCGCACCCCGGATCAACTCGGGGTCGACGCCGGACAGCTTGCCGACGGTCTCGGGGCTGTTTTCCGGCAGGGCGACGAAGGACGCCCAGTCCTGGAACTCGGCCCAGTCGCAGCGCTCGCGGATGAAGGCTTCGTCGAACAGGCCCTCGGTGACGATGACATGCGCCAGCGCCGTCAGCACCGCAACGTTGGTGCCGGGCTTCAGCGGCAGGTGATAGTCCGCCTCGATATGCGCCGATTTGACCATCTCGGTGCGGCGCGGATCGAGCACGATCAGCTTGGCGCCCTGACGCAGGCGCTTCTTCAGCCGCGAGGCGAACACCGGGTGGGCGGAAACCGGATTGGCGCCGATGACGACGGCGACGTCGGTGAATTCGACCGAGTCGAAATCCTGCGTGCCGGCCGAGGTGCCGTAGGTCTGGCCAAGCCCATAGCCGGTCGGCGAATGGCAGACGCGGGCGCAGGTGTCGACATTGTTGTTGCGGAAGCCCTGCCGCACCAGCTTCTGGACGAGATAGGTCTCCTCGTTGGTGCAGCGCGAGGAGGTGATGCCGCCGATCGCGGTGCGGCCGTACTGATACTGGATGCGGCGGAATTCCCTGGCCGTGTGGGCGATCGCCTCTTCCCAGCTCACCTCGCGCCACGGATCGGAGATCTTGTCGCGGATCATCGGCGACAGGATGCGGTCCTTGTGGGTGGCGTAGCCATAGGCGAAGCGGCCCTTCACGCAGCTATGGCCGTGGTTCGCCTTGCCGTCCTTGTAGGGCATCATGCGGATGACCTCGTCACCCTTCACTTCGGCCTTGAACGAGCAGCCGACGCCGCAATAGGCGCAGGTGGTGACGGCCGAGCGCTCCGGCATGCCCTTCTCGAGCACCGTCTTCTCGCGCAACGCGTCGGTCGGGCAAGCCTGCACGCAGGCGCCGCAGGACACGCATTCGGAGGCGATGAAATCCTCGTGCATGCCGGCGACCATGCGCGATTCGAAACCGCGGCCCTCGATGGTCAGCGCGAAGGTGCCCTGCACCTCCTCGCACGCCCGCACGCAGCGCGAGCAGACGATGCACTGCGCCGGGTCGTAGGTGAAATAGGGGTTGGATTCGTCGCGGGCGATATAGTCGACGGCCAGCGAGCCATGGCCTGGCGCGACGCCGTTCTCTTCCTTGACGTGGTTGCGGCCCTCGACGCCGTAGCGGTTCTCGCTCAGGCCGACCGACTTCGCCACCACGTCGAATTCGCTGGCGCCGGTGCCGGCCGTCTCATTCCAGCCGGTCGGATGGTCGGAGACGTAGAGCTCCATGACGCCGCGGCGGATCGCATCGAGCCGCTCGGACTGCGTGCGCACCACCATGCCTTCGCCGACTGGCGTCGTGCAGGAAGCCGGCGTGCCGCCGCGTCCGTCGATCTCGACCAGGCAGACGCGGCATGAGCCGAACGAATCCAGCATGTCGGTGGCGCAGAGCTTCGGAATCTCGACCCCGCCCTCCATCGCCGCGCGCATGATCGAGGTGCCTTGCGGCACCGTGATGCTGCGGCCGTCGACGATCAGCGTGATCTGTTTTTCCGCCCTCGACTCCGGGGTGCCGTAGTCGATCTCTTCGATGAGCGACGGGAAGTCGGCCTTGATGTTCATCTGCCAGCTCCTATTCAGCCGCCACGCGCGTCGGCGCCGGCTTGAAATCCTCGGGGAAATGCGTGATCGAGCTCATCACCGGGTAGGGCGTGAAGCCGCCCAGCGCGCACAGCGATCCGAACTTCATCGTGTTGCAGAGGTCGGTGACCAGAGCGAGGTTCTTCTCCGCCTCGATGCCGGAGGCGACCTTGTCGAGAACCTCCACCCCGCGCGTCGACCCGATGCGGCACGGCGTACACTTGCCGCAGCTCTCGATGGCACAGAACTCCATGGCGAAGCGCGCCTGCTTCAGCATGTCGGCGGTGTCGTCGAACACGGTGAGGCCGGCATGGCCGATCAGCCCGTCCTTGGCGGCGAAGGCCTCATAGTCGAACGGCGTGTCGAACAGCGCGCGCGGGAAATAGGCGCCGAGCGGACCGCCGACCTGCACCGCCTTCACCGGACGCCCGGAAGCCGTGCCGCCGCCGATGTCGTCGACGATCTCGCCCAGCGTCAGGCCGAAGGCCGTCTCGAACAGGCCGCCATGCTTGACGTTGCCGGCAATCTGGATCGGGATCGTGCCGCGCGAGCGGCCCATGCCGAAATCCTTGTAGAAGGCGGCACCCTTGTCCATGATGATCGGCACCGAGGCCAGGCTGATCACGTTGTTGATCACCGTCGGCTTGCCGAACAGGCCCTGGATTGCCGGCAGCGGCGGCTTGGCGCGCACCACGCCGCGCTTGCCTTCCAGGCTGTTCAGAAGCGAGGTTTCCTCGCCGCAGACATAGGCGCCGGCGCCGACGCGGATTTCCATGTCGAAGGCGTTGGGCGAGCCCAGCACATTGACGCCGAGCACGCCGTGCTTGCGGGCGATCTCGACGGCCTTGTTCATCGTCGCCACCGCATGCGGATACTCTGAGCGGATATAGACGAAACCCTTGGTCGCGCCGGTGGCTATGCCGGCGATCGCCATGCCCTCGATCAGCACGAAGGGGTCACCCTCCATGATCATGCGGTCGGCGAAGGTGGCGCTGTCGCCCTCGTCGGCGTTGCAGACGATGTATTTGCGGTCCGAAGCGGTATCGAGCACCGTCTTCCACTTGATGCCGGTCGGGAAGCCGGCGCCGCCGCGGCCGCGCAGCCCGGATTCGGTGACCTGCTTGACGATGTCCGCGGGCGCCATGGCGACGGCGTTGTGCAGGCCCTTCAGCCCGCCATGCGCCTTGTAATTGTCGAGCGAGAGCGGATCGATGACGCCGCAGCGCGCGAAGGTCAGGCGCGTCTGCTTGGCGAGGAAGGGGATCTTGTCCGGCGCGCCCAGCCAGCGCTTGTGGGGCGCGCCCTTGAGGAAGCCGCTGTCGAACAGGCTCTTGACGTCGGAAGGCTTGACCGGCCCGTAGGCGACGCGGCCCTCGGCCGTCGCAACCTCGACCATCGGCTCCAGGAAATAGGCGCCGCGCGAGCCGTTGCGCACGATCTTGGCCTCGACGCCGCGCTCGGCGAGTTCCTTCTCGATCGCCTTGGCGACCTTTTCGGCGCCGAGCGCCAGCGCGCCGGAATCTCCGGGGATATAGATGCGCGGGATCATGAGCGTACCTCCGCGACGATCTCTTCGATCTTCTCGTCATCGAGCCGCCCGATCACCTCGCCGTCCAGCATCGCCGACGGCGAACAGGCGCAAAGCCCGAGGCAATAGACCGGCTCCAGTGTAACCGATCCGTCGCGGGTGGTCTCGTGGAAACCGATGCCGAGCAACTGCTTGACCTTGGCGGCGACCGCATCCGAGCCCATCGACTGGCAGGCTTCCGCCTGGCACAGCTTGAGCACATGCCGGCCGGCCGGGCGGGCGCGGAAATCATGGTAGAAGGTGACGACACCGTGCACTTCGGCCCTGGACAGGTTCAGCCCGTCGGCAATGACCGGCAGCGCTGCCTGCGGCACATGGCCGAATTCTTCCTGGATCTCGTGCAGGATCGGCAGCAGCGGACCTTCGAGGTCCTTCAATTCATCTATGATCGCGGCGGCGCGCGATGCGATCTCGGTACTTGCAGGCTGCATTGGCATGCAGCGCCCTCCCTGGTCGTGGTGACCCGATGTGTGTCACCCAAAATATAGAGCGGTTTTGGGGCAACGACACGCACCCGGCGCAATATCGCTAAGTCCTTACGAAATCAGAGGAAACCTCCGAAATCAATAAAGCTGTCCCGTTGCTTGATAGAAATTTTCTATCAAGCGCGCTCGACCTGCATTGTCTAGCCTAGCGATGGGCGCGGAAATCGTCCGCAA
Organism: Mesorhizobium sp. M4B.F.Ca.ET.143.01.1.1; assembly: GCF_004792275.1. Lineage (NCBI taxonomy): Bacteria > Pseudomonadati > Pseudomonadota > Alphaproteobacteria > Hyphomicrobiales > Phyllobacteriaceae > Mesorhizobium > Mesorhizobium sp. M4B.F.Ca.ET.143.01.1.1. The sequence goes on from NZ_SRSR01000008.1 coordinate 273,688, forward strand.
GCGTCATCGCCTCGTCCAGCAGCGCCTGCACCAAGGGCGTGTGCGGCTCGCCCGGCGCCGCCACCAGGCCGACCGTGTGGCTGGCGTCCGGATCGACGATCGGAATGGCCCTGATCGGTTCGGAAAAGCCGAATGTTTCCGCAAGGTTGAGCGGCATGATCGACGACCATTTGCCGGTCCGGATGTGCGAAAACAGCACGATCATCGAATTCGACTCCAGCGTCGGCCGCACCTGCACTCCGGCCTCTGCCAGATGCTGGTCGATGATGCGGCGGTTCTGCATGTCGGGCGTCAACAGGCAGAGCGGCAGCTGGCTGATCTCCGCCCACGTCACTTTGTCGCGGTCGGAAAAGGGATTTCCGACCGCGGTGATCAGCTGATAGCGCTCGTCATAGAGCGGCACGCTCACCACGCGTCCAAGCGGTTCGTTGTCGAGATACGTGATGCCGGCATCGACGTCGAAATTGCCGAGCAGCGACAGCACCTCGATCGAGGTGCGCGACAGCACCGAGAAGGTGACGCCGGGATGCTTGGCCCGGAACGGCGTCGTCAGCCGCGCCACCATTGCGAGCGCTGTCGGGATGGCGGCGATGCGGATGCGGCCGGACAGGCCGTGCCGGGCCGCGCGCATCTCCTCGCGCATGGTGCGGCTGTCGCCGACGATGCGGCGCGCCCACACCAGCACCTGCTTGCCTTCCGGCGTCAGCCCCTGGAAGCGCGAGCCGCGCAGCACCAGCATGACGCCGAGCTGCTCCTCCAACTGCTTGATCCCCGCCGACAGCGTCGGCTGGGTGACGCCGCACACTTCCGCCGCCCGGCCGAAATGCTCCTCCCTGGCGAGCGCGATGAAGAATTCCAGCTTGTCGATCATGCCTTTGATGCCTGTTGCGGACCTTCTGTCCGCGTTCCGCGCAGGGTCGGGGAAATTGTCCTGCGCCGCAAGTCGCATCTGCCGTCGCCCGGCATCCACATCTTTCAGCCGGCTTACTGTTTCCCGAGGCGCCTTGCGGCGTTATGTCAGTGACGGGTGTAGACACGACGGGAGATCGACATGCTGGGCTGGTTCCGCAAGCTGCTGCCGCGCGAAGATCGCTTCTTCGACCTGTTCGAACGCCATTCCCGCACGGTGGTCGGCGGCGCCGAGGCGCTGCAGCAGCTCCTGCAGGGCAAGGACATCGACCGCTGGAGCCAGAAGATCATCGATCTCGAGGACGAGGCCGATCGCATCACCGCCGAGGTGCTTTTGGCCGTGCGCCGCTCCTTCATCACCCCCTTCGATCGCGGCGACATCAAGGACCTGATCCAGTCGATGGATGACGCCATCGACATGATGCACAAGACCGTCAAGACGGTGAAGCTGTTCGAGAAGACCGAGTTCGACCCGCTGATGCAGGAGATGGGCGCCGTCATCGTCGACGCCGCCAAGCTGGTCGCCGAGGCGATCCCGCTGCTCGGCAAGGTCGGCGCCCACAGCGTTCGTCTCAACGCCATTGCCGAGGAGGTCATGCGCGCCGAGGGCCGCGCCGACGACCTGCACGAGCAGGGGCTGAAGGATCTGTTCAAACGGCACGGCCGCAGCGATCCGATGGCCTATCTGATCGGCTCCGAGATCTATGGTGAGCTGGAGAAGGTTGTCGACCGGTTCGAGGACGTCGCCAACGAGATCAGCGGCATCGTGATCGAGAACGTTTAGGCGATGGACGCCACCATCACCTTTCCCCTGCTGGTTGGCCTCGTTGCCGTGGCGCTGTTCTTCGATTTCCTGAACGGCCTGCACGACGCCGCCAATTCGATCGCCACCATCGTCTCGACGCGCGTCCTGAGGCCGCACTATGCGGTGTTCTGGGCGGCCTTCTTCAACTTCATCGCCTTCATGTTCTTCGGCCTGCATGTCGCCGAGACGGTGGGCAAGGGCATCGTCGACGCCAGCATCGTCACGCCGGCCGTGATCTTTGCCGCGCTGGTCGGCGCCATCGTCTGGAACATCGTCACCTGGATCGCCGGCATTCCCTCCAGCAGCTCGCATGCGCTGATCGGCGGGCTGGTCGGCGCCGGCGTCGCCAAGGCGGGCACAAGCGCCATCGTCTGGTCGGGCCTCGGCAAGACCGTCGCGGCCATCGTGCTCTCGCCGGCGACGGGTTTCGTGCTGGCGCTCCTGCTCGTCCTCATCGTCTCCTGGCTGTTCGTGCGCCAGACGCCATTCGCCGTCGACAACAGCTTTCGTGTCCTGCAGTTCTTCTCCGCCTCGCTCTATTCGCTCGGCCACGGCGGCAACGACGCGCAGAAGACCATGGGCATCATCGCCGTGCTGCTCTATTCGCAAGGCATGCTCGGCGGCACCTTCCACGTGCCGCTATGGGTGGTCATCACCTGTCAGTCGGCGCTGGCGCTAGGCACCTTGTTCGGCGGCTGGCGCATCGTCCACACGATGGGCTCGAAGATCACCCGGCTGAACCCGATGCAGGGCTTTTGCGCCGAGACCGGCGGCGCCATCACGCTGTTCGCCGCCACCTGGCTCGGCGTTCCGGTCTCGACCACGCACACCATCACGGGCGCCATCATCGGCGTCGGCGCCGCCCGCCGTGTCTCAGCCGTGCGCTGGGGCATTGCCGGCAACATCGTCGTCGCCTGGGTCGTCACCCTGCCGGCCACCGCCGCCATTTCAGCGCTCACCTATTTCGCCACGCGCCTGGTGGGCTGACCGGAGCGGGGCGCAAAGACCTACTCGCCCGCGAGGCACAATATGTTGCCGTCCGGATCCTTGAACCAGGCGACCTTCATGCCGTCGCCGACATGGATGTCGCCGTCCAGCGACAGGCCGGGCATCTCATAGTGCTCGAAGGCGACGCCTTTCGATTTCAGCGACTTGACGACAGGAGCGATCTCGTCGCCGACGTTCCAGGTCACAGCCGTTGCCTTGTTGGTTCCGGCGAAATCCGAATGATAGACGTTGATGACTGTGTCACCGCTTTTGTAGACGACCAGTTCGCCAGCCATGTCGTCCACCTGCCTGAGACCCAGCGTTCCCTCATAAAAGGTCTTGGCTCTCGCCAGGTCTTTCACCGCCAGATTGGCTGCTGCATTGCTGTTTGCGAGCATGACAGTCTCCTTCCCGGATTTGTTGTGTCGCCGCTCATGGCAAGCGAGATAGGGCCGGTGGATCGATTGGCCATGGGCAGGCGGTCAACAGCCGGCCGACCGGAAACGTCATCCGGCAAATCCGACACTGCCGGTCGTTTTCCGTGGCACGCCGGGCAAGCCTTTGCTCCACGGCTTGGTTCTTGCCGGAAACTGCACTATCTGCATCGCCAAAACCCCGAGGAAACACCATGGCCGTCACCACGGAAACCGTCATCGAGCGCCTGAAAACGGTCAACGGGCCGGATTTCACCGGCAACATCGTCGACCTCGGCCTGGTCTCGGAGATTTTCATTGCCGATTCGAAGGTGTTCTTCTCGATCACCGTGCCCGCCGCCCGCGCCCAGGAGATGGAGCCGCTGCGCGCCGCCGCCGAGCGCGTGGTCAAGGCCATTCCGGGCGTCGCCGGCGCCGTCGTGGCGCTGACGGCGGAGAAGAAGGGCGGCGGCATGGAAGCGCCGGTGCCGCCGCGTCCTGCGCCGCGGCCGGCGCCGACCGCCGCGCCGCAGCGCCCCGTGCCGCAGGCGCCGGCATCGCACAGCCACGGCAAGCGCGGCGTGCCCGGCATCGACGCGATCATCGCGGTGGCCTCCGGCAAGGGCGGCGTCGGCAAGTCGACCACAGCGGTCAACCTGGCGCTCGGTCTTGCCGCCAACGGCCTCAAGGTCGGCGTCCTCGACGCCGATATTTACGGCCCGTCCATGCCAAGGCTGCTCAACATCCACGGCCGGCCACAGACGGTCGACGGCAAGATCCTGAAGCCGATGCAGAACTATGGGCTGAAGGTGATGTCGATGGGCTTCCTCGTCGATGAGGAGACGCCGATGATCTGGCGCGGCCCGATGGTGATGTCGGCGCTGACGCAGATGCTGCGCGAGGTCGAATGGGGCGCGCTCGACGTGCTGGTCGTCGACATGCCGCCCGGCACCGGCGATGCCCAGTTGACCATGGCCCAGCAGGTGCCGCTCGCCGGCGCCGTCATTGTCTCGACGCCGCAGGACCTGGCGCTGATCGATGCCCGCAAGGGCCTCAACATGTTCAGGAAGGTCGACGTGCCGCTGCTCGGCATCGTCGAGAACATGAGCTATTTCCTCGCCCCCGACACCGGCAAGCGCTACGACATCTTCGGCCATGGCGGGGCGCGGCGCGAGGCCGAGCGGCTGGGCGTCACCTTCCTCGGCGAGGTGCCGCTGGAAATGGGCATTCGCGAAAGCTCGGATGCCGGCGCGCCGGTGGTGGTCTCGAAGCCGGAAGGCGCCGAGGCGAAGATCTACCGCGACATTGCGGCAAAGGTCTGGGACAGGGTCAATGAGGAGCGTGGCGCGGCGGAAGCCGCGGTGCCCTCGATCGTGTTCGAGTGATCCCTCGGCGCGAGGGTCAGCCGCCGACCTTCTCGCCGAACGTCGAGAAGAACTGCCCGGCGAGCTTCTTCGACGTCGATTCGATCAGGCGGCTGCCGAGTTGGGCGATCTTGCCGCCGACATCGGCCTTGGCCGCATATTTGAGCACCGTCGAGTCGGCGCCGTCGGCGGTCAGCGTCACGTCGGCGCCGCCCTTGGCGAAGCCGGCAATGCCGCCCTTGCCCTCGCCCTGGATGGTGTAGGAATGCGGAGGCTTGAGGTTCTTGAGCACGACCTCGCCGTTGAACGTCGCCTTGATCGGCCCGATCTTCAGCACGACGGTTGCCGCCATTTCGGTGTCGGATTTCTTTTCCAGGCTCTGGCAGCCGGGGATGCTGCCCCTCAGAATGTCCGGGTCGTTCAGCGCTTCCCATACTTTTTGCAGGGGTGCGGCAATCCGTTCCTCGCCTTCGATCACCAAAGCCATCAAGAACCTCCCGGAAAAGACTGCCCGGAAGCCCTAGCGCAGGGGCAGACTTATGTCTATCGCACCAAAGTGCGGGTTCGGATGGCGCGTGCCCCTTGCCTGCATCCGCGCATTGTCATATCGATTTGTCATACAAATACGGAGACCACGATGGCCGGCGCCCCCACCAAGAAGAAAAAATTTCGCTCGCAGGAGTGGTTCGACAATCCCGACAATCCGGGCATGACGGCGCTCTATCTCGAGCGCTACCTGAACTACGGACTGACGCGCGCCGAGCTGATGTCGGGCAAGCCGCTGATCGGCATCGCCCAGACCGGCTCGGATCTGTCGCCCTGCAACCGGCATCATCTCGAGCTCGCCAAGCGCGTGCGCGAGGGCATCGTCTCGATGGGCGGCATTCCCTTCGAGTTCCCGTGCCATCCGATCCAGGAGACCGGCAAGCGCCCGACCGCGGCGCTCGACCGCAACCTTGCCTATCTCGGCCTTGTCGAGGTGCTCTACGGCTATCCGCTCGACGGCGTCGTGCTGACCATCGGCTGCGACAAGACAACGCCGGCGCTGCTGATGGCCGCCGCCACCGTCAACATCCCGGCCATCGCGCTCTCGGTCGGCCCGATGCTGAATGGCTGGCACAAGGGCAAGCGCACCGGCTCCGGCACCATCGTGTGGGAATCGCGCCAGCGCCTCTCGGCGGGCGAGATCAATTACGACGAGTTCATGGACATCGTCGCCTCCTCGGCGCCGTCGACCGGCTACTGCAACACCATGGGCACCGCCACCACCATGAACTCGCTGGCCGAGGCGCTCGGCATGCAGCTGCCGGGCTCGGCCGCCATCCCCGCGCCCTATCGCGAGCGCGGCCAGATCGCCTACGAGACCGGCAAGCGCATAGTCGACATGGTGCATGAGGACCTCAAGCCGTCCGACATCATGACGCGCCAGGCGTTCGAGAACGCCATCGTCGTCAACTCGGCCATCGGCGGCTCGACCAATGCGCCGATCCACCTCAACGCCATTGCCCGCCATCTCGGCGTGCCGCTCGACAATGACGACTGGCAGAAGGTCGGCCTCAACGTGCCGCTCATCGTCAATTTGCAGCCGACGGGCGAATATCTCGGCGAGGACTATCACCACGCCGGCGGCGTTCCGGCGGTCGTCGCCGAACTGCTGAAGGGCGGGCTTTTGCCGCATCCGGATGCGGTTACCGCCAACGGCAAGTCGATCGGCGACAATTGCCGCGATGCCGCCAACGAAAACCTGGAGGTCATCCACAGCGTCGACAAGCCGCTGAAGGCCAATGCCGGCTTCATCAACCTGAAGGGCAACCTGTTCGACTCCGCGATCATGAAGACCAGCGGCATCTCGCCGGAATTCCGCCAGCGCTATCTGTCCAACCCGAAGGATCCCGAAGCCTTCGAGGGCAACGCCATGGTCTTCGACGGCCCGGAGGACTACCACGCCCGCATCGACGATCCGGCGCAAGGCATCGACGAGCACACCATCCTGTTCATGCGCGGCGCCGGCCCAGTCGGCTATCCCGGCGGCGCCGAGGTGGTCAATATGCAGCCGCCGGCCTACCTCATCAAGAAGGGCATCCATTCGCTGGCCTGCATCGGCGACGGCCGCCAGTCGGGCACGTCGGGCTCGCCCTCGATCCTCAACGCTTCGCCGGAGGCGGCTATAGGCGGTGGCCTGGCGCTGCTCAAGAGCGGTGACCGCGTCCGCATCGACCTGAAGAAGGGCTCGGCCAACATCCTCGTCAGCGACGAGGAGATCGCGAGGCGGCGCGCAGCACTCCAGGGCAATGGCGGCTTCCATTATCCCCAGCACCAGACGCCGTGGCAGGAGATCCAGCGCGGCATCGTCGACCAGTTTGACGCCGGCATGGTGCTGAAGCCGGCAGTGAAGTACCAGGATGTCGCGCACACCAGGGGTGTGCCCCGCGACAACCACTGAGCGCCGGCAACCTCGCTCGCGCGAACGGCGGCTTGATCGTGGATCAAGCCGCCGTTTTTGCTGACCCAGGGCTGCTGTCCGGCTGCGCTTACAGGTAACCGGTGATCTCCGGCGCCTGGTCCTGCCTGTTGCGTTTACCGTCCTCGTAGATGATCGGTGCGGAAGCGAGTTCCTCCTCGCTGACGTCGTCCAGGCAGGCGACGTTCACAGCCCAGAAATTCCCGCCCATGAAATCGAGATAGCCGCGCGAAAAGACATTCGCGCCGCAGTTCGGGCACATATAGTGGTTGATGTCGCCTTCCGGCCAGTTGGACGGGCTTGCCTTGTAGTCCCGCATCCGGTCACTGCCTTCCGTCACCCTGAGCGCCTGGTAGGCGGTAAAGGATTTGCGGTAGCCAAGTTTCCAGCAGAAGCTGCAATTGCATTTGCGAATGCCCTCGGCGAGGTCGAGATCGGCCTGGAAATGCACCGCGCCGCAATGGCAACTGCCGTGATAGGTCTTCTTCATGGCACTCCTCGCAGAATTTGCTCTGGTCCCTCTGTGGCCTCCGCGAAACCAGATCAGATTGTGACCATAGCCCCGCCAGATAGGCGCCCGGCTCTTCTGGGCAATACGTCGTCTTGTGCAAAACGGCGCGCGCGATGCCATATGCTGGCAAACGGACAGGACCATCCATGACGAAGCGGCGCTCTTCCCTAGGCTTCCTCGGCATGTTCGGCCGCTCGGGCGATCTGCGGACGCTCGATGCCGCCTTGCGCGGCGCCGACCTCCATCCCGCGCTCGTGCCGGAGGGCGTCAAGCTCACCATCGTCAATCTGATGAAGGATCACTGGCCGGACGAGCCGCCGGCCCAGGCCTACGCCTCGCTAGCGCAGCTGTTCGTCTATTGCGTTGCCGGGCCAGAGACGTTCGAACAGGCCAATGGCCGCGAGCGCAGGCTGGACGCGGAGCGCCGCATCGAGGAAGCGCTCGAGGCCGGCGACAGCCTCGATGCGCAGATCGTGCTGATGGCGCTGCATGCAAAGCTGATCAGCGCCGAGGTGGTGGAGCGCTTCGGCCTAAGCGCCGAATAGGATGCTCTACCCAGCCTAGCCGCCCATGCCGCCGCGCGGCAGCTTGATCATATCGCCGAAGCGGGCGCGCAATTTGTCGTCGACCGTTTTCGGCACGTGGCGCGGGAAGCGCTCGGCAAGCACGCGCTTCTTCTCGGCGATCGCCCTTTGCAGGATGTCGGGCCGGCCCTTCTCGTTCCATTCCTTGGGCGAGAAGCGGTCGCCGATGGCCGGATAGAAATATTCGGTCTGCATCAGTTTCAGCGTCTGCTCGTTGCCGAGATAGTGGCCGGGGCCCTTCAGGCAGACATCGGCGATGGTGTCGATCGACAGCGCCTCGTCGGTCACCTCGATGCCGCGCACGCAGCGCAGGCAGTGTCCGAGCATGTCGTTGTCGATGATCAGGCTTTCCAGGCAGAAGCCGAGCAGCGAGGCATGCATGCCGGCCGACTCATAGACCAGGTTGAGGCCGGAGAGGCCGGCCATCACATTGGTGATGCCCTTCTCGTAGCCGGACTGGATGTCGGGCAGTTTCGAATCCGTCATGCCGGCCGCCGAGCCGCCCGGCAGGTCGTAATATTGCGCCATCTGGGCGCAGGCGGCGGTCAGCACGGCCTGCTCGGCCGAGCCGCCGGACATGGCGCCGGTCCGAAGGTCGGAGACGAACGGCCAGGTCCCGAAGATCGCCGGATGGCCGGGCTTGATGGCGTTGACATAAACCAGGCCCATCAGCACTTCCGCGACCGCCTGCACCACCGCCCCGGCAATCGCCGCCGGCGCCGTGGCGCCGGCCTGGCCAGCCGACAGAAGCAGGATCGGGATGCCGCCTTCGACGCAGGCCTCGAGCACGCCGCAGGCGTCCTCGGCGAACTTCATCGGCGGCACGACGAAGCAGTTGGAATTCGACACAAAGGGGCGTGCGCGGAAATTTTCCTCGCCGCCGGCGATCGCATAGAGCATCTCCAGCGCCGGCTTGACGTTCTCGCGCACCGTGAACGAGGTGCCGACATGCTTGGCGGTCCCCATCACGCAGGCGTAGAGCGTGTTGAAGTCCATCTCCAGCGGATCGGGAATGTCGCGCGGCACCATGGTGCGCTGGAAGAAATGGATGTTGTCGAGGCCGTCGACCAAGCGCGCGGCGTCGTAGATGTCCTGCAATTGGGACTCGCGGTATTCGCGCTTCTCGACGTCGACCAGATGCACGGCCGCGCCCGCCGTGCCGTAATGCACGCGTTTGCCCTGGATTACCATGTCGTGCTTGGGGTCCTGGCCGTGCAGGGTGAAATGCCGGGCCGCATTCTTGATCGTGTCGAGGACGAGCGCCCGCGGCAGGCGGATGCGGCCATCGTCGCCATAGGTCGCGCCAACCCTGGTCAGCGCCTCGATGCAGGAGGGTATCGCGTTGGCGAAGCCGACCGTTTCCAGCAGCGTCAGCACCGCCTCATGGATGCGCTCTCGGTCGTTTTCGCTGAGCGGCCCATAGCTGCCGCCTTCGAGGCCCGGCCGCACCGGCCTGATGTCGTCGGCAAGCGGTGCCGCCCGCATCGCACGGCGCGCTTCGCGCCCGCCGGATCGCCGCGACCGCTGGTCGGCCGAAGCGTCCTGCTTCTCAAGAGCCACTGACATGGAAGCACTCCACCTTTTGCTGCGAGGCGGGACGCGGCGGTTGGTCCACCATCGGCCCTGCTTCGTCCCCTTATGGTTCGACTATGCCGCCGGCATTGGCACAGCCTATGAGCCAGCCAGCTCCGTCGAATATGCCAGAGCGCTAAAGCAAAGAGAGCCGGCGAAGGCCGGCTCTCTTTGGGAATTCAGCGTCAGTTGATGATCAGGCGGCCGCGGGTCTGCGGCCGGCCGCGGTGGCGAGTTCCCGAATGCCGGGCTCGATGTGTTGCAGCGCGATCGAGGAAATGCCCAAGCGCATGAAACGCGACGGTTTTTCGGTGCGGTCGAAGAAGCGGTCGCCGGGTTCGATGATGACGCTGCGCGAGGCGGCCGCTTCGGCGAGGCCCCGCGAGTCGGTGCCGCGCGGCCCCTCGAGCCAGAGCGATGTGCCGCCGGCCGAGTCGGTCGAGCGCCACTCGGGCAGGAAAGCGGAAATCGCATGGACCAGACGCTTGCGCCGCTCGTCGAAGGCGCTGGACAGGCGCCGCACCAGCGCCTCGTGATGGCCGAGCGACAGGAACAGCGCCACCGCCCGCTGGTTGTTGGCCGGCGGGTGCCTGAGCATGAAGCGGCGCAGCGCGCGCAACTCGGCGATCAGCCCGGCCGAGGCGACGATGTAGCCAAGCCTGAGGCCCGGCGCCAGGGTCTTCGACATCGAGCCGACATAGATGACGCGGCCTGAGCGATCGAGGCTCTTCAGCGCCTGCTGCGGCGCCTCGTCCAGCAACTGGCTGTCATAGCCATCCTCGATGATGATCTGGTTGTGGCGGTTGGCCCGCGCCAGGAGGTCCTGCCGGCGCTCGGCCGACAACGGCACCATAGTCGGGCAATGGTGGCTGGGCGTGACGAAGACGAAGCCGGAATCCTGCGGGATCGAAGAGGTCACGATGCCGGACTGGTCGACCGGAACCGGTTGGATGTCGGCGCCCGCAAGCCGGAAGATCGAGCGCGCGTCGGGATAGCCCGGATCCTCCATCGCCACCTTCGAGCCCTTGGTCATCAGCAACGAGGCGAGCATGTAAAGCGCGTTCTGCGCGCCGAGCGTGACGATGATCTCGTCCGGATTGGCGAAGATGCCACGCCGCGGCAAGAGCCGCGCCTGGATCTGCTCGATCAAGAGCGGATCGTCGCGGTCGACCATGTCGGATGCCCAGTTGCGGATCTCCAGCACGGCGAGCGCCATGCGGTTGCATTCGCGCCATTCGGCCGTCGGGAACAGCGCCGGATCGAACTGGCCGTAGACGAAGGGGTAGGACGACTTGATCCAGTTGTCGTGCTTGGCCGGCGGCGGCATGTCGCTGGCGGCGATCTGCCGGCGCGCCTTCCAGTCGATCTCGTTCTGCTGGTCGGGAGCCTTCTGGTGCGGCTTGGCGGGGGTGGCCAGCACGTCCGGATTGACGAAATGGCCGCGCCGCTCGCGCGCCACCAGAAAGCCCTGGTCGACGAGCTGCTGGAAGGCGAGCACCACCGTGCCGCGGGCGACGCCCAGTTTTTCGGCCAGGATGCGGCAGGAAGGAAGCGGCATGGAAGCGGCGATCTGCCGGTCCAGAATGGCGGCGACGATCGCCTGGCGGATCTGCGCCTGCAGGGTCTGGCCGGATTCAGCCGAAATCCGGAACAGGCCGGACCATATGGCCGTGTCGTTGCGCTGTGGCATGGAAGAGTTTCCTCGATGGCCAGCTTTTTGTGTTTGGCTGGACCAGTCGAGTGTAGGGGTGGCACAAGGGGTTGCGCCAATCAATTTTTCTGATCGCTGGGATTTATGCCAGTGATCCATTGGTCACGAATGTGATCCGTTGCGCGACGCGCAGCGTCGTCGCCTGCGTCGCGGCCTGCCGGTTGGTGAGCGACGCGCAGCATCGTCGCATCCTCCGTCGCCGGGTAATGCAAGGCATCATAAAAGCGTGATGCAGTCCGTCATCAAAGCGTGATGCAGTGCGGCAATGCCGCCCTTGAATGAAATGGAATCGGCTCGATAGAATGTCGCGACGACATGCGCCGGAAACATCCGGCCTGTTAAGATAGGTTCAAAAACCCGCCAGGAGCCCGCATTGGATCAATCATCCTTCGACAAGCAAGTCGCCGCCTTGCGCGAACATCGCGCGGCGGCCAAAGGCACGATGCGTGAAGCTTTCGCAGCTGATCCCAAACGCTTCGCGACGTTTTCCGCCACCGACGGCGATCTCCTGCTTGACTGGTCGAAATGCGCGGTCGATGCCGACACGATGGCGATGCTGGAGAAGCTCGCCGGAGCCGCCGATCTGGCGGGTCGCCGCGCCGCCATGTTCGAAGGCAAGAAGATCAATATCACCGAAGGCCGCGCCGTGCTGCACACTGCGCTTCGCAACCTGACCGGCAAGGGCGTCGTGGTCGATGGCCAGGATACTAAGGCCGAGGTTCTCGCCGTTCTGGACGCCATGGGCGCCTTCGCCGATGCCATCCGCGCCGGCAAGGCGGCCGGCGCCACCGGCAAGAAGATCACCGACATCGTCAACATCGGCATTGGCGGCTCCGACCTCGGCCCGGTGATGGCGACGCTGGCGCTGGCGCCCTATCATGACGGCCCGCGCGCGCACTATGTCTCCAACATCGACGGCGCCCACATCCACGACACGCTGAAGGACCTGTCGGCCGAAACCACTTTGTTCATCGTCGCCTCCAAGACCTTCACCACGGTCGAGACGATGACCAATGCCGAGACGGCGCGCCGATGGGTGGAGAAGGCGCTGGGCAAGGAAGCCGTCGGCAAGCATTTCGCCGCCGTCTCGACCGCGCTCGACCTGGTGGCGAAGTTCGGCATCGCGTCCGATCGCGTGTTCGGCTTCTGGGACTGGGTCGGCGGCCGCTATTCGGTCTGGAGCGCGATCGGCCTGCCGGTGATGATCGCCATCGGCCCGCGCAATTTCCGCGCCGTCCTCGACGGCGCGCACGAGATGGACGAGCACTTCCGCTCCGCACCCCTGCAGAAGAACCTGCCGGCGCTGCTGGGCCTGATCGGCTGGTGGCACCGGGTCGTCTGCCGATATCCGGCCCGCGCCGTGATCCCTTACGACCAGCGGCTCTCCAGGCTGCCGGCCTATCTGCAACAGCTCGACATGGAATCGAACGGCAAGAGCGTGACGCTGGATGGCGGCGCGGTCACCACGCCCACCGGCCCGCTGGTCTGGGGCGAGCCCGGCACCAACGGTCAGCACGCCTTCTTCCAGCTGCTGCACCAGGGTACGGACTTCATTCCGGTCGAATTCATCGCCGCCGCTGTCGGCCACGAGCCGGAGCTGAAGCATCACCACGATCTCCTGCTCGCCAACTGCCTGGCGCAGTCGGAGGCCTTCATGAAGGGCCGCACGCTGGAGGAGGCTCGCGCGCAGATGCTGGCCAAGGGCATGAAGCCGGCCGACGTCGACAGGATCGCCCCGCACCGGGTCTTCTCCGGCGACCGCCCCTCTGTGACCATTCTCTACCGCAAGCTCGATCCGCGCACCTTCGGCCGCCTGGTCGCGCTCTACGAGCATCGCGTCTTCGTCGAGGGCACGCTGTTCAACATCAATTCCTTCGATCAGTGGGGCGTCGAACTCGGCAAGGAACTGGCAACCGGCCTGCTGCCTGTCGTGGAAGGCAAGGAGAATGCCGCAAAGCGGGATGCCTCGACTGCTGGTCTGGTGGGACACATTCACCGATTGCGCGGATCGGAGTGACAGGCTTGGCGGAGATCAAAGGCATATTGTTCGACAAGGACGGAACGCTTGTCGATTTCAACGCGACATGGCTCGGCATTGCCGACTTCATGGCCATGGATGCCGCCGAGGGCGACCGGTGGAAGGCAGACAGGCTGCTCGCGGCAGCCGGCTTCGATTTCCTCAGCAAGCGCTTCAAGCCCGATTCGATCTTCGCCTCCGGCACCAACATGGACGTCGTCGAACTCTGGTTCCCGCGGCTCTCCGAGGAGGACCAGATGCTTGCCGTGGCCCGTTTCAACGAGATCACCTCGGTGCAAGGCTCCAGCATGGCGGTGGCGCTGCCGGGCATCGTCGAGACGCTGGCCGTCCTGCACAGGCGATCCTACCGGCTTGGCGTCGCCACCAACGATTCGACCAGTGGCGCGGAAAAGACGCTGGTGACGCTCGGCGTGGCGCAGCTTTTCGACGCCGCCTATGGCTATGATTCGGTGGCCAGGCCGAAGCCGGCGCCGGACACCATCCTCGCCTTCTCCGACCTGACCGGGCTGAAGCCGGCCGAGATCGCCATGGTCGGCGACAATCGCCACGATCTCGAAATGGCGCGGGCCGGCGGCTGCGGGCTGGCGGTCGGCGTGCTTTCCGGCACAGGCACGCGTGAATCGCTGTCGGCGATCGCCGATGTCGTGCTCAACTCGGTTGCCGACCTGCCGGATTTCCTCGCCGCGAGGGTCAAGGAGACGATCTGACCGCCTCGAACGAGAAGACCCCGCTCGGGCTCGACGCCGTGCCTTTGGCATCGCCGAAATCCGGCACCCTATATTCGGCAAGAAGTTTGAGCCGCGTGAGCGGCAGGTCGGTGCGGCGCGGATCGCCGACCAGCACCTCGATGCCGGTGGCAAGGCAGCGGTCGAGGAAGGGGATCACGCGCCTCGCCACCTCATGCCCGTAGAACACGTCGCCGGCCAGCACCAGGTCGACTGCCGGTGGCGGCCCGGCGGTGATGTCTTCGCCGATCACCGTGATCGCGACGCCGTTCGCCGCCGCGTTGAGGCCGAGCGCGACGATGCCGTTGCGGTCGATCTCGGCGGCGATCACCGCGCGCGCGCCAGCTTTCGCCGCGGCGATGCCGACCAGGCCCGAGCCGGCGCCGAGATCGAGTACGCGGCGCCCCGCAACCGTTTGCGGCCGGTCGAGAATATAGCGGGCAAGGACGGTGCCGCCGGCCCAGGCATAGGCCCAATAGGGCGGCTGCGGCTCTGGCGCGGCAGCGTCTTCGTCGTCAGGATCGACGAGCCGCCGCAGCCCGCTGCCGGGATGGGCGCTGAAGATCTGGATTTCCGGAAGCGCGGCGACAGCCGCAAGGCGCATGTTCGCCTTGATGAACCCCGCCGGATCGGGACGGGTAGGCGTCGCCTTGCCGGCAGGATGATCGTTCAAGCTCGTGCCTATCCCCGCAGCGCCCGCCGCAGGATCTTGCCCACCGGTGTCTTCGGCAATTCGGTGCGGAACTCGATGTATTTGGGCCGCTTGTAGCCGGTCAGGTTCTCGCGGCAATAGGCGGTCAGCGTCTCGAGGGTCAGCGCCGGATCCTTCCTGACCACGAACAGCTTCGGCACTTCGCCCGAATGCTCGTCCGGCACGCCGATCGCCGCCACTTCGAGCACGCCCGGATGCTGAGCAACGACCTCTTCCAGCTCGTTCGGATAGACGTTGAAGCCGGAGACCAGGATCATGTCCTTCTTGCGGTCGACGATCTTCGTATAGCCGCGCTCGTCCATGAAGCCCATGTCGCCGGACTTGAAGTATCCGTCCTTAGTCATCACCTTGGCGGTCTCGTCCGGCCGGTTCCAGTAGCCCGCCATCACCTGCGGCCCGCGGATGCAGATTTCGCCGACTTCGCCGAGCGGCACGTTGTTGCCGTCGTCGTCGCGGATGGCGATCTCGGTCGACGGCAGCGGCAGGCCGATCGTGCCGGTGAAGTCGCCGCCGCTGAATTTGTTGGCGGTCGCCACCGGCGAGGTTTCCGAAAGCCCGTAGCCTTCGGTGACCGGACAGCCGGTCAGCGCCTTCCAGCGTTCGGCCACACCCCTCTGCACCGCCATGCCGCCGCCCAGCGTCAGGATCAGCGGCTTGAAGTCGAGCTTGCGGAAATCCTCATTGTTGAGCAGCGCGTTGAACAGCGTGTTGAGGCCCGGGAAGATGTGGACCGGGTATTTCTCCAGCTCCTTGACGAAGCCTGGAATGTCGCGCGGATTGGGGATGAGCACATTCTGCGCGCCCTGCTGCATGCCCATCAGCGCGTTCACCGTCAGCGCGAAGATATGGTAGAGCGGCAGCGCGCAGATGAAATTGGGATGCGCTGGCTTCGGCTTCACCGCATAGGCGTCCTGCAGCCAGAGCGCGTTCTGCGCGACATTGGCAAGCACATTGGAATGCAAGAGGGTCGCGCCCTTCGAGATCCCGGTGGTGCCGCCGGTATATTGCAGGAAGGCGATGTCGTCGGCGCTGACGCTGGCAGGCTTGAAGGCGAGGCCGGCGCCGGCCTTCAGGGCGGCGTTGAACTTGACGTGGCCCGGCAGCGACCAGGCCGGCACCAGCTTCTTCACCCGGCGCACAACGAAATTGACGAGCGTCCCCTTGAGGCCGCCGAGCATGTCGCCCATGGCGGCGACGACGACGTGCTTGACCGAGGTCTTGGCGATCACCGCCTGCAGCGTGTTGGCGAAATTCTCGAGGATGACGATCGCCTGCGCGCCGGAATCCTTGAGCTGATGCTCGAGCTCGCGCGGCGTATAGAGCGGGTTGACGTTGACCACGGTGAAGCCGGCGCGAAGCACCGCCATCATCGCCACCGGGTACTGCAGCACGTTGGGCATCATCAGCGCCACGCGCGCCCCCTTCTGCAGGCCCTTCGACTGCAGATAGGCGCCGAAGGCGGCCGACTGCTGCTCGAGCTCGGCATAGGTGATGGCCTTGCCCATGCAGACGAAGGCCGGCTGGCCGGCAAACTGCTTGCAGGCGCCGACCAGGAAGTCGCCGATCGAGCCGTAGGGCAAGGGCCCGATCTCGGCTGGCATGTTCTTCGAATAGCTCGACAGCCACGGCTTTTCCGGCAGGCCGGCGGCAAGTTCCGTCAGCGCCTTCGGCAACCTCTTGGCCGGCGCCGGTTTCACGGCCGGCTTTGGCGGGACCGCCTTTGTCGCAACTGCCTTCGCGGCAGGCTTTGCGGCAGCGGGCCTTTTCGCAGCGGATTTGGCCGGCACCGGCTTGGCCGCGGCTGGAGTTTTCGTCGCGACGGGAGTTTTCGTCGAGGCAGGCTTGGCGGCCTTTCCCGGTGCGGCCTTGGCCGGGGCTTTTGCGGCGGGCTTCACGGGGGTGGCCGCCTTCGACTTGGCCGTTGCCTTGGCCGCAGGCGCCGTCTTGCCGGACCCGGCGGCCGGCTTTGACGCGGCCTTCGTCTTGGCCGGAGCCGTGGTTTTCACTGCCTTCGCCACCCTGTCCCTCCCGTCGTCGTTCACTCGTGCCGCGCCGCCTCTGAATGACAGAAGCGTCCTCCGCCGCAATGGTTGCGGATTCCTCAAGAAATCCAGCGTGCCGTCTATGTATTGCGACTATCCTTGGCCGTGCAAGTCTTGCCCTTGCGGCAGAAGCCCAAAGATTTGCCGTCGAAATCCTTGCGTCCTCCCGCGCCCGGAACGCAGCTTCCCGAACAGCGGCCCGCGCGAAGGAAGCCGCGCCGCGCCGATTTCGCGAAGGCGCCGATCAATAAAAAAATGCGATCGTTAACATTAACGTGAGCGGAAAATCATGCTAATTTCTTTCGGCATTTTAGGAGATTTCGGATTCTTTTCCTGCTTCCCATGGGGTACGCAAACGGGGTGTTCCAAAGCCAGAAAAACGGTGCTTATATGCGCGCTTCGCGAGCCTGCTAGAGGGGCTTGGCAGAACATCAGGGAGTGCTCAATGAAAAAGAAACTGACTTTTGCAGCCGCGTTGCTGGCTGCAAGCGTCCTCAGTGGCGTGGCCAACGCCAAGACGCTGGTCTATTGCTCGGAAGCATCGCCGGCCAATTTCGACCCGGGTACGACGACGGGCGGTAACGATTTCGACGCTTCTTCGCGCACGGTCTATTCGCGCCTTGTCGAATTCAAGCATGGCGGCACCGAGATCGAGCCCGGCCTCGCCGACAAGTGGGAAATCTCGGACGACGGCCTGGTCTATACTTTCCACCTGCATCCGGGCGTGAAGTTCCAGACCACTGACTATTTCAAGCCGACCCGCGACCTCAACGCCGACGACGTCGTCTTCTCCTTCGATCGCCAGTTCAACAAGGAAAACCCCTGGAACGGCGAGAAGTATCTGCCGAACCTGACCTGGGACTACTACACCGGCATGGACATGCCGAAATACGTCGCCAAGTGGGAAAAGGTCGATGACCTGACCGTCAAGCTGACGCTGACCGAGCCGAACGCGCCGATGCTGGCCAATCTCGGCATGGATTTCGCCTCGATCGTGTCGAAGGAATATGCCGACCAACTCGCGAAGGACGGCAAGATGGCCGACTTCTCGACCAAGCCGATCGGCACCGGTCCGTTCCAGTTCGTCGACTACCAGCTGGATTCGGTCATCCGCTACGCGGCCAACCCGGATTACTTCAAGGGCAAGGAAAAGATCGACGATCTCGTCTTCGCCATCACGCCCGATGCCACCGCGCGCATCCAGAAGGTGCTGGCCGGCGAATGCGACGTCGCGCCCTATCCGAACCCGGCCGACATCGGCACGATCAAGGCCAACCAGGACGTCACCCTGCTCGACCAGGCCGGCCTGAACATCGGCTACATGAGCTACAACACGACGATCCCGCCGCTGGACAAGCCCGAGGTTCGCCACGCGCTCAACCAGGCGATCGACCGGGAAGCGCTGATCAAGTCGCTGTTCCAGGATGCCGGCGCCACGGCTGCCCAGAACCTGATCCCGCCGACCATGTGGTCGTGGAACAAGGACGTGAAGTTCGATTCCTATGATCCGGAAGCCGCCAAGAAAGTGCTGGCCGATGCCGGGCTGAAGGAAATCCAGCTCTGGGCTTCCGACCGCGTTCGCCCGTACAACCCGAACTTCCAGCGCGCCGCCGAGCTGATCCAGGCCGACTGGGCCAAGGTCGGCGTCAAGGCCGAGATCGTCAACTACGAGTGGACCAAGTACCGCGAGGAAGGCAAGAAGAAGGAACGCCCCGGCGCCTTCCAGATCGGCTGGACCGGTGACAATGGCGATCCGGACAACTTCTTCGCCACCCTCTTCGCCTGCTCGGCGATTGGCGTGTCGAACTACTCCAGCTGGTGCGACAAGGACTTCGAGGACCTGATCCAGAAGGCCAAGAAGACCAGCGACCTGGCCGAGCGCACCAAGCTCTACGAGCAGGCGCAGGTTGTTTTCCAGAAGCAGGCCCCGGCCTTCCTTCTGGCGCACAGCCAGGTCTATGCGGTCGTGCGCAAGAATGTCAGCGGCTTCATGATGGACCCACTCGGCATCCACCGCTTCGACGGCACCGACAAGGCCGAATAGAACTCTAGAGCGGGCGGCGCCGTTCGGCGCCGCCCCTTTTTTCAAGATGCTCCGATATCTTCTCAACAAAATCGCACTTCTGATCCCGACGCTGGTCGGCATCACCATCTGTGCCTTCGCCTTCGTCAGGCTGCTGCCCGGCGATCCCATCCTCGCCATGGCCGGCGAGCATGGCGTGACGCCCGCGCGCTACGAAGAGCTCAAGGAACAGTTCGGCTACAATCTGCCGATCTGGCAGCAATATGCGCGCTATGTCGGCGAGGTCGCCACCGGCGATTTCGGCGTTTCCATCTCGTCCAAGCGGCCGGTTATCGAGGAGTTCAAGACGCTCTTCCCGGCAACGCTGGAACTGTCGTTCTTCGCCATGATCTTCGCCATGGTGCTCGGCATCCCGGCCGGCATCTTCGCGGCCGTCAAGCGCGGCTCGTGGTTCGACCAGTCGCTGATGGGCACAGCCCTTGTCGGCTATTCGATGCCGATCTTCTGGTGGGGCCTGTTGCTGATCATCTTCTTTTCCGGCTATCTCGGCTGGACGCCGGTCTCCGGCCGCATGGGCCTGCAGTTCTTCTTCAAGCCGATCACCGGGTTCATGACCATCGACAGCATCCTCTACGGCAAATGGGATGCCTTCCGCTCGGCGCTAAGTCACCTCGTGCTGCCGGCGATCGTGCTCGGCACCATCCCGCTGGCGGTGATCGCCCGCCAGACGCGCTCGGCCATGCTCGAGGTGCTGGGCGAGGACTATGTCCGCACCGCGCGCGCCAAGGGCCTGTCGTCGGCGCGGGTTATCGGCGTGCATGCCTTGCGCAACGCGCTGATCCCGGTGGTCACCACCATCGGCCTGCAGGTCGGCACGCTGCTTGCCGGCGCCATCCTCACCGAGACGATCTTCGCCTGGCCGGGCATCGGCAAGTGGATGGTCGATTCCATCTTCAAGCGCGACTACGTCGTCGTGCAGTCAGGCTTGCTTTTGATCGCCCTCATCGTCATGGCCGTGAACCTGATCGTCGACGTGCTCTATGCCGTCATCAACCCGCGCATCAGGGCCGCGTGATGAGCCAGTCGACCGAAATCGCCCCGATGGCCAGCGGCAGCCCGGACCGCCTCACCGGCTTCAGGACCTTCTGGCACTATTTCTCGGTGAACCGCGGCGCCGTCATCGGCCTGTTCGTCTTCATCCTCCTGGTTCTGGCGGCGCTCTTCGCGCCACTGCTCGCGCCCTATGCGCCCGACGTCCAGGACAAGACCGCGTTTCTGAGGCCTCCGGCCTGGCAGGCCGGCGGCAGCGCCCAGTATCTGCTCGGCACCGATGCGGTTGGCCGCGATATCCTCTCGCGCCTGCTCTACGGCGCGCGCTTCTCGCTGCTGATCGGCGCGGTGGTGGTGACTTTGGCACTCACCGGCGGCATCACGCTCGGCCTGCTTGCCGGCTACTTCCGTGGCTGGGTCGACGTCGCGATCATGCGCGTC
The DNA here is from genome assembly GCF_004792275.1 of Mesorhizobium sp. M4B.F.Ca.ET.143.01.1.1. NCBI lineage: Bacteria > Pseudomonadati > Pseudomonadota > Alphaproteobacteria > Hyphomicrobiales > Phyllobacteriaceae > Mesorhizobium > Mesorhizobium sp. M4B.F.Ca.ET.143.01.1.1. Next base: position 294,036 of record NZ_SRSR01000008.1, read on the forward strand.
ATGGACTTGATCCTCGCCTTCCCGTCATTGCTCCTGGCACTGGTGCTGGTCACCATCCTCGGCCCCGGCCTGTTCAATGCGATGCTGGCGATCTCGCTCGTGCTGCAGCCGCATTTCGCCCGCCTGGTGCGCGCCGCGGTGATGGCCGAGAAGAGCCGGGAGTATGTCGTGGCCGCCAAGGTCGCCGGCGCGGGCCATCTCCGCCTGATGCTCGCCACCATCCTGCCGAACTGCCTGGCGCCGCTGATCGTCCAGGGCACGCTGTCGTTCTCCAACGCCATCCTGGAAGCCGCCGCCCTCGGCTTCCTCGGCCTCGGCGCCCAGCCGCCGACGCCCGAATGGGGCACCATGCTCGCCTCGGCGCGCGAGTTCATCCTGCGCGCCTGGTGGGTGGTGACCTTCCCCGGTCTTGCCATCCTGATCACCGTGCTTGCCATCAACCTGATCGGTGACGGCCTGCGCGACGCGCTCGATCCCAAGCTCAGGAGGTCGTGATGGCGCTGCTCGACATCCAGAATCTCGTCGTCGAGTTCCAGACCGCATCCGGTCCGTTCCGCGCCGTCGACGGCGTCTCGCTCCATGTCGACGAGCGCGAGGTGCTGGCGATCGTCGGCGAGTCCGGCTCCGGCAAGTCGGTGTCGATGCTGGCGGTGATGGGGCTGCTGCCCTGGACGGCCACGGTCACCGCGGATCGCATGAGTTTTGCCGGCCGTGATCTCCTGAAGCTCAGTCCTGCCGAGCGGCGCAAGATCGTCGGCAAAGACATGTCGATGATCTTCCAGGAGCCGATGGCCAGCCTCAATCCGTGCTTCACCATCGGTTTCCAGATCGAGGAAGTGCTGCGCTTCCACATGGGCATGGACCGGGCGCAGCGCCGGGCGCGCGCCATCGAACTCCTGAAGCAGGTCGGCATTCCCGAGCCGGCGGAGCGGCTGAACTCCTTCCCGCACCAGATGTCGGGCGGCCAGTGCCAGCGCGTCATGATCGCGATTGCCATTGCCTGCAATCCGAAGCTCTTGATCGCCGACGAGCCGACCACGGCGCTCGACGTCACCATCCAGAAGCAGATCCTCGACCTGCTGGTCTCGTTGCAGGCCAAATACGGCATGGGCCTGATCATGATCACCCACAATATGGGCGTGGTGGCCGAGACCGCCGACCGCGTCATCGTCCAGTACAAGGGCCGCAAGATGGAAGAGGCCGACGTGCTGTCGCTGTTCGAGAGCCCGAAGAGCAACTACACGCGCGCGCTGCTCTCGGCGCTGCCGGAGAACGCCGTCGGCGACCGCTTGCCGACCGTCTCCGACATGCTGTTCGAACCGGCGCCCCAGGGGGCAAGTACCGGAGTCGCCTCATGAGCACCAGGGTCGTCGAAGGCAAGAACATCGTGCGCGACTACCATGTCGGCGGCGGCCTGTTCCGCGGCGCGCGCACGGTGCATGCGGTCAAGGGCGTCTCCTTCAGCGTCGACAAGGGCAAGACGCTTGCCATCGTCGGCGAAAGCGGCTGCGGCAAGTCCACGCTCGCCCGTATCATCACGCTGATCGATCCGGCGACATCGGGCGAATTGTTCATCGACGGCAACAAGGTCGACATCGCCAGGGACGGTTTGTCGAAGGAGATGCGCCGCAAGGTGCAGATCGTCTTCCAGAATCCGTACGGCTCCCTCAACCCGCGCCAGAAGATCGGCGACGTGCTCGGCGAGCCGTTGCTGATCAACACCGACAAGCCGGCCGAGGAACGGCGCGACCTGGCCATGAAGATGCTGAAGAAGGTCGGCCTCGGACCCGAGCACTACAACCGCTATCCGCACATGTTCTCCGGCGGCCAGCGCCAGCGCATCGCCATTGCCCGCGCGCTGATGCTGAATCCGAGCCTGCTGGTGCTGGACGAGCCGGTCTCGGCGCTCGACCTTTCGGTGCAGGCGCAGGTGCTCAATTTGCTCGCCGACCTGCAGGACGAGTTCCAGCTCACCTATGTCTTCATCAGCCACGACCTGTCGGTGGTCCGCTACATCGCCGACGACGTAATGGTGATGTATTTCGGCGAGGCGGTCGAATACGGCCCGCGCGACGAGGTCTTTGCAGACCCCAAGCACAGCTACACCAAGACCCTGTTCGCCGCGACGCCGCGCGCCGACGTCAGTTCGATCAAGGCAAGGCTAGCCAAGAAGAAGGCGGCGTAAACGTCCCTTCGTCATCCTCGGTCTGCGCCGCGTCGCTTCGCTCCTTGCTCCGCCTATGGATGACGACGCGGAGGTAGCCCCTCCCGATGACCTGCGCAGGCTCGGATCAAAGGTCGTCAGATCACGACAGCTTGGCGATAATCGCGCGCAGCGCCTCGCCGAATTTGTGCACTTCCTCAACCGTGTTGTAGTGCACCAGCGAGGCGCGGATGGCGCCGCTGTCCATCGACAGGTTGAGCCGCTTCATCAGCCGTGGCGCGTACATGTGGCCGTCGCGGATGCCGATCTGCAGCTCGGCCATCTCCTCGACGATCCGCTGCGGCGACAGCTTGCCGATGTTGAAGCAGAAGGTCGGCACCCGCTCATGCAGGCGCGCTTCGTCGGCGACGCCGTAGATGGTGGCGCCGCAATCTTTGAGCACCTTCAGCATCTCGCGCGCCAGCATCAGCTCGTAGTCGCGGATGGCGTTCATGCCGGCAACGATGTTGTCGCGGCGCGAGCGGTTGTTCTCGGCCAGGAAATTGCGGCCGACCGATTCCAGATAACGCACCGCCGCGTCCATGCCGGAGACGTTCTCGTAGATGAAGGTGCCGGCCTCGACCTTGTAGGGCGGCTCGTCGGGGATGAAATCCTCGCGGAAGGTCGGCAGCCGCTTCAGCGTTTCGAAGCGGCCCCAGAGAAAGCCCATATGCGGCGAGAAATTCTTGTAGCCGGAGCAGACGAGATAGTCGCAGTCCCAGGCCTGCACGTCGATCAGACCGTGCGGGCCGTAATGCACGCAGTCGAGGAACACCTCGGCGCCCGCCGCATGGGCGATCTTCGCCACCGAGGCGACATCGACGATCGAGCCGATCGAATGCGCGGTCACCGTGCAGGCGACGAGGCGGGTGCGCTCCGACAGCAGCGGCTTGAGATCGTCGACATGCAGATTGCCGTCCTCGCGCATGCGCCACCATTTGAACCTGGCGCCGGCCTGCTCCAGCGCCAGCCATGTGGCGATGTTGGCGTCATGGTCCATGTCGGTGACGACGATCTCGTCGCGTTCGGAAAGCATCTGGCCGATGCCGAGGCTGACCAGGCGGATGAACGAGGTGGCGTTCATGCCGAAGCAGATTTCCGACGGACTGTAGGCGTTGATCAAAAGCGCCACGCTGTCGCGCGCCTCGGCGACCGACCGGTCGACGGCGACGCTGCGGCCATAGCGGCCGCCGCGCTGCACATTGTGCCTGACCAGATGGTTGGTCACCGCGTCGAGCACGCTTTGCGGGATCTGCGCGCCGGCGGCATTGTCCATGAAGATGAACTCGCCCGCTTGGCTGAGCGCCGGGAACATGGCGCGGATCTTTTCCACCGGGAACGAAGCGGCGCCGTCCTGCGCCTTCGAGATATGGTGTTGGTTCACGGACGTCTCCTTCAGTGTATCGATGCCGTTCGGGTGGGATCAGTGCGCGCCGGACCGGGCCTTGCCGCGCTCTTCGAGGTAGCCGACCAGCCGCACCAGCGGCCACAGGAAGGCGAGATAGATGATTGCGGCGCCGATCAGCGGCGTCGGATTGGCCATCAGCGCCTGCGCGTCGGTGGCCTGCTTCAGAAGGTCGGGCATCGCCACCACCGAGGCCAGCGCGGTGTCCTTGAACACCGAGACGCAGTTGCTGGTCAGCGGCGGGATGACGACCCGGATCGCCTGCGGCAGGATCACCTTGCGCATGGCGACCCAGAACGGCAGGCCGAGCGCTGCGGCAGCCTCGAACTGGCCCTTGGGAATGTTCTCGATGCCGGCGCGGCAGACTTCCGCCGTGAAGGCGGCAAGCACCAATGACAAGGCAAGGGCCGCCGACACGAAGGACGACAGGCGGATGCCGACGAAGGGCAGGGCGTAATAGATCAGGATCAGCACCACCAGGATCGGCAGCGCGCGGAAGATGTCGATGTAGAGGATCGCCAGCCGCCTCAGCGGCTTCGGCGCATAGAGCCGCATCAGGCAGATCGCCAGCCCGGCAATGGTGCCGAAGACGATTGCGGCGCAGCCGAGCAGGATGGTGTTGCCGAGCCCGCGGATGAGGATCGGAAACGATCGGACGAGGATGCCCCAGTTGAAGAAGGTGTCGATCAGCTCCATCGGCGTCACCCGTTAGACGCGGCCCGCCGCGCAGGCGGATCCGAATGGTCGAAGCGAGAGCGCCGGCCGTGACCGGCGCTCTCGTGCGAGTTTGCGACTGCTGGCCCTATTGCGGGATCGGCCCCGGCGTCACCGTGCTGGTGCCGGCTTCCGGATCGACGCCGAACCACTTCTTGTGGATCGCGGCCATCGTGCCGTCCTTCTTCATCGCGGTGATGGCGTCGTTGACCTTTTCGAGCAGCGGGTGGCCCTTCTTGGTCATCATGGCGAAGCGCTCGCCAGTCGGAATGCGCACCAGGATCTTCAGCGCCGGCATCTGCTTGATGGCGAACAGGAAGCCGGCGAGTTCGCCGGCGCCGCCGTCGATGCGGCCGTTCTGCACGTCGAGCAGCAGGTCCTGCTGGGCGTTGTAGCTCTTGGTTTCGGCGACGCCGAGCTTGCCGGCGTTCTCCTTCATATAGGCCTCGCCGGTCGAGCCGGCGATGACGCCTATGGTCTTGCCTTTCAAGTCGTCGAGCGTCTTGATGGTCGAGTCCGCCTTGCCGACGATGGTGCCGTCGCTGTCGTAATAGGCCTGGGTGAAGCCTTGGTTCTGCAGGCGCTCCTTGGTGATCGAGATCGACGACACGGCAAAGTCGATGCGGCCGGAGGCGGTCGCCGCGAACAGCGCCTGGAAGCCGAGATCCTGGAACTCGACCTCGGCGCCGATGCGCTTGGCAACGTCGTTGGCGACATCGACCTCAAAACCCTCGAAGCCGCCGGAATCGGTCTTGTATTCCCATGGCGGGTTGGCCGGGTAGGCGCCGACCATGATCTTGTCGGCGAAGGCGGGCGCGGCGAAGGCGACGCTGGCAGCGATGACCACGCCAATCAGTCCTAGACGTTTGAACATGTTGCTTCCCTCTGGTTCGGCCACTTCGCGTGGCGCATTTCCTCTTCCGCCCCTTTCGGCGTCCAGCTCCCGGACGCCGCAGGCGAGGCGGCGCCTGAAATCAGGATGCGCGGCGCTGACGCGAGCCGATCAGCTCCCGCAGCCGCGCGATCAGCGCATCGACCGCCGCGCTCGTCGTGACCATGCCGGGCGACAGCCTGAGCGTCGTGCCGCGGGCGTCGCAATAGAGCCGCTCATCGCGCAGCGTCGCGACGAGCTTCGCCGCCTCGACGCCTGGCGGCAGGCCGATCATCACGCTGCCGCCGCGTTTCTTCGCATCGAGCGGCGAGCGGATCGTCCAGCCATTGCTCATCGCGGCGTCGATGATGCGCCCGACATCCGCCGCGTTCTGCGCGCGGATGGCGTCGATGCCGGTCTCTTCCAGCCATTGCAGGCCGGGCAGCGAGGCGACGCTGGCCAGGATTGCTGGCGTGCCGTGGTCGAAGCGGCGCGCGTCGCTTGCGTAGCTGAAAGCGTCGAGATCCCAGGAGAACGGATTCGGCTGGCTGAACCAGCCGCGCAGCTCCGGCCGGCATGTCGAAAGAAGGTCGGGCGCGACTTGCAAAATGCCGGCGCCGGAGGCGCCGCACAGCCATTTGAGCGAGGTCGAGACGACGAAATCGACCGGCGTCGCGGCAACGGAAAATGGCGCCACGCCGATACCCTGCGTGATGTCGACCCCGACGATGCTGCCCATCGCGCGGCCATGCGCCGCGAGCTTCGCCACATCGCAGCGGTGCGAGGCCGTCGAGGTCACGAAGGTGATGAGCGCCAGCCCGACATCCTCTTGCCAGCGGGCGACGAAATCCTCGTCGCGCACCCAGCTTTCGCCAGGCCTGAGCGGCACGGTGTCGAGCGTGAAACTGAAACGTTGGGCCAAGCCTGCCAGCAGGAAATGCAGGCTCGGAAAACAGTCGGCGGCAACCAGCAGGCGCTTTCCCGCCAGACGCTCGGAGGGCAAGGCGCCGATCAGGCTGTAGAGCGCGGCGGTGACATTCTCGGCCGTGGTGAGCGTGCCGTGTGGTGCTTCGATCAGCCGGATCCAGGCATCGATGAAGCGCTGCCGCGTGGCGAGCGCCGCCGGCCACTGGCCATCGTCTTCCGCCGACCAGATGCCGGAGAAGTCCGCCAGCGCGGCAGCCATCCGCTCGCCTTTGCCGGGGAAAGTGCCGATCGAGTGGTAGAGAAAATAGCCGGACATCTTCTGTCTCGCTCCCTTGTGATCATGTGATCACAAAACGGAGCGAGGATCAATCCTTTAAGGCTAAAGAAAAACGGCAGGGTGCCAAAGGCAGCCGATTGCTTTGGTCCAGCGCGGCCGCGACAGGACCTTCTCGGTCTTTGGGTCAGCCCAACGCCGAGGAAGATCAGGAAGCTTTGCCGAAACCGGTGAAGTCGACCGTCTTCGGCTCTGGCACATCGGGGCAGATGGCGCGCAGCGTCATCTGGGTCGCCGTGATGTCGGCCACCACCTCGTCGCGGGCGCGAGCAAAGTCCTTGTCCTTCAGCGCGGCGATGATCGCGATATGCCGGCCGGACGGTTCCATGGTTCCGGCGCGCATCAGCGGCGCCACGTGGTTGGACAACAGCCGCATATAGGGGCCGAAGCGCAGCCACAGCGTTTCGATCAATTGAAACAGCACGTCCGAGCCTGAGGCGCGGTAGATGATGAAATGGAACTGCTGGTTCTTGGCGATCAGCTCGTAGATGCTGCCGTCGCGGCCGATCGCCTGCTGGTCGTCGGTGATGCGCTGCAGGCTGGCGATCTCGACCGCTGTCAGGCGCGGCGCGCCGAGCTCGGCCGCCAGCCCTTCGACCGCCAGGCGGGCACGGCAGAGGTCGTCGAGCCGCGCCCGCGTGACGACCGGCACGCAGGCCGAGCCGTTCTGCGAGATCTCCAGCGCGTTCTCCGCCGCTAGCCGCCGCAGGGCCTCGCGCACCGGCATGTTCGAGGTGCCGAAGGCCTCGGCCAGCGCGGCGATGGTCAGCACCTGTCCCGGATCGAAGCTGCCGACCATCAAGGCATGGCGGAGCTGTTGGTAGACGCCATCCTGGACGGTGATGCGTCCCGATACGGGTTCGAAGCCCAGAGCCACGGTTTTGCTTTCCTCAGATGCCGGCAGAAGCTATGTGCGATGCCGAGTGCGCCCGCCGAAGCAAGCGTGATCATCTGATCACAGTTTATGTTTAGAGCCAAGCGGCGGTTCGAATAGTCAAGGCGATGATCTCTGATCGAATCGCGCCTATGACTTCAAACGACAGCGCTGCCCCTCATCCGCCTGCCGGCACCCGCAACGTTGGTCAGTGGCGAAACCGCCGGCGACAGCGCCCCTCTCCCCGTCACTATACGGGGAGAGCGACTGTCTTGGCTGTCAAGCTGTTTGCCATGGTTTTTGGTCGCGGATGATGGCGTTGAGAATGGTCAGCAGCTTTCGCATGACGGCCACGACGGCGACGATCTTCGGCTTGCCGAC
>NZ_SRSR01000090.1:0-459 GCF_004792275.1 Mesorhizobium sp. M4B.F.Ca.ET.143.01.1.1
GCATGCTCGACACCCACGCCCTCCAGGATGGCGGGCGCATGGACCTTGGCGACGGAGCTGTCGAAATCCTGCTTGAACTCGCGGCACCCGGTTCGGCCTTTAGGATCGATTTCGAGCATCCCGATCTCGAACTCGGCGTCGAGCAGAACGCGGATGGCTTGGCGATCCTGTACGAAGCGTCATCAGACAGAACCTCGCCGCGCTATCTGGCACGCGGAGCAAGGGCAAAGAGCTTGCGCATTTTCCTCGACCGGGGGTCCATTGAGGTTTTCGCGGACGATGGGCGCTGGACTGGCACCAAACGGCTGAGAACCTTCGCGCCGGTGCGCGCGGGGCGGATTAGTGCGGGCATAGAAAATCTGACCGCTGCCGCTACCTGGCAACTCCGTCTTTGAACGTTGACTGCGCTTCGGAGGCTGGTGAAGAAGTCTCCCGCCTTGATGCTGGCTTCGTCCCTTT
>NZ_SRSR01000091.1:0-459 GCF_004792275.1 Mesorhizobium sp. M4B.F.Ca.ET.143.01.1.1
CAACGAGGGCGACCTCTACTTTCTGACCGAGGACGTGGACTACGAAAAGATCCCCGGTGCCGGCGTCCTCAGCGAGGATGCCGAGGATCTTGGTTCGACGCTTGGAATCACCCAGAAGGCGGGCATCCTCTATGTTTGCCGCGACGGTTCCCAAGTCTATTTCAGACCCAGGAAGGATGAATGGGTCCGGATTTGCGAGCGTGACGTCGATGGAATGGCAAACAATTTCCTGGAGGGCATCGCCGCGATCAGCCCGAACAAACTGGCGGTCTGCGGATACACCCACAGCCGCCCCAAGCATGCCGCACGAGGTTGCCTCTACTTCTACAACGATGGGGAATGGGGCCAGGCAGAACTCCCAAACAATCAGTCCTTGTATGATCTTGTCTTTGTGGACGCATCGCGTCTCGTTGCCGTGGGCGGCGGCGGTACCATTGTTACGGGAACAGGACCTGGCAC
>NZ_SRSR01000092.1:0-454 GCF_004792275.1 Mesorhizobium sp. M4B.F.Ca.ET.143.01.1.1
GCTGAAATGGCCAGAGACGGTCCTGCTCGCGGCGTCGTATTTGTCGATGACGATCTCGCCGCTCCCGAAGCGGACATGGCCGACCATGGCGCCGGAATCGAGAATGTTGAAGTTGGCGCTGTTCGCGGCGGAGCCGGTCTTGAGCGGATAGCTGCCGGCAAAGTCGTTGGGATCTTTCAGCACCAGCATCGAATTGAAGGTCATGGTAGGTGAGCCTTGCTCGGTTCCCGAGAGATTCAGCATCGGCTTGCCGGCCATCTGCATCATCTGGGCCAGGGTGAAAGACGCCGTCCAAGGTTTGCCTGCGAAGGTTGCCGACATTACGGCTTCCTCGGCGGACACGTGCTGCCAGGCCAGCGGAAGCCCCAAAGCGAAAGGCAAGGACAGCAGCAGCAACGCGCGATGTCTGGCCGCCATATGGTCTCCTCAAAATCAATCAAACCCTTGGAGTTTC
>NZ_SRSR01000093.1:0-453 GCF_004792275.1 Mesorhizobium sp. M4B.F.Ca.ET.143.01.1.1
GTCGACTAGAGCCATTCGGACTGTTGGCATCGCCTCGAGAGGCATCCGACCTTTCGGCCCGTCTGCAACGCGACCGACAAATCGGCTCTTCCACCGATCGCAACCGCAACCGTTCGCTGAATCCTATCTGTGGCTGAAAACCGATTGACGTCTCGGGCGCTACCGGTGACCGTTCTAATAGTCGTCAGTGTCGAATGCTCACGAGGATTCGTTACGACCTCGTCGTGGCACGACGTTTTTTGAACTTTAGGCGGGAATTTGGAGTTCCCCGTGCCTATGGCATCATCGCCACCACTCGCATCACCGATGATCGGATGCTTAAGCTGTTCGCAGAAGCGACCGACCGCGAGATGAGGCTTGGCGACCTGTCTGCGCGCGCTAAGGTCCAGACGGTTGAGGCGTTCATCAGCTATCTGACCAAGCAAGCTCGAGCTATCGCAAAGGGGCGGGCCG
>NZ_SRSR01000094.1:0-442 GCF_004792275.1 Mesorhizobium sp. M4B.F.Ca.ET.143.01.1.1
GTCAAGGGCCTGGTGCTGCTCGGCGCCGTCATCTTCGACGTCTACAACAAGAACAAGGCTTAAGGGCCGGAACAAAGTTCAGGAGGCATACGGGTTCTAGATCGCGAAACTGCCGGCAACCCGTCGGCGCCAAGAAGTCCCACGCAGGGACCAGGCTCGCGAGCGCAATCCGGACGAAGGATTTCAACCGTGGCGCGGATTGCTTCGCGCTGCGCCGGTAAGGGTTTGCCCGCGGGCAGCCAGGCAAGATGAGAGAGGATTCAAACATGCTGATCTCCCAAATCCTCGACGACGCCGAGACGATCCGCGTCGTCGCTCGCAACGGCGGCGGCAAGACCAGGATCATCAACAGCGCGCGCAGCGTCTATTCGCTGGCGATGGAGGCCGCGCGGACAGGCACAGGTCTCGAAGCGCTGATTGAACGCAAGGGCTATGGCGAGAC
>NZ_SRSR01000095.1:0-441 GCF_004792275.1 Mesorhizobium sp. M4B.F.Ca.ET.143.01.1.1
GGCCCCTCGTCGTCTGATTTCGCGCAACCGAACCGCAATTATGCTGCACCGCAACAAAGACGGTGGTAAGGTTCGATGGAGATTGTGACGAGGGCTTGATCATGCCGATCGGCGACAACCTGCCGACCCAGTCGGAGCAGACCTTTCTCAATTTGTTTGAGCCGCCGCCTCAGGTCATTGAGCCTGCCATCCGGGCCTGCCGTTTGTTCAATACGGCGCTCGACGCCATTTTCTATGATGTGCCGACCCTGACCGCCCAGCTCACAGAAAAGGACGCTCCCATGAGCGCTCGTGGTGAAAAGGCGCCCTCTCGCATAGTCCAGTTCGACGCCCTCACCAACCCGGAGGGTTCGCTCCTGCTCATAGATGCGACGACAGCGCCTTACGTGCACAAATACACGAACGTAGAGTTGTTCCTCTCCTCGCCCTACCAGGAAACGC
>NZ_SRSR01000096.1:0-440 GCF_004792275.1 Mesorhizobium sp. M4B.F.Ca.ET.143.01.1.1
CTTGACGTTGCCCCCAGTTTCTATCCAGTTTTGAGTTCGTTTCCGGCGTGGGTTGTGCCCTGCTGGGCGGGTGAAGCGACGGGCGCTGGCGCGGAGCCTTTGGCATAGCGCAGCGCGAGCGACCGTCGCGGATTGAAGGTGCTGGCGAACTCGGCCGGTGTCTGCCAGGCGATTTGGGAGTGCGGCCGCGCCGTGTTGTAGTCGGCGCGCCACAGGGCGATGGCTACGCGCGCCTGAGCCAGCGAGGTAAACAGCGTCTCGTTGAGCAGTTCATCACGCAGTCGGCCGTTGAAGCTCTCGATGAAGCCATTCTGCATCGGCTTGCCGGGCGCAATGTAATGCCATTCGACGCGGTTCTGATCCGCCCAGGAGAGGATGACGTTCGAGGTGAACTCGCTGCCATTGTCGCTGACGATCATCCTCGGCCGGCCGCGCTCGGT
>NZ_SRSR01000097.1:0-439 GCF_004792275.1 Mesorhizobium sp. M4B.F.Ca.ET.143.01.1.1
ATCAAGACAGGCTATATCAGGGCGTCCGGCTTCAACATCGTCACCTCCTACGACGCCGACGGCCGCCAGCTGATCGTGGTGGTGATGGGCGCCGATTCGGCCCGCCAGCGCAACGACCACGTCGAAGCGCTGATCCAGCGCAGCCTGTCGCCTGGCATGGACGGCACCAAGACCAGGCTGATGTTCGCCGAACAGCAGTAGGGGTGCGGGCGCGCCGCCTTGGCCATGTGGCGTAGACACCCCACCGACTTCGTCATCCACGGGCGGAGCAAGGAGCGGAGCGACGCGGCGCAGACCCCTGGAGCTGCTCTGCAGCCCAAGGGATCCATGCCGCGACATGTGGGCGCCGCAACGGTGCGGAATTCTGCAGCGCTGCACCCACGACCGAGGTCCCGGCATGGATCCTCGGGTCTCCGCGACGCCGCTGCGCGGCTGCTCC
>NZ_SRSR01000098.1:0-438 GCF_004792275.1 Mesorhizobium sp. M4B.F.Ca.ET.143.01.1.1
CGAGCGAGTGGCCTTCCCGTTGCCGTGCCGCCAGGCCCTGAACACTCATGATGCATGCATCCTCCATCCCAAGTATCTCCTCTTAATGGAACGGCATTCCAAATGCTACGATTGCCCTATATAAACGAGAATGCGATGTCAAGGCGCATCCGCCCTAACGGCAGGGCAACGAGTTCAGGTTAACGACGGCGTGTAATTTGTGGTCTGTCGCAGGTTAGCGTGATTCAAAGAGGCTTCCGCAGATTCGGAGGAAGCCATGAGCGAAGTTGCTACGCCGCGCCGCAAGAGCCTTTTGGAGCATTTTTCGGCGATCAAGGACAATCGCCAGTCCTGCAAGGTGATGTATCCGCTGAGCGAGGTGCTGCTTTTGGTTGTCTGCGGCACGATGGCGGCCTGCGACGACTATGACGACATCGTTCTGTGGGGGAACAGGCATCT
>NZ_SRSR01000009.1:0-134260 GCF_004792275.1 Mesorhizobium sp. M4B.F.Ca.ET.143.01.1.1
CTGAACCGTTCCTGCAGCCATCTTCTCGGTCCCTTCCTTGTGTGCGGGGGCTTGCCCCTTGCAACTGTTCGGGTTCACAAAAGAAGGCGGTCGGGCCCCAGCTCATCCACGGTTTAGGCTACCTGAGGGGTGACGGGCTCTCGACCGCCGCCACGGATCAGGCAAGCACCTGGTCCGTGGCACCCCTCAACAATGCACGATTCCAGACACACAAGGGGTGTTCCAGCTTGACGCCGGCGTCCGCAAAATCACTGCCGCCGTGTTCCTTCGCGCACCCCTCATCCGTCTCGGCGCTGAGCGCCGATCCACCTTCTCCCACAAGGGGAGAAGGGAAAGGACCGCCATGTCCCGACACGTCACCTTCATGACCATCGACGACGCCGAGCACTACACGCCGGCCGAGCGCGCGGCGATCATCGCCGCCTATCCCGAGCATGAGCGCGAGGCGCGGGCGAAGGGCGTTCCGGTGCTGGGCTCGGGCCGCATCTTTCCGGTGCCGGAGGAGATGATCGCCTGCGAGCCGTTCCGGCTGCCGCGCTGGTGGCCGCGCATCGGCGCGCTCGATTTCGGCTGGGACCATCCCTCGGCCGCGGTCGAGCTCGCCTGGGACAGCGAGGCCGATGTCGTCTACGTCACCAAGGCGGCGCGCGCCTCGCAGCAGACACCGGCGATGCAGGCGCTCGCCCTGAAACCCTGGGGCGAATGGCTGCCATGGGCATGCCGCGCGACGGCCGCCGCGAGACGCTGGAAGGCGCAGGCACCGCGCTCGCCAGGCAATACGCCGCGCACGGCCTGAACATGCTCGGCAACCACGCCCGCTTCGCCGACGGCTCGGTCTCGGTCGAGGCCGGGCTGATGGAGATGCTCGACCGCATGCAGTCCGGCCGCTTCAAGGTGTTTTCGACGCTGCTCGACTGGTTCGAGGAATTTCGCCTCTACCGCCGCTTCTACTGGGATGCCGTCGCCGGCGCCGAACTCCCCGCCGGCCTCGACTATGCCGTGTTCGACTTTGCCGTGAACAGCGGGCCGGGCAGGGCAGCGAAATGCCTCCAGGCGATCGTCGGCGCCACCGAGGACGGCCGGATCGGTCCGGCCACGCTCGGTGCCGTCAGGGCCCGGCCCGCCGATGTCGTCATCGATGAGCTGTGCGACGCGCGTCTGGCGTTTCTCAAGCGGCTGTCGACCTGGCCGACCTTTGGCCGGGGCTGGAGCCAACGGGTCGGCTCGGTACGGGCCGAGGCGCTGCTGTTGTCGGTGGCCAAACCGCCGGCCTCGTCCGCGCCTTCGACTGAAGCCGCACATCCAGAGGCAACGCCCAATCTCGCCGCGCCCGTCGGCAATGCGTTCTGGCGGCTATTGCTCGCCATTTTCAAACCGATCCTTGGAGGCAAGAAATCATGATTGCCGTCATCATCCGCATCGCGCTGCGCTACGGCGCGGCGATCCTCGTCGCCCGCGGCCTGCTCGGCGCCGGCGACGCTGCCGCCCTGTCGGGCGACCCCGACATCCAGATGGCGCTCGAAACCGGCATCGGCCTGGCGATCAGCCTGGTCACCGAGGCCTGGTATCTGCTCGCTCGCAAGTTCCACTGGCAAAGGTGAGGGGGTCCAAATGAACGAGGTCTTGACCGAACTCCTGCACCAGGCGCTGCCCTGGCTGGCGGGCGCGCTCCTCATCGTTGCGGCACTTGTCGCGTGGTGGCTGTCATGACGGCGCTTCTTTCTTTTCTGTCCGACAATCCCGCGATCCTTGGCCTGCTGGCCTCGGTCGTCGCCGCGCTCGGCTGGGGCTTTCGCCAGCGGTTCGCCGGGGCCGAGACCGAGCGCAGCAGGCAGGCCAAATCCGAGGCAGCGGCCCGCGCGCTCGCCGACCGGGTCGACAACGACATCGGCGCGCTGCCCGCGGGCGCGGCCAAACAGGAGTTGAAGGCATGGGCAAGGGATTGATTGTCATGCTGCTTGCCGCGGCTTTGGCCGGATGTACCACGAGCACTGGCGGCTTCTGCGCCGTTTCCAGGCCGCTGCGCCTCTCCGCCAAAGCTGTTGACGCGCTGTCGGACGAGGAAGCGAGGGCACTGCTCGCGCACAATCGCAAGGGCCAGAAACTCTGCGGCTGGAGGCCCTGATGCAGGATCTGTTCGATCTCTTGGGCATCAAGGGCCCTGTGGTGGCCGCGGGGCTGGCAGGCGGCGCATTGCGGGCCCTGTCGCGTCACCGCTACAAGCTGCGCGAAATGATCGCTTCGCCGATCTGCGGCGCGCTTGCCGCCGCCTATCTGACGCTGCCGGCCGTGGCCTGGTTCAAGGCAAGCGGCCTGCCGATCCCCGATCCTGCCGACGACACCACGACCTTGGCTGCCGCCTTCCTGATCGGCGTCTCGGCGATGTGGATCTCGGACATTCTGTTCGAGGTCGTTGTGCGGAAATTCAAGCCGACAAGCGAAGAGTGATCTGCCGCGCCGCGCGCTCCTTGGTCTTCGAATAAGCATCTGCTAATATTTGTTCTGTGCATGGAGCCGCAATCGGAGCCAAACCTGTGCGCTTTTTCTGACCAATGAGAGGGCACAATGATCAAGCTGGGACGCATCTGCGTAGTAAGGACTTTGTGGGTCCTTTGGCTTTTTACACTGCCCGCCCAGGCGAACAACTTGAATGATCTTGTCAAGAAGGGCGACGTCGCAGCGGTGGCTTCCGCCTTGGACAAAGGCGCCGCCATTAACGAAATTGACGGTGTTACGGCGCTCTACATCGCCTGCGAAAAAGGAAATGTCGAGTTAGCACAACTTCTGATCAAGCGTGGGGCGGACGTTAGCCTGCCCGTCAGTTGGCAAAGAACGCCGCTCTACGCCGCCAACAAGGGCGGGTACGCTGACATCGTGAAGCTGTTGCTCGACAACGGGGCCGACCCAAATCAGGTGGCGAAAGCGCAAACGCCGCTTCACGTAGCTGCCGAGAATGGCTGCCTCCAGTGCGTCATCCATCTCGTGGATGCCGGAGCAGAGGTCAACGCGCTGACATCGAATGGAAGTCCGCCCATACATCTGGCCAAGCTGAGTGGTCACGACGACGTCGTGGCCTACTTGCGCAGTCATGGCGCCAGCCGACCGGCCATTGCGCCGATTTCGGCACGACTTGCATCGGCGAACGCTGAATCGGGCAAAGAACTTTTCGGCAAGACGTGCGGGACTTGTCATCTTGTCGTGCCGGGGGTCAAGAATCCCAAGCCCAATCTGTGGGGCATCGTAGGGCGGCCGAAGGCCTCGCAAGGCGATGTCGAGTATTCGTCGAGTCTAAAGGATGCCGGTGGCGATTGGACTTTTGAGGAACTCAATTTGTTCATCTCAAATCCCGCGCTCGCGTTGCCTGGAACAGATATGCTTTTCCCGGGCCTGCAGGACGAGAAGCAGCGAGCGGACCTCATCGCATACCTGCGGACCTTGAGTGACACACCGTTGCCGCTTCCCTAGAATTGATTTTGATGTCCTCCCGTCCTCAATCCAGGCGGCTGTCGCCGCTGCGGCCTTACCAGGACGCTTGAGCGGCTGGACGAAGAGCGCCACAATCCCCATCTATGGAGAAATCCAAGGGAGATATGATATGGCGACTTCCACCGAACGAGCGGTGCTTGCTGGCGGCTGCTTTTGGGGCATGCAGGATTTGATCCGGCGCTATCCGGGTGTGATCTCGACCCGTGTCGGCTACAGCGGCGGCGACGTGCCCAACGCCACCTACCGCAACCACGGCACCCATGCGGAGGCCATCGAGATCATTTTCGATCCGGCCAGGATCAGCTACCGCACGCTGCTCGAATTCTTCTTCCAGATCCACGATCCGACGACCAAGAACCGTCAGGGCAACGATGTCGGCATGAGCTATCGCTCGGCGATCTACTATACCAGCGACGACCAGAAGCGGGTTGCCGACGACACCATCGCCGATGTCGAGGCCTCGCACCTGTGGCCGGGCAAGGTCGTCACCGAGGTCGCGCCGGTCGGCCCTTTCTGGGAAGCCGAACCCGAGCATCAGGACTATCTGGAGAAATATCCGAACGGCTATACCTGCCATTTCGTCAGGCCGGGGTGGAAGCTTCCGGTTCGTGAAAAGGCGGCGTCGTAAGCCCGATCGGTGCTCGGCAGGTTTTTCCCGCCTGCGCCGGAACATTAGTTCTGGCTAAGAGTTCATCCCCCGGCAGCGCGTAACGGTTTGCTGCCTGATCGGGGCCGGCATCCCGATCCAGCCCGCGTCCCCTGCGAGAGGCGCGGGCTTGCTTGTGTCGATAACTCGGCCTGGACTTGCCGATCCCACCAATTTCGCCCGTCGTGCCAGAAGGCACGGCGGGCTTTTTTGCGTTCAGGTCCCGGCAACGCCCGGGGCTCCCGCCGCGGCCGCCAATGCCGTCCGGATCTAGCCCTTGGCGCGACGGCCGTCGCTTTCATGGTTCCCGATCCAGTGCGCGCGGATGCGGTCGCTGGTTTCGAGATAAGCCATGTCGATCAGATAGGTCAGAAGCTTCTCGCCATCGGCTTCGGCTTTCTGACGCAGTTCACGCAAGATCCCCTGCGCAAACTGCAGGTTTTCCATTTTGCTCGGCTGGTCCATCGCTGCCCCCAATGTCTGCATGTGAATTCTGGCTGACTGTTGCTTGCATCAAGATTTTGGCGAGACTCACGGCGAAGCTGTGCTCGGTTGTGTCGGCGTCCGATCAACGAAGCTGTTGGACATTCTTCGGAAATGTCGATATTTTGCGCGACCAATCGGACCGCGACGATGCACGAAGACGAGGGCAGCACTCCTGACAAGTTGCAAGCCATGCTGGATGTGATTGCCAGGAACGGCCCTTCGAGCCACAGCGAGCAGTCCGATATCGGCAAGCTGAAGGCAGACGCGGCCAGCGCGGCCGCGGTGTTGGTCCAATTCTACGGCGACACGGCGCTCGAACGTGCCAAGTTGCTTGAGCGGCGCTCGCCGCAGTCGCATTTCGCCCGTCTGGTCACTGCCGAAGTCAGCAAGCACGGCAAGGGTCCGCCCGGAAGCTAGGGTGCGCGCTAGGAGGATTTGCGCCTCCTCGATCCGCCGCCAAGACGCAGCTGCACCTCTTCGTGGGCATTGTCCAGCAAGTAGAACAGCAGATCCTGTCCGATCGATCGCGAGATTTCCTTGCCCTGCTCGATATGCTGATGGATCTCGCGCAAGGAGGCCTCCTCGCAATCCTCTTCTTGCGTCAGGTCGACGAACCAGCCGGGATAGACAGCCGCTTCTCCAAGGCTGTCGACATAGCATTGGCCGACTGCCAGGATCTTGCGAAGGCCCATCTTCTCCGAACGAACTTTGCAGACCTCGCGGAAGCTCGATCGGCGCTCTACCGCCCGGCGGATCGCAACATTGACCCGCAGCCGGTCCTCGGCCTCGATGCTTTCCATGCATCTTTCGAGGGGAGCGCCACGCGAGAACTCCTCGAGCGTGAGTCCGAAATAGTCGGAGAGGTTGGCGTCACCGTAGACACGGTTTCGCTTGATGTCCCAGGTCCAGAACCCGTCGATCGGTGGATATCGCAGATGAACGCTGCGACCTCCTGCAGGCATCGCCGCCATGAAAACCGCCCCGTTCGGCTTCAAGATTCGCAATAGTATGTAACATAGGCGAAAAGAAACAAGGTGGCCTTTTGTACAAGACCATCAAGGATCACGTTGCGTCAGAGGGTTTGCGTACTTGGGTAGCGTAATTGATGTCGTGAAAAAAATAACTTGGGGAGAATTTTCTTTCATGGAAAGAATGTCTGGCCTGGTAGCGCAACCATAACTTGGTACTTCACAAGATAACCAAGCTACAAGACTGGCAAAATAATAGCAAAGGTTGTGCCGGTCTGCCTGAAGAACAACTCCGCACGGCTGCGAGGCCGACGCGGCAATGTTGGGAACGTTGCCTGAACCGCGCCGGCCAAAGCGGTTTCCAGAAGTCCACCGCA
Source organism: Mesorhizobium sp. M4B.F.Ca.ET.143.01.1.1 (assembly GCF_004792275.1). Lineage (NCBI taxonomy): Bacteria > Pseudomonadati > Pseudomonadota > Alphaproteobacteria > Hyphomicrobiales > Phyllobacteriaceae > Mesorhizobium > Mesorhizobium sp. M4B.F.Ca.ET.143.01.1.1. The sequence goes on from NZ_SRSR01000009.1 coordinate 5,964, forward strand.
AGTCGAATCTTAACTGAGCATTGGGGCAGCGGCAAACCGACCATCGGTTGCAAAATGCAAGCCGATTTACCCGTCGATCCAGATGGAAGCCGGCCTGCCTCTTAGGCCAGCTTGCGCTGGAGTAGGTTGTCCGAGGGCGCCTCGTTACTGTCCGCCGTAGTTCCCGGCTCGTCTGCCGGCGATTCGCCATCGACGCGATCGTGTTCGAATTGCTGCGCGCCGGGCAACGGCTGCAGCCAGTGTTCGCGCCTCACGATCCACAGTTCGTAGGTGGGCTCGAGCTCCGTCGGCGCCACATCTAGGCTACCGAGCATCACTTCGACTTCCTCCTCGCCGACAGTGGTTACGCGGCCGCCGCAGGTCGGGCAGAAACTTCTGCCGCCATAGGTGCTGACGATGCCGGCCGTCTCGAAGGCTTCGAGCGGCCAGATGGCGAAGGCCTGGTAGGCCGATCCGCTGGTCTTGCGGCAATCCTTGCAGTGGCAAAGCCCGATCCGAAGCGGCTCGCCCGTCACCGAGAACTGGACACCGCCGCATAGGCAGCTGCCGCTGCGCCTGACATCACTGGACATGGCTGTTTCCTCCTGGGTCGCGCCGCTCTGGTCAGCCGGCCGCGACAACATGCCGGGAAATGTCTAACCCGAATCAATTCGCGCGAGGCGCAAACGGTTCCACGCTGCGCGGCGTCGAGGGCGACGCCACCGCAATCAGTTTGCGCAGGTTGTCAGCTTCGGCGAGTTGTCAGTTCGGGAAGTCGAAAACCGGCTCCTGGCAGCGGTAGACGCGGCACTGGCCGTCGCGCGTCGGAACGGAGGCGGCGGTGGGCACCTCCGGCCAGTCGCATTCATTGCCGAACTGGCGCACATAGCGCTCGTAGGTGTTTTGGCCGGTGGTCAGCACGGCCGCACGCTGGCTTTGGATCAGCGACCGTACCTGTTCGCAGCTCATTGCACGCGTGTCGGGGCGGGCATGAGCCGTGGTGGCGGCACACAACAACGCGCCGGCAATCCATGCGATCGAACGAGCCTTCATCGGCAACCCCAGCTTGAACATCCTTCTCTTAGAGAAACGATCAGAAAACGGCCAGATACTTCAACAGCGAAACGATGCCGATGATGATAACGACGATCTGCGCGATCTGTCGCGTGCGGCCGTCAAGCGGGAGGCGCTGGACGAGGTAGAGCACGAGGATGATCACCAGGAACGTGATCAGGATGCCGATGAGCGCCGATGAAGCCACGTCCTGTCTCCCTGGTATCGTTTCGAGCTCAAATGTTTACGAACAAACAAATTGGCAAACGTCGTAGCGGCCGGATCGGTTCCCGGCTGGAAACGGCGGAGGCCGCGAAGCCAGGCGGCTCGCGGCCTCAGTTCGGCGCTACGCCGGTTACTTGCCGCAATGATTGTCGTTCACCGTCGGTGTGCTTGTCCCGGGCGATGTCCCGGTTGCGTCAGGCTGTGCGCCCTGCGGGCCGACCGGACAGTTCTGATCCGGGGTCGGGCTCGTCGCATAGGGGCTCATGCCGTCGATGCTGTAGGTCGGCGTGGGATCGATGGCATTGGGGCCGTTCGGATCGACCGTGTTGGGGCCATCGGGGTCGACGACAACCGATTTTCCACTGCCGTCGGCCATGCCTGAGCCGGCCGTGTCGCCAGCGGTCTGGGCCATCGCCGATGTGCCGAGGCCAAGCGTCAGCAAGGCGGCTGCGAGGATTCTCATGGTCATGGCGGTCTCCATTTGGTTGTGGCTTCGTCGCGTCGCGACTTTTGGGGGAACCGCTCGCGCCGGTGATGGTTCCCTCGCAAGTTCATTTGGATGGGGAGGTCGCCGACACCTCCTGCCGCCCCTGACGACTGCGCAAGCGTAGTCGGGAACCGGCGTTCGCGGCCGGACACCGCGCGCCGGGAACCGAAATCCCTCACGCGCATTCCTTGTCGAGTTAATTTTCCAGCATCGAAAGGCGAGGGGGTCGGTGGATACGATTGAACATGGCGGCATCGGGCTCCCGGGCGCCCATGCCTTCGATCTGCTGCAGGCGCTGCCAGTCGCCGTCTACACCACCGACAAGCAAGGCCTCATCACATTCTTCAACGAAGCCGCAGCCGAACTTTGGGGGCATCGTCCCGTCCTCAACGAGGATCGGTGGTGCGGATCGTGGAAGCTGCGTCATCTCGACGGTCGCAAGATGGCGCACGACGAATGCCCGATGGCCATTGCCTTGCGCGAAGAAAAGGACGTTCGCTGGGGGCGGGCGATTGCCGAGCGGCCCAACGGGGAACTCATCCCATTCAGCGCACATCCCGTCCTGCTTCGCAACGAGACCGGTGACACGATCGGCGCAATCAACACCTTGCTCGACCTGCGCACGCAGACCATGGCGGACGAAGCCCGCACGCGGCTTGCCTCCATTGTCGAGTCATCGATGGATGCGATCGTTTCAAAGGACATAAACGGCATCATCACCAGCTGGAACGACGCGGCGCAGCGCCTCTTCGGCTACACGCCGGCGGAGGCGATCGGCCGGCCGGTGACCATCCTCATCCCGCCCGACCACCTGGATGAGGAGGTCTCGATCATCACCCGCATTCGCGCCGGCGAGGTCGTGCCGTCCTACGAGACGGTGCGCCAGCGCAAGGACGGCACGCGCATTCCTGTTTCGCTGACCGTCTCGCCGATACGCGACGGCATCGGCAGGATCATCGGCGCGTCCAAAATCGCGCGCGACATCAGCTCTCACAAGGAGAGCGAACGGCGCATCCGCCTGCTCATGCGCGAGGTCAATCATCGCGTGAAGAACCAGTATTCGGTCATCATCTCGATGATCCGCGAGACGAGCAAACAAGCGAGCAGCCCGGAGGTCTTTCTGGAACAGGTGCGCGAACGCATCCTGGCGCTTTCGGAATCGCACGATCTGCTTGTCAATGCCGAGTGGCGCGGCGCGACGGTCGCCGAACTGGTCGAGGCGCAGGTAAGGGTCTTCGCGGCGCAGTCGCGCCTGTCGGCAAAGGGGCCGGTGATTATGCTCAAGCCGAACGCCGTCCAATATCTCGGCATCGCCTTCCACGAACTGGCGACAAATTCGGCAAAGTACGGGGTCTTGTCTAACCCGGTCGGGCAGGTCGAGATCGAATGGGCCATAACCACCGCCGCCGATGGCGAGGAAACCTTCGGGCTTGTCTGGCACGAGCACGATGGACCGCCCTTGGACGGAGAGACACGTCGCGGATTCGGATCGGTTGTGCTGAAACGGATCGCGCCGCAGGCGCTGGGCGGCACCGGACAGCTGGAGTTCGGCGAGCACGGTGTAAGCTGGAGGCTCGAAGCGCCTTTGCGATACGTGAAAAACTCTCTTGACGAGATGGATTGACGGCGCGACCGGCCGAAACTTCGTGCTGACATCCTCTCCTTACTGCGTCGCCGAACAGGCGCGCTCGGCCATCTCGGCGACAAGCGCGCAGTCGAACTCCATGGCTGCCCCATACGTTTCGGCTATTTGCACGACCATATATTCGAGGTCTTCGCGCGCGACGTTTTCGTCGAGGTTTCGCAGACGCACACGCTCAGCCACGACAGCGACATTGACCACGCCCGTGGAATGGATCGCGGCCAGGACCAGGGAGTTGAGGTCTTCCCGCAATTGGCTTGAATAGCTGTCGCGCATGGCAGTTGCCTTCCGGTGAGGCGTTTTCCCTCATTTTCGAGCATGCGCCCGACACATTGCGATAGCAAGCGCAATGTCAAAAATATTGAAATAAAATCAATTAGTTAGTATAGTCTGTTGATTGCTTGGTCGATGCCTTGTCCTCATCGTTGGGCCTTTGCGCCGATCACCCATCGCTCACCCTTGACGGGATGTGCGTCAAATCCTAATTTTACTGTTAGTGAGCCAGATACTAACTCACTGCATTTTGGTCTTGGCGGAGGCACAAATGGGCGAACTGGAACGACCTGAACGGCTCCAGATCATGCTGACGGCTGACGAATTGGCTGCACTGGAAAACTGGCGCTTCGAAAAGCGTATGCCGAGCCGGTCGGCGGCCGTGCGGGAACTGCTACGGCGCGGCCTTGCCGCGGAAGGGTTCCTCAAGGCCGAGCAGGGGCTGAAATCGCAGGAGTTTGGAATTCTGGAGCCGGAACGCAACGATAGCGCCGAGGGCAAGCCGGTTGCAGACTAGCCACTGAGCAAACCCGCCTGTCTTGTTCGGACGCCGCGGCCTTATCGTCGGGTCGCACGAAAAGTTTCAACCGCACAACCGCTTCCACCGCTTTCGCTTTGCCGCCCGCTTGCTAAAGGTGGAGCGAAGAATGCCGCCGGGCAGAATCTGCCGGGGAGCGGCGAGTTCGGACGGAACTTCTGCCAATGACATGGACTGGCGCGGCGGCACTTTTGATCCTCATCCTGACCTATGCCGGTGTCGCCGTTGGCCGCTTTCCGGGCCTGCGCCTCGATCGCGCCGGCATTGCGCTGCTCGGTGGCGCAGCCATGATCGCCGTCGGCGCGATCAGCATGGAGGATGCCTACCGCGCCATCAACTTCGATACGATCACGCTGCTGCTCGGCATGATGATCGTGGTCGCGCATCTGAAGGTTTCGGGCGCCTTCCGCGCGCTCGGCGGCTTTGCCATCGAGCATGCGCACGCGCCGTTCATGCTCCTGGTCATGGTGACGCTGCTGACAGGCGTGCTCTCGGCCTTCCTGGTCAATGACGCAATCTGCCTGGTGATGGCGCCGATCGTCGTCCATGTCACGCGCGTCATCAACCGCAACCCGGTTCCGTATCTGATCGCCACCTGCACGGCTTCCAATTGCGGCAGTGTCGCCACCATCACCGGCAACCCGCAGAACATGGTGATCGGCGCGCTGTCCGGCATTTCCTATCCTGCCTTTTCGGCCGCTCTCGCGCCGGTGGCGCTGTTCGGCCTTCTCGCCGTCATCGTCATCTTGCGCATCGCCTACCGCGCCGAATTCGCCCGCACCGTGGACCTCAGTCCCGAAGTCTATCGCGGCCGCATGCTGCCGGGTCAGGTGCTGAAGGCGGTTATCGTCTGCGTCATGCTGGCGGTTGCGTTCTTCGCCGGCGTTGCGGTTGCCAAGGCGGCGCTGATTGCCGGCGCCTTCCTGCTCGTCACCCGCGCGATCAAGCCGCATCGCATCTACCGGGAGATCGACGGCCCGCTGCTGTTCATGTTCGCCGGCCTGTTCGTGGTCGTGGCCGGCGCCGAAAAGACGCTGCTGACGCCCGAGATGATCGCCTGGGCGAAAAACATCGGACTCGACGATGTCTGGCGGCTCTCCGGCTTCACCGCCGTGCTCTCCAACATCATGAGCAACGTGCCGGCGGTGCTGGCGTTGAGGCCCTTTGTCCCCGGGCTTGAAAACCCCGAGCGCGCCTGGCTGGTGGTCGCGATGAGCTCGACGCTGGCCGGCAATTTCACGCTGCTCGGCTCTGTCGCCAACCTGATCGTCGCCGAGCAGGCCAAGGCGGCGGGCAAGGAGCTTTCCTTCTCCGCCTTCTTCAAGGTCGGCTTGCCGCTGACGCTGGTCACGCTTGCCGCCGGCACGGCCTGGTTGGCTTTCACCACCTGATTTCCAAGTTTTCAGCCCGCGACAAAAAATTTGTCGCGAGCTTTTATCGAATCGATTGCGCAAACGTTTCGATGGCTCTATGGTTTCCATAAATCCGCCGAAGAGCGGTCGGGAAACGCAATCAAGGGAGGAGCGCTTGCGGGCACTCCACACGAGCCGTCATGCCGACAATGGCTGAGGTCGCGCGCCGCGCCGGCGTCTCGGTGTCGACCGTCTCGCACGTTGTCAACGGCACCCGCTTTGTTTCGCCCGAGAAGGCGAGACTGATCAACGAGGCCATCGCCGCCATGGGCTATCAGCCCAACGAACTGGCGCGCTCGCTGAAGGTCGCCTCGACCCGCAGCGTCGGGCTCGCCATCTCGGCGATTTCCAATCCTTACTTCACCGACATCATCTGCGCGGTCGAGGCCGAATGCGCCCGGCTCGGCCTGATGGTGTTCCTCTCCGACACGCAGGAAGACCCGAACCGCGAGCTTCAGGTGGTGCGCGCCTTCCACCAGCGCCGCGTCGACGGCGTCATCCTGGCGCCGTCTGGCTCGCCCGAGCGCGCCATCGACTATCTCGCCGAAAAGAAGCTGCCCTGCGTTTTGATCGACCGCTTCGCCGACGACCGCTTCGACCAGATCGGTGTCGAGAACGACACGGCGATGCAAGCCCTCATCGACCATGTCGTGTCCTTCGGCCACAAGCGCATCGGCTATATTGCCGGCCAGCCGGGGCTGGCCACCACGCGCGAGCGCATCGAGGCGTTTCGCGCATCGCTCGCCGCCAATGGACTTGAATGCCTGCCGCGCTATGTCTCGCCGGAGAATGTCGACACGGCGAGCGCCACGGCATCGACGCATGCGATCCTGGCCTTGCCGACGCCGCCCACCGCATTGGTCACCGGCAACAACATGACGACGATCGGGGCAGTCCGCGCCATCCGCGAGAAGGGTCTTTCGATTCCCGGCGACCTGTCGCTGGTCGGCTTCGACGATTTCGAATGGGCCGACTGCTTCGAGCCGCGCCTGACGCTGGTCGAACAGCCCTGCACCGAGATCGGGCACCAGGCGGCGGCGCTGCTCAGCGAGCGCATCGCCTCCAGCCACGCAGCGCCGCGTGCCGTGCGGCTGCAGGCAAGGCTGCAGGCACGCCAGTCCTGCGCGAGGCCGAGATGAGCGCGCCGCTGCTTTCGGTCACCGGTGCGGTGAAACGCTTCGGCGGCGTGCAGGCGCTGCGCGGCGTCGACTTCGACCTCAAGCCCGGCGAGATTCACGCGCTGCTTGGCGAGAACGGCGCCGGCAAGTCGACGCTGATGAACCTTCTCTCTGGGGTCTACACGCCGGACGAGGGCGAAATCCAGATCGACGGCAAGCCGGTCACCTTCAACAACCCGCGCGAGGCGCAGGCAGCCGGCATCGCCACAATCTTCCAGGAACTCGACCTGGTGCCCTCGCTCGATGTCGCGGCGAACCTCTTCCTCGGCCGCGAATTGATGCGACCGGGCGGCCTGCTCGACGTGCCCGCGATGCGCCGCGAGGCGAAGCGGCGGCTTGAGGCGATCGAACTCGCCATCGACCCCGCGCGCCTCGTCGCCGACCTCTCCATCGGCCAGCGCCAGGTGGTGGCGATCGTCAAGGCGCTGTCCTATGCCTCGCGCGTGCTGATCATGGACGAGCCGACGGCCGCGCTCACCGTCGGAGAGGTCGAGCGCCTGTTCGACATCATGCGCAAGCTCGCCGCTACCGGCGTCGGCATCGTCTACATTTCGCACCGGCTGGAGGAAGTGCCTGAGATCGCCGACCGCGTGACGGTGATGCGCGACGGCCGCGTCGCCGGCGTCACCGAGCCGCACGCGCCGCAGGCCGAACTGGTTCGACTTCTGGTCGGCCGCTCGCTGGATGAACTCTACCCGGCGCGCGCCAGAAGCGCCGGCAAGACGCTGCTCAGCCTCAAGGATGCCAGCTTCAGGCTCGCCCGTGAAAGCGCCGGCTGGCAGCCGCCGAGCGGGATTTCGCTCGAGGTCAAGGAGGGCGAGATCGTCGGCCTGGCCGGCATCATGGGAGCAGGGCGCACCGAACTGCTGTCCGCGCTCTACGGCACCGGTCTCGCCGGACGCTGGCAGGGCGAGGTCGCAGTCGACGGCAAGCCCGTGAAACTCGACTCCATCGACGCGGCGCGCAAGGCCGGCATCGCCTTCGTCACCGACGACCGGCGCGGCAGCGGCCTGATGCTGCGAATGGCCGTCGGCCTCAACTTGGTCATGTCCGTGATCCGCCGCATCTCGCCGGCCGGCCTGATGTCGCCGCGCCGCCAGGCGGAAGCGGTGAGACAGTCGTTCGGCCAGTTCGACATCCGTCCGAAGAACCCGGACATTTCCGTCGGCGCGCTTTCGGGCGGCAACCAGCAGAAGGTGGTGCTGGCCAAGGAAATTCTCGGCAATCCGCGGCTCTTGCTCCTCGACGAGCCGACCCGCGGCGTCGATGTCGGCGCCAAGGGCGAAATCTATGCGCGGCTGAGAGCACTCGCGGCGCAGGGGCTCGGCATATTGGTCGCCTCCAGCGAGATGCCGGAGCTGATTGGACTTTGCGACCGCATCGTGGTGCTGCGCCAGGGGCGCAACGTGGCGGAATTCATTGGCGGCGTCGACGAGCACACCGTGCTTGCCGCGGCAAACGGCAGGGAGGCCTGATGTCGGACCAGAAGATTTCGGTGGCTGCCAGCCCGGCAGCTTCAAGCCCTTCGGTACCCGCTGCTCCGGCGGCGAGGCGCGTCGATCCGCTGGCGATCATCGTGCGCTTCCAGAGCCTGATCGGCCTCGTGCTGGTGGCGATCGGCGGCGTCATCTTCTCGCCCAGGCGCCATGGCGAGATCCTGTTCCTCAACCCCGACAACATCGCCAACATCGTGCGCGCCGTGTCCGAGACCGGCATCATCGCCATCGGCATGACCTTCGTCATCATCACCGCCGGCATCGATCTCTCGGTCGGCGCGGTGCTCGGCCTGTCCGCCGTGGTGACCGCAACGATGATGATCTCCGGCGGCTTCGGACTGATCCCGACCATTCTGGCCGTGCTCGCCATGGGCATCGCCTTCGGCATCGTCCAGGGCACGATCTCCACCCGCTTCCGGTTGGAACCGTTCATCGTCACGCTCGCCGGCCTGCAGGCGGCGCGGGGCCTTGCGCTCATCGTTTCCGGCAACCAGTACATCAACATCTCCTATGGCGAGGGCCCGGGCCTGGCGCCGCCGGTGTTCGCGGTGCTGGGCGAGCGGCTGTTCGACAACACAGTGCCGGTGGCAACCATCGTCTTCATCGCCTTTGCCGCGATCGCCACGGTGGTGCTCAACACCACGCGTTTCGGCCGTTACGTCTTTGCCGTCGGCGGCAACGAGCGCGCCGCGCGCATTTCCGGCGTGCCGGTGTCGATGGTGAAGATCTCGGTCTACGCCATCACTGGCTTTGCCTCAGCACTTGCCGGTATCGTGCATGCCGGCCAGTTCAATTTCGGCAGCGCCAATGACGGCATGGGCTACGAGTTGACGGCGATCGCCGCCGTCGTCATCGGCGGCACCAGCCTGTTCGGCGGCGCCGGCTCGATGGTCGGCACCGTCGCCGGCACCATCATGCTCGGTGCGCTCGCCAACATCCTTCAGCTCAACAACATCACCCCAGCCACGCAGCTGCTCGCGACCGCCGCGATCATCGTGCTGGCGGCAGTGCTCCAATCCCTCGTTCGCCGCCGCGAGGGATTGGGCAGGTAGGAGGCCGGCGGCAAGCATACCCCCGAGACTGAAACCAAAGGTCTGTCCGCCCCCGGCCAGACGAGGAGGAGAGTGAGCATGAAAACCACACTGAGAGGATCGAAGCGTGCCCTCAAGGCCGCGCTTCTGGCAGGCGCAGGCCTGTGCATCGCCAAGCACCGCCCAGGCCGCCGCCCCGATGGTCAAGGCCTGCGCCAAGGACGGCCAGTTCGTCATCGGCTTTTCGCAGGCCAACAACGCCGAGCCCTATCGCCAGCACGTCAATGACGAGCTGACGGCCGCGGCCAAGGACGTTCCGCAGTTCACGCTGCAGATCGCCGACGGCGCCGGCAACGTCAACACGCAGACGTCGCAGGTCGACAACTTCATCACTCAGAAGGTCGATCTCCTGCTGATCTCGCCCTTCGAGGCCGCCCCTCTGACGCCGGCCGTCAAGCGCGCCATGGATGCCGGCATTCCGGTGATCGAGCTCGACCGCAAGACGGTCGGCGATCCCGGCAAGGACTACACCGCCTTCATCGGCGGCGACAATTACAAGATCGCGCTCGAGGCCGGGAAGTACACGGCAAAGACGCTGCTGCCCGACGGCGGCGAGACGGCGGTGCTGGAAGGCCTGCCGAGCTCGACGCCGGCGGTGGAGCGCCTCAACGGCTTCAAGGACGGCGTGAAGGAGAACGCCAAAATCCAGGTCGTCGCCGAGCAGGCCGCCGACTGGGTTCCGGATAAAGCCCAGACCGCCTTTGCCGCCATGCTGCAGGCGCATCCCGACATCAAGGTGCTCTACGCCTCGAACGACATGATGGCGGCGGGCGCGCTGCTGGCTGCCAAGGGCGCCGGCAAGGACGTCAAGATCATCGGCACCGACGGCCTGCCCGGCCCGGCCGGCGGCATCGAGGCCGTCGCCAAGGGCGACTGGGCGGCGACCTTCACCTATCCGACCGGCGCCAAGGAAGCGATCGAGATGTCGAAGAAGATCCTGCTCGACTGCGCGACCGCGGTGGAGCCGACGGTGACGGTGGAGACGACGGCGATCACGGCGGAGAACGCCAAGCAGCTGATGGGCAAATAGGCAGCACGCTAGACTCGATGGCGATAGGGTAAGGCCCCGTACGGGGCCTTGCTCTCGTCACGAAACGCCTAGCTCCGCCTCCTCGGCATTGGGATCGCCCGGCGCCGTCGCCCAGGCAAGCTCCACCAGCGTCACGGTGCGCCGGCCGGTGCCGTCGAGTTGGCAGACGATGAGGCCCTGCTCCTCGATATAGGTGAGCAGGCGGCGCGCGCGGCGCAGCGAGTGCGAGCCATAGGCGCGCGCGATCGCCGCGTCGCTCGGGCAGGGCCGGCTCTCCTTCGCCGCGCGGGCGATCATCATGAACACGCCCTGCATGTCTTCGGGCAGCAGCGAGGCGCGCACCGAGACGTCGCGCCAGGCGTCGTCTTCCGCCATTTCGGAGCCGAGGCCGGCCCGCGCCCGCGTCAGCATGCGGCGGAACTCGGCAAGGTCCGGCACCACCGAGGCCAGGCCCTCGATCCGGCACCGGACGACGAACTCCTGGTAGAGCACGCCGATGACGCGAAAACCGGCATCGGGTTCGGCGAGCACGGCACCGAGCACGCGGTCCATCCGTTCGCGCCGCTCGGCAAGATCCTCGGCGCTGGGTGCGGCCTCCGCCGGCTCGGGGCGGATCTCCAGCGCCGCCGATTTCGCCGCCATCAGCTGGTCGAGCAGGTCGGGCGAGGGCGCCCGGCGCTGCGGCCTGACCGTCTCGGGCGGCGGCGCGGCGAGGATGATCGCGCGCGCATCCTCCAAGGCCGCCTCCGGTAGCGGCATCAGCCGCGGCGTGCCGTTGCGCGGTTTTGTATCAGTCGGGCCGATGCGCAGGCCGAGCGGACGCCGCGACAGCGCCGGACCGAGCGCCATGAACTGTCCGCGCTCGAGGTCGCGAAACGCCTCCGCCTGCCGCCGCTCCATGCCGAGCAAGTCGGCGGCGCGCGCCATGTCGATGTCGAGGAAGGTGCGGCCCATCAGGAAGTTGGAGGCTTCCGCCGCGACGTTCTTGGCAAGCTTCGCCAGCCGCTGCGTGGCGATGATGCCGGCCAGCCCGCGCTTGCGGCCGCGGCACATCAAATTGGTCATCGCGCCGAGCGAAAGCTTGCGCGCCTCGTCGGAAACCTCGCCCGCCACCGCCGGCGCAAACAGCTGCGCCTCATCCACCACCACCAGCATCGGATACCAGTGGTCGCGCGCGACCTCAAACAGCCCGCCGAGGAAGGCGGCGGCGCGCCGCATCTGGTTCTCGGCGTCGAGCCCCTCGAGGTTGAGGACGGTGGAGACGCGGTGGATGCGCGCCCGCTCGCCGGCCGCCTGCAGGCCGCGCTCGGTGTGCTCCTCGGCATCGATCACCAGATGACCGAAGCGCTCGGCGAGCGAGACGAAGTCGCCTTCAGGGTCGATGATGGTCTGCTGCACCCAGGGCGCGCTCTGTTCGAGCAGCCGGCGCAAGAGATGCGACTTGCCGGAGCCGGAATTGCCCTGCACCAGAAGCCGGGTCGCCAAAAGCTCCTCGAGGTCGAGGGCCGCCGTGGCCCCCGCGCTCGTCTCGCCCATCTCGATCGCAACCGTCATATTTCGACTCGAAAACCTTTACTGCGGCGACAGGGCTTATCAACCGAAGCGCGGCGGGTCGAGCGCGCCGGGCATGGACGGGCCATTGTTCCCCAGCTCTTCGGTGGCCGTTCACGCCTGGCCGCACAAACCCCGAATTCGCCGGACACGCGCCGGAGTGGGCGCAGGCCAGGGGCCGAGCGAAGTCCGCTTGACCATTCTCAAGCCCGGCGACATTGTGGACCACAAGTTGCAGTTCCTTAGCCAAGTGGTCGTGGCAAATGGATTTTCGCGACGCCATCGAAAGATCGCTGGCCTGGGCCGGCGGATGGTTCGACTATGCCGCCACGCCGTGGTTCGTCTATCAGCTCGGCATCATGGCCGCACTGTTCGCGCTGGCCAAGCTCGCGGCGCTGCGCGTCGAGCCGCTGGTAGAGGGCCAGGCGCGCCAGATCAAGGGCCATCCCGGACTGTTGCGGGTGGTGATCGCCCTGCTGCGGCGCACCGACTGGATCCTGTTCACGCTCTTCCTGTTTGCCGCGCTCAGCCTGCTGCGCGCCGTCACCTGGCCAAGCCGCACCCATCTCATCCAGGTCGCGCTGCTGCTCGCGCTGGCGTGGCTCTTCGCGACGGTGCTGTCGCGCATCATCCGCAACCGCCTCGTCGCACGCACGCTGGGCTGGCTGGCGTGGATCTATGCGGCCCTTGTCATCCTGCACGTCAGCGACGACGCGGCCACGGTCCTCGACAGCCTGGCAATCCCGCTCGGTGCGGTTCGCCTTTCTGCGCTCATCGTGCTGAAGGCGGCGCTGCTGCTGGTCGCGACGGTCTGGCTGGCGGTGGTCATCGGCAATTACATCGATGAGCGTGTCCGCCTCTCCGAGGAGCTGACGCCGTCGATCCGCGTCCTCGTCGGCAAGGTGGCCAAGATCGGCCTCGTGCTGGTGGCGGGCGCCGTCGCGCTATCGGCCGTCGGCCTCGACCTGACGGCGCTGACGGTGTTTTCCGGCGCCGTCGGCGTCGGTCTCGCCTTCGGCCTGCAGAAGGTCGTCTCCAACTTCGTCTCCGGCGTCATCATCCTGCTCGACAAGTCGATCAAGCCCGGCGACACGATCTCTCTCGAAGGCACGTTCGGCTGGATCCGCGAATTGCGGGCGCGCTTCGTCTCGGTGGTGACGCGCGACGGCCGCGAATTCCTGATCCCCAACGAGGACTTCATCACCCAACGGGTCATCAACTGGTCGTTCAGCGACAACCTCGTGCGGCTCGACGTGAACTTCGGCGTCTCCTACGACGCCGACCCGCACAAGGTCAGCGAACTGGCGATCGAGGCGGCGATCAGCGTCGGCCGGGTCGAGGCCGACCGGCGGCCGGTCTGCTGGCTGACCGATTTCGGCGACTCCTCGCTGAACTTCGTCCTGCGCTTCTGGATCCGCGACCCCCAGCAAGGCCTGACCAATGTGCGCGGCAAGGTGCTGCTGGCGCTATGGGACACGTTCAAGGCCAATGGCATCAGCATTCCGTATCCGCACCGGGAGATCATTATGAAGCCGGGCGCGCCGAGCGGGCGATAAGGCCGGTGGCCGGGCGTCGCATCGCAAGATTGCAAGACCCTCGGCAGAGTTCTTTTCATCGCCGGCTGGAGTGCCTCATCTGGTCAGGTTCTCCCCTGCAGCTGCGAGTGAACGGAACCAGAAGAGCCCTGCCGCGTCATAATACAAGCAGGTTTTCGTGGAGTGACCTCGATGCCCCGGCTCGTTCTGTTGGTCGCTGTGGTGCTTGCCCTCGCTTGCGGCGGGGCAGGGGCGGCCAAGCTGGACCCAGCCACCGTCAACGAGGCGCAATTCACCGTCGAGGAACCGAAGGGCTTCAGCCCCGTCCTGCTGAAGGCAGAGATTCTTCTGGATCGCGCCCGTTTCTCGCCAGGCTTGATCGAGGGCCGTGCATCGGAAAATTTCGCCAGGGCGGTCAGGGCCTTTCAGACGGCGAACGGATTGCCGTCGGACGGCAAGCTCACGCGCGAGACCTGGGACAGGCTGATGGCAACCTCCACGAGCCCGGTCCTGGTTGCCTATGAGTTGACGCGCAAGGATGTGCGCGGACCTTTCACCAGGCATATCCCGGCCCGGCTGGAGCGGATGGCCCGCCTGCCGAGGCTCGGCTATCACAATGCGACGGAGAGGCTGGCGGAGCGCTTCCATATCAGCGAGCAATTGCTCAGGCGGCTCAATCCGGGCATCGGCTTCAGGAAGGTCGGCACGAAATTGCTGGTGCCGGATGTTGGCCGGGGGGATCCTCCCGCCGCCATTGCCGGTGTCGAGGTCGACAAGGGCGCGCGCCAGGTGCGCGTGCTTGATCCTTCCGGCAAATGGCTCGCGGTCTTCCCGGCTTCGATTGGCAGCGACGAGAAGCCGGCGCCGACTGGCGAGGCGGAGGTCAAGCGCGTGGTGCGCAATCCGACCTATCACTACGATCCGGACTTCGCTTTCAAGGGGGTCAAGGCAAAGCGGCCATTCACCATTGCTGCCGGCCCCAACAATCCCGTGGGTTCTGTCTGGATCGATCTCTCCATTGAGAGCTACGGCATTCACGGCACGCCCGAGCCCGGCAAGATCGGCGCGACCTTCTCGCATGGCTGCATCAGGCTGACCAACTGGGATGCCGGGGACCTCGCGGCCATGGTGAGGAAAAGCACGAAGGTGAGCTTCAAGGACGAAATGGCGAACGCAGGCGACACGCCTCAGTAGTGCAACAGGCGCAACGCAGGACAGGCTCGCGCGTTGGCGGCGGGCGCATTCCAGCAGGCGATGAAGTCATCTGATCTCATCAATACGCGAGCAAGGCCTTTCCGTATTTGGCCCACAGCTGCTCGCAGTCTCTGGCTCGAAGGGATGGCGTTCCCAGGTCGCCGTACAAAACCATCGCGGCACGGACATCGTAGCCCAGGATCTGAGCATTGGCGAGGAACTGGACGGCCTCGCCCAGACGGCGGACGTCGACAGCGGCATCGGTTTTGTTGGCGCTGTCAACTACCCCCAGGATCTCGGCCGCCGTGTTCCTGACTGCCAAAACAGCCGCCATCGCATCTTCGGTCATCATGTGGCCTGCCGACGAATCGTTTCATTCACATCCCTCGGCATCAGTGGCACAACACTGCGCGGCATGTCCTGAACGCGCCGAACGCTTCGCGACATTTGTTGATTGCACCTTGACGCGAACCACTCGGCCTGTTCACGCGTCAACCCGATGAGGCATTGGCTGGCGAATCCCGCCGGCTCGTTAACGATCGTGTCAAATACGGCCCAAGTGTCGGTTGGCTCCCGGACCACCACGAATCTCATATTAGATACTCCTAATTAAACAACGCGCGAGGAGCGCCGCTGTTCCACCGCGCGGTGCCGTGCCGCCGAGTTGTCATCACGGCGCAGGCTCCACCGCCGCCCCAGCCGTAGCGCCAGCGCCGAGCATGCACTAACATTCCAGCCTAACCCCCTTGGGGCTGGCCGGCGATCTGTTCAAATGGGGAAGTACCCATGACCAATCATTGCTGTGGACCGGGCTATGCTTCTCCCGCCGAGGCGATGCGGGCGCCGCGCGAAAAGCTGCTCTATACGATTGCCATCTACACCGGCACGGGCATTCAGAAGCCGGACTATCTGTGCACCATCGATGTCGACCCGCAGAGCCCGACCTACAGCCAGGTGATTTCACGCCTGCAAATGCCGGGCATCGGCGATGAGCTGCATCATTCGGGCTGGAATGCCTGCTCGTCGTGCCATGGCGATGCCAGCATGGAGCGGAAATACCTGATTGTGCCGGGGGTGCGCTCGTCCAATCTGCATATTGTCGATTGCGGCACCGATCCCCGCAATCCGACCTTGTTCAAGGTCATCGACGGCGCCGAGATCAAGGCCAGGACCAATCTGTCGGCGCCGCACACGGTGCATTGCCTCGGCTCGGATATCATCGTCTCCATGCTTGGCGACGCGCAAGGCAATGCCCCCGGCGGCTATCTGCAGCTCAGCAAGGAGTTCGAGATCGTCGGCCGTTGGGAAAACTCCATGGGCGGCATCAAGTTCGGCTATGATTTCTGGTACCAGCCGCGGCACAACGTGATGGTCAGCTCGGAATGGGCCGCGCCCAACACCTTCATGCCCGGGTTCGACCTCGAAGAGGTCGGCCATCTGAAATATGGCCGCGAGATCCATTTCTGGGATTTCGAGAAGAAGGAGCCAAGGCAGACATTCTATCTTGGTGAGGACGGCCTGATCCCGCTGGAAGTGCGCTTCCATCACAATCCCGACAGCAGCCACGGTTTTGTCGGCGCGGCGCTTTCCGCAAACATCATCCATTGGTGGAAGGACGCGGCGGGCGATTGGCAATGGGAAAAAATCGTCGACGTCGAGAATGAGCCGCATCCCGAATGGCCGATCCCGATACCCGGCGTGATCTCGGTCATCCTGCTCAGCATGGACGACAGATACCTCTATCTGTGCAACTGGCTGCATGGCGACATCCGCCAGTACGACATCTCCGACCCTCACAACGCCAAGCTTACCGGACAAGTGTGGATGGGCGGACTGCTCGGCCGCGCGCCCGAGGTCAATGGCGTGAAAGTCACTGGCGGGCCGCAGATGATCCAGCTCAGCCTCGACGGCAAACGCCTTTATGTGACGACCTCGCTGTTCTCGACCTGGGACAACCAGTTCTATCCGGAAATCCGCACCAATGGCGGCTGCATGCTGATGGTCAATTGCGATACGGAAAACGGCGGCATGGCAATTGATCCGCGCTTTGTCGTCGATTTCGGCAAGGAACCGAATGGCCCGAGCCGCTGCCACGAAACCCGTTATCCCGGCGGCGATTGCACGAGCGACATCTGGGTATGACCAGCTTCACCATCACGCTCGCCAACCAGGGCGGCGCGGCCTTTGCGGTCGATCGCCGCAAGCCGCTCCTGCAGAGCCTGCGCGAGCAGGGCGTGGACCTGCCTTACGGCTGCAAGTATGGCGGCTGCATAACCTGCGCGGCCAAGATGATCAGCGGCAAGGTCGATCAGAGGGCGCAGGTAGCGCTGAACAACCGCCAGATCGCGAATGGCTACATCATCCTCTGCGTTGCCCGCCCGCTGAGCGACTGCACGCTGGAGGTCGGCGTCGAAAGCCACGACAAGCTCTACCGCAACCCCTTCCTCGACCCCTTGGCCGCGCATGAGTTGAAAGCCGATATCGCGACCCCGCTGGACGACAAGAAATGACCCATATGAACCACGATGAGCCCTATCCGGAGGCTTATCTGCAAGAAATCCTGAAATCGGTCAAAACCATCGCGATGGTGGGCGCCAGCCCCGACAAGACCAAGTTTTCCTATGGTGTCCTGAGGGTGCTGCACGAAACCGGCTACGACATGATCCCGGTCAACCCCAGTTCCGGCGTCAAGGAAATTCGCGGACTTAAAGTGTACCCATCGCTGGCGGCCATCGACCGGCCTGTCGACATGGTCGAGGTGTTCCGCCGCTCGGAGGATCTGCTGGAAGTCGCGCAGGAAGCCATCGCCATCAATGCCAAGGTGCTGTGGGGCCAGATCGGGGTGAGGGATGACGCTGCCGCCCGGCTGGCGGAGGAGGCGGGCTTGAAAGTGGTGATGAACCGCTGTCCCAAGATCGAATTGTTCCGCCCCTTCTGGAAGCCGAAGCTGCATTTGGGGATATGACTGCAGGGTCGCGGAATTCGGCGTTGTCGCGGCAACCAACCGCCCTTCGCCCTTCGCGAGATCGTGCGGGTTCCAAAGCCGGGCGGGCGCCTGGCGCTGGTGTTCAGATCGGACGAGGACAAAAACTGCCTTGCGTTTCCAGCCGACGTGTACCGCTTCCCGGCATTGGCAGAAGTGACGGCCACGCTCGTGGGCGCTGGCTTCACTTTGGATCCCACGGGTGAGCGCGGCGGCCGAGGGCCGATGCTGCTCCTAGCGCCAAAACTGCTGCGGCCTGGAAAGGTATATTGACAAAACTCGCGTCCACTCGCTTTCTTAAAGTGTTCTCTAATATACGGAGGCAGCGATGCCGTACACGTATCGGTGCAGGGACTATCCGGGGATGGAAGCGTGCCCGGCGAGCTTTACGGCAGAGAACGCGTCAGAGGTAATGAAGCACGTCGAACTACACGCTGAAGTCGCCCACGATGAAGACCCGAAACAGTGGTCGCAAGGTGACCGGGAGCAAGTCCAAAACCTGATTGTCGCCAGCTAGGTTGACGGGATTTTGAGCAGAGCAAAGCCGACGGCGCGACAGGATCGCTGGCTCTATTCAAGCACACGGTTGCGGCGCTCGGTTACTGACTAGGGCGTGTATGCGGCCCGCTCGGGCAGGCCGGCCTTGCGGAGATTCTTGCGAAAATGCTCAAAGTACGCGGCATCACCATAGGGCGCGAGCTTCGGATCGGTCCATTTTTCCAGCGTGGCGCCGGCATCGAGTTCGACAGCGCGTTTCACCGATTTCTGGGCCTGCTGCTGGTTCCCGGCGGCAGCGAAGCTGGCGGCCTGATAGATGCGCATGATGGCGCTATCCAGCGAGCGCAGGCTGGCGAAGGTGGCGATGGCTTTGTCGTATTGGCGGGCGTCGAAATAGATCTGGCCCAGTTGGGAAGTGTACCATTCATAGTGAAATGGATTGAGGCGCATGGCCTTTCGCGCGTGCTCGATGCCCTCTTTCGCCCTGCCCGCATAGCTCAGGCAAAGAGCGTAGTCGGTGGTCACGTCGGCGTCGTTGGGATTGCATTCGAGGGCCTTCCGGAAGGCCTCAAGTGCCACGCCATGATTCAAAGTATACAAATGATAGTTGGCGAAAGCCCAATAGGACCAGGAATCCCCGTCGTCGCAGGCAATCGCCTTCACGGCCCATCGGCGGGCCAGTTCCATTGAAGCGTCATGGTCGTCGGCCCAGCCGCAACAGGCGTCGACCGTGTGACTCATTGCCATTTTGCTATAGGCCTTAGCAAGTCTCGGATCACATTCGATTGCCCTGGTCAGATGCTCCCTGGCAAGGCTCTCTCCTTCCTTGCTGAAACGACAGGCATCAATGGCGCGCTGGAGATGGTCCAGGGCGACGAAACTCTTGAGCCCGGCGGACTTGCTTCGGTCACGCCAGGCCTTTCCGAGCCTGCCGCCATAGCCAGACGCAAGCGTGCCGATGATCGTCCCCGTGATTTCGTCCTGGACCGAGAAGATATCCGTCAGTTCCCGGTCATAGGTCTCGGTCCAAAGCTGCCGGCTCTCGGCTCCGTCGACAAGTTGGACCGAGACGCGGATGCGGCCCCCAGCCTTCTGAACACTTCCCTCCAGAACATAGCGAACCGAAAGTTCACGCGCGGCCTCAGCCGATGTCACAGGCCGGTTCCGGTAGGCTAGGGTCGAAAACCTGTCGATGACGAACAACTCGTGAAAGCGCCCGAGGCTGGCGACGATGTTGAGCGCCAATCCTTCGCAGAAAATATCCTGTTCAGGGTCGCCGCTCATGTTGTCGAAGGGAAGAACGGCAATGGACGGTCTGAGCGGCGCCGGAGCTTCCGCGGAGGCCTCGAGGGGCCTCGGGCCACCATATTTGTAGCCGCGCCCATGCACGGTAACGATCATCTCGGCAGGCAGCAGTTTTCGCAGCGCCGAAATGTGGACCTGCAGCGTGTTCTCCTCGACCACCATGCCGGGCCAGACTGCATCGAAGAGGTCGGTCTTGGCGACCACCTCGTCAGGCCTCTCCAGCAACGTGGCGAGGATGTCGAAGGATCGCGCAGAAAGTTCCAGCGGTCCTTCCGGCCCCAGCAGCAGCCGTTCGGCTCGTTTCAAACGATAGTTGCCAAACTCCAAGTCCATTGGCCCAGAACCCGTCCGTCGCGGGCAGGATAATGCAAGACCGCCCCGAAGGCGAACTTCAGGGCTGTTCAGGACTCTTCAGCTCCCGGCCAAGGACCTGAGTGGGAAGCAGTGTCATTCTCACCGTCACAGGAGGACACCATGGCCGAGATCTCCACAACCACCCCGATCACCATCCGCCGCCTCAGCCTGCCACGGCCGGACTTTCCGAGGCTCGCAATCGGCGCGTTGCTTGCCGCCATGTCCAATTTGGTGGGCGATGCACTCAACATGGCCTACGTGGCTCCCTACAGCAGTCGCGTGGGCCGGCCGCGGGCTGTGCCGGACAATGATCTCGAAGGTCGGGATCCCAATTGGTGACGAGTCCACGCCCTAGGGGATCGAACCTTGCCTCAGATACGCTGCCAGATGGTCGCTGAGATCGCGCGCGTCATCGCCGGCACCGTCGATCAGCGCGGACTTGCGGCGGCGCAGGAACTGCATTCCCATCAGGTAGAGGCCCGGTTGGTCGGCCACCCCGCCGTCGTGACGGACGTGGCCCCAGCGGTCGAGGACAGGCAGCTCCAGCCAGGAGTAGTCCGGCCGGTAGCCGGAGGCCCAGATGATCGTCCTGATCGCGCCGCCGGCGAGATCCAGGCCGAGTGGCGGGTTGTCCTCGACACGGGTCGGCGGCGGGCGCTCCGGCGGCCCGACCGTCGCGTCCAGGCCGTTGTCGCGCGCCCATTCGTCGATAAGGTCGAGCAGCCGGGCCATCTTGAGATCGGAAAGCGCGCACATGTTGCGCAGCGACCCGGCAAACTGCGCCTTGCCGTCCTCGGTGATGCCGGCGAGACGGCCGACCAGCCTGACGCCGCGGTCGAGCAGCGCATTGAGGTCGAGGGTGGTGCGGTCGGGCGTGCCGGCAAGCTGCAGCGAAGGCACACGCCGCGCCCGCCTGATGTCGTCGACCTCGTCGTAGCGCTCGTCGAGCACGCCGGCGGCGTCCATCCACCATTCCAGGTCCCTGCCGCGATAGATGCGGGGCGCCCTTATGTGCTCGCCCACCGACAGCGTCACCTGACGCCCCGAACGCTGCAACTCCTGTGCGATCTGGGTGCCGCTCGACGACGCGCCCACCACCATCACACCGCCGTCGGCGACCTGGCCCGGATTGCGGTAGGACTGCGCCGTCAGCATGGCGACCGACGGCGGCACGCGGGCGGCGAAATCGGGCAGGCGCGCGATGTTGCAGGCGCCCGACGCCAGCACCACGGTCCGGCACCGCCACTCGCCGCGGTCCGTGCGCACCAGGTATCCCGTACCGTCGCCGCGCACCGAGGTAACTGTCGTATGGGTTTCGACCGGCGCCGAGATCGCCCTGGCATAGCTGCCGAGGAAGTCGATCACCTCGGGCAGCGTCCGGTAGCCGTCCGGGTCGTCGCCGTCATAGCGAAAGCCGGGCAGCCGGCTCTGCCAGTTGGGCGTGAGCAGCCGCAGCGAATCCCACCGCTCGGTGCGCCAGCTATTGGCGATCTCGCCGCGCTCCAGCAGCACATGGTCGATGGAGCGCTCCGCGAGGCAGCGGCTCATCGCGAGCCCCGCGTGCCCTGCGCCGACGATCACTGTGGTGACGGAACTAATCGCGCCCTCTCAGCAAAAGCTACGGCTCGAACCGCCCTTCAGTTCACAACGACCGTGACGTTCGTCGGATTGGTGACGATGTCATAGACGGCCGACCGCTTCTGCGACTGGGCGACGAGCGCCTCGATGTCCTCGCGCTTGGCGTCGGCGTCGATGGCGTACTTCACCGTGATGCCGCTGAAGCCGTTGCGGACGTCGCTGTCGATGCCGAGTATGCCGGCGAGATCCATGTCGCCTTCGATGGTCGCCTTCACCGACTTCAACTGGATGTTGCGGTTCTGGGCAACCGCGGCGATGCCGGCGGTCAGGCAACTGGCCAGCCCGACCAGCACGTATTCGACAGGCGTGGCGCCCTGATCCAGGGAAGCGAAGACCTCCGGATGGTCGGCGTCGAATGCGAAGGTGGTCTTGCGATGCTGGTCCTGTCCGAGACCGTAAAAACTCTCGACCGTCGAGTGGCTGTGGGTGCCATCCTTCCATTCGCATGCCGCGCGCCACTTGAACTGCGCGGCCTCCGGGGCGTTGGTAAGCGCTTCTTTTGCGGCGAGCAGCGCCTCTACGTTGACGCCATTGTCGGCCTGTACTGCGGAAGCCATGATTATCCTCCCTACCTTGCACTGGCTGAAAAACCCGACCGTTTCACTGACCTCCTGATCAGCTTTGGCCGTGGGGCGGGCATGGTATGGGCAGCCAGGCGTTTCGACAAGTTGTTTCCGGCGCGGGCATGGTCGCCCTTCGGAGCCAGAAATAGCTATTTCGATCAGGCCGTCCCGGCCCGCGCTGGTCTCGCGCCCGCTTGCCGCCGGCTCACTGGTGGCGCCATTCGAAAAGCGCGTGCCGACCGGCCTCAGCCTTTCGATCCTGGCGCCCGACCGATCACCCGCCCACGCCGCCGCGATGATCGACTGGCTGCTGGCGGAGCCGGCTCTGTCATCCTCACCTTGACCAGCGTCGCCGCGGCGTGGCCGGCGGCACCGATGTAGTCGGGATCGTGGTGGATCAGCATGCTGGAGAAGGCGCCGTCCATCAAAAGCACGATCTCGCGCGCCAGCATGCCGGGCTCGCTGACGTTGTGGCTTGAAAGCTCTGCGGCCAGCCATTGTTCGAAATTGGTCTTGTGGCGCGACCCGGCCTTGACCGCCGGGTGTCCGGGCATGGCGGCGAGCTCGGCGGCGGTGCGCAGATAGCCGCAGCCTTTCCACTTCGGGTGCCGCGCCACGCGCGCCAGATTGGTGAAGATCGCCGCGACTTTTTTGTCGACGCCGCCCTCGGCGGCGTCGAACCAGCCGCCCATCTGCTTGATGTTGGGTTGGTCGCGGCCGTCGAGATAGGCGGCGATCAGATCGTCCTTGCTCCTGAAATGATAGTAGAGCGTGCGCTTGGTCAGCCCCGCCTTTTCGGCCACCGCGTCGACGCTGACCCGAGCGACGCCTTCGGCATAGAACAGCTTCGTCGCCGCATCGACGATGCGTTTGCGGGTGGGGCTGGGCTCG
Source organism: Mesorhizobium sp. M4B.F.Ca.ET.143.01.1.1 (assembly GCF_004792275.1). NCBI lineage: Bacteria > Pseudomonadati > Pseudomonadota > Alphaproteobacteria > Hyphomicrobiales > Phyllobacteriaceae > Mesorhizobium > Mesorhizobium sp. M4B.F.Ca.ET.143.01.1.1. The sequence continues at coordinate 28,880 of NZ_SRSR01000009.1, forward strand.
CTCATGTCGGCAAGTATACCGACTAGTGAATATACACACAACGCAAAAGCTGATCCTTTCCGGCAGTTCCATGACGGAGAGAAAAAATGGCCGAGCTTGTGCTTTGCGAAAACCACGACCGCGTCGCGGTGCTGACGCTCAATCGCCCCGAGAAACTCAACGCCTTGAATTACGCCCTGATCGATCGCCTGCTCGAAATGCTCGACATGATCGAGACCGACGATGCGGTTCGCGCCGTCATCCTGACCGGAGCAGGCGAGCGCGCCTTCTCCGCCGGCGCCGACATCCACGAATTTTCGGTTAGCGTCGCCACCGGCGCGGATGTGGCGCTGCGCGACTTCGTCATGCGCGGCCAGCGGCTGACGGCGCGGCTCGAAGCCTTCCGCAAGCCGGTCATCGCCGCCGTCAATGGAATTGCCTTCGGCGGCGGCTGCGAGATCGCCGAGGCGGTGCCGCTGGCCATCGCCTGCGACCGCGCGCTGTTCGCCAAGCCCGAGATCAACCTCGCCATGCCGCCGACCTTCGGCGGCACGCAGCGCCTGCCGCGGCTGGCCGGCCGCAAGCGGGCGCTGGAGTTGCTTCTGACGGGCGAGTCCTTTTCGGCGGAGCGCGCCGTCGAGCTCGGCCTCGTCAACAGGATCGTGCCGCACGCCGAGCTGATGCCTGCGGCCCGGGATCTCGCCCGGCGCATCCTCAGCCATTCGGCGACCGCGGTGGCCGGCATTCTCACCGCGGTGGCGCGCGGCATCAACCTCGGCATCGCCGAGGGTCTGCTGGTCGAGGCGGAGCAGTTCGCCCGGCTGGTTCCGACCGCCGATCTGCGCGAGGGCCTTGACGCCTGGATGGAGCGCCGCAAACCCGCCTTTGGCGGTTCGTGGATGCACATCACCCGGCCAAGCGAGGCAAGGCGCGCCTCGATGGCAATGGACCGCGTGGCGGCTCAGGGCGAAACGGCTACCCGGCCCCGCATGTTGGGATGAAAGCGGCAGAAATAGTCGACCGCGCCGGCTTCGTTGAGGGTCGTCTTTCCCGTCGATTTCGGCGGGATCATCACCTCCCAGCCGCCTTTCACCGTGGCCGTGTGGGCGAACGCATCCTTGTTCACCCACTCGATCGTGTCCCCGACCCTGGCCGTAACGCTTGCCGGCGAGAAGACGAGCTTGTCGATGGTCACCGTGATCGTCTCCGCCGGCGCCGGGCTGGCGGTGAGCGCCAGCGCCAGCGCCGCTAATGCGGGCCGTGTCAGCGTCGTCATTTCAGGCTGCCGGCGACATGCTCGGCATGCTGCTGATGCCCCTGGAAGATCTTCAGCCCGGTCTCCAGCAGGCTCTTCAACTCGGCATTGCTCGCCGACGGGATGAGCAGGGTCTCCAGCGCCCCGTTGACCTGCTTGTGGTAGGCCACCTCATTCTCGACATAGGCCTTGTCGAAGGCCGCGCCGTCGAGCTTCGCGAGCTTGCCGCGTTCTTCGGCCGCCGCCTTGGCCAGCGCCTGGCTCGTGGCGTTGTCCTCCGGCGTGACATTGAGCTTCTTGACCAGGTCGAGCGCCTGCTTGTTCACCGCCTCATGGTCGCGCACCATGTCGTTGGCGAAATCCACGACCTCCTTGGTCTTGGACTTCTCGATCGCCAGCTTGGCCGCCTCGATGTCGATCGTGCCCGCCGTATAGGCGATGTGGGCGATCTGCGGATCGGTCGGCTTGTCGGCGGCCTGCGCCAGCGGCGCGGCGCCGAGCATGAGCAGGGCGGCGAGGGCAACGCTCGATCGGGTAAACATGGCATCTCCTTCGCCCGGTGGTGCCGGGCTCGCGTTCTTCGGTTAACGCTGATTGGATGCGGGAAGGCCCGAAACGTTCCCGGGAATCAGCCCTCGATCCCCAGTCTTTTCATCACCGCCTCGGTCAGCCGCTCGCAGCGGCGGCCGGCGAAGGGGAAGGCGTCGAGCAGCACCGGGCCGATCTCGTCGTCCAGCGCCTTGCGCACCAGGGCGCGCGCCCGGTGCAGCCTCGTCTTGACGGTCTCGGGCTTGACGCCGAGCAAGTCGGCGGTCTCGTCCATGCTGAAGCCCTCTATGACGCGGGCGATGAACACGCTGCGGTAGACATCGGGCAGGCTGTCGGTCGCCCGTTCGACAAGTGCGAGGATCTGCCGCTGCGCCATCGTCCGCTCCGGATCGTCGCTCGCGTTGAGGGGAAACGGGATGATCTGCGCATCCGGATTCTCAGGCATCGCGACGGTGCGCTTTCGTTTCCGCAGCCGGCCGAGCGCCTCGTTGATGACGATGCGCGACAGCCAGGTCGAGAGCGAGGCATCGCCGCGAAAGGCGGCGAGGCTGGCGAAGGCGCGGACATAGGCCTCCTGGACGATGTCCTCGGCCTCGGCGTCGTTGCGTACCACGCCGCGCGCGATGCGGTAGAGCCGCTGGTTGTGCGTCTTGATGATCAGGCGGAAGGCGTCCGCCTCGCGCGCCAGCGCACGGCGCACAAGCGCCATGTCGCCAGATGCTGTTTCGGGCGCCGCGACAGCGGCAAGCTTCCTCATCACGCCCCGATCTCCTTGCACAGACGCTCCATCGAGACATTGGACGCGCTGGCCGCAAAAAGGTTCCCGGATTTCGGCGCAGCTATTTTAAGCCGCCGCCAGGCCCTTGTCTGCCGTTTGCACGCGCGCGGCTGCGGCCAAAAGGTCGGTCTGCGTGATCAGGCCGAGGATGCGCCGTTCGCCATCGACGATCACCGCCGCATGGCTGCGCCCGTCGGTCAGCACCGGCAGCAGGCTCATCGCCGGCGTGTCGGGCGAGGCGGTGCCGGCCTTCGACATCACGCCCTTCACCGTGTCGGTGGCTTTCGTCAGCTCGCGCAGGCCGACGGCGCCGACCAGCCTCGCTTCGGCGTCGATCACCGGCAACGTGCGGATGTTGTGGTCGAGAAGCTGCTGCCGCGCCGCCTCGGCGGAGGCATCTTCAGGCACCGAGATCACGTCGCGCGACATGATGTCTTCGCAAAGCAGCGTGCGATGCGTGCGCACCATCGCCTGCAGCTCGACTTGCCTGAGCAGCCGTTCGAGGTCGTCGCGCCCGATGTCGAAGGTCTCGTCGAGCGCGGTCAGCGCCGCGTCGATATCCTCGGGCCGGAAGCCGACGCGCTCGCGCGGCGCCGGATCGGCGGTGCCGTGGCTGTTGGCGGCGGGAGCGGCGACATGCGGATAGTTGCGCCGCGCCAGACGGTGGAAGAGGAAGCCGAGCGTGACCAGGATGGTCGAGTTCAGCGCCACCGGCACGAACGGGAACAGGAAACCGGCGCTGATGACCGCCGGACCGCCGAGCACGGCGGTGAGCGCGGCGGCACCGCCCGGCGGGTGCAGGCATCGCGTGAACGACATCGCCGCGATCGCCAGCGCCACGGCAAGGCCGGACGCGATCACCGGATCGTGCACGAAATGCGCCACGGTCACGCCGACCAGCGCCGAGATCGAATTGCCACCGATAATCGACCAGGGCTGCGCCAGCGGGCTCGCCGGCACGGCGAAGAGAAGCACGGCCGAGGCGCCCATCGGCGCCACCAGCAGCGCCACATGCGGACCGCCGCCCATCGCCAGCCCGCTGATCACGCCGGTCAGCGCGATGCCGATCGTGGCGCCGATGCAGGCCAGCAGCCGCTCGCGCAGCGTTGCGCCGGCAAGGATGGGGACAAAAAGGCGGAACGCCATGGCAAATCCTGCATGCAAGAGAAATTGCGCTGCCCGCAATGCAGCCGCGGTCGCGGATTTGGAAGCCAAACCAATCCGCGCTTTTGCGATTGCGGAGAATATTATTGCGCGACGCGGGTCAGAGGGCTGTCGCCTGCGGCCTTCGCTTTCTCAATCGCGCCAAGGCCTTGCGGTCGTGTGCGGAATCGATCCCTCAACCCGGGTTGTCTTCGCAGGTCAGGCCGTTGCCGCCGCCGCCGCCAGTCCGCGCAACAGGTCGGCCTTGAGGTCGTCGACGTCCTCGAGCCCGACTTGGAGGCGGACCAGCGGCCCCTCATAGGAGCCCTTGGCGACGGTGCGGTCGCCGAGGAAGACCGGCACCGCCAGGCTCTCATAGCCGCCCCAGGAATAGCCAAGGCCGAAGATCTTCAGCGCGTCGAGAAAGGCGTGCTGCGCCTTCTGCCCGCCGCCCTTGAGCACGATCGAGAAGACGCCGCTCGAGCCGCAGAAGTCGCGCTTCCAGAGCGCGTGGTCGGGATGGCTCTCCAGCGCCGGGTAGAGCACCTGCGCCACGCCGGGCTGCTCCTCGAGCCAGCTCGCCAGGGCAAGCGTGCTCTTCCGGTGATGCTCGAGCCGGACCCCCATCGTGCGCAGGCCGCGCAGTACCTGGTAGATGTCGTCCGGGCCGGAGCAACAGCCAAGCGTGCAAAAACCCTCGTAGAGCTGCTTCCAGTACGTCTCGTTGGCGGAGACGGTGCCGAGCAGCACGTCCGAATGGCCGGCTGGGTATTTCGTCGCCGCATGGATCGAGATGTCGACGCCATGGTCGAGCGGCTTGAAATAGAGCGGCGTCGCCCAAGTGTTGTCCATCATGACGATGGCTCCGGCTTGATGCGCCGCCTTGGCGATCGCCGGGATGTCCTGCACCTCGTAGGTGTTCGATCCCGGCGATTCCGTGAACACCACCTTGGTGTTGGGCTTGATCAGCGCGGCGATGCCGGCGCCGATGTGCGGATCGTAATACTCGACCTCGACGCCCAGTCGCTTCAGCATCGTGTCGGCGAAGTGCCGTGTCGGGTGATAGACGCTGTCGACGATCAGGAGATGGTCGCCCGCCGCGAGGAAGGTGAGCAGCGGCACCGTCACCGCCGCCAGGCCGGAGGGTACCGCGATCGTGCCGGCCGAACCCTCCAGGGCGTCGACGGCCTGCGTCAGCGCGTCCATGGTCGGCGTGCCGCGCGTGCCGTAGGTGTACTTCTGGCTGCGCGCCGCCATCGACGCCGCGTCGGGATAGAGCACCGTCGAGGCATGCACGACCGGCGGATTGACGAAGCCGAAATAGTCGCGCGGATTGTTGCCGGAATGGGCAAGCCGCGTGTTGATTCCCATTTCGCCGTTGTCTTTTGCCATGTCTCTCGCCTGTGGTGGGGGTGACGCCAGCCATAATGCGGCGGCTCGGACCACGCAACCGCCCGGTGCCCGCCAGTCGGCGGTGTTTCAATGTGCCAAATCCTTGCCGGGCGGACCGCGGCGGAGCCTGGCTTAGGCGCCGGCGATCGGACTTTGATCCGACTATCAGGCCGTGTGGGAACGTTATATGTTACACGTCTAATATGATCATTGCCGGGTTGCCTTGATGCGCGCCGGACAATTTATCTGGCCGCGGTCCCGTCTCCCCCCGCAATGCAGGCACTTCGCGCTAACCAAGGGAGGACTGTGATGCCCGACGTCAAGTGGACGATGAAGGCACGCGAATTCGTCAACTGCAACTGCGCCTATGGCTGTCCGTGCCAGTTCAACGCCTTGCCAACCGAGGGGTTCTGCCAGGCGGTGGTCGGCATGGAAATCGAAAAGGGCCAGCACGGCGACACCAGGCTTGACGGCTTGCGCTTCGCCGGCGTCTTTCGCTGGCCGGGTGCGATCCACCACGGCAAGGGCGAGGCCGCGGTGGTCATCGACGAGCGGGCGACGCAGGCGCAGCGCGATGCGCTGCTTCGCATCCTGAGCGGCCAGGATACCGAGCCAGGCGCCACCATCTTCCAGGTCTTCTCGACCACGCTGGAGAAAGTCCACGATCCGATCTTCGCCGCGATCGACTTCAACGTCGACATCGACGCAAGAACGGCCCGGTTGAGCGTGCCTGGCATTGCCGAGGGGCACGGCGAGCCGATCAAGAACCCGGTTACCGGCGCCGAGCATCGGGCGCGCATCGACCTGCCGCATGGCTTCGAATACACGCTCGCTGAAGCCGGACGCGGCTGGACCAAGGCGACCGGCCCGATCAAATTCGAGGTCGCGGACACGCACAGCCACTTCGCCGAAATCCACCTTTCGCAAAGCGGCGTCGTGCACTGACGCCGCCATGACCGACACGGCCCTCGAGGCGGTGCTGCGACGCGACCGCGCGGTCGTCGCCGCGGCGCTCGTCGTCATTGCGGTGCTCGCCTGGGCGTATCTGCTGTGGCTCGCAGCCGACATGGGCATGCCCGCCACGCCCGCACGGGTGGGCGGCGACATGGCCGGCATGAACATGTCCGATACGAGCACCATGGACATGAGCGGCATGGACATGTCGGGCATGGATATGGGCGAGGCGGTCGCGCCGGCTTTCCGCGCCTGGGCGGCGGCCGATTTCGGCTTCATCTTCGCCATGTGGGCGGTGATGATGGTCGGCATGATGACGCCGTCGGTGGCGCCGATGCTGCTGCTCTATGCCGGCGTCGGCCACAAGGCCGCGGCGAGCGGGCGCACCATCGCGTCGACAGGATGGTTCTTCAGCGGCTATCTGCTGGTCTGGATCGGCTTCAGCCTTGCCGCGACCGGCGCGCAATGGCTGCTCGCCCGTCTCGCCTTGCTCGATCCGATGATGGCGACCAACAGCGGCATCCTCGGCGGCGTCATCCTGATTGCCGCCGGCCTCTACCAATGGACGCCGATGAAGGGCGTCTGCCTCAGCCAATGCCAGGCGCCGATCGCCTTCCTGACCAGACATGGCGGATTCCGCACCGCGCCGCTCGGCGCGCTGCGGCTGGGTATCGCGCACGGCGCCTATTGCCTCGGCTGCTGCTGGGCGTTGATGGCACTGCTGTTCGTCGGCGGCGTCATGAACGTGCTGTGGATCGCGGCGATCGCCATCCTCATCCTGCTGGAAAAGACTGTCCCGACGGGCCGGGCGCTCCCGCGAATCTCCGGCGCGGTGATGGTGGCGATCGGCGTCTGGCTGCTCGCCGGCGCCGGGTGATCGTCCGCCTGCTGATCATCATGCATGTTGATTTGTATTGATGAATGCAGCCGGTCGTCCGGTTCGCCCGTGGCGGTCGCCGGCGAGGTCTTCCCCAGTGAAACAGGAACAAACGCCAGCCTGATCTTTGCCGGTATTGGGCTCATGTGGAAGGGCGGACTTTGCCGACTCTGGTTGCACGCGCTGGCTAATTTGCGGGCGCGTTTGGCCGCAATTCGGGCATTTGCGGCAATCGGTTTTCAAACTCTTTGGGAAACGGTCATTTCCCTTGACCTCACAGGAATAATCGCCTTCGATGCAGTTCGTGAATGGGAGGCAGCGCGTCGGTTGCGATGCGGGGATCCGGGAGTGGCCGGAAAGGGAGCTGCGTTCACACGGGAAAAAGATCAGGGTCGCCTGAGAACAGGGTCACCTGTAAAACAGAAAAGGGTATGTGGGTCATGAAACATATTGCATTCGGCATTCTCGGCGCCGCCGCGCTTGGGTTTACGGCATCGGCGGCTTCGGCCGGCACGCTCGACACTGTCAAGCAGAAGGGCTTCATCCAGTGCGGCGTCTCCACCGGTCTGGCCGGCTTCTCGGCGCCGGACGACAAGGGTGACTGGCAGGGCATCGACGCCGACTTCTGCCGCGCCGTCGCGGCCGCCGTCTTCGGCGACGGCTCCAAGGTCAAGTTCACGCCGCTCAGCGCCAAGGAACGCTTCACCGCGCTGCAGTCGGGCGAGGTCGACATCCTGTCGCGCAACACCACCTGGACCATCAATCGCGACACCGCGCTTGGTCTGAACTTCATCGGCGTCACCTACTATGACGGCCAGGGTTTCATGATCAACGCCAAGAAGCTGCCGGGCGTGAACTCGGCGCTGCAGCTTTCGGGCGCCGCCGTCTGCGTGCAGAGCGGCACCACGACCGAGCTCAACCTCGCCGACTACTTCAAGTCGAACAAGATGGAGTACAACCCCGTCGTGTTCGAGAAGCTGGAAGAGGTCAACGCCGCCTATGACGCCGGCCGCTGCGACGTCTACACCACCGACCAGTCGGGCCTCTACGGCATCCGCCTGACGCTGGGTTCGCCGGCCGACCATGTCGTGCTGCCCGAGATCATCTCCAAGGAGCCGCTCGGCCCAGCCGTGCGCCAGGGCGACGACCAGTGGTACCACATCGTCAAGTGGACCTATTTCGCGCTGCTCGACGCCGAGGAGCTCGGCATCACCAAGGCCAATGTCGAGGAGATGAAGGCCTCCGACAACCCCGAGATCAAGCGCGTGCTCGGCCAGGAGGCTGACACCAAGATCGGCACCGATCTCGGCGTCTCCAACGACTGGGTCGTGAACATCGTCAAGGCTGTCGGTAATTACGGCGAAGTGTTCGAGAAGAATGTCGGCTCGGGCAGCCCGCTCAAGATCGCGCGCGGCATCAACGCGCTCTGGACCAAAGGCGGTCTGCAATACGCTCCGCCGATCCGCTGATCGAAATGTGATCCGGGAGGTAGGCTGTCTGCCTCCCGGTTTCTCTTTCCAGGGGACGGTCGCATGGCATCGCAGGAAATCCTTCGCGAGGAGCCGAGCAGGGCTTCCTTCATCAATGACCCTAAGGTACGCAGCCTTTTCTTCCAGACGCTGGTCATCGTCATTCTGTTCGGCTCGGTCTGGTGGATCGTGCAGAACGTCATCGACAATCTGGCACGCCTGCACATCGCCTCCGGCTTCGGCTTCCTGAAGGGGCGGGCCGGCTTCGATATCTCGGACACGCCGATCGCCTATACGTCGGATTCGACCTATGGCCGCGCCATCATCGTCGGGCTGATCAACACGATCATCGTCGCCGTCGCCGGCATCATCACCGCCACGATCATCGGCTTCGTCGTCGGCATCGGCCGTCTTTCGCAGAACTGGCTGATCCGCAAGATCTGCACGGTCTATGTCGAAATCTTCCGCAACATCCCGCCGCTGCTGGTCATCTTCTTCTGGTATTCCGGTGTGCTCGCCGTGCTGCCGCCGCCGCGCGAGAGCTACAACCTGCCCTTCGGCTCCTTCCTCAACCAGCGCGGCTTCTATTTTCCGCGCGCCATCTGGGGTGACGGCTCCTGGCTGATCCTGGTCGCCTTCCTCGTCGGCCTGGCCATGGCGTGGTTCGTCGCCCGCACGGCCCGCCAGCGGCAGATGGTGACCGGTCAGCAGTTCCCGGTGTTCTGGACGTCGATAGCGCTGATCGCCGGCCTGCCGCTGCTTGCCTACGCGCTTAGCGGCTTCCCGCTGAGCTTTGATTTTCCGAAGCAATCGACCTTCAACCTGACAGGTGGCTTCCAGGTCAAGCCGGAATTCCTGTCGCTCTATCTGGCGCTGTCCTGCTACACGGCGGCCTTCATCGCCGAGATCGTGCGTGCCGGTATCAGGGGCGTCAGCAGAGGCCAGACCGAGGCCGCCGGGGCGCTGGGACTGCGCTCGGGCCCGATCCTGCGGCTGGTCGTGGTGCCGCAGGCCATGCGCATCGTCATCCCGCCGCTGACCAGCCAGTATCTCAACCTGACCAAGAACTCCTCGCTGGCGATCGCCATCGGCTATCCCGATCTCACCGCCACCGCCGGCACGGTGCTCAACCAGACCGGCCAGGCGGTCGAGGGCGTGCTGATCATGATGATCGCCTATCTGGTGCTGAGCCTCGTGACCTCCGCGGTCATGAACGTCGTCAACGCCAGAATGGCATTGGTGGAGAGGTAGGACCATGCAGGAACATGATATGTCCTGGGTGCGTACCGAGATGGCTCTCGCCCAGCCGGCGCCGCCGAGCGAACGCGGGCTCTATGCCTGGGTGCGCAAGAACCTGATCGCCACCCCCGGCGACACCATCCTGACCATCCTCGGCATTCTCATCGTCGCCTGGATCCTGCCGCAGGTCATCAACTGGGCTCTGCTCAACGCCCAGTGGACGGGTCCGGATCGGACCGTCTGCGCGACCGTCGCGCAGGGCGGCATCCAGCCGGACGGCTGGAGCGGCGCCTGCTGGGCCTTCGTCAACGCCAAGTTCGGCCAGTTCATGTTCGGCCGCTATCCGATCGAGGAGCGCTGGCGGCCGATCCTCGTCGCCATCCTGTTCGTGGCGCTGCTGGTGCCGATGCTGATCCCGCGCGTGCCGCGCAAGGGGTTGAACGCCATTCTCTTGTTCCTGGTTCTGCCGATCGTCTCGTTCTTCCTGCTGCTCGGCGGCGTGTTCGGCCTGCCGCCTGTCGAGACTTCGCTGTGGGGCGGGCTGCTGGTCACGCTCAGCCTGTCCTTCGTCGGCATCGCCGTCTCGCTGCCGCTCGGCACGGTGCTGGCGCTCGGCCGGCGCTCCAAGATGCCGATCATCAAGATGCTGTGCGTCATCTTCATCGAGACGGTGCGCGGCATCCCGCTGATCACGGTGCTGTTCTTCGTCAGCGTCATGCTGCCGCTGTTCCTGCCGGAGGGCGTCACCTTCGACAAGTTCCTGAGGGCGCTGATCGGCGTCTCGCTGTTTGCCGCCGCCTATATGGCGGAGGTGGTGCGCGGCGGCCTGCAGGCGATTCCGAAAGGGCAGTATGAGGGCGCCGATTCGCTCGGCCTCGGCTACTGGCAGAAGATGGGCCTGATCGTGCTGCCGCAGGCGCTGAAGCTGGTCATTCCCGGCATCGTCAACACCTTCATCGGTATGTTCAAGGACACCAGCCTGGTGCTGATCATCTCGATGTTCGACCTGCTCGGCGTCGTCAAGCAGAACTTCTCCGACGCCAACTGGGCGACGCCGCAGACCGCGAAATCCGGCCTGGTGTTCGCCGCCTTCGTGTTCTGGCTGTTCTGCTTCGGCATGTCGCGCTATTCAATGTACACGGAACGCCGGCTCGACACCGGCTACAAACGCTGATGCAGGTCGCCTAAGTATGCGGTTTTGGGGTAACGACATGCATCAAAGACAACGATAAGGGGAATTGGCCATGACCACCGAAAACGCCGTCAGCGCGGACGACCTCAAGGTCGATGCCAAGAAGATGCACATCTCGACGACCGACGTCGCCATCGACATCGTCGGCATGCACAAATGGTACGGCGAGTTCCATGTGCTGAAGGACATCAACCTCAAGGTGATGCGCGGCGAGCGTATCGTCATCTGCGGCCCGTCCGGCTCCGGCAAGTCGACCATGATCCGCTGCATCAACCGGCTGGAGGAGCACCAGAAGGGCAAGATCATCGTCGACGGCAAGGAACTGACCAACGATCTGAAGAAGATCGACGAGGTGCGCCGCGAGGTCGGCATGGTGTTCCAGCACTTCAACCTGTTCCCGCATCTGACCATCCTTGAAAACTGCACGCTGGCGCCGATCTGGGTGCGCAAGACGCCGAAGAAGCAGGCCGAGGAGATCGCCATGCATTTCCTCAAGCGCGTCAAGATCCCTGAGCAGGCCAACAAATATCCGGGCCAGCTTTCGGGCGGCCAGCAGCAGCGCGTGGCGATCGCGCGCTCGCTGTGCATGAACCCGCGCATCATGCTGTTCGACGAGCCGACCTCGGCGCTCGATCCGGAAATGATCAAGGAAGTGCTGGAGACGATGGTGGGTCTGGCCGAGGAAGGCATGACCATGCTCTGCGTCACCCACGAGATGGGCTTTGCCCGCAAGGTCGCCAACCGGGTGATCTTCATGGACCAGGGCCAGATCGTCGAGCAGAACACGCCGGCCGAGTTCTTCGACCATCCGCGCCACGAGCGCACGAAACTGTTCCTGTCGCAGATCCTGCACTGAGCGGTTCCCATATCGAACGCAGAAGCCCGGCCGCAATGCGGCCGGGCTTTTTTCATATGCACGGGCCGGAGCTATCGGCCCTGATGCGGCAAAGGTGTCGTCGATGAGAAGGTTCTGGCGTTTGCTTGTCGGCCTGCCGGCCGCGTTCGCGCTCGCCGCGGCGCTCGGCACGCTGGTGCCGCGCCCGCTTTGGCCGGCGGCCGCAGCGGGCGAGGGCAGCAGGCGCATCCTGGTGCTGAGCAACCCGATCCACACCGACATCGCCATCCCCGTCGATGAAGAGGTGCGCCGGCGTTTCCATTTCCTCACCGATGCCGGCATCCCGGCCGACGCTCCGGAGGTGCGCTACATCGTCTTCGGCTGGGGCGGCCGTGCCTTCTACCTGGAAACGCCGACATGGTCGGAGCTGAAGGCGGTGCCGGTGCTCAAGGCGCTGACGCTCAACGCCTCGGTGATGCATGTCGATGTCGCCGGCGCAATCAGCGAACCGCATCCCGATGTCGCCGGTTTCGACATCGACGACGATCGTTTCTCAGCACTGCTCGACTATATAGCGGCGAGCTTCCGGCAGGGACCGGACGGCCCGATGGCCATCGACAATACCGGCTATTCCCGCTTCGATCGCTTCTACGAGGCCAACGGCCATTTCAACGCGCTGGTCGGCTGCAACACCTGGACGGCAGCCGCGCTGCGCACCGCCGGCCTGCGCACCGGCTGGTGGAACCCGCTGCCGGTGTCGCTGGGGTGGTCGATGCGGTTGTATGATTGAAGCCAATCATGAGCGCCTCATTCGTTCGCGCCCCCCTCTGTCCTGCCGGACATCTCCCCCACGAGGGGGGAGATTGGCGGTTTCGCCGCCGGTGCTGACCCTGCAACGTTGGACATTGGCGAAAGCCGGCGCGACTGCTGATCTCCCCCCAAGTGGGGGAGATGTCCGGCAGGACAGAGGGGGGCGCTGTCCCGCCAGGCGATCGCAATTGCGATCGCCCACTAAGGCGGTCAACGCCGCACCACCTTCCGCGCCTCCCACCCGTAGAGCCAGTCCAGATCGGCCGCGAGCTTCTCCGCCGGGCGCGTCGCCAGCACCAGGTTGCGCGCGATCGCCACCGGCCCCCAGGCATGCCAGGCAAGCCGGTTGAGCGCGCCGCGCCTCAGTACCTTCGCGATGCGCGGCCGCCTCAGGTTCTCCCAGACGGCAAGGCTCTGCCCTGGATCGTCGGGGAAGTCGGCGACCATGCCGGCAAGCATCGCGGCGTCCTCTATTGCCATGGCGGCGCCCTGCGCCGAGAACGGCGTCATCGCATGCGCGGCGTCGCCAATGAGCGCGATCCCGGCTGGCGTCGTCCAGCGCTGCTGGGCGACGGTATGGATCGGAAACGCCGTCCACGGACTGGCCTGCGCGACAAGCCTTGCCAGCGCCGGCGCCGTGCCGCGCATGGCGCCTGAGAGGATGGCCGGGTCGGCATGGCCGGACCAGCCTTCGGCGATGCGCTCGCCCCTGGTGAAGGCGGCGAGGTTGAAGGCGCTGCCTTGGCTCACCGGATAGGCCACCAGGTGGAAGCCAGGATGCAGAAAGGTGGTGACGCAGTCCGTGGCGCCGACCGTTGCAAAGGCTTCTCCGGCGGCACTTTCAGCCGCGACCGTCGCGCGCCAGGCAAGCTCGCCCGAGAAGCGGCTCTTGCCGAAGCCCGGCTCCATGACGGCGAGCTTTTCGCGAAGCGACGACCAGACGCCGTCGGCGCCGACCAGCAATTGGCCGCTGGCCTCGATCCTGCGCCCATCCGCTTCGACCGTCACCGCAACGCCTTGCGGCGCGTTGGCAAGGCCTGTCACGCGCGCGCCGGTGACAAGTTCGATGTCGCGGCACCCCGCGGCCTGCGCCGTAAGCGCCGCCTGCACGTCGGCGCGGTGCGCGACGAGATAGGGCGCACCCCAACGGCTCTCGCCGGCTTGCCCCAGCGGCACCCGCGCCAATTCCCTGAGCGTCGCGGCGTCCTTCAGCACCACCGCCTCCGGCCGCACGGCATGCGGCAGCAACCGATCGAGCACGCCGAGTTGCCTGAGGATGCGCGTCGCGTTGGGGGAAAGTTGGATGCCGGCGCCGGCCGCTTCGAGTCGCGGCGCCTGTTCGAAAATCTGCACGGGATGGCCGCGTTCGGCGAACGCAATGGCCGCGGTTAACCCGGCGATACCCGCTCCGGCGATGACGACTTGCCGGGAGCGCGCGTCGTCCATCAGATCTGTCGCGAAAGAGTCAGGCGGCCTGGTCGATATAGAGGCAGCCCGGCGGCACCGTTTCCGTCGCCTTCAGCTTCGACGAATAACGGTAGAGCGTCGAGCAATAGGGGCAGACCTTCTCGTTGTCGTCACCCATGTCGAGGAAGACATGCGGATGGTCGAAAGGCGGGTTGGCGCCCGTGCACATGAATTCCCTGACGCCGATGTCGATCGCCGGATGGCCCGCATCGTTCTGGAAATGGGGAATGGAACCGCCTGCCATCGTCGTCTCCAATTTGGTCTCGGCCTGCTTTCGGCCAGTTGCATCTGGATCATAACCGGCCTCTTTGCAAGATCGATGAAATGAAACTGTCGCAAAAGCCTGTCAGAGGATAAGTTGAGCCGGTTAACCGGCTGGAGCATTTTTGCAGCCAGGCGTAGTGCCTGGCGCCACAAGGATGTTCAGGGAAACCGGGGCAGGGGCAAGAGCAGGAATCATGAACGAACTGAAGCCGGTGCAAAGCGAATTCATCACCATCGAGGCGGCAAGCCCGGAAGCCGGCAATCCAGACCGTTTCGTCAATCGCGAGTTCTCCTGGCTGCAGTTCAACCGCCGCGTGCTGGAAGAATCGCTGAATGCGAACCATCCGTTGCTCGAACGGGTCCGCTTTCTGTCGATCTCGGCCGCCAATCTCGACGAGTTCTTCATGGTCCGCGTCGCGGGCCTCGCCGGCCAGGTGCGCGAGGGCATCGCCCTCAAGAGCCCGGACGGCCGCACGCCGGAGCAGCAGCTCGAACAATTGCTGCGCGAGGTCGAGCGCCTGCAGGAAGACCAGCAGAAAAGCCTGTCGGCGCTGATGCAGCTGCTCAACAAGGAAGGCATCGAGAGCATCACGCGCGACGCGCTGACCAAGGACGAGAGGGCCTGGCTGGAAGAACATTTCCAGGATCAGGTGTTCCCGGTGCTGACCCCGCTGTCGATCGACCCGGCGCACCCGTTCCCGTTCATCCCCAATCTCGGCTTCTCGATGGCGCTGCAATTGCGCCACCGCAAGAACGGCGAGGAGATGAGCGCGCTGCTGCGCCTGCCGGTGGCCCTGAAGCGCTTCATCCGCCTGCCCGACCGCAAGAACCATGTCCGCTTCATCCCGCTCGAGGAAGCGGTCGGCCTTTATATCGGCAAGCTTTTCCCGGGCTACGAGGTCAAGGGCTCCGGCACCTTCCGCCTCATCCGCGACAGCGATATCGAGGTCGAGGAAGAGTCCGAGGATCTGGTGCGCCTGTTCGAGACGGCGCTGAAGCGGCGTCGCCGCGGTTCGGTCATCCGCATCGAGTTCGACATGTCGATGC
The DNA here is from genome assembly GCF_004792275.1 of Mesorhizobium sp. M4B.F.Ca.ET.143.01.1.1. Taxonomy (NCBI): domain Bacteria; kingdom Pseudomonadati; phylum Pseudomonadota; class Alphaproteobacteria; order Hyphomicrobiales; family Phyllobacteriaceae; genus Mesorhizobium; species Mesorhizobium sp. M4B.F.Ca.ET.143.01.1.1. Next base: position 44,130 of record NZ_SRSR01000009.1, read on the forward strand.
CGCCCGCGCTGCGCGACTTCGTCGCCGGCGAGCTCGGCGTTTCGTCGAGCCGCATCAGCGTCTTGACCGGTCCGCTGGCGCTGAGCCAGATCTCCGAGATCGTCGCCGTCGCGCGCGACGATTTGAAGTTCACGCCCTACAATCCGCGCTTTCCCGAGCGCATCCGCGAGCATGGCGGCGACTGCTTCGCCGCCATCCGCGAGAAGGACATCGTCGTCCACCACCCCTACGAATCCTTCGACGTGGTGGTGCAGTTCCTGCGCCAGGCGATGGCCGACCCGGAAGTGGTGGCGATCAAGCAGACGCTCTACCGCACCTCCAACGACAGCCCGATCGTCCGCGCGCTGGTCGACGCGGCCGAGGCCGGCAAGTCGGTGACGGCGCTGGTCGAGCTCAAGGCGCGCTTCGACGAGGAGGCCAATATCCGCTGGGCACGCGACCTCGAGCGCGCCGGCGTTCAGGTCGTGTTCGGCTTCCTCGAACTGAAGACCCACGCCAAGATGTCGCTGGTGGTGCGGCGCGAGGACGGCAAGCTGCGCAATTACGTGCATCTCGGCACCGGCAACTACCATCCGGTCACGGCCCGCATCTACACCGACCTGTCGTTCTTCACCACCGACGCGACGATCGCGCGCGATGTCGCCCAGCTCTTCAACTTCATCACCGGCTATGCCGAGCCGGCCGAGGAGATGCGGCTGGCGGTCTCGCCGTTCACGCTGCGCAAGCGCATCCTGAAGCACATTTCGGACGAGATCGCCCATGCGCGCGAGGGCCGTCCGGCCCGCATCTGGATGAAGATGAACGCGCTGGTCGATCCGATCATCATCGACGCGCTCTATGACGCCAGCCGCGCCGGCGTCGAGATCGATCTCGTCGTGCGCGGCATCTGCTGCCTGAGGCCGCAGGTGCCCGGCCTGTCGGAAAACATAAGGGTGAAATCGATCGTCGGCCGCTTCCTCGAGCATAGCCGCATCTACTGCTTCGGCGACGGCCACGGCCTGCCTTCGGACGAGGCTATCGTCTACATCTCCTCGGCCGATTTGATGCCGCGCAATCTCGACCGCCGCGTCGAGACCATGGTGCCGATCACCAATCCAACTGTGCATGAACAGGTGCTTGGCCAGATCATGCTGGGCAACATCATGGACAACCAGCAAAGTTTCGACGTATTGGCTGACGGAACCTCCCGGCGCGTCGTGCTGGAGGAGGGCGAGGAACCGTTCAACGCGCAGGAATATTTCATGACCAATCCGAGCCTGTCCGGACGGGGTGACGCGCTGAAGTCGCATGCGCCCAAGCGCATAGCCCAGTTCAAGCGCCGCAAGAAGAACGGCGCCGCGTGATTTCTACTTCCCAGGGCCGGCTCCAGGACCGGCGGCCGCTGTCGATCATCGACATCGGCTCGAACTCGATCCGCCTCGTCGTCTACGAAGGGTTGGCGCGCTCGCCGACTGTGCTGTTCAACGAAAAGATGCTGGCCGGCCTCGGCCGCGGCATCGTTTCGACCGGCAAGCTCGATCCCGAGGCGGTGACCCGCTCGATGGAGGAGTTCCGCCGCTTCCGCGCGCTCTCCGATCAGGCGGGCGCGGAGCACATGTATGTGCTGGCGACCGCCGCCGCGCGCGAGGCGGTCAACGGCCCCGATTTCATCCACCGCGCCGAGGATGTGCTGAAGACCGAGATCCGGGTACTTTCCGGGCGCCAGGAAGCGCATTATTCGGCGCTCGGCGTCATCTCAGGCTTCCACCCGGCCAATGGCATCGCCGGCGACCTTGGCGGCGGCAGCCTCGAGCTGATCGACATCAATGGCGAGGCGATCGGCGACGGCATCACCCTGCCCCTCGGCGGCCTGCGCCTGCAGGACATGGCCAAGAACTCGCTCGCCCAGGCGCAGAAGATCGCGCGCGAGCAACTGGCGCGGGCAAAGCTGCTGAAGGGCGGGCAGGGCAGGGTCTTCTACGCCGTCGGCGGCACCTGGCGAAACCTCGCCCGGCTGCACATGGAGATGAGCAACTATCCGCTCGGCGTCATGCACCACTACGAGATACCGGCCGACAGCGTCCTGAGCTTCCTGAAGCAGGTGACGAAGGCCGAGATCGAGAAGGTCAGGGGCATCGAGGGCGTCTCGAAGAATCGTCGCTCGCTGCTGCCCTATGGCGCCGTCGTGCTGCAGGAGATCATGGCGGCGATGCAGCCGTCCAAGATCGTCGTCTCGGCGCTCGGCGTGCGCGAGGGCTTCCTCTATTCGCTGCTCGACGAGGCCGAACAGAAGGCCGATCCGCTGATCTCGGCCGCCGAGGAGCTTGCGCTCTTGCGCTCGCGCTCGGTCCACCACGCCCATGAGCTGGTCGAGTGGACCGGCAAGGCCTTCGCCGCCTTCGGCATCGACGAGACCGGGGACGAGGCACGATACCGCCATGCCGCCTGCTTGCTGGCCGACATCGGCTGGCGCGCGCATCCCGAATATCGCGGCCGGCAGTCGCTCAACATCATCGCGCATGCCTCCTTCATAGGCGTCGACCATCCCGGCCGCGCCTATCTGGCGCTGGCCGGCGCCTACCGCCATGACGGTATCTTCAACGAGGGCATCGCCCCCGAGATCAAGGCGCTGGCGCCGCCGCGCATCCTGGAGCGCGCCCGCCTGCTGGCGGCGATGATGCGCGTCGTCTACCTGCTGACGGCGGCGATGCCGGGCATCATGCCCCGGCTGAAATGGGAAAACCGACCCAACGGCGCGCTGGCCCTGGTGCTGCCGGCCTCGCTCGCCGACCTTTATGGCGAGCGGCCGGCCGGTCGGCTGGCGCAGTTGGCCAGGATCACCAATCGCCGGCTGGTGCTGGCGGTCGAGAATGGGCCAAGCGTCTCGGTCAAATAGGGTGTCTCGGTGAAAATGGTGGGCAGCGCCAAAAAGGCCCACCCGCATCTGGCGCGAAATCATCGCCGCCAATTTCCAACGCGCCTGAGCGAGCCGGCCAATTGGCCGGCCTGGTCAAGTCAGCTGATCTGCGATTCCAACCAGCCGCCCGTCGACCGACCAGGCACCGGCGCCGGCCATCGCCAGCGCCAGGAAGCCGCCTGCGATTGCGATGTCCTTCATCAGCATCTGCTGGTGCAGGAAGGCGAGCATCGCGTCGTCGCCGCCCTGGCCGTAATGACCGATGAAGCCGGCAACGATGCAGAAGGCCGCGAGCAGCAGGGCAACGATCCGCGTCTGGAAGCCGACGAGGATGAGCGCTCCGGCGATCAGCTCGAACAGGCCGGTGCCCCAGGCTGCGAGCGCCGGCAGGGGCAGGCCGAGGCCGGCGAAATAGCTGGTCGTGCCGGAAATATTGGTCAGCGCCTGGAAGCCGGAAGGGATGAAGAGGGCGGCAAGCAGCAGCCGGGACAGGAGAAGCAGCACGTTGCGGGGCATCATCACCTCCCTGCCGGCGACTCCGGCCCGGCATGCCGATCAGTCTACGCTGCCGGGGCTCGCACGGGAATTGGCTAACGAGGCTGCTCTAAGGACAACGAAAAAGCGGCGCGGAAAATTCCGCGCCGCTTTGTCTAGTTCGGGATTTGAGCGGGGCTCAGCCGCGCTTGGCGTCGATCGAGTAGGAACCGGCGCCAGACGAAGCCAGCACGATGAAGCCGCCGGCGATGGCGAGGTTCTTGAGGAACTGGATCATCTGCATCTGGTCGGCCCAGCCGGTATGGGCGACCAGCCCGGTGGCAACCGTGAAGATCGCCAGCACCCAGGCAACGATGCGGGTCTGGAAGCCGACGAGGACGGCGAGGCCGCCGAGCAGCTCGATGAGGCCGACGAGGACGGCGGTCACGGTCGGCAGCGGCAGGCCGAGGCTGCCAAAATAGCCGGCGGTGCCGGCAATCGCGGTGAGCTTGCCGAAGCCCGAAAGCAGGAAGATGACGGCCAGCAGGATGCGGCCGAGCAGGATGGTGGTGGAGCTGTTGGAAGCGACGCCGGAACCGGCGACGGAAGTGTTGATGGACATGGGACTCTCTCCGGGAGGATTGGAATGACAACCCAGATAGAGCAGGCAGACTGTTCACCAAAGATGCCGATGTGGCGACAGATTGTTCACCCGGTTACGTCGGTGATACTAGCTTACCCCGGATGCGTCATGTCCTCCGGCCGTACCAGCCGGTCGTAGTCGGCCTCGCTGACCAGGCCTGTCGCCAGTGCTTCCTCGCGCAGGGTGGTGCCCTTCTTGTGCGCCGTCTTGGCGATCTTGGCGGCGCTGTCGTAGCCGATGGTCGGCGCCAGCGCCGTCACCAGCATCAGCGAGCGGTCGAGCGCCGCCTTGATGTTGTCCTCGCGCGCCTCGATGCCGACGACGCAATTGTCGGTGAAGGAGACCGAGGCGTCGGTCAGCAACTGCACCGACTGCAGGAAGTTATAGGCCATCAGCGGGTTGTAGACGTTGAGTTCGAAATGGCCCTGGCTGCCGGCGAAGGTCAGCGCCGCGTTGTTCCCGAACACCTGGACGCAGACCTGTGTCAGCGCCTCGCACTGGGTCGGGTTGACCTTGCCCGGCATGATCGAGGAGCCCGGCTCGTTTTCCGGCAGCGACAGCTCGCCGAGCCCGGAGCGCGGGCCGGAGCCGAGGAAGCGGATGTCGTTGGCGATCTTGAACAGCGCCGCCGCTGCCGCGTTGATCGCGCCGTGCGAGAACACCATGGAATCGTGCGCGGCAAGCGCCTCGAACTTGTTCGGCGCGGTGACGAAGGCGATGCCGGTGATGGCGGCGATGCGGTCCGCCACCTTCTCGGCGAAGCCGATCGGCGCGTTGAGGCCGGTGCCGACGGCGGTGCCGCCCTGCGCCAGCTCCTGCAGGCCGGGCAGCGTCATCTCGATGCGCTTGATCGAGGAGGCGACCTGTGCGGCATAGCCGGAGAATTCCTGTCCCAGCGTCAGCGGCGTGGCATCCTGGGTGTGCGTGCGGCCGATCTTGATGATGTGCGCGAACGCCTGGCTCTTCGCCTCCAGCGCCTTGTGCAGGTGCTTCAGTGCCGGCAGCAGGTCGTGCACGATGCGTTCGGCGCAGGCGATGTGCATGGCCGTCGGATAGGTGTCGTTCGACGACTGGCTAATATTGACGTGGTCGTTCGGGTGCACCGGCTTCTTCGAGCCCATGACGCCGCCGAGCAGCTCGATCGCCCGGTTGGAGATCACCTCATTGGCGTTCATGTTGGACTGCGTGCCCGAGCCGGTCTGCCACACCACCAGCGGGAAATGGTCGTTGAGCTTGCCGTCGATGACCTCCTGAGCGGCCTCGATGATTGCCTTGCCGAGCGCGGGATCGAGCCGCTTCAGCTCCATATTGGCTTCGGCCGCGGCGCGCTTGACGATGCCCAGCGCGCGCACGATCGACGCCGGCTGCTTTTCCCAGCCGATCTTGAAATTGCCCAGCGACCGTTGTGCCTGCGCGCCCCAGTAGCGGTCGGCGGCGACCTCGATGGGACCGAATGTGTCGGTTTCGGTTCTGGTCTTCTCAGCGCTCACTGGAGGTCTCCGGTTGTCGAATTCGGCAACGGCGTATCGCGTTGCACAAATGGCATCAAGCGGAGATTGGGGGCGAAGAAGATGCAAATCGGTTGAAGAGTTAGCTAATCTCCCCCCTTGTGGGGGAGATGCCCGGCAGGGCAGAGGGGGGCGCGAAGGATCACGGCACCTGGGATGATCCGAGCTGCCATTTCATCCGGCCCTCAATGGGCTGAAACGCTGGCGGGACAGCGCCCCCCTCTGGCCTGCCGGCCATCTCCCCCACAAAGGAAGAGAACGCCTCTCACCCCGCCGTGTAGCCGCCGTCGATGGCAAAGACGCCGCCGCTGGTCCAGGCAGCCTCGTCGCTGGCGAGATGGACGGCGATGCCGGCAAGGTCGCCGGTGCGGCCGATACGCCCGAGCGGATAGCTGCGCTCGACATGGGCCTTCAACTCGTCTTGCGCGGCGGCCGGCAGGTTTTCGATCGACTTGCGCCGCATTGCGGTGTCGATCGTGCCCGGCGCGATCGCATTGACCCTTATGCCGCGCGGTCCGAGCTCGAAGGCGAGCGACTTGGTCAGCGAGTTCAGCGCGCCCTTGGAGAGCGAATAGAGGCTCGACGGCCGGTTCGGGATCATCTTGTTGGCGAAGTAGGAGGAGATGTTGATGATCGAGGCACCGGCGCCGAAATGCGGCAACAGCCGCTGCGTCAGGAAGAACGCCGCCGTCACGTTGAGCGCGAAGGAATGCTGGAACTGCGCCTCGCTGACCGTCTCGAACGACACGAGATAGGCGACGCCGGCATTGTTGACGAGAATATCAAGCAGTTGGCCGGATGCTTTCACCCGGGCAACCGTCGCATCGATGCCGGCGCCGGTCGCGAGATCGGCCGATAGCGTTTCGACCGCCGCGCCACCCTTCGCCTCGCTTGCCAGCGCGTCGCGCGCCGTCGCCAGCTTGCCGGCATCGCGGCCGACGATCAGCACATCGGCGCCTTCGCGCAAAAAGGCCTCCGCTATCGCCAGGCCGATCCCGTCCGATCCGCCCGTCACCAGCGCCCGCTTGCCGTGAAGTCGCATGGGATCCTCCGTCATTGCGCGACGAGTGCAGCGCTGACGGGCAAGCGCGGTCAAGCCGAAGGCCTATCGTACAGTATGAACTTCGGCTGGCGGAGGCAGTCTGCGCTTAACCGCCGGCCGGGACAGGCTCCCGCATGGCCAGCCTCGCCGCGACATAGCTCTTCACCTGTCGGATCGCCTGTTCGCGCGACACGCTTCCAGGCTGCAGGCCGAGCCGCAGCCATAGCCCGTCGATCAGCGCCGTGACGCCAAGCGCGATCTCCTCGGCGTCCTCAGGCAAGGCAAGGGCGCTGAGACCGGACAAGAGATTGGAGCGCATGCGCCCATGCAGCACCTTCTGGATTCGCGCCAGCTTCGCGTCGCGCGGCACCTCGGCGCAGAGCGACAGCCAGGCATAGCAGAGCGATGGCTGGAACAGGTGCGGTTCGAAATTGCCGTCGATGATGGCATCCACCCGCTGCATCGGCGTCTGCGCGTGCCGCAGCCGCGCCACCACGGCCTTGCGCAGGACGAGGTTCGATTCGCGCATCGCATGCTCGAAGAGTTCCTGCTTGCTGCTGAAATAGTGCAGCACGATGCCCTTCGAGGCGCCTGCCTGCGCGGCGACCTTCTCGATTGTGGCGCCGGCAATGCCTTCGCGTTGAAGCACGGCAAAGGCCGCCTGCCGCAGCTCCGTGCGGCGTATGTCGCTGAGACGCTTGAGTTTCAAGGGCGAATTCCGTGCATCGAGAATCGAGGTTGACATTTTCGTCCACCGAGATCAAGAATTGACCAGTGGGACAATATACAAGCCAAGTGGTCAACAAATCGCGAATGAGGAGAACCGAAATGCATCGCTTGATAGGGGCAGGCGCCGCGCTCTGCGTGCTGGCGCTCTCGACGCAACCGGGCCTTGCGGCCGAGTCCAAGGAATGCAGCGCTGTTCGCATGGCCGAACCCGGCTGGAACGATCTCGCCTTCACCACGGGGATCGCCAACGTCCTGCTTCAAGCGCTCGGCTATCAGCCGCAGAGCCAGGTGCTCGGCATCAACGTCATCTACGAGGGCATGAAGAACAACGATCTCGACCTGTTCCTGGGCTACTGGGATCCCGCGATGGTCACCTATTACGAGCCTTACAAGAAGGATGGTTCGGTCGAGAATGTGCGCGTCAATCTCGAGGGCGCCAAATACACCTTCGCGGTGCCCACCTATGTCTGGGAGGCCGGTGTCAAGGACTTCTCGGACCTGCACAAGTTCGCCGACAAGTTCGGTAAGAAGATGTACGGCATCGAGCCCGGATCCAACCAGTTGATGATGGACGCCATAGCCGACCCGTCGCTGGACCTCGGCGGCTGGCAGGTCGTGGAGTCGAGCGAAGCCGGCATGCTTTCGGAGGTCGGCTACGAGATCAAGGAAAAGCAGTTCATCGTCTTCCAGGGCTGGGCGCCGCATCCGATGAACACCATGTACGACTTCAAGTATCTGACCGGCGGCGACAAGTTCTATGGGCCCAACTTCGGCGCAGCGACGGTGACGACGCAGGTCCGCAAGGGCTACCTCCAGCAATGTCCGAATGTCGCGCAGCTGTTGAAGAATCTCGCCTTCGATGTCGATTTCGAGAATGTCGGCATGGGCTATCTGATCAATGACGGCATGAAGCCCGAAGAGGCTGGACTGAAGGCGATCACGCTCAACAAGGATCGCCTCGACGCCTGGCTCGCCGGCGTGACCACCTTCGAGGGCAAGCCTGGTCTTGCCGCCGTCAAGGAAAAGCTCGGCCTGTGAGCCCTGCGGCGCTCGCCCCTTGGCCGGAACAGGAAGCCTGGGCCAGCCGCAAGCGGGTCATCGACCTCGACGGCCTCGAAATGGCCTATGTCGAGTTCGCCGGATCGGAACCGGCGCTGCTGTTGGTGCACGGCTTCACCGACACCAGCCGCAGCTTCTCGCTTCTGGCGCCGCACCTTGCCGGCCGCCGATTGATCATTCCCGACCTGCGCGGCCATGGCGCCTCGCTGGCAGGAAGAGGCTATGGCATCGGCGACTTCGCCAGCGATCTCGCGGGGTTGGTCCACAGCTTGCGGCTGGAGCGGCCGGTTGTGATCGGCCATTCGCTGGGCGCCATGATCGCGCTCGAGCTGGCTGCACGGCAGCCGGAACTCATCGACGGGCTGGTGCTTCTGGCCGGCACTCTGAAGCCCGATCTGGCAGTGGACCATCCAATGGCTGCAGGCGTGCGGGAATTGCGCGATCCGATATCGCCGGCGGACCCGTTTTATGCCTGGTGGCATGCCTGTCAGCCCGGCGTGCCGCAGGCTTTTCTCGCCGCCGCCGCCAAGGAGGCGTCGGCGATGCCGGCGTCACGCTGGCGCGCGATCCTGGACGAAATACGCGCAACGGACCTCACCGCCGCCGCCCGCAACTTACGTGTCGCGGCACTTGTCATCGGCGGCGGGCGCGATCCGATCTTCGACGCAACCCATCAGCGACGGCTGGCTGAGGAAATTCCCGCCGCGAAGCTCATGGACGCGCCCCATTGCGGGCACAATCCGCACTGGGAAGATCCGGCGCTGGTCGCGGCCGCCATCTCCGATTACGTCCAGACGCGGACCGAAAACGGGCAAAGCCGCATGGGCGGAGCCGTTTCGAGGCGAGGGCGCTCATGAACCTGGCGCAATACATGGCATCGGACGCCGTCGCCCTGGCCGGCCACGTCCGCTCCGGCGAACTGTCCCCCGTCGAAATCGCCGAAGCCGCGATCGAAGCGATCGAATTGCTCAACCCGGCGATCAACGCGGTGACGCTGATCGATGCGGAGCGCGCGCTTGCCGCCGCTGCGAACTGCGATGCGAAGGCCGCGCTGGCCGGTGTCCCGTTCCTGGTCAAGGACACCGGCGTCCATGTGCGGGAGTGGCCGACCACCCACGCGTCACTCTATTTCAGGGATGCCGCGCCGAAACCCGACAGCGAAATCGTCTGGCGCTGGCGGACCGCCGGCTTGACCTTGCTCGGCAAGACCAACACGCCGGAATTCGCCAATGACTTCGTCACCGAGCCCGTTGTTCACGGCCCGACCTTGAACCCGTGGGACCTGTCGGTGACGGCGGGCGGTTCGAGCGGCGGCGCGGCGGCCGCGGTGGCAAGCGGCATGGTGCCGGTTGCCCACGGTTCCGACATCGGCGGCTCGATCCGGGTGCCGGCGGCCTGTTGCGGCGTGTTCGGCATGAAGCCGTCGCGAGGCCTCAATCCCGTCGGCCCCTATCGCGATCAGGTCGGCGCCGGACTTTTCGTCGAGAACGTTCTTTCCCGAACCGTTCGTGACACTGCCGCAATGCTCGACATCACTGTCGGCCCCGAACCGGGCGCGCCATGCTTCGTGTCGAGAACGGTGCCCTCTTATCTGGATTGGCTGTCGTCGCCGCCCGAGCGCATGCGCATTGCCTGCGTGGCGCATCGGCCGGATGGCGCGCCGGTGGCGGCGGAGATCGAGGAGAAGTTCCGGCAAGCCATGGCGCTGCTGGAAGAGATGGGGCACGAGGTGATTGAGGCCCGCTTTCCGCCGGAGGCCGATGGCGGCGCCGAATGGAGCATTTTCTGGATGTCGGAGGTCGCGTTGCTCGTCGACGAGCGGGCCAACGATATCGGCCGCATGCCACTGCCCGGCGAAATCGAAGCGCTGAGCTTGCATGCGCTGGACCGTTTCCGCCGCTCCTCGGCCGCCGACTATTTGAAGGCGCAGGCCCGACAGCATCGGGCATCGCTGGCGATGGCAAGGACGTTCGACGGGTTCGACCTGATCATGACGCCGGCGACAGCCGACTTGCCGCGCCTGATTGGCGCTGTCCGTGGCGATGACGCCGCGTTCGATTATGCAGCATGGGTGGATCGGGCCTACGGCTTCGCGCCGTTCACGGAAATCTTCAACGTGACCGGACAACCTGCCGCCAGCCTCCCGCTTTTCCTGTCCGAAGGCGGCCTGCCGATCGGCATTCAGCTTGCCGGTCGGCCCAACGAGGACCATAGGCTGCTTGGAATTTCCTACGCGCTGGAACAGGCAACCGGTTGGAGCAAGCGTCGTCCGCCCGTCCAGGCCAGGCTTGCCGCGCTCGCCATCGAGTTGGGCGGCACCTGCCCCCGGAATGGAGCGATTACCGCAAGGCTAGCCGAGTAGCGATCGCGATGTCGGCGAGAGCCGCAATGTTTCCGTCGGCCTGGTTTGGTCTGTCCGCTGCTTGCCGAGAAGCGCCTGCCATGCCGGCAAGGCGGCGAGGGCGGTTTGCGACCGCCGGCGCGCGTCTTCGTCGTCGAAGCCGCTGACGCCGAGAAAGACGTTTTCGCCCGATCGCACCGGCAGGCGCGGGAAGCTGTTTTCCGCATGCTCGCTGATGAAGGCGCCAAGCAGGCGCACGCCGTTCGCCGCGAGCAGCGGGGCGGCATCCGTTTCGAAACGCTCGGCGTAGTCGGCTTCGGCGCCCGGATGCAAATGATGAATCTGAATCTCAACAATGCCAGGCAAGCACCTCTTATCGCTTCGGTTTTCGACCCCGTCGCAAGCTGGCCGTCGCACCCTCGACAGGTCGAACCCGGCGCCCGGCCATGCCGGCTTCAGCAGCAGCACGTCGTCGGAATCGATCATCGTCGCATTGGCGGCCTCCTTGTGCGCGGCCCACACCGGGCCGCCATAGAAGGCCGTCAGCGCCTCCTTTCGCGCCGCCATGTCCGCGAAGCCGCGCATCCACACGAACATGTCCGGACGGTCGAGGTCGTGGAACTGGCCGATGATGGTCATGCCCGCCGCCTCCTGGCTTTCGATGAACGCGCGCTCGAAGAGGTCGATCAGCTTTTCGCGCCGTCCGGGATTCAGCGTGTACTGCCTCAGTTCCACGATCGGTGACGCAAGGCGTGCAGAGGTTTCGTTTCGAGCAAGGTCCATTGTCGACTCCAAAACAGGGTGATCGTCCTGTTTTGTAAAACAGACCGGTTGTCCTGTTTTGTCAATCTGCTATTTCTCTCTTCCTTCTCCCTCTGCGGGGAGAGGTGGATTGGCGCGCAGCGCCAAGACGGATGAGGGTGCCGGACGGATCGCCGTCCTTGCCAGGCTGGAATACTTCATCCGCCTTCACTTGGTTCAGGCACCTTCTCTCCCAAGGGAAGATGGAGGAGATGGCGATGCGCCAAAAACGCACCAACGACCCGGAAGGCATGCGCCGGCGCGTGCTCGATGTGGCGGAGGAATCCTTCCAGGCGCGGGGCTATCATGCCTCCAGTCTCGGCGACCTGATGGCGGCGGCGGGCGTCACCGGCGGCGCGCTGCATCACCATTTCCCGACCAAGAAGGCGCTGGCGCTGGCGGTGATCGAGGAGCGGGTGGCCGCCGCCGTCGATCAGACCTGGATCGCGCCGGTGCGCGCCGCATCCTCGGCGCGCGAAGGCGTCCGCGCCGTGTTCGAGGCGGTGGCGGCGGAACTGGAACGGCAAGGTTTTGTGCGCGGCTGTCCGCTCAACAACCTCGCGCATGAACTGTCGCTCGCCGACCCGGACTTCCGCATCGCGCTGGCCGGCATTTTTGCCGGCTGGCGGCTGGCGATCGCCGATAAGCTGCGGGTCGACCGGCAAGTAGGCCGGGACGAGGGCACGGACCCCGAGCGCTATGCCGCGCTGGCGGTCGCCGCCTATTCGGGCGCCATGTCGATGGCCAAGACGGCGCAGGATGCGGGTCTGCTGCGGGATTGCCTGGCGGGGTTGGAGCAGGGCGCCCCGTCCTCACAGAACGGATTGGCAGCGAGGCGGCGCCGCAGGGTGCTGCCGCGACCGAGAACCCTTTGATGTCGGCCCGCCAGCGCTTCCGGCCGTCAGGCGCTACTGCGGCAGCGGCTTGATCGTCTCGTAGCCGACCACGCTCTCCGAATTCGTTCCCTCGTCATAGCGCCGGGCCAGCGATGCGCCGAGATCCGGCGCGTAGAGCGCGGTGAACGTGTCCAGCGTCTCGCCGGCCTGGTTCTTGATCGTCTCCTTGACCGCCAGCACATTGTATTTGCAGCCGCCGAGGCTGAACGTCTCCTTGCCCTTCACCGCCAGTTCCAGCGTCTTTGTGCCTTTCGGCTGCTTCTTCGGCGACAGCTCGACGAACTGCGTCGTGCTCTTCGCGCCAGCTTTGAGCGGAAACAGCTTTTTCAGGTCGCCAAGCGGGATCATCGCCAGATGGCCCGTCGTGCTGTCGCGGAACACCTCGATCAGCCCGGCATAGAGATACTGCGTCTGCGGCGATTCCGACTGGTATGTGTTGGCGACCGAAACCATGCCGCCGGCCGCCGGCCGGAACTCGCTGCGGACGCCCGGCATCTCCAGCACGAAGCCGGTCTTGGCGGTCATGGCATCGACGCATTCGGCGCCATGCGCGGTGCCCGCCGTGGCAAGCAGGGCCATGCCGATCGTTGCGGCTTTCATCGAATCTTCCTCTTCCCGCTCAAGTTGAAGGCGCAAGACTGCCAGACCCATACCGCCATGTCGATGCTTGGCGGGTCGGGGAGGGAACTGGACGGCCGGGCGCCGCCTGTGCTGAATCTCGGCCATGATGAATCGCAGCCGAACCCATTCGATCTCCCGTCGCGCTGTCCTGGCGCGGATGGCGGGATTTGCGGCGGCCGGCGCTTTTGGTCGCCAGGCATACGGCCAGACCGGAAAGCGCATCCAGCCGATCGACGCCACCTTCCTGTTCATCGCCGATATCCATGCCTGCCGCATGGCGAGCGGGCTGAGCCCCAACTGCCTGCAGGAGGGCAAGACCGATGCCGCGCTGCTGCGCAGCGTCGCCGCGCTGAACGGCATCGCGGACAAGCAATGGCCGGCCGAGATCGGCGGTGTCGCCACCGGCCTGCGTTCGGCCGGCAGCCGCATCGGCACGCCGCTTGGCCTGGTCACCGGCGGCGACATCACCGACGACGGCGGCGGCCAGGTCACCGAGCCCAGCGAGGGCACGCAGCTGCTGCAGTTCAGCCAGCGCTACCAGCAGGGCATCGGCCCAGACCGCGTCCACATGCCCGTCTATGTCGGGCTCGGCAACCACGACCTCGACCAGAACGGCTCGCCGCCGCATGTCGACTGGTACCGCCGCGAATTGCGCGACTATGTCGAGGTCAACCATCGCGCCGGCGTGTTCTTCAAGCCGCCGGTGCCGGCGACCGACTATGACGTCGACACCGACTGCTATTCCTGGGATTGGGGCGGCCTGCATCTCGTCCAGACGCACCGCTTCGCCGGCGACACCGGCCATGGAGCGCCGAGCAGCCTGCCATGGCTGAAGCAGGACCTGGCTACCTATGCCGGCGACGGCCGCCCGGTCGTCCTGTTCCAGCACTATGGCTGGGACATCTTTTCGACGGAGCGCTGGGATCCGGCCAAGCGGACCTATGACGACGGCGGCACCGGCGCACCGCATTGGTGGGGCGAGGCGGATCGCCAGGCGCTGCTGGCGGCCCTCAAGGGCTACAACGTCATCGCAATCTTCCACGGCCATCAGCACGAGGTGCCGATGATCTACCGCCGCGACGGGCTCGACCTGTTCAAGCCGGAGGCCGCCTATATGGGCGGCTTCGCGCTGGCGCGAGTGACCGGCGACAGCATGGACGTGGTGCTCGGCGAAGCGGCCGGCGACCATGGCGAGGTTGTCTTCACCAACGCGTTCACGAAGGCGCTTCAGGCATGACCGCGAAGGCCTGCCAAATCACATCGCCTTTTTGATCACGGCTTTCATGTCGCCGCAGGCCTTCTGCACCTTGCCCGTAGCCTTGTCCGCGATGCCCCTGATTTGCATCGGACGGTTTCCGGTGGCCTTGCCAACCGTCTGCCGGATCGAGCCTTTGATCTGCTTGGCCAGGCCCGCAATCTGGTCGATGTTCACCATCTCCGCATCTCCCGGAGATCCAATCGCGAGAGAAACGGGCTGATGTGCCTCCCGGTTCCGCACAGTCGAAGCGAGCCGCGCGAAGGCGCTGGATGGCAATATCGTCAGCGAAACGCTTTGCCGCTTCGCCGCGCGCCACTAAGGTGGCGGGAAAACAGGGGAACCGCCTTGGCTGAATTCACGCTCTTCATCGGCAACAAATGTTTCTCCTCCTGGTCGCTCAGGCCTTGGGTGGCGATGCGGCATCTGGAGATCCCGTTCGAGGAGAGTTTTGTGCGCCTGCGCACGCCGGAGACCTTTGCCAATCTGGCCAAGGTGTCGCCGACCGGCCTGGTGCCGGTGTTGAATCACAATGGCAGGATCGTCTGGGAAACCCTTGCGATCCTTGAATATCTGGCCGACCTTTATCCCGAGAAAAAGCTCTGGCCGGACGATCTCGGCGCCCGCGCCCTGGCGCGCTCGGTGGCGACCGAGATGCATTCCGGCTTTCGCGAGGTCCGCTATGGCTGGCCGATGAACCTGCGCCGGCCGAAGAGCCACAAGCCGCTCGATCCCGAGGGCGAGGTCCAGCGGGCTCGCATCGAGGCGATCTGGCGGCAATGCCGCGCCGAATACGGCAAGGGCGGCCCGTTCCTGTTCGGCCATTTCACCGCGGCCGATGCCATGTACGCTCCGATCATCACCCGCTTCGACACCTATGGCGGGGAACTCGCGCCCGATACGCGGGCCTATGTCGACGCCGTGCTGTCGACACCGGCGATGCGGCATTGGTACGCGGAGGCGGCGAAGGAACCGTGGCCGGAGCCCGGTCCTCACGAACAGGACTGACCACTAGGAGGGCCTCCGACAGGCTCAAGGCGATCCTCGACGGCCGGGGCGGTTTCGGCATGGGCTTTCAGCCTCGGCAACGACATATCGGGTGAAGAAAATTGACCACCATCCCGGTTCGGCATAATACGTAACCAAATGGATACGTATTATGCCGCAAGCTGATCCTGACCGCTCCGTTTTCCGCGCTATCGCCGACCCGACGCGCCGCGCCATCCTCGACCGCTTGCGGCTGGGTCCGGCGCCGGTCAACGAACTGGCCGCGGCCTTTTCGCAGAGCCGGCCGGCGATCTCCAAGCACCTGCGCATCCTGCGCGAGCTCAACGTCGTCTCCGAGCAGAAGTACGGCCGCGAGCGGCTCTATCGGCTGGAACCGGCCGAACTGAAGGACGTCGCCGACTGGATCCTGCCCTACCGCGACTTCTGGCAGGCGAGCCTCGGCAATCTGAAATCCTATCTGGAGCAAGAGTGATGGCGGGCAACGACAGACCACGCGCGATCGCCGACGTGTCGGCTGGCACCATCCTGGCCACGGTGACGATCGCCGTGCCGCCGGAGCGGGTGTTCCGCGCGATCACCGCCGCGGACCAGATCCCGCTCTGGTGGGGTGCGGACGACATGTACCGCACCACGAAGCACACCGCCGACGTCCGGCCGGGCGGCGCCTGGCGCTCCGAAGGCAAGGGCGCCGACGGCCGTGATTTCCACGTCCAGGGCGAATATGTCGAGGTCGAGCCGCCGCACCGCCTGGTGATGACCTGGAGGGCGCCGTGGGACGGCGACCAGGTGACGACCGTCACCTACACGCTGGAGCCGGTGGAGACCGGAACGCGGCTGACGCTGCGCCACGAGGGTTTTGGCGCGCGCCACGACTCCTGCCGCGACCATGGCTTCGGCTGGGAGCGGGTGCTGGGCTGGCTCGGTCAGTTCCTCGCCGCCGAGGCAGGCATCAAGCCGTCCGGCGTGTTCCATTGCCGGCTGATCCCGCCGCGCCCGGATTTCGCCTTCACCCTGACTGAGGAGGAGCGGGCACTGATGGGCCGCCATGCCGACTATCTGCGGACCCAGCTTCGCGAGGGGAGAATGATGATCGCTGGCCCGGTCGCCGACCCGACCGGGCCCTGGGGCCTGTGCATCCTTCGCGTCGGCACCGAAGCCGAGGCGAGGGCGGTGACCGATGCCGATCCGGTTGTGCGGTCGGGCCGCGGCTTCCGCTACGAGGTGCTGCCGATGATGAGCGTGATCATGTGAGCGCCATAAAAGAACGCCCCTCGCGCGGTTTATTGCGTGGGGGCGTCCTTTTGCCGTCCGAAAACTTGAGATTGCTCTCATGAACCGACGACATCACCATAACGGCTGACCTCGGCATCGGTTCCACAGCCGGCGAAGAAAAATTGCAGCCTCTGTCAGCGCGACTGTGCGGCACCCGGGCGCAAGGCTGGCCTTTTCCGTTTCCGCGGCGCCGATCTGTGCTAGGACCGGCTGGGATTCGTCGATCGACGCGCAGTGCCGCGCGACCCCATGCTCACGGCAAGGAAAGACATGGCCATCAAATTCTCCGCCAAGGCTCCATCCGCGTCTCCGCCTGCAGCCAAGCCGGCCAAGCCGGCCGCCGCGCCGAAGGCCGATAAGCCGGCCGCGACCGACCTGTTCGACGGGTCGGCGGAAACGCCGCCTCGCAAGACCAAAAAGAAGAAATAGCGCTTTGCCGCACGAGGCCGATCACGAAGATTCGAACTGGCCATCCGGCTTTGCCAGCGGCCTCGGCTGGACAGGTGTCGCTGAAGGCGTCGTCTTTGATTGCCAGAGCTGCGGCGCCTGCTGTTCCTACTCGGCCGAATGGCCGCGTTTCTCGACGGAAGACGACGCGCAGCTCGATCGCATCCCGGAGAAATTCGTGTCGGCCGACCTGTCCGGCATGCGCTGCGAGGGCGTGCGCTGTTCCGCGCTCTCCGGCGAGATCGGCAAGCACACGGCCTGCGGCATCTATGAGCTCCGCCCCGATGTCTGCCGCGCCTGCATGCCCGGCGGCGACGACTGCCTGATGGCGCGTGCCGCGCATGGGCTGCCGCTAGTTCGTCTCCCCCCTTGCGGGGGAGATTAGCTCGCGCCCGCTTGCCCCGCCTCAAGCGGCCCGATACCTTCCGCGCCGGGCAGGGGCTGCGGAGGATCTATGAGCATCGAATTCCTGTTGACGACGCTGATCGTCGTCGCCTCGCCGGGCACCGGCGTTCTCTACACGCTCAGCGCCGGCCTTTCGCGCGGCGCTCGCGCATCGATCATTGCCGCCTTCGGTTGCACGCTGGGCATCATCCCGCATATGGCGGCCGCCATCACTGGCCTCGCCGCGGTGCTGCACACCAGCGCTGTCGCCTTCGAGACGCTGAAATATCTGGGCGTCGCCTATCTGCTTTACATGGCCTGGAACACGCTGAAGGAGAAGGGCGGCCTCAGCGTCGACGAGAACGTCGCGCCGCGCTCGGCCGGCAAGGTGATCACGTCCGGCATCCTGATCAACATCCTCAATCCGAAGCTGTCGATCTTCTTCTTTGCCTTCCTGCCGCAATTCGTCAGCACCACCGAACCGAACGCGTTTTCGAAGATGCTGGAGCTCTCCGGCGTCTTCATGCTCGTCACCTTCTTCGTCTTCGCCGGCTACGGCATCTTCGCGGCCTCGATCCGCAGCCATGTCGTGTCGCGGCCGAAGGTGCTGACCTGGATGCGCCGCACCTTCGCCGGCGCTTTCGTCATGCTCGGCGCCAAGCTGGCGCTGACGGACCGGTAGCGCCAATCGGCGCTACCCCTTCACATATCCCATCGCCTCGACGATGCGCCCGCCGGCAACGCGCATCAGGTTGACGCCGCGCAGCGAATTGCCGTCCGCCATCCAGTAGCGCCAGCGGATCGTCGCCCGCTCGCCGGCGACGAAGGTTTCTTCCAGGTCGAAGCGCGTGCCGGCCTCGGTTGCGATCGCCCTCCATAGCCCGACGCACGCCTCGCCACCTGTGTGGCGGGCACCCTCGGGCGCCGGCACGGTGTTTTCGATCACGCAGTCCTCGCCCACCAGTTCGGCCAGCGCCGACGGGTCGTGGCGCTGGAACACGTCGTTGAAGCGCCGCATGATCTCGGCCGTCTCTCGAGACTGGTCGTCTGGGTGGATGTCGATGATGCTATCGGGTTTCATTGCGTTTTCTCCTGAGGTCATTGTCCGGCACCGACGAGGATCGCCCTGAGGTTGATCTGAGGCACGCCGGCCAGCGCGCGCGAGACGAGGCAGCCGGCCTTGGCGGATTGGGCAAGGCGCTCGAATTCGTCTTGCGCGAGGTCCGCGACCTCCGCCTCCGTTTCGAGGTCGATGCGCGTGATCGTCGGCCCCGCCGCAGTCGCACCGAGATGCACCCTGGCAATGGTGCGGATGTTCCGCGCGACGGGACCCGCCTGGCCGAGAGCAAAGGTCAGAGCCATCGAGAAGCAGCCGGCATGCGCCGCGGCGATCAGCTCTTCCGGGTTGGTGCCGGGGCCATTCTCGAAACGCGACGGAAAGGAATAGGCGCCTTCGAAGACGCCGCTGCCAAGCCGCAGGCGGCCCGAACCTTCCTTCAGCGCGCCTTGCCATTCGGCCGAAGCCTCGCGAATTGTCATCGTGTCCTCCTGGGTCGACGAGTGAATATATAGACCGATCTGCATATTATGTAGACCGATTGTCATATTCTGCGCAAGGCCTATAATGGTTGCTCCTGACAGAGGTTGACATGGCGAACGACACCCGGGCCCGCATACTCGAGACGACCGGCCTGCTGCTGAGGCAGCGCGGCTATCACGGCACCTCGCTGAACGACATTTTGAGCGCCAGCGCGGCCCCCCGCGGCTCGCTCTACTTCCATTTTCCGGGCGGCAAGGACCAACTGGTCATCGAGGTGACGCGCGCTAGCGTCGCCGAGGTGACGGAGCGGCTGGGTGCTGCGCTGGCGGCGGAAGACAACCCGGCCGTATCGGTCCGCCACATCTATCAGTCGGTGGCTACCATGCTGGAGGAGAACCAGTTCTCGCTCGGCTGTCCGATCGCGCCTGTGGTGCTGGACTCGCCAACACCGGAGCTGGCGGAATTGTGCCGCTCGGCCTTCGAGCAGTGGATTGGCCTGCTGCGCCAGGCATTCGTCAGGGCAGGGGTGCCCGAGCGGCGCGCGCAGGCGCTTGCGCTGCTCGTCGAATCCTCGCTCGAGGGCCTGATGGTGATCGCCCGAGCCACCCGCGACCACGGGCCGCTCACGGCCGTGGCCGATGAAGTGACGGCGCTGGTGGAGGCGGCGGTGTGTGCCGGCAAGGCGGCGGAGCGCGAGGAAGCTACCGTTTAGAGCAGTTCATGCGCCTCCGGAATTGTGTCAAAGCAGAGAGATAGGGCGTTCGCCGTCTCCGTGAAATGGAGAAACGCTCTAGGCGCCCTGGTTGGGGAAGCAGGCCGTTGCGCTGAGCAGCGGCCCATTGGCCAGCGCGGTCAGGAAGGTCGGCAGCACGGTCGAGAATGTGTAGGATATCCGCACCGTCGAAAACCCGCTGAGGCCCGAGCAGGTCGTGTTGTTGTTGACGGTGATGTTGCTGCCGCTCAGCGCGATGCCGTCGGTCGCGGCCATGGTGCTGATGTAGCTGACGGTGCTGGCCGAGTTGTAGACGCCGCTTTTCGTGCACCCGCTCTGCAGCACGCCAACGCAGCGCGCCGCCGAGGTCGCGGTTTCCTGCAGCGCGTGCTGCACCCAGTACATGCGGCCGAACTCCACCGTGCCGAACAGCACCATCAGCAGCGGCACCGAAAGCAGCGCGAACTCGACCGCATTGGCGCCGGACCTGTCGCGGAGAAATGACGACAGGCCCTTCATTGCGGCTGCACCATGGCCTCGACGCCGATGTTGCCGCTCTTGACGATGCCGAGGCCGCCGAACAGCGGCGCGAACGGCCTGCTTGCGGTGATGGCCACGAACTTTCCGGAAATGCCGCCCTTGGGGCAAGCGGCGCTGCAGGTCACCGAGGTGCCCCAGGTCACGGTGGTCCCCGAAACGGTCGGGCAATAGCAGAGGTCGGCGTTGGATGCCGTCCCGCTCTGGCTCGCGGTGGCCGTGCTGGCGTTGTAGGTGATCGACGCGCCATTGTTGACCACCACCTTGATGGTGCCGCCGGTGCCGCTGAGGCCGCTGGTCACCACCGCCATGATGTTGGCGGCGAGCGTGGCGCCGCCGGTCGAGGTCACCTTGTCGGCGCCGAGCAGGGCATAATTGGAGCCGGCCGAGATCGCCGAGGTCAGATCGAATTTTGCCTTGAGCGAAGCGCCGATATCGACGGTCCCGGCTAGGATGGTGATCAGCACCGGGCTGACCAGCGCGAACTCGACCGCCGAGACGCCGGATCGATCGCGGCAGAGGGAGCGGGCGAGGGCCGAGCCGCGCAACAAGCGCGGCAGGCGGCGAAGGATGTTTGAAATCATTACTGGACCAAGCTCACTTTGCTCGCGGTGGAGGCGCTCGTGGCGGCGATGCATTCGCTCGCAGCGGCCGTGCCGCCCGACAGCGTGATGCGCGAGCCGATCATCTGCAGGCATTTGGTGGCGTCGGTGGCCGAGCCGAGCACGCTGGAGCCGCCGTTCATGATGATCGGGCCATAGGGGAAATAGAAGGCGCCGGAGATCTGCGCATTGGAGCCGCCTTCGGCGAAGGTGGCGCCGGCGGTGACCGAGGTCGAGGTCGGCCCGATCACGGCGAGCTTGGCCGTGGCGCCGGTCTGCGGCGCGGTGAGCACGATGTTGCTGTAGCCGGCCGCCACGCAGAAGACATAGCCGTTGCAGCTTCCCGAGCTCGATTTGGCCTTGCCCGACAGCACCAGCGTCACATCGGTGCCGCTGATGCTGATCGTCGAGCCGCCGCAGCTGGCGCTGCCGCCTCCGCTGCCGCCGAGCGCGAAATAGCCGTCCACCGTGTAGATGCCGGCGCCGAGCAGGATGGCGCCCGAGCCGATGAAGTTGCCTTCGATGTCGTGCTGCGCCGTGGCCGGCACGACAAAGCAGCTGCCGCCACCGCCGCCGTTCACATTGCCGACCACCTGGAACACGCCCGAACTGGTGGCGTCGGCCAGGATAGTCTTGGAACCGCCGCCGAGCGTGATGGCATCGCCATTGCTGCCGGGGCCGATCTTGTAGCTGTTGGCGGTGCCGGAGCCGAAGGTCAGCGTCGCGCCGCCGGTGTTGTTGAAGCCACCGGGCAGCTCGAACGTGCTCGGCCCGCCAAAGGTGAGCGTGCTGGTGTTGCAGAGGCTGACACGCGCGGTGCCGCCGCAGGTGTTGTCGCTGATGCCGATCTTGAAGGTGCCGGCGCCGAAGGTCGTGGTGGCGCCGCCGCCGGTCGTCAGGCCCTTGGTGAAGTTGAAGGTTCCGGCGCCGAACGTCGTTATCCCGGCGGTCGTCACCTGCTTGCCGAAATTGTAGGTGCCGGCGCCGAAGGTCGTGGTTCCGGCCGTGGTCAGCGTCTTGGCGAAATTGTAGGTGCCGGGGCCGAATTTGGTCGTGGCGCTGGTCGTGAGGTCGCCGGCGATGTTGTAGACGGTGCTCGCAGCACCACTGGTGGCGAAATTGAGGTTGATGCCACCGCCAATGGTGATGGTGCCCAGGTTGACCGTGGTCTTGCTGCCGCAATTCAGCGTCCAGGTCGAGGTCGCCGATGCCCAGCTGGCCGTGCAGCCGAGCGTGGTTGCCTGGCTCTGCGTCGAGCTCTGGTTCCACGCGAAGGCGATATCGCTGCCGGTGGGGGTGGTCGGCGCCGTCGGCGCGCTCGTCGTCGAAAGCGCCGCCACGGTGGTGATACGGGCGACGGCGGCGGCGACGGCCGTGTTGCCGGCCAGCGGATCGGCCGTGTACTTCTTGGAGATCGTGCCGGTGATGCCGCTGCAGGGCTGGCTTGGTGCTGTCGTCGAATTGTAGTTGACGCCGATCGCCGAGATGGTCGTTCCGCAAGGCACCGTCACCGTGTTGTTCGACGAGACCGTGCATTTCGGCGCGCTGATCTTGGTGCCGCCGGAAAGCGTGATGCCGGTCTGGGTGCCGTCGAGCGCCAGCATGCAGCCGGGTGTCGACGCCGCCGCACCGACTTCTGCGATCGAGTTGGCGTGGATGTTCAACTGCTGGCGGTCCTGCAGCACCCGGGCCAGGATCAGCGATTTCGGTGTGTTGATCGTCACCGAAACAGCTTTCATGCCGCTGGTCTTCGGCGACGTCACCAGCGAGGCCTGCACGTCGGCCGCGGGCACCCCGTTGAGGACGGCGACATTGACCGCCGTCGCCTTCATCTGATCGGTGGACTTCGTCGCGTTGTAGGCAAGCGCGCCGGCAAACGCCGAGAGGTCGGCGATGCGCTGGTTGTCGGAGCGCTCGACCAGGGCTCCGCCATATTCGGTGACCAGCGCCGCCATGCCGATGAGCAGCGGCAGCACCAGGGCCGAGATGATGAGGACGTTGCCGTCGCGGCTACGCGAAAACCGCCGGAAAATCTGCATGAGGCTGACCTGAAGAACGCTGCAATCTCGAGCAACCTTGCGGTGCTCCGTTCTTTAGTAACCGTGAATGTGTTAAAATTTATTGTCCTACAATTTCTGGCTCGCGTCACAAGCGCTTGATCGAAATAGCTGATTTGGTTGCCAATTTGCTCAGGAAAGAGTCAGCATGCAGGACTTAGAGCAGCAAGGGCCTTCGCCGAGGCAGCGTTAGCGACAACGAAAAAGGGCGCCTTTCGGCGCCCTTTCCGTATGCTTCGCGAGAGAGGCTGGATTAGAAATCCATGCCGCCACTCAAGCCCGCTTGCGGGCTTGAGCATTGTTAGTTGATGGGCGTGCTTTATGGACTTCTTAGAAGTCCATGCCGCCCATGCCGCCCATGCCGCCGCCGGGCATGCCGCCGGGCATGCCGCCAGCCGACTCCTTCTTCGGAGCCTCGGCGATCATGGCTTCGGTGGTGACCAAGAGGCCGGCGACCGAGGCCGCGTCCTGCAGGGCGGTGCGAACGACCTTGACCGGGTCGACGATGCCCATGGCGATCATGTCGCCATATTCGCCGGTCTGGGCGTTGTAGCCGAAGGTGGCGCCCTTGTTGTCCAGGATCTTGCCGGCAACGATCGAGGCTTCAGCACCGGCGTTGGCCGCGATCTGGCGGGCCGGAGCCTGCAGCGCGCGACGCACGATGTTGATGCCGGCGGCCTGGTCGGAGTTGGCGCCGGTGGCCTTCAGGTTGCCCGAAGCGCGCAGCAGGGCCACGCCACCGCCGGCGACGATGCCTTCTTCCACGGCCGCGCGGGTCGCGTTGAGGGCGTCATCGACGCGGTCCTTCTTTTCCTTGACCTCGACTTCCGTCGCGCCGCCGACGCGGATCACCGCGACGCCCCCCGCCAGCTTGGCGAGACGCTCCTGCAGCTTCTCCTTGTCGTAGTCCGAGGTGGTCTCCTCGATCTGCTGCTTGATCTGGGCGACGCGGCCCTGGATCTCGGCCTTCTTGCCGGCGCCGTCGACGATGGTGGTGTTCTCCTTGGAGATCGACACCTTCTTGGCGCGGCCGAGCATGTTGAGGCCCACGTTCTCGAGCTTGATGCCGAGGTCTTCCGAGATGACCTGGCCACCGGTGAGGATGGCGATGTCTTCCAGCATGGCCTTGCGGCGGTCACCGAAGCCCGGCGCCTTGACGGCGGCGATCTTCAGGCCACCGCGCAGCTTGTTGACGACCAGCGTGGCCAGGGCCTCGCCTTCGACGTCTTCCGAGATGATGAGCAGCGGCTTCGAAGTCTGCACGACAGCCTCGAGCACCGGCAGCATGGCCTGCAGGTTGGAGAGCTTCTTCTCGTGGAGGAGGATGTAGACGTCCTCGAGATCGGCAACCATCTTGTCGGCATTGGTGACGAAGTAGGGCGAGAGATAGCCGCGGTCGAACTGCATGCCTTCGACGACTTCGAGCTCGGTCTCGGCGGTCTTGGCTTCTTCAACCGTGATGACGCCTTCGTTGCCGACCTTCTGCATCGCTTCCGCAATCATGGCGCCGACCGACTCGTCGCCATTGGCCGAGATCGTGCCGACCTGGGCGACTTCCTCGGAGGTCTTGATCTTCTTGGCGGCCTTGCCGAGCGCCGCGACGACTTCGGTCACGGCGAGGTCGATGCCGCGCTTCAGGTCCATCGGGTTCATGCCGGCGGCAACCGCCTTGTGGCCTTCCTGGACGATCGACTGCGCCAGAACGGTCGCCGTCGTGGTGCCGTCACCGGCGATGTCGTTGGTCTTCGAAGCGACTTCGCGGACCATCTGCGCGCCCATGTTCTCGAACTTGTCCTCAAGCTCGATTTCCTTGGCGACGGTGACGCCGTCCTTGGTGATGCGCGGGGCGCCGAACGACTTGTCGATGACGACGTTGCGGCCCTTGGGGCCGAGGGTCACCTTCACCGCGTCGGCGAGGATGTTGACGCCGCGCAGCATGCGCTCGCGGGCATCACGGGAAAACTTTACGTCTTTTGCAGCCATTGTAAGCTCCTGTCAGGGGTTCGGGTCGAACCCGCAGATTCAAGATTCAGTTGACGGTGAGGCCGATGTTCAGCCGATGATGCCCATGATGTCGGATTCCTTCATGATCAGAAGGTCTTCGCCATTGAGCTTGACTTCGGTGCCGGACCACTTGCCGAACAGGATGCGGTCGCCGGCCTTGACGTCCAGCGGCACGAGCTTGCCGGCCTCGTCGCGGGCGCCGGAGCCGACGGCGATGATCTCGCCTTCCTGCGGCTTTTCCTTCGCCGTATCCGGGATGATGATCCCGCCGGCGGTCTTGGATTCGGATTCGACCCGGCGAACGACCACGCGGTCATGAAGCGGGCGGAACTTGGACTTTGCCATTAGTGTCTTCCTCGATGAGAACGGTGAGAACTGTTCCTCCATCCGGCGAAGCCGGATATGAGTTAGCACTCACGCAAGGCGAGTGCTAACGTGGCGCTGAGATAGGCCGGAGGGTTTCGAGAGTCAAGGCGCGCGCAAGGAGCGAACCGCGCGAAATTTTTCCCGACCCGCATTCGCACGAGGAACGCGGTCTTTCGCCGACGGGATCGCGGAGGAATATATCGGTGCCCCTTAACGCCTCGGCGCGCGCAGCACCAGCAGCGGGCATCGCTCTCCGCAAAGTCTCGTGAACGGCGACGATACGATCCGCCGCGAACCTGTTCCGGTTCCCGACGAGCTTCGCGCTATAAGGCGTGAACTTGGTTTCGATTATGGCAAGTTCGATTTCGTCATGCATGAAGGCAGGGCGGTGCTGCTCGATGCCAACAAGACTCCTGGGCGAGCCAGGCGCCTTTCGAGCTTCGTCGCCGCCGGCAATTCAAATCTCGCCGACGGCTTCGAAGGGCTGATCCGCCAGGTTACCTAGATATTCATGCCGCCCGAGACTTCGATGCGCTGGGCGTTGACCCAGCGATTGTCCTGCGACAGCAGGGAGGCGATCATCGGCCCGATGTCGTCGGCGACGCCGGTCCGGCCGAGCGCGGTGACGCCGGCCACCATGCGGTTGATCTCGGCATTGTCGCGCACATGACCGCCGTTGAAGTCGGTGGCGATTGCGCCCGGCGCCACGGTGTTGGCGGTGATGCCGCGCTGGCCGAGTTCCTTGGCGAGATAGCGGGTGAACACTTCGATCCCGCCCTTCATCATCGCATAGGCCGACGAGCCGGGTGCGGCGAAGCGGGCGAGACCGCTGGAGATGTTGATGATGCGGCCGCCGTCATTGATCAGCGGCAGCAGCGCCTGGGTGAGGAAGAACACGCCCTTCAGGTGGGTGTTCATCAGCGTGTCGAACTCCTCCTCGGTCGTCTCGGCGATCATCTTGCGCAGGCCGGTGCCGGCATTGTTGACGAGATAGTCGAAGCGGTCGCGCTGCCAGGTCTCCTCCAGCGTCTTCTTCAACGCCTCGGCGAAGGCGGGGAAGGTGGCGATGCCGCCGGTGTCGAGTTGGAGTGCTGCGGAGCGGCCGCCGGCAGCCTCGATTTCGGCGACAGCCGCCTCAGCTTCGTCGGCGCGCGAGTGATAGGTAACGATGACGTCGACGCCCTTGCGGGCGAGGCTGAGCGCAGTGTTGCGGCCGAGGCCGCGGCTGCCGCCGGTGATGAGAGCGATGGGCCGAGTGGTCATGGCGAGAACTCCTTCTGTTTTGGATGGAGATGCATATACTCGCCTTGCTGGACGATATAATCGGGCACGGATTGCCAACACTATTCAGCTTGTGCGAACAATCGCTGATGGACAGGTTCGACAGCATGCGGCTCTTCACCCGCGTCGTGGAAAGGCGCAGCTTCACCGCTGCCGCCGCCGATCTCGGTCTGCCGCGCTCCAGCGCCACCGCCGCGATCAAGCAGCTGGAGGAGCGCCTGGGTGTGCAGTTGCTTCGGCGCACCACCCGCCACGTCACCACCACGCTCGACGGCGACGCCTATTACCAGCGCTGTATCGGCATCCTCGCCGACATCGAGGATGCCGAGGGCGGCTTCGGCGCGCATGAGGTGCGTGGGCGGCTCAGCATCGACATCAACGGCAACCTGGCTCGCACCGTCGTCATCCCGGAACTGCCGGCGCTGCTCGCCCGCTATCCTGGGCTCAGCTTGCATATCGGCGAGGGCGACCGCCTCGTCGACCTCGTGCGCGAGGGCGTCGACTGCGTGGTGCGCGCCGGCACGCTGCCGGACAGCGACATGATCGCGCGCCGCATCGGCATCGCGCGCGAGGCGACGCTCGCCAGCGCCGACTATGTCGAGCGCCAGGGCCTGCCGCGTGACCTGGACGAGCTGGCTGGCCATGTGATGATCGGCTTCGTCTCGTCACGCACCGGGCAGGTGATGCCGCTGGAATTCACCGTCGACGGCAAGGTGCGCGAGATCGTGCTGCCGTCGCGGGTCACGGTTTCCAACTCCGACACGGCCGCCACGCTGGTGCTCCAGGGTTTCGGCCTCTACCAGGCACCGCGTCGCCGTTTTACCGATGACATCGAGGCCGGTCGTCTGGTCGAGGTGCTTCCAGACAATCCGCCGACGCCGACGCCGATCTCGGTCCTTTATCCGCGCAGCCGCCAGCTTTCGCCAAGGGTGCGGGTGTTCGTCGACTGGCTGGTGGAGATTCTTGGGCCAAAGCTGGATCGTTGACGCCGATCAGAGGAACAGCCGCAACTGCGTGTGGATGATCGACCGGTAGTCATCGATCGTGCGCCGGCTCTCCGCTTCATCCTGCGTCAGCGCCAGCCGCACCACGCCGCCGGCAAGCTGGAAGACCAGGAAAACCACGCGTCCGAACGCCTCGCGCCGCTCCGGCTCAAGCATCGGGCCGACATGGTCGCAGAACATTTTCGCCTGCTGCCTGGTCTCGGCGATGTCGAGGTTCTG
Source organism: Mesorhizobium sp. M4B.F.Ca.ET.143.01.1.1 (assembly GCF_004792275.1). Taxonomy (NCBI): domain Bacteria; kingdom Pseudomonadati; phylum Pseudomonadota; class Alphaproteobacteria; order Hyphomicrobiales; family Phyllobacteriaceae; genus Mesorhizobium; species Mesorhizobium sp. M4B.F.Ca.ET.143.01.1.1. The sequence goes on from NZ_SRSR01000009.1 coordinate 71,828, forward strand.
CAGCGCCTTGTCGGCCTGGATCGCGTTCTGCAGGTCCTGGATGGCCGGATCCGCCGCCACGCGGCTGTAGTAGTCGTCGAGCAGCCGATCCGCGGCCGACGTCACATCGTCCACCCCGCGGATCCCGGCGATGATGGCGCCGAAGCGCGCGCGGCTCTCCTCCGCGAAGCGCTCGTAGAGCATCGCCAGGATTGCCGATTTGTTGGGGAAATAGTGATAGACGGTGGCGATCGGTCCGCCGGCCAGCGCACCCACTTCCTTCATCGTGACGGCGTCGATGCCTTTCTCGCCGATCAGCCGCATGGTCGTCGAAAGGATCGCGTCGATGCGTTCGCGGCTGCGCTCCTGCTTCGGCCTGCGCCTGGGCGCCGTCGCCAATCGCCTTGCTTCGCTCATTGCGCCCGATCCTCTCGCGAGAGGTCCAAAATTCCGGTTGACAAGAAACATGATTAACTATCAGTTTCCAGAAATGCTGACAGATTGTCAGTTTTTTGGCGATGCGGCAAGGACGTTGAGGAGGCGCCTTTGGTTACACAAGCCGGCGAGACGGACGGCGGCGACTGGCTGGTCGGCAATCCAAGCGGCCTGCAGCTCGCTTCGGCGCTGTGGATCGGCTCGGTCGGCCTGCTGATCCTCGGGCTTCAGCCGGTGCTGCTCGGCGCGCTCTACACCGAAGGCCATGTCACCGGCGACGAGCTGGCGCTGGTCGCCACCGCCGAGATGATCGCCATCGCCGTCGGCTCGGGCGTCGTGGCCATGGCCCTGTCGGCCCGCAACATGCGCTGGAAGAGCGCCATCCTCCTGCTCCTGCTGGCGGCGGCCAACTGGTGGACGGCCTATGCCGCCGGCGCCAACGCGCTGATCGGCGCACGCAGCCTGGCCGGGCTTGCCGAGGGCGGGCTGGTCGCCGTCGCCACCGAGCTGATCGCCCGGTCGCGCCGGGCCGAGCGCATCGGCGGCTATTTCGTCACCGTGCAGACCTTGGCGCAATGCGCGCTGGCGCTGACCCTGGCGCTCTATGTCGTCCCGGTCGCCGGCGCGTCCGGCGGCTTCCTCGCCCTCGGCGTGGTCTGCCTCGCCTCGCTGGCGGTCGCCTGGATCGTGCCGGACGACTATGCCGACCTGCCGAAGGAAGAGCATTTCGCCAATGTGCTGACGCCCGGATCGATCGCCGCGCTGCTCTCGATCTTCTGCTACTTCATGTTCTTCGGCGCGATCTGGGCCTTCCTCGAGCCGCTCGGGGCGCAGTTCGGCATCGACGGCCGCACGGTCGGCCTGATGGTGTCGGCAAGCCTCGCCGCTCAGGTGGTAGGCGCCCTGACCGCGACGGTCTTCGAGGCGCGCCTCGACTATCGCCTGGCGATCACCGCCATCGGCGCCGTCGCTCTTGTCTGCTCCCTGATTTTCGCCAGCGGACCTGGCCTGACGATATTCTGGGTCGCCGCTTTGGCGATGGGCTTCATCCTGCTGTTCATCGTTCCCTACCAGATCCGCCTGGCGATCACCGCCGACGAGACCCGCACCGCGGTGCTTCTGGTGCCGGCGGCCCAGCTCTTCGGCCTGGCGATTGGGCCGATTGCCGCCTCGCTGCTGATCGACAAGGATTTCCGGCCGGTGCCGGAATTCGCCGCCGCCAGCGCCGCCGCCAGCGTCGCGCTGCTCGGCCTGTTCATCCTCGTGACGCGGCGCCGCCGCGCCGTCGCCTGAGCGGAGAAGCGCTATGCCGAACGCCTGGAGCAACTGGTCGGGCCTGGTGCAGGCCGCGCCCAAGCTGATCGCCACTCCCGCCGATGCCGGTGAGCTTGCCGATCTGGTGCGCATCGCGCCCGGTCCGCTGCGCGTCGCCGGCGCCGGCCACTCCTTCACGCCGCTGGTCAAGTCCGACGGCACCATCGTCTCGATGGAGAAGATCGAGGGGCTGGTCTCGCATGATGCCGCGACCAGCAGGGCGCGGCTGCGAGCCGGCACGAGGCTCGGCCCGCTGATGCATTTGCTGCAAGGCATCGGCCAGGGCCTGCCCAACATGGGCGACATCGACAAGCAGGCGATCGGCGGCGCGCTGGGCACCGCCACGCATGGCTCCGGCCCGAAGCTCGGCGCCTACCATACGCAGTTGGAGACGCTGCAGTTCGTCGACGGGACAGGGAAACTGCGCGAATACAGCCGGGCAGGGGACCAGGACATGATCCACGCCACCGGCGTCGCGCTCGGCGCCTTCGGCATCCTCACCGAAGTGACGATGAACAACATGCCGACCTACCGCCTGCGCCGCCGCAAATGGGTGCTGCCGATCGCCGAGATGCTGAAAGACTTCGAGACGATGATGGCTGCGCATCGTTCGGCCGAGTTCTACTACATACCGTTCTCCGGCTACGCGCAGTTCATCGCCAGCGATCTCTCCGACGCCGCGACCACCGCGCGACCGACCGAGGAGGACGAGGCGGGGCTGGCGACGCTGCGCAAGCTGCGCATCGCGCTCGCCTGGCTGCCGTCGCTGCGCCGCCGGCTGATCCTGGGCGCGATCGCCAAGCTGCCGGCCGAGGACTATGTGCAGGACTGGCTCAACGTCTATGCCAGCGATCGGCAGACCAAGTTCAACGAGATGGAATATCACCTGCCGTTCGAGGAGGGGCCGAAGGCGCTGGCCGAGATCATCGAGCTCACCGAGAAGCGCTTCCCGGAAGTCTACTTCCCGATGGAGGTGCGTTCGGTTGCGCCGGACGAATTCTGGCTTTCGCCCTTCCACAAAAGGCTCACCTGCTCGATCGCCATCCACCACGATGCGGCCAACGATCCCGAGCCCTTCATGCGGGCGGCCGAGCCGATCTTCCGCAAGTATGGCGGCAGGCCGCATTGGGGCAAGATGCACAGCCTGAAGGCCGCGGATTTCAAGAAACTCTATCCGCGCTGGGATGACGCCATGGCGGTGCGGCGCGATATCGATCCCGAAAACCGCTTCGTGTCGCCCTACATGGCCAGCCTGTTCGGCATCGACACATGAGCGCCTATTTCGCCGATCTCTCCGAGGCGCTGAGGCAAGCCGGCATCTTCCAGCCCGCGCTCGTGCTCGACCGCGACCGGCTCGACCGCAACATCGCGCTGGTGAAGGAAAGACTGGCGCCGGGCCTCGCCGTGCGGCTGGTCGACAAGTCACTCGCCTGCATGCCGCTGCTTCAGCATATTGCCGGCGGGCTCGGCTCCAGCCGTTTCATGACCTTCCATCCGCCGATTACGCAGGCCGTGCTCGACGCCTTTCCCGAGGCGGATCTGCTCTACGGCAAGCCGATGCCGGTCGGCGCGGCGAGTGGCGCGCTCACCAAGGGAGGCGCCGGCTGGTCGCGCGTCTGCTGGCTGATCGACACCGAACAGCGGCTGGCCGAGTATGGCGGGCTGGCGGCCGAACTTGGCACCGACCTGCGCTTTGCCTTCGAGGTCGATGTCGGGCTGCATCGCGGCGGCTTCGCCAGCCCCGAAGACATAAAGGCGCTGACCATCCCGAACGGCCTGCGCTGCGAAGGCATCATGGCCTACGAGGCGCACGCGCCGGAAATCCCCGGCCTGTTCGGCGGCCAGGGCGGCGCGCTGAGGAAAGCCCAGGCGCTGGCCGAGGAATTCGCCGACAGCCTCGGCGAGGATCAGCGGCGCATCCTGAACATAGGCGGCTCGAAGACGGCGTTGCTGCACCATGGCGGGGTCGCCAACGAAGTCTCGATCGGCTCCGCTTTCGTGCTGCCCAGCGATTTCGACGTGCCCGGCCTGGATGGCCTCCAGCCTGCTGCCTTCATCGCGACGCCGATCCTGAAGGTGGTGGAGCCGGTGCTGCCGGGGCCGGCCTCGGTGTCGCGGATGCTCACGGCGCTTGGCCTGTTCCCGCGCAAGGGCTGCTATCTCTACGGCGGCAAGTGGATGGCCGGGCCGGTATTTCCGCAGGGCATGAAGGTGAACGGCCTGATGGGCCTGTCCTCCAACCAGCAGTTCATGGCCCTGCCGACCGGAGCCGACGTAAAGCCCGGCGACTATGCCTTCCTCCGGCCGACGCAGAGCGAGGCCGTGCTGCAGCATTTCGGCTCGATCGCGGTGTTTTCGGGCGGGCGCATTGTCGAGCGTTGGCCGGCCTTGCCGATGGGGTGAGGTGGCCAACGGCCGTTGCCGTGATCCTTCGCGCCCCCCTCTGTCCTGCCAGCCTCAGGCGTTCTGTCTGGTGCTTCGAGCAAGCATTTACTTGACTCCGTCAACTAAATACCCGATCTTCTCCCTGACAGGAGAAGCGCCATGACCATCCATCATCCACCCGGCAAGGAGCGCATCGACGCCGTGCGCGCCTTCAACCGCTTCTACACACGCCAGATCGGCCTGCTCGACGAAGGCCTGCTGAAGAGCCCGTTCTCGCTGACCGAGGCGCGGGTGCTTTATGAGCTCGCCCATCACGATGGCCTCGTCGCCAGCGACCTTGTTCGCGACCTCGGCCTCGACGCCGGCTACGTCAGCCGTCTCTTGAAGAAATTCGAGGAACGCGGTCTCGTCGAGCGCGCCGCTACCGAAGCCGACGCCCGGCGCTCCTCGATCGCGCTGACCCAGGCGGGCAGGGATGCTTTCGCGCCGCTCAACAAGGACTCGCATGCGCAGGTCCAGGCCTTGCTCGACAAGCTGCCGCCGGCCGAGCAGGACAGGCTGGTCAAGGCGATGGGCACCGTGCAGCGCCTGCTCGGCGATCAGCCGGAACCCAGGGTGCCGTATGTATTGCGGCCCTTGCAGGTCGGCGACATCGGCTGGGTCACGCGGCGCCAGGGCCTCATCTATGCGCAGGACTATGGCTGGGACGAAACCTATGAGGCGCTGGTCGCCGAGATCCTGGCCGAGTTCGTCAGGAAGTTCGATCCGAAATGGGAGCGTGCCTGGATCGCCGAGCGGGAAGGAGAGGTCGTCGGCTCGGTCTTCCTCGTGCGCAAGTCGGACCAGGTGGCGAAGCTTCGCCTGCTCTATGTCGAGCCGTCCGCGCGCGGCCTTGGTATCGGCAGGCGGCTGGTGGATGAATGCATCGGCTTTGCCCGCGTCAAAGGCTACAGGACGCTGACGCTGTGGACCAACGACATCCTCGGCTCGGCCCGCCGCATCTATCAGGCGGCGGGCTTCGAACTGACGGAAGAAGAACGCCACCATTCCTTCGGCAAGGATCTGGTCGGCCAGACCTGGAATTTGTCGCTCTAACCCTTCACCGGTATCCAGATCTCCAGGCCGCCATTGCCGCTGCGCGGATCGAATTCGGGGCCGTAGCGCTCGAACTCCGGCGCGTCGGCGACCTCGTGGCCGGAGGCCGGTAGCCATTTGTTCCAGATCGTGTTGACCGTGCGGCGGATGGTCGAGATGTGCTCGCGATGCGAGAACACCGCATATTTCTGCGCCGGCACGCGCACGCGGAAGAACTCTTTCGGCACTTCCGAGAAATCGCTGACCTCGACGCCGGCGACATAATCGAAATTGCCGGCGTCGTCGCCGTTGACGCAGACGCCGTAGGCGACGTCGCCGGTCTCGCCGGGGATGTTGCCGATATAGGGTCCAAAACGCTGCCACAGCATCGGAATGCCGGCGCTGGTCTCGCAGCTGTAGCGTTCGCCGAGCCCGGCGATGAGGAAGGGGCGGCTGGTCTCGAAGCGCGGCGGTTCGAGATTGCTGAGAAACGACTGGTCCATCAGGATCGGTTCCACGAGGTCTAGGGTGTCGGTCGAGCCTTGCGCGCGAACCAGTTCCGGCGTGGTGCCGAACAGGTCGCGGAAGGCGCGGGTGAAAGCCTCATGCGAGCCGTAGCCGGCATCGAGCGCGACCGAGAGGATGTCGGGCGCGCCGCCGGCAAGCTTGCGCGCCGCCTCGCTCAGCCGGCGCGCGCGCATGTAGCCCATCACCGAGCGCCCCGTGGCGGCGCCGAAGGCGCGCGTCACGTGGAAGCGCGACACGCCGCTGCTTTGCGCGACATCGTCGAGCGAAATCGCGTCCGGCAGGTGGCTTTCGACAAACCACAGCGCTTTCTCGGTCGGATTCATGGTTCCTCGCATTTGGCCGGCCGACGATAATGCCCGCGCGGACTGCCAGTTTGATCCAAATTGCGCAGTGGGCAATAATGCGTCGGTCATGCCTCGTCGATGTGGGAATCGAAGCGGCATGATCCTTGTCCGGGGAAGGGGTGTCCCGATGACCACGGCGGCTGCCGATCAGGTATACCGGTTTGGCGGATTCACGCTCGACCTCGCCATGGGCACGTTGCGCGGCGTCAACGAGCCGCTGTTCCTGCGTCCCAAGGCCTACGCCCTGCTTTCGCATCTTGCCCGCAACATGGGCCGTGTCGTGCCGAAAGCGGAGCTGATGGACGTTGTCTGGCCGGGCGTCTACGTCACCGAGGATTCGCTCACCCAGTCGGTGCGCGAAATCCGCAAGGTGCTTGGCGAGGATATGGTGCGCACCGTCTCCAAGCGCGGCTACATGCTTGCCGCAGAGGCGGAACCCGCGCCAGAGATGAGTTCCCAGCCGATCGTGGCGGTCGTTCGCTTTCGCAACGAGAGCGGCGATCCGGCCGACGAAGCGATGGTCGACGGCTTTGCCGAGGATCTGATCAACGGCGTGGCCCGCTTCGGCACAGTCACCGTGCTGGCGCGCAATTCGAGCTTTTCCTTCTCCTCGTTCGGCCGTGGCGAGTGGCCGCAGATCCGTGCCCGCATCGGCGCCGACTACCTGGTCGAAGGGTCGCTGCGCCGGCAGGGCGAGCATGTCGTGGTGGCCGTCAGCCTGGTCGACATCGCGACCGCCAGCCAGCTCTGGGGCGACCGCTACCAGTCGCAGGGCGCTGGCCTGTTCGCGACCGGAGGCGAGATCGTCGAGCAGATCGTCAGCCGGCTGGTCACGCGGGTCACCAATGCCGGGCTGGAGCAGGCCTCACGCAAGCCGGTGACCAGCCTCGCCGCCTATGAGCTTCTGCTGCGCGGTTTTGCGCTGCTGCGCGATCCGGCCCAGACCGACCAGCGCGGCGCGGAGGCATTGTTCGAGGCGGCCATCGCCAAGGATCCGAATTATGGGCTGGCCTACACCTATCTCGCCCTGGCGCGCTCGCTGGACGGAGAGTTCGGCCGCGCCAGCGACGCGGTGCTGCAGAACGCGCGTGACCTTGCCGACAAGGGCCTGGCCTTGTCGCCGGACCAGCCGACCGGCCATCGCGTGCAATCGCTGATCCGCCTCTACATGCGCGACCACGAGGCGGCCGAGCACCACATGCGCATCGCGCTGCAGCTCAATCCCTGCGATGCCGACAGCATCGAGCAGATGGGCATGCTGCTGACCATGCGCGGCCGGCCGCTGGAGGCGCTGACCTGGTTGGCGCGCGGCATCCGCATCGATCCCTTGCACCCGCACTGGTACCAGTTCGACCGTGCGCTGGCGCTCTATATGATGGGGGAATACCGGCAGGCGGCGGAAGCGCTGGAACTGGCCACGCGTCCGGCACCCTGGATCCGGACGCGACTGGCGGCCTGCTATGCCCAGATGGGCGACATGGAGAAGGCGCGGCGGCAGATCGCCCTCATCGAGGAGGGCGATGCTTTTGCGCCGCTCGACTACGCGCTGCGCGGCGTGCCCTTCGAGAACCGGGCCGATGCCGAGCATCTCGCCGAAGGCGTGCGAATTGCCCTCGGCGAGGTTTAGCCCGAGGCCGATCGTCAATCGACGACGACCACGATGTAGCGGCCCTGATAGGCCCGGTAGTAGGTGCCGCCGCAACGCCAGACGTCGAAGCCGTTGACCTTGGTGCGGACGCAGCCGGCCGGCAAGGTCGCGACCCAGGCGGTGGTGTGCCTCAGCACCCGCCATGTCGTGTTGCGGCGGGCGACACCAGCGGCGCTGCGCGGCGTCCAGGGATGGCCGACGCGGGCCTCGGCCGCGCCGACCAGCGACAGCGCCGGCACCGTGCCGCCGATGATCTCGACGGCGGCCATGCCGATGGCGAGCAGGGCAGCGGCCGAACGCATTTTCGTTATTGATTTCATACGCATGTTCTCTCTCCTTAAGGCTCGATCGAAGTTCAACGGGGGGACGCGGCAAGGCGGGCGGTGCCCGCCAGAGCCGCGAGGTGAGCAACCACGAACAGAAAGTGCGCCGCGGTTGTGACGTAGCCGACGACGAGCACGTCGGCGGCGATGAAGAACTGCCAGAACAACAGGTTTGCCGTTCCGAGCAGCATGTGGACGGCAGCCAGGAAGGCATGCCAGGTCCGCGAATAGGCGATGCGCGAGAGCGTGACCCCGATGATCAGGGCCAGTCCGTGCGCCTCGATGAAGCCGATGCCGGTGCCGGGCGCGTCGGCGAGCAGTATGGCTTCGGCGCCGCGCCCGAAGAACGAGCCGGCAATGTCGGTGGCGAGCCCGCCGGCCGATGCCAGGATCAGGAAGCCGGCGTTGACGCGGACGAGCAGGTTTCCAAAGAACGGTGTCATGGTCGTTTCCTTCGGTTTCGTGTTTGGCTGCCACGGCGGCATTCCGCCGTGGCTTGGCCGGGATGCGTCGCCGCCTCAGGCGGCGATGGCTTGCGGCTCGGCGATCGCCACGGCGGCCGCCGCTGCTGTCGTTTCGGCCGGCGCCTTGATGCCGAACCAGGTGACGTAAAGCGTCGGCAGGAACACCAGCGTCAGCACCGTCGCCACCATCAGGCCGCCCATCACCGCGTAGGCCATCGGCCCCCAGAACACGGTCGGCGCGATCGGGATCATGCCGAGGATGGCGGCCGCCGCCGTGAGCAGGATCGGCCGCAGCCGGTGCGTGGTGGCGCTGATCACCGCCGCCCATGGCTCCTCGCCGTCGGCGATGTGCTGGTCGATCTGCGTGATCAGGATCACCGAGTTGCGGATCACCATGCCGATCAGCGACATCACGCCGAGTATGGCGACGAAGCCCATCGGCGCGCCGGAGATGAGCAGCGCGCCGGAGACGCCGATCAGCGCCAGCGGAGCGGTGAGCAGCACCAGCACCAGGCGCTGGAAGCTCATCAGCTGGATCATCAGCACCGTGGCCATGATGAACAGCATCAGCGGGAAGACCACGAAGATGCTGGCCTGCGCCTTGGCGCTGTCCTCGATCACGCCGCCCTGTTCGACGCTGTAGCGGGCCGGCAGCTCCGCTTTGAAGGCGGTGATCGCCTTCTCCAGCTTGCGCGTCACCGCGGTGGCATCGCTGCCCGGCGCGACGTCGGCCTGGACGGTCACCGTCGGCAGGCGACCACGGCGCCAGATCAGCGGCGGCTCGGTCTGGTAGGAGAGCTTGGCAACCTGTTCGAGCGGCACGCGGCGTCCGCCCGAGGCGCTGATCGTCAGGCCGCGCAGCGTGTCGATGCTGGCGCGTTCGGACTCCACGGCGCGGGCGACGATGTCGACGAGGTAGGTGTCGTCGCGCATCTGCGTGATCTTCGAGCCGGACAGCACCGCGTTGATCGTCTCGGAGAGCTGCTGCGAGGAGATGCCGAGTGCACGCGCCCGGTCCTGGTCCACTTCGACCTTGATGACCTTGGCCGGCTCGTTCCAGTCGTAGTTGATGTTGCGCACCGCGGTATCGCTGCCCAGCACCTGCGCGAACTGCTGCGCCAGGCTGCGAGTCCTGTCCGGGTCCGGACCGCTGACGCGGAACTTCAGCGGCCAGCCGACCGGCGGTCCGAGCTCCAGCGGCGTGACGCGGGCCATGACATCGTCGAAGCCGGTCGACAGCTTCTTCTCCAGCCGGTCGATGACCGCCTGGCGCACGGCGTGGCCCTTGGTCACCACCACCGCCTGGGCGAAGAAGTCGTTGGCGAGCTGCGCGTCGAGCGGCAGGTAGAAGCGCACCGCGCCCTGACCGACGTAGAAGCTCCAGTGGTCGATGTCCGGGTCGGCCGCGAGCAGCTTTTCGACGCGCTCCACCACCGCGTCGGCCGCCTTGATCGAGGCGGTACGCGGCAGGGTGAGATCGACCATGACCTCGGGCCGGTCGGACTTCGGGAAGAACTCCTGGCCGACGAAGCCCATGGCCACGACCGACAGCGCGAACAGCCCGGCGGTCGCCGACAACACCAGCCACTTCGCCCGCATCGCCATTTCGAGCAGCGCCTGGAAGCCGCGGGCTATGCGCGACGGCTGATGGCTGTCATGGCCCTTGATGCGCTCCGGCAGCAGGAAGACGCCGGTGAGCGGCGTGAACAGCACCGCCACGATCCAGGAGACGACCAGCGCGATGCCGACGACCGCGAACAGCGAGAAGCAGTATTCGCCGGCGCCGCTCTTGGCGAAGCCGACCGGCACGAAGCCGGCGATCGTCACCACCGTGCCGGTGAGCATCGGGAAGGCGGTCGAGGTATAGGCATAGGTGGCGGCCGAGATCTTGTCGTGGCCTTCCTCCATGCGCGAGATCATCATCTCGACCGCGATCATGGCGTCGTCGACCAGAAGGCCGAGCGCGATGATCAACGCGCCGAGCGAGATACGCTGCAGCGAGATGCCGAAATACTCCATGGTGACGAAGGTGATCGCCAGCACCAGCGGGATGGCGACCGCCACCACGATGCCGGGGCGCCAGCCGAGCGCCAGCAGCGAGACGGCAAGCACGATGGCGATCGCTTCGCCGAGGCTCTTGGTGAACTCGCCGACGGACTCTTCCACCACATGCGACTGGTCGGCGACCAGGCCGAGCTCGGCGCCGAGCGGCAGTTCGGCCTCCATCTCGTGCATCTTCTCCTTGACGTTCTCGCCCAGCGCCAGCGCGTCGCCGCTAGCGGTCATCGAGACCGCGATGCCGACGGCCGGCTTGCCGTTGAAGCGGAACATCGGCTGCGGCGGATCGGAATAGGCGCGCTTGACCTCGGCGACGTCGCCCAGGCGGAAATAATGGCCGTTGGCGTAGAAGTTGATCGCCTTCAGGCTCTCCTCGGAGGTGAAGGAACCGGAAACGCGGATGGCGATGCGCTCCGGGCCGGCATCGACCGTGCCGCTCGGCGTCAGCGCGTTCTGCGCCTGCAGCGCCTGCGACAGCGTGCCGACGTCGAGGCCGAGCGCCGCCACCTTCTGCGTCGAGAATTCGAGGTAGATCTTCTCGTCCTGCTGGCCGACCAGATCGACCTTGGCGACATCCTTCACGGTGAGCAGCCCGGCGCGCAGGCTGCTGGCCAGGTCCTTCAGCTCGCGATGGCTTGGACTGTCGGAGGTCAGCGCGTAGATCAGCGAATAGGTGTCGCCGAACTCGTCATTGTAGAACGGGCCCTGGACGCCGGAAGGGAGCGTCGGCTTGATGTCGTCGAGCTTCTTGCGCACCTGGTACCAGAGCGGCTGCACCTGGTCGCCGGCGACCGTGTCCTTGAGGTTGACGAAGACCACGGATTCGCCGGGCTTGGTGTAGCTCTTGACGTAGTCGAGGTCGGGAAGCTCCTCGAGCTTCTTCTCGATACGGTCGGTGATCTGCTCCACCGTGTCGCTGGTCGTGGCGCCCGGCCACATCGTCTTCACCACCATGGTTTTGATGGTGAAGGGCGGATCCTCCTCGCGGCCGAGGCCTTGATAGGCGTAGAGGCCGGCAAGCGCCGCCGCGATCATCAGGTAGATGACGAAGCTCCGGTGGCGCAGCGCCCATTCGGAAAGGTTGAAGCTGGTCATGATGCAATCCCTCTCAGCGCGCGTGAAGGCGCGTTCCGCCGGCGTTTGCCGGCCAGCGAAAAATGATGGTTGGGTTCGGACAGCGCCCGCCGCGTGGCGGGCGCCGTCGCAAGTCAGGCCAGGCTGTGCATGGTGCCCGGCACACGGTAGGGCGCGCGCTCGGCGGTCCTCGGCCTGATGGCGAGGCCGGCGAGGTAGCGCTGGAAAGTCGCCGCCTCCTGGACCGGCGAGGCGAGCGCGACATGGCCGTCCGGTCTCACCAGATAGGCGCCGTCACGCTGCAGGCCGGCTTTGCCGGCCGCTTCCGACCAGGCGAAGGCATGGACCGGGATGCCGGCCGGCGCGAGCATCGCCCGGAATTCGGCGTTGACCTCGCCATAGACATGGATCTGCCAGTCGAGCGAGCGCAGCGGCTCGAAATTGTCGCCCCTCGCGCCGACCACATAGGGCAGGCGGTCGCCGCCGCTGACCTTGCCGGCCGTGCCCGCGCTGATCGGCGCGGCGCGGTACTCGATCGCCGCCTGCGAGATCACGCCGAAGAAGGCGCGCGAGCCGAACGACGTGTGCAGCGCGGCGTTCATGATCTTCGGCATCAGATAGCGCCGGAACAGGCCGACCAGCCGCGAGCGGCTGGTGACGAAGCGGAACACCTTGTCGGTGCTTTCGATCAGCTTGTGGGCGAAGGCGATGCGCTCCGGCTCGTAGCTGTCGAGCAGGCGCGCATCGGCACGGCCCTGGACCACGGCGGCGAGCTTCCATGCAAGGTTTACCGCATCGCCCATGCCGGTGTTCATGCCCTGGCCGCCGGCCGGGCTGTGGATGTGGCCGGCATCGCCGCACAGGAATACGCGGCCGGCGCGGAAGCGCTCGGCGACGCGGTGATGGACGCGGTAGGTCGAGAACCAGTTGACCTCATGGACCTTGACGCCGGTGTCGCGTTCGACATCGGCGCGGATCGCCTCGAAGGTGATCGTCTCGTCCGCCTCGTGCGCCTTCGGCACGATGCCGATCAGCCTGACCGAACCCGACTGCCGGACCGGCATGACGATGGCGAAGCCATAACTGCTGATCGTCGTGTCCATGCCGTTGGGCGTGATTTCGCCGCTGCCTTTCACGTCGGCGACGTAGAAGGACTGCTCGTAAGTGCCGCCGGGGAAGCCGATGTTCAGCCCATGGCGAACGGCGCTGCGGGCGCCGTCGCAGCCGGCGAGATAGGCCGCGCTGACAGTCTCGGTGCGGCCGTTCCTGCTCAGCGTCGCAATGACCGCTTCGCCCTTGTCCTGGAAGGCGACCAGCTCGGTGTCGCGCTCGACCTCGACGCCGGCGCGCTCGAGATGCGTGATCAGCAAGCGTTCGTGGATGTCCTGCGGCAGCGCGAAGGCGAAGGAGTACGGGCTGATGCCGCGGCCGAAATCCGACAGCGGCAGCCGTGCCGCGACGCCGGCCGGTGTGTGCAGGGTCAGCCGCTCCAGCCGCACGCCCGCGGCGAGCACGTCGTCGACGATGCCGATCTGGCGGTGGAACTCCAGCGTGCGGGCCTGGACGGCAAGCGCCCGCGAGGTCTCGCCGGGAGCGGCGGCCTTGTCGAAGATGCGCACCGGCACGCCGAGCCTGGTCAGCCACAGCGCCAGCGTCAGGCCGGTCGGACCGGCGCCGGCAATCAGGACCTTGGTCTTTGACATGTTCATTTCTCTTCCCCTTCAGCGGTGCGGACTTTTTCATGTTCGCGCAGCCGGTTGACGCCGGCGGTGACGACGAGGTCGCCCTTGGCGAGCCCGTCGCTGACGACGACGCGGTCGGTCTCGTAGCGGGCGACGGCGACAGGCCTGAGCTCGACGGCGGATGTCGCGGTGACGACCCAGACCGCCGGCTTGCCGTCCTTGTCGAACAGCGCGCTGCCGGGCAGCACCACAACCGGCGCGCTGGCGATTTCGGCGCGGCCGCCGACGCTGGCGCCGAAGCGCATTTCGGCGGGCGCATTCTCGAGCGAGACCTTGACCTGGAAGGTGCGGGTCGCGGCATCGGCATCCGGCGCGATCTCGCGCACGGTACCGGTTGCCGTGATCGCCGGATTGCTGAGCAGCGAAACCGTGACCTTCGGCGGCCGCCTGGTGTCGGGCGTGTTGGCGAAGGCGGCTTCGGCGATCGAGAACACCGCGTCGCGGCTGCTCGGATCGGCGACGCGCGCCACCATCTGCCCGACATTGACGGACTGGCCGGCTTCGGCGCCGGTGGCGGTGACGATGCCGTCGAAATCGGCATGCAGCTCGGTATAGCCGAGCTGGTCTTTCGCCATCTGGAAGGCGATATTCGCCGACTTCAGCTTGGCCCCGGCTGAACGCAAGTTCTTCAGCGTCGCATCGTAGCTGGCGCGCGTCGTGAAGCCCTTGGCGAGCAGCGCGCCGATGCGGGCCTCGGCTGCGCTCGCCTCGACCAGCACGGCTTGCGCCGCCGCGACATCCGCCTCGGCGCTGAGCAGCCGGTTGCGGTAATCCTGGTCGTCGATGCGGGCAAGCACCTCGCCCTTCTTCACCGTCGAGCCGATCTCGGCCATGCGTTCGATGAGCTTTCCGGAAACGCGAAAACCGAGGTCGCTCTCGAGCCTTGGGCGGATCTCGCCAATGGCGGTGCGGACATCGGCATTGGCAACCGGCGTCACCTCGACGGCCTTGACCAGCTTCGTCTCCGGCGCGTCAGGCTTTGCGTTCGAGGCTTCGCTTCTGGCACCATGCCAGACCATCGCGGCGCCGCAGGCAAGGACGGCGATCGATCCGGCGACAAGGCGGCGTCTCAGCGGCCTGTTGTGAAGAAGTTCGGCAATCATGTTGTCTCCATGACCAAGGTTGCGGCCGCGCTGGGAGGATGCGGCGACCGGAAAATGCGTTTGGCTGGGGACGATCGGGCGTTGCGGCCTGTCTTTTGCCAGCCCGATCTTTTTGCGACTCCGGGTCCGCGAAATCCCGAACGGTTTCTGAAAATTTTCCGATGTTTGGCTGAGACGATTCCCTGGCGGGCGTCGGTCTCCCGGCTTCAGGTGTCGTTCAAACCCGGCGTGCCTGCCTGCGCAGCCAGTGCTGCAGCTTGATCAGGTGGCGCATCGGCGAGCGGTCGATGCGCTTGACGTCGATCAAGGTGACGCCGCCGCCGTCCGAAAGCGTGTGAAATCCCTGGTCGAAACCGTCGTGCCAGCCTTCGGGCGACAGGCGCCTGACGATATCGGCCGAAAACTCCTCAGGCGTCAGACGGTCGATGCCGAGCAGATTGATGGCGCGGCCGTAGCCGGTCGTGCAGTCCTGTGTCGGGAAATAAAGCTTGTCACCGTCCAGGAACGGCGAGCCGGCAGGCCGCGACGATGCGTGGCCCGTGCGCACCGGGTTTTGTTTGTGCTTGTGCCACGGGCCGGTCAGGCTGTCGGCAAAGGCGACATGCAGTTCGCGCGTGTCCCTGCCGTCCGGTCCGAAGAGCGCATGAAACATCCACCAGCGCTGCCGATGGTGAAAGACGGTCGAGTCGACCGCCGGCTCTTCCAGCAGCACGGCGGCAGGCTCCCACCTTGTCGGGAAATCGACCGCCCGATAGAGCGTCAGCCGGCCGCTCTGGTAGGCCTCCGGCAGCATGAAGATGTCCTCGCCCGACCGGATCAGTTGCGGGTAGGAAAGATGGAACGGCTCCTTCAGCGCAATGCCGCGCTCCCTCAGCGTCCAGCCCCGGTCGTAGCTGTAGTAGTGGATCTCGCCGCGCTTCACCCGGTGGTCATAGTCTTCGACCAGCACGGTGAAGCGATCGCCGTGGGGAAGGCCGAACGGGTCGGCGATGAAGCGGAACGAGCCTTGCGGCGGCAGCCAGATCACACGGCGCCTGTCCAGGCCGTCGGCGGCAAGAACGCCCTGGATCGGCACTGGAACGATCCCCACCTGCCAGATGTCGGCCATTTCCCCGTAGTCCCCGCGTCGAGCCCGGCATCTATGCAGCAAACCACGCCGCGGAAACAGCCTGTGTCAGGCCAGGTTCGGTGTTCACCAACCGCTAACCATGCTGGCGTCGCGGGTCTGCCATGCACTGTTGCGGCCTTCTGGATCAACGCCGTCCCCTTGAATACTAAGCACGCTTATTATATATGCCGCTCATGGTTTCCGACGGCATCGACAGACTGGGCTTCCTGATCCACGACGTGCAGCGCCTGATGCGCAAGCGCTTCGAGGCGCGCGCCAGCGGCTTCGGCCTTTCCTCGGCGCAGTGGCGGCTTCTGGTCCGTGTCGCCAAGGAGGCGGGTGTCGCCCAGGCGCGACTGGCCGAGCTTCTCGAAATCGAGCCGATCAGCGTCTCGCGCCTCGTCGACCGGATGGAGGAGGGCGGCTGGATCGAACGTCGCCCCGACGCAACGGACCGGCGTGTGCGCATGATCTTCCCGACCGCCAAGGCGAGCGAGGCCTATGCCCACGTCAAGAGCCTCGCCGGCGAGGTCTATGAGGAATCGCTGGTCGGCGTGTCGCCGGAAGATCGCCGCGTCCTGATCCGGGCGCTGGATACGATCGTGCAGAACCTGGCCGACGGCGAAGCGTCGTCGCTGGAAAAAATGAAGACTACGGAAGGCACAGCAGCATGAACGCGGTAGCAAAGGTGGACGAAAAGGTCACCAGGCTGGAACGGGAAGCGCCGGCGCAGCCGGTCGCCGAGGCGCCGGCGCAGCCGGCGGCCGCCCCGGCGGAGCTCGCTCCCTCGCCGCAGCCGGCGCCGAAGAAGCAGCGCCGCGCCGGCCGCTTCCTCCTGATGGTCGCGCTGCCCGCGGCGCTGCTTGCCGGCGGCGCCTACGTCTGGGTCACCGGCGGCCGCTACCAGGAGACCGAGAACGCCAATCTGCAGCAGGCCAAGGTGTCGATCGCTTCCGACACGGCGGGTCGCATCGTCAAGGTCGGCATCGCCGACAACCAGCTCGTCAAGCAGGGTGACGTGCTGTTCGCTGTCGACCCCGAATCCTACCGGATCGCGCTCGCCCAGGCCGAAGCGGCGGTCGCCACCGCCCGCCTCAATGTCGAGCAGCTGCGCGCCGCCTACAGCCAGGCGATGGCGCAGGAGAAGTCCGACACCAGCGAAGTCGCCTACGCGCAGTCGCAATACGACCGCGCCGCCGACCTTGCCCAGAAGGGCATCAACGCCAAGTCGTCGCTGGACGAGGCCAGGAACGACCTCGACAAGGCCAGGCAGCAGCTGGCGGTGGCCGAGCAGGGCATCATCAGCGCCAAGGCGGCGCTCGGCGGCAATCCCGACATCGAGACCGACAAGCACCCGACGGTGATGGCGGCGCTGGCCGCGCGCGACAAGGCCGCCTATGACCTGGCGCAGACCACGGTCACGGCGCCGGCCGACGGTGTCGTCAGCCAGGCCTCCTCGTTCAAGGTCGGCCAGTATGTCGCCATCGGCACGCCGCTGTTCTCGCTGGTCGAGACCGGCGACACCTGGATCGACGCCAATTTCAAGGAAACCCAGCTCACCCACATGAAGCCGGGCCAGAAGGCGGAGATCGTCGTCGACACCTATCCGGGCAAGACCTTCGAGGCCACCGTCAAGGCGATCGGCGCCGGCACCGGGGCGGAGTTCTCGCTGCTGCCGGCGCAGAACGCCACCGGCAACTGGGTCAAGGTCACGCAGCGGATTCCCGTACGCCTGGAGCTGACCGACCCCGACGCCAAAATGGCGCTGCGCACCGGCATGAGCGCCACCGTCACCGTCGACACCGGCGTGGCGCGCGGCCTGCCGAAGATCTTCGGCCACGCCACGGCCAGCGAGGCGGCCGAGTAAGCGACGATCCCGGACGTCCTGGCGGCCGGAATGGACAAGTGGCGGAAGCCTGCCGGGGACCCGGCGGGTGGAAGCAAAACGGCAGGGGATTGGTCCGATGGGAGGAGTGGGGAGGATCGGGATTTGAACCGGGCCGCGTCGCGGCCTGATCGAAACCTGAAGCCTTCGACACAGACCTCTTCGGTCCTCAGGTTTCCGGGCGGCAGGCGTCCGATCAACAGAGACTTTCGTTCGATGTAACCCCCACATCGATAGTCGCGTCCCACCGCGATGAGGGTCTCCAAACGGAAGGCCTCGCCGCCCGGAAACCCTCGTGTACACGCTTTTGTTACCTGCTGGAAGTTCCGCATCATGAGCACGCCAGAACCCTTCAAGGAAGTACCGCACCGCGGCCTGATCACCGTCGCGCTGATGCTGGCCACCGTCATGCAGGCGCTTGACACGACGATCGCCAACGTCGCGCTGCCGACCATGACCGGCGATCTCGGCGCTTCCCCGGACAACATCAACTGGGTGCTGACCTCCTACATCGTCGCGGCGGCGATCATGACGCCGGTCACCGGCTGGCTTGCCGACCGGCTCGGCCGAAAGGAGCTGTTCCTGACGGCCGTTGTCGGTTTCACCATTTTCTCCATGCTGTGCGGCCTGGCGTGGAGCCTCGAGACCATCGTGCTGTTCCGGCTGCTGCAAGGCGTATTCGGCGCCGCGATCGTGCCGCTGTCGCAGACCTTCCTGCTCGACATCAACCCGAGGGAGCGCCACGGCCAGGCGATGGCCATCTGGGGCGCCGGCATCATGCTGGGGCCGATCCTGGGCCCGACGCTCGGCGGCTGGCTGACCGAGAACTTCAACTGGCGCTGGGTGTTCTTCATCAACCTGCCGGTCGGCATCCTCGCCTTCCTCGGCATGGCCGCCTATCTGCCTCCGGTCGCCAAGCGCGTGCGCAGCTTCGATTTCTTCGGCTTCGCCATGATCTCGCTCGGCGTCGGTGCGCTGCAGCTGATGCTGGATCGCGGCGGCGAGGTCGACTGGTTTTCCTCCGTCGAGATCTGGATCGAGCTCGGCCTTGCCATCACCGGCTTCTGGGTGTTCACCATCCACACGGTGACGGCGGAGCACCCCTTCATCGACCCCAAGATATTCCTCGACCGCAATTTCGTGACCGGCCTGGCGTTTATCTTCGTCATGGGCGTGCTCATCCTGGCCTCGATGTCGCTCCTGCCGCCCATGCTGGCGAACATTTTCGGCTATCCGACCATGACCATCGGCGTCGTCATCGGTCCGCGCGGTATCGGCACGATGATCTCGATGCTCCTGGTCGGCCGCATCATGCACAGGGTCGACGCCAGGATCCTCGTCGTCATCGGCTTCTTGCTGACCGCGCAGTCGCTCTACACCATGTCCAGCTTCTCGCCGCAGATGGACAATTGGCTCATCCTCACCTCCGGCGTCATCCAGGGCCTGGGCATGGGCATGGTGTTCGTGCCGCTGTCGACGATCGCTTTCGCCACGCTCGACGCGCGCTACCGCACCGATGCCACCGCGCTGTTCAGCCTGGTGCGCAATCTCGGCTCCTCGATCGGCGTCTCGGTGGTGACGGTTCTGATGGTGCGCAACACGCAGATCAACCACACCGAGCTTGCGGCCTTCATCAACCCGTTCAACCCCAATCTGTGGTCGGCCTCGCCGGCGGCTGCGAGCGGCGATCCGACGGCGCTTTCGCAGGTCGATCGGCTGGTCAACCTCCAGGCGATGATGATTTCCTACGTCAACGACTTCAAGATCCTGATGGTGATGACGCTGCTCGCCATCCCGTTCGTCTTCCTGCTGCGCAAGCCGAAGGCGGCGCCGGCCGCCGGCGCCCCTGCCGCGCACATGGACTGACGGTTGCTGAAGCAATTCCAGGAAAAGTGTGAAACGGTTTTCCGTCCGGAATTGCGTACAAACAAATAGTCAGAGCAGTTCAGCGGTTCTACCAGACGCTGAACTGCTCTGATCGCGAGGCGGAGCCGCCGCGCCTGCATCCGGGACTGAAATCGTGGCCGGGAGAACAGCGCAAGGATTCTCGGATATCTACAACCGACTGCGCCTGGTTCATCTACCATTAGTATATATCGATCACGATGTCGTCGCTTTTGGGTTGAAAGCGAGCCGTGTTGCTTTGCGCCGGCACCAAACTGGAGGAACTCTGTTTGGGCGAGAAATCATCCAGGAAAGCCGCCGAGACACCCGAGTCGGCCAATCTGGCGGCGCTGGCGAAGCTGACCATCGCTTCATACGAAACGCTCGAGCGCGATCTGCGAGCCAGGATCGCAACGCTCGAAGGGCAGGCGCTGCGATTTGAGACGGCGATCGACAATGTTTCGCAGGGCATCTGCTTTTTCGACGCCGCCGAACGGCTGATCCTGTGCAACCGCCGCTACGCTGAAATCTACCACATTGCGCCAGAGCAATTGCAGCCGGGTGTGACGCTCCGGGAAATCGTCGAACATCGCGTCGCCGCCGGGACATCTGTGACCGATGCCGACGCCTATCTTGCATTGGCCCGCTCCGTCAATTCGGGCATGGCTCCAAGGGTATGGACCGCCAACCTCGCCGACGGTCGGACGGTTCAGGTCTGCCATCAGCCCATGGCCGACGGCAGCTGGGTGGCCACGCATGAGGACATTACTGCGCTCGTTGCCAACCGACAGATCGTCGACGAGCGCATCTCGCTGCAAACGCTGATCGACTGGGTGCCCGATTATCTCTGGGTCAAGGACACGGAGAGCCGCTTCGTCGTGGCCAACAGGGCGCTTGCGGTCGACAGCGGGCGGGGGAAGACGAGTGACATGATCGGCTTGACCGATTTTGATCTCCATGCCCCGGAACTTGCGCAGAAATTTCGCGCGGTGGAGCAGAACGTGCTCAGCAGCGGCCAACCCATGATCGACAAGGAAGAGTTCATTGTCGACGCGTCGGGCGCCGGCAAGTGGGTGTCATCGACAAAGGTGCCGTTGCGCAATGCCCACAATGACATCATCGGTCTGGTCGGCATCGCTCACGATGTAACCGCACGCAAGCAGGCGGACGTCCTTCGCGAGGGGCAGGCGCACATCCTGGAAATGATCGCGATGAGCGCTTTGCTCGAAGACGTGCTCGACCGTCTGATGCGCCTCGTCGAGTCGCAGCTGACCGGGATCTTCGGTTCCGTCCTGCTGCTGGACAAGGACGGCAGCCATTTGCGGCACGGCGGCGCGCCGAGCCTGGCGAAGGAATATACCGCTGCCATCGACGGGATCGCCATCGGCCCCAAGGTTGGATCCTGCGGCACCGCCGTCTACCGGCGGGAGCCGGTCATCGTCGCGGACATCATGCAGGACCCGCTTTGGGAAGAATACCGCCAGGTGGTGGCGCCCTTCGGCTATCGTTCCTGCTGGTCGACCCCGATCCTGTCGCATCAAGGCGCCGTGCTCGGCGTCTTTGCGATGTATTCGATGACGGTGCGCGAACCGACCGAGGCCGAAACGCGGCTGATCGACTTCACGACGCGGATTGCAGGCATCGCCATCGAGCGCAAACTGGCTGAAGACCAGATTCATTTCATGGCCAACCATGATGTGCTGACAGGGCTTCCAAATCGCGCTCTGCTCGAGGACCGGCTCTCGCAGGCTCTGCTCTATGCGCAGCGATACGATCGCTGGGTGACGGTGGTGTTCATCGACCTCGACAATTTCAAACTCGTCAACGATACGCTCGGCCACAATGCCGGCGACGTGCTGCTGAAGACCGTTGCCAACCGCATGGTAGACTGCGTAAGGCCGACCGACACCGTCGTGCGGCTTGGCGGCGACGAGTTCGTCATAGTCCTGTTCGACCAGCCGACGAACGTCGATCTGATCTCGGAGACCCTGCAAAAGATCCGGGCGGCGATCGCGGAGCCGGTTCATCTGGGAAGGCATCGGCTGAGGGCGACGGCCAGCATCGGCATCGCCAACTATCCCAAGGATGGGACGAGTCCGGATCAGCTGCTGGCCAACGCCGATGCCGCAATGTACCGCGCGAAGGAATTCGGCCGCGACAATTTCCAGTTCTACGCTCCCGAGTTCAACACCAGGGCGCATGAGAAATTCCTGCTTCAGGAGGAATTGCGAAATGCCCTGGCGCGCTCGGAGTTCATTCTGCTCTACCAGCCGCAGGTCGATCTTCGCTCAGGAGAGGTCTTTGCAGTCGAAGCCTTGCTGCGCTGGAAGCATCCGACACGAGGCATGGTGGCGCCGGACACGTTCATTCCGACCGCCGAGGAGACCGGGCTGATCGTGCCGATTGGCGACTGGGTCCTGCACGAAGCCTGTCGGCAGAACAAGGCCTGGCAGGATGCCGGTCTGCCGCCCCTGACGGTCTGCGTAAACGTCTCGGCGCGGCAATTCAGGGAACCGAACCTGATTGGCCGTGTCGTGAACGCGCTGACGGACAGCGGCCTGGAGGCCAGATATCTCGAGCTCGAGGTAACAGAGAGCCTTATCATGCAGGACGTCGAATTGGCGGTCGCGACGATGGACGCCTTGCAGAGCCTGGGGGTTCAGATATCGATCGACGATTTCGGAACAGGCTATTCCAGCCTTAGCGCGCTCAAGACCTTTCCCGTGGCGCGGCTGAAGATCGACAAGTCATTCATCAAGGATCTCGCCGCCGACGAGAACGATCAGGCTGTCGCCAGCGCCGTGATTTCGCTGGGTCAGAATCTGCACCTGAGGGTCATTGCCGAGGGCGTCGAGACAGACGACCAGGTGGCCTTCCTGCGCAAGAACAATTGCGATGAAATGCAGGGCTATCATTTCAGCAAGCCGGTCTCTGCCCAGGGCATCGAGAAGCTGCTCCACACGGCGAGCGTGGCGGATGACGGCCAAGGCGTTCCGGCGTCGGGAACCCTGACGACAAAACAGAGATAGGCGAGGCCTATCGCCCGAGCACGAGGCTCCAGTAGCGCAGGCTCGGATCGCGGCCGTCGCGCACATAGGCGAGGCCGAAGCGGGAGAAGTCCGGGTCGAGCATGTTGCGGCGGTGGCCGTCCGAATGCATCCAGATGTCGAACAGCTTCTGCAGGTCGAAGCGGCCCTCGGCGATGTTCTCGCCTGCGGCGCCGCGCACGCCATTGTCCTTCATGCGCGAGGCGAAATCCTTGCCCCAGCCGGTGGTGTGGGTCATCCGGGCACGTGACGCCATGTATCCGGCTTGCTGCAAGGCTGCCTGCTCGAGCTGCGTGTCCGGAACCAGCGCCGGCAGCCCGGCGGTGGACCGGATGCCGGCGAGCGTCGTCGTGGCGGAGGAGGAGACGCCTGCGCCTTCGCCGGTCGGCAGCACGGTGGTGGAGCAGGCGGCAAGGCCCGCCAGCGCGGCAAGAGCCGCACCCTTCAGCAGCAGGCGCCTGTTCGGGTTCGGGATCGGGTGGTTTTCGAGTCGCGCAACGGTCATGCCCGCCTGAAATAATGGTGATCATGGCTTTTGCCGGGCAGGGCGGCGAAAATCTCGGCAGACGGCCCTAGGCTGCGGTTTCGAGATTTGCTTCCGAGCCGCCGGTCCGATCGCCGGCCGTGTGCACCCACCAGGCGCCGAGCGCATCGATCAGCGGCACGAGCTGGCGGCCGGGTGCCGTGAGGTCGTAGTCGACGCGCAGCGGGTAGCCTTGATGCGCGGTCCGCCGCACAATGCCGGCGTCCTCCAGCTTGCGCAGTTCCAGCGCCAGGATGCGGTGCGAAACGGTCGGATTGTCGCGCCTGAGTTCGCTGAAGCGTTTGGTGCCGTCCTTCAGATAGTAGAGCAGCAAGGTCGGCCAGCGGCCGCTGAGCACGCGCATGGTCTCTTCGATCGGGCAGCGCGAGACGACATCTTTCATGGGGAGGGACCTGGACGCGTGGTTACAGAATAGTGCGTAATTTACATGGGGCGACCGGTGTTTAGGGTCAAGTTTCGCTGCGCGGCGTGACCCTCGAACATGGAAGAGACAACACATGGAACCTATCCTCCTTTACGGCTTCCCGGCGGGAAGCTCGATGGGGCTCGTCGCTGCCTTCGAACGCCTCAGGCTGCCCTACCGGCTGTGCCGGGTGGACATGCTGGCCGACATGAAGAACGAAGCCTATGCCGGCATCAACGGCCGGCAGGAAACGCCGGTGCTGATCACGGACGAGGGCAAGGTGCTGACCGAGACCATGGCGATCACCGCATGGCTCGAGGCCCGCGATACGCAGCGCCGCATCAGCTTCGATCCGCGCACGCCGGAAGCCGATCGGATGCACCAGCTGGTGGCTTTCGTGAACACCGGCTTCACCGCCGCTTTCATGCCGCTCTGGGCGGCGTTGGAAATGGCGTCGCCGGATCCGGTGCTGCAGGCGACCTTGCGCGACTTCGGCCGCAAGGCCGTCGCCGAGCGTCACGACCAGCTTGAGGAGATGATCAACGGAACCGAGTTCCTGGCCGGGGACCGGCTGACGCTGGCCGATACCACGCTGATCGGCGTGGCGCGTTGGGCCGAATTTCACCAGGCCATCGAGGGCGCCGATTACCCCAGGCTTGCCGCCCTGCGCCGCCGCATCGAGGCCGTGCCAGAGGTGCGCTACGCGCTTGCCGTCGAGAATGGCGAAATGCCTGTCGGCTCGGGCGCCTGCCTGGGGCATGTCCCGCTGGCCGAGGTGATCGACCGCTTCGCGGCCTGATACACGACGCGCCTTTGGTCAACGGGCGGCGCCAGCGTGGCTGGCGCCGCCCGAATAGGACCTATTTCACCAGAGCCAGGACGAAAGGTGCCTGAAAGGTCGTCGTCCTCCATGCTGGAGGCCGTGTAACTTGGCGGCGCCGAACGGCTGGATACTTTCGCCGTCAGCGCTGCGCCTCGGTCGCCATCCTCAGCGCCAGCGCCGCCAGCACCGTGCCCATCATCCAGCGCTGGATGACCATCCACAACGGCCGTCCGGCGAGGAACGTCGCGATCGAACCGGCGGTCACCGCGATGATGGCGTTGACGGTGAGGCTGATCGAGATCTGGGTGACGCCAAGCACCAGAAGCTGCGACAGCACATGGCCCTTGCCGGGACTGATGAACTGCGGCAGCAGCGAAAGGTAGAGCACCGCCACCTTGGGGTTGAGCAGATTGGTCATCAGCCCCATGGCGAACAGCTTGCGCGGTCCATCCTTCGGCAATTCGCGAACCTCGAACGGCGAGCGCCCGCCGGGCTTCACCGCTTGCCAGGCGAGCCACAGAAGATAGAGCGCGCCGGCGATGCGTAGCGCATCATAGGCGAAGGGCACGGCGAGCAGCAGCGCGGTGATGCCGAAGGCCGCCGAGACCACGTAGAACAGGAAGCCGCAGGCGACGCCGCCGAGCGAGATCAGCCCGGCCTTCGGCCCTTGCGACAGCGAACGCGAGATCAGGTAGATCAAGTTCGGCCCGGGCGTCAGCACCATGCCGAGGCAGACCAGCGCGAAAGCGAAGTGGTTTGCGGTGTCGGGCATCGATGCGTCTCCGGGTGGTGGCGGGGCCCATTCACCACGCGTTTTCATCGACCGCAAGGGCATGCCGGCGGGAGTTCTTGCTCCAGCGTTGAAAATTGGCAGCGTCCGCGCCGGCGCCATTCCTCCAACGCCGGGTGCTTTACCCCACCACCCGCAAATTCGACAGTTCGTTGGCGATTTCCTTGAAATTGTCGGACAGCGTGGCGCCCGTCGCGTTCCAGAACAGCTTGGCCGGCTTGCTGGGATCGGTCGGATCCTTGCGGAAGCGCGAGTCGGAAGAGCAGGCCTTCAGCGCGTCCATCGCCTTCTTGTCGCCGGCATCGGTCGCGGACATGTCGAGCGCGACGGTCATGACCATGATGTTGGCCGCCTTGGCGTTGTCGCACAGGCTCGCCATCTGCTCGTTGAGCGCGGCGGTGTAGTTGCTGGACGAATAGTTGAACTGGCCGATGGCGTTCGATGTGCCGGTGAACAGCCGGGTCACGGCGGTGCCGTAATAGGCGAGGCCGGTGTAGCCATAGGCGGCATAGGTCGACTTGTTGCCGGCCGGGTCGCTGCTGACCGTCGAATAGGTGTTCTCGCCGTCGGTGAGCACGATGACGACCTTGTCGTTGCCGCGCTCGCTCTCCAGCCGCCCTTCGGTGAAGGGCTCGGTGCTCGACACGGTGCGCCAGCCCCAGGCCATGCCTTCCGGGACATTGGTGTTGCCGTTCGGCTGCATCAGGTCGATCGCCGCCTTGATGGCCGTCAGACCCGCCGCCTGGGTGACATCGGTCAGCGGCGTGATCGGTGTCGTGGTGCAGCTGTAGTTGGGACCGGCGCCGGTCGACAGCACCGGCGCATTGATCGGCCGCGGCTGGAAATATTTGGCCATGTTGGATTGCCGCGTCTTGCCGGTCGTGCTTGTCGGATCGTCGTTCCACCAGCTGTTGGCGGCGCCGTAGGTCACCGGCTTCGCCTCGTCGGGATCCTGCGTCAAATACCAGTGGTTGCCAGGCTCGTCCGGCGCGAACATCGGCACGAACATGGTCGCCGGGTCGCCGACGCCGGTGCCGGTGTTGTTGGGGCCGCCGGAGGCCGCCGCGTCATTGACGTTGTAGGGGTAGGGCCTGACCTCGACGCAGCCCTGCCAGCTGGCGAACGGGCCATAGGTGTCGTTATAGTCGTATTCGTCGTGGCTGCGCTTGCAGGTGTGGTTGGAGCGGTATTCGTCGCACACGACACGCTTGGACCCGACGATGCGCTCGTGGCTGGTGACCACCTTCATGTCGCGATAGAGCGAGAAGCGGGTGAGCATCTGGCCTTCCTGCTCGCCCCAGTCTGAGCCCTTCTTGTACCAGATGCCGTTGATCTTCTGCGCGTATTTGTTGGTGGCGTTCAGCGTCGTCCAGTCGAAATTCTCGTGGTGGATCGGCGACAGCCCGTAGGTGTCCATCCAGGAAGCATTGTCGTTCTGCGTCCCGACATTCACCGAGGCGGCGAAGGGCACGATGCTGAACTGGACCGGCTTGTCGATCTGCTTGATCGCGGCCGCCTGCTGCGCCAGCGTGTCGACGAGCTGCTTGGCGGCCTGCTTGAGCAGGTCGATGCGCTTCTGCCCCGCACCGGTGCCGAGGTTGCTCATCGAGCCGGAATTGTCGAGCACCATGGCGACTTCGAGCGTGTTCTTAAGGCGCACTTCCGAGCAGACGGAATAATTGACGTCCGAAGACTCTTTATCCACCAGCAGTGCCGCTGCCGGCAGGAAATAGGGCTTGTACACCAGCGCCGCGCAGAGCTTGACCAGGCCGCCGCCGGTCGTGCTGCTGGGCAGCGTGACGCTGAGCGTGGTGTTGGCCGGATCGATGCTGTCGCCGAGGTTGGCCCTGAAGAACTCCAGCGCGTAGGCCCTCAGCTGGTCGTCGGTGGCGCCTTCGGCAAGGCGACGGGCGGTGGCGAAGTTGGCGGCGTCGAGCGCGTTCACCACCCTCTGCTTCTCGTTGACCACGCCGGAATAGTCGACGCTCAGCGCCACGGCGCCCATCAGCGGCACCATGGCGACCGCGGTCAAGAGAGCATAGTTGCCGCGCCGGTCGCGGCAGAAGTCACGCCAGAATCCACGCATGTGTTGTAAGCGGCCCCGCCTGCGGATTTTTTGCCCAGGGCCACCGTTTCACAAAACGCTGAAGGACGGGTGTGGGAAACCGCTCGATTGCAGCCTCGGTGTTTCACCGAACGCTAACCAATCGCGCCGGGCAAGGCCGCCGCGTTCAAGCAAACGCCCCGCGAAGGCAGCGCGTTTCGCCGCGTCGATTGCCCGTCGATCAGCCGACGATGCGCAGGTTCGACAGTTCGTCGGCGATTTCCTTGAAGCTTTTCGACAGCGTGGCGCCGGTCGCGTTCCAGTACAATTTGGCCGCGGTCTTGCCGGTCGGGTCGGCCGGGTCTTTTCGGAATCTCGAGTCCGAGGAACACGTCTTCAGCGCGGTCATTGCGGCCTTTTCCGCGGATTTGGTGTCCACGAGGTCAAGCGAAACCGTCATCACGATGATGTTCGAATTCTTTGCATTGGCGCAAAGCGTCTGCATCTGCTCGTCGAGCGCCGTCGTGTAGTTGGCGCCGGTGTAGGTCGTCTTGCCAACGGAAGCGCTGGTGTTCATGAACAGCCGGGTCACCGTACCGGAGCCTGGATAGGTCAGGCCCGTGTAGCCGTACGCGGCGTAAGTCGACATGTTCTTGGCATAGGTGGCGTCGGCGATCGGGCTGTAGGTGTTTGCGCCGTCGGTCAGCACGATGACGACCTTGTCGTTGCCTTTTTCGCTGTTGGCCCGACCGTCCGTGAAAGGCTCATTGCTCGACAGCACCCGCCAGCCCCAGGCAAGCCCTTCCGGCACGTTGGTGTTGCCCGTCGGCGTCATTGCGCTGATGGCGTTTGTGATGGTGCTCTTGCCTGTGGTCGTGGTTATGTCCTGCAACGGTGTGATGGCGGAAGTCGTGCACCCGGAGTTGGGGCCGCCGTCAACCGGCTCCGCCGCCGCATTGTAGGGCTTTGTGACGAAATACTTTCGCATGTCCGACTGGCGTTTCGCGACGGCCAGGCTGTCGGCCGAGTCCACCCACCAATTGTTCGGGTAACCCCATGACGTCGTGCTGGCGTGGGTGGAGTCGGTCCAGAAATTGCCGGCCTCGTCCGGAGCGAACATCGGCACGAACAGGCTGGCGGGTGTGGACGTTGTCGGCGTCGTGTCGTCGGCATTGTAAGGATACGGCCTTGCTTCCACGCAGCCTTTCCAGGCTTGGTATTGGGCGGTCGTGTCGACATAAGTCTGACACGAGCCGTTCTTCTTCTTGGTGCAGGTTCGCGTCGTGGCCATCATATCCTGGTAGAGGGTGAAGCGGGTCATTGCCTTGCCCGCGTCCGCTCCCCAGCCGGTGCCCCTCTGGTAGTAGGCGGCACCGACTTTCTCGATGTATTTGTTCGGATCGACGCCGGAGACGGTCTTGTACATCTGGGTCCAGTCGAAATCCTCATGATGTATCGGCGAGATGCCGTCGAGATCCATCCAGGTCTTGTCCTTGTTGGCAGAGCCGACATTGACCGAGGCCGAAAAGGGTACCAGGGCGAATTGCACCGGCTTGGTGACCTGCTTCATTTGCCCTGCCTGCAGGGCCAACGTGTTGACGAGTTCGGTCGCGGCGGTCTTGAGCAGCTCTATGCGCTGCTGGCCGGTACCGGATCCATTCGTGCTCATCGAGCCGGAATTGTCGAGCACCAGGGCAACCTCGAGAGTGTTCTTGAGGCGAACTTCCGAGCACGCGGTCAAAGTCGTGTCGCCGGCAGTCCTGCCGATCAGCATCGCCGCGGCTGGCAGGAAATAAGGATGGTAGCGCAGGGTCGCGCAAAGCTTCAGCGTGCCGCCGCCGGCATTGTTGCTGGGCAAGGTGACGCTCAGCGCCGTGTCAGCCGGGCTGACATGCGACAGATTGGCTTCGAAGAAGTTCTTCGCATAGGCTTTGGCATCGGCGTCGCTTACATTGGCGACGATCTGCTGCGCGGTGGCGACGCCCGCGGCATCCAGCGCGTTCAGCGTTTCCTGCTTTTGGCGCACCAGGTCCGTATAGTCGACCGCAAGCGCAACCGCGCCCATCAGGGGCACCATGGCGATGGCGGCGATCAAGGCATAGTTGCCGCGCCTGTCGCGCGCGAACCTGCGCATCGTCGCTTCGAATCTGCGGATCATCGCCTTTAGCCCCCGCTAATGTACGACCAAAGTCGTAATTGATCTGCGACCATGCCCACAGATCATTAAATTTCAGGTTGCGCGAATGCATCCAACATCAACCTGCGTTTTCAAGGCTCGTTAACTATCGGGCCAGCTGCGCGGATGCCCCGGGAATTCCACCGCGACGCAGGTCCGGTCTTCAGCATCCGTCCCGCCGCCGCGGCCGGTGCCTGTCGAAAGCTGGTGACAGGATGAGGCGCTTCGGTTAATGCGGGACCGGCCGCGGCGGACCGTCGGCGGCGGCTCTCGCAACAACCACCTTGGGAAAACGGCATGGCGGATTCGCCCGACATCATCGGCTCGCTCGCGGACCTGTCGGGCTCGTACGACGCCATCCTGTGCGATGTCTGGGGCGTGGTGCACAATGGCGAATGGCATTTTCCGCAGGCCGCGCAGGCGCTGGCCGCGACGCGCGCGGCGAACGTGCCCGTCGTGCTGATCACCAACTCGCCCCGCCGCAGTGCCGATGTAGTGGCGCAGATGAACGCGATCGGCGTCCCCACTGACGCCTACGACCGCATCGTCACCTCCGGCGATGTCACCCGCGACCTGATTGCCGAAGGGCCGAGGAAGATCTTCCATATCGGTCCCGACCGCGATTTCACCCTTTATGACGGGCTCGGCGTCGATCTGGTCGAGGAGTTCGAGGCCTCGGGCGTGGTCTGCACCGGCCTGTTCGACGACGAGGTTGAAAAACCGTCCGACTATGCCGAGCTGCTGCGGCGGCTGCGCGCTCGCGATCTGCCCTTCATCTGCGCCAATCCCGACATCGTGGTCGAGCGCGGCGAGCGCATGATCTGGTGCGCCGGGGCGCTTGCCCGCGACTACGCCCAGCTCGGTGGGCGAACGCTCATCGCCGGCAAGCCCTACGCGCCGATCTACGACGTTGCGATGAAGGAGGTTGCCAGCCTGATCGGTCGCCCGGTCGAGCGTTCGCGGGTGCTGGCCATCGGCGACGGCATGATGACCGATATCAAGGGCGCGGCCGACAATGGCTTCGAAGTGCTCTATGTCTCGGGCGGCATCCATGCCCGCGACTATGGCGACCCGCTGCGGCCCGACCGCGAGCGGCTGGCCGCCTTCCTGGAAAAGCATGGCTACCGCCCGGTCGCCGTCATTCCGAGACTGCAATAGGGGCGTTCCATGACGGAAACCTCGAAACCCTTCGACCGCATCTCGGCGACGTCGCCGCTGCCCGCCCATTTGCGCGGCGGCGTTGTGGCGATCGGCAATTTCGACGGCGTCCATCGCGGCCATCAAGCGGTGCTGGAGCGCGCGCTCGCCGAGGCCGGGCGCCGCGGCGCGCCGGCCTTGGTGCTGAGCTTCGAACCGCACCCGCGAAAGGTGTTCAGGCCCGAAATCCCGCTCTTCGTGCTGACGCCGCCGCCCATGAAGGCGCGGCTGTTGTCTCGCCTCGGGTTCGCGGCCCTGGTCGAGCAGCCCTTCACGCGCGAATTCGCCGCGCTCTCGGCCGAGGCCTTCGTGACCGACGTCCTGGAGAAGAACCTCGGCATCGCGCATACCGTCACCGGCTTCGACTTTCATTTCGGCAAGGACCGCCAGGGCGGCCCCGCCTTCCTGATGGCGGCGGGCGAGCGACATGGTTTCGGCGTGACGCTGGTCGATGCCTTTCGCGACGAGGGCGCCGAGGTGATCTCGTCGAGCCGCATCCGCGCCCTTCTCGGCGAAGGCGCCGTGGCCGAGGCCGCCGGCCTGCTCGGCTACCGCTTCACCGTCGAGACCCAGGTGATCGGCGGCCAGCAGCTCGGTCGCACGCTGGGCTTTCCGACCGCCAATATGAGGCTTTCGCCGGAAGCGGCCCTGAAGGAAGGGATTTATGCCGTCCGCTTCCGCCGCGCCGACGGCACGCTGCATGACGGCGTCGCCAGCTTCGGCCGCCGTCCGACCGTCGACGACAATGGCGCGCCGCTGCTCGAGACCTTCGTCTTCGACTTCTCCGGCGACCTCTACGGCGAGACGTGCGAAGTGTCGTTCTTCGGCTACCTGCGGCCGGAGCTGAAATTCGACGGGCTCGACCCGCTGGTCGCGCAGATGAAGCGCGACGAGGCCGAGGCGAGGGCGCTGCTGGCAGGCGTGCGCCCGCTGTCGGAGCTTGACGCCGCGATCGCGTTCTAGCTCGAAATAACTAGATAGAAGTGTTTAGACGCGGGTTACGGACTCGACCAGACGGCTGATCCGCGTGCGTGAAGCGCTTCACCGAATCCGGCCTGCCGAGCGGGCAGAACGTGCCGATGAAGACCGACATCCCCGTCTGGAGCGTCGTCCTCCTTTGCGCGTCGCTGTTCATCCTGTGCGATGGGTTGAGCGCGCATTGGGGCAAGACGGGCAGCGGCCGCAGCCTTGCCGTCGTCATGCTGCTGTCGCCGCTGTCCTACTGGGCCTTCGCCTTCATCAACACCAGGCTGAACCTCGCCGTGACGGGGGCGCTGGTCAACACGATCGTCGTTGCCGGCGCCGTACTGGTCGGCGCGCTCGTCTTCAAGGAGGAAGTCTCCTCGATGCAGTATCTCGGGATCGCGCTGGCGCTGGTCTCGATGACGCTGCTTAATTTGGACTGAGCTATCTCTTCAGCGCCAGTCCGATGGCGATGAAGCTCCATCCCTGGAAGACGAGGTCGATGGCCAGGAACAGGCCGAGCACCCACAGGCTGTTGACCGGCCAGCCCATGGCGATGACGAGGCCGGCGAGCGCGCTGATGACGCCGGCCGCGACCAGCCAGCCCCAGCCTTTCTCCGGCCGGTGGTGGAAGCCCACCCAGGCCCTGAGCACGCCCGAGGCGACGAGCGAGGCCGCCAGCAGCAAGGTCAGCACCGCCGAGGCGAGCGCTGGATTGTCGAAGGCGAAGAAGCCGGCCACGGCATAGAGCAGGCCGCTCGCCAGCCAGTAGAGGAAGCGCCCCCAGGTCTTGACCCCGAAGGCATGGATGATCTCGATCACCCCTGCCATCAGCATCATCCAGCCGACGAGATAGACCGAGGCGACGGTGGCGATGAGCAGATTGCCGAAGGCGATACCGCCGAAGATCAAGAGCAGCACGCCAAGCGCCACGAACCATCCCCATTTGTCCCGTGTCCGGCCGATTGCGTCTTTCAGGGCATCGCCTTGCAAGCTCATCACCGCATCTCCCTCGGAAGTCGCCGCGTCATGCTGGGAACGAAGGTAATCCCGATAGCATTGCCCGTCCAGCGGAGCGGGCGGACACATGCTCGCGCGGAAAATCCTTCCGGGAGACGCCCGAAAAGCGGAGGTCCGGACTCGGCATCACGGGCTGGAGTCTGTTCAGGTGACATGGCCAAACCCAAGCAATTCATTACGCCTGCTTATAGGCACAAGCACAATTAAGCACCTAATCGCTGAGCATGTGGGGCGATAGAAGCTTCAAAGACGGTGGTTGGATAAAGCCGGCCGCCTTACTTGGAGCATCCATCATGCCAGCCGACAGTGATCGCAATGGGGATACGTCAGGTTCCCTCAACATGACCCGCCGCGCCGCTTTCCTGTCGGCGACAGCTCTCGGGCTGGCGTCATTGATGCCGGACCTCCCGGCAGCGGCGGAAACGTCCGAGGCCGGCGCCGATGCAGGCCATCAACACAATGCGGGAAGCGCAGCAGCCATGCAAAACACGTCGTTCATCAACAACAACGGCATCAAAGTCGCTGGAAACATCCATTATCCGGGTGGCTTTGACGCGAGCAGGAAATATGCGGCCATCATCACTGTTGCGCCCGCCGGCGGGGCAAAGGAACAGACCGCAGGCATTTATGCGAAAAAGATGGCGCAGAGAGGGTTTGTGACAATCGCTTTCGACGCGTCATTCCAGGGCGAAAGCGGTGGGGAGCCCCGGTACAAGGAAGACCCGATAGCACGCGTGGAAGATGTCCGTGGTGCGGTCGATCACCTTGTAAGCCTTCCCTACGTCGATGAAAAACGCATCGGTGTTCTCGGTATCTGTGCGGGTGGCGGCTACGCTGCCAGTGCAGCGATGACCGAGCGGCGCATCAAGGCCGTCGGCCTCTCAGTCCCCGTCAACGGCGGGAGAGAAATGAGGGCTGCCGGCAGGGAAGCGACGATTGCGACCCTTGGCACAATTGCCGAGCAGCGCACGGCCGAGGCTCGTGGAGCCGAGCCGATGATCTTGCCGTGGATCCCTGATGAATACAAAGAATCCGGCGACATCGATCTTCGCCAAGCTTACGACTACTACCGTACGCCCCGCGGTCAGCATCCGAACTGGCAAAACAAATCCCGCTTCGTGGGAATGGACGCCGTGTTGGCGTTCGATGCCTTCTATCTGGCCGACATGCTTCTCACCCAGCCGCTGCAGGTCATCGTCGGCAGCGAGCCAGGCGCTTTCGGTTCCAACCGGGACGGGCACGAAGTCTACGAACGCGTCGGCTCAGCCCAGAAAGACCTGCTGGTTTTCGAGGGAGCGTCGCATTTCGACCTCTATGACAAGCCCGAATATGTCGACAGGGCCGTGGCGAAGTTCGCGGATTTCTATTCGACGCATTTGAAGTCACCCGCCTGAGGCGGGTCGCCCCAACTTCGATACGAACGGAGATCTGTCATGTCTACCGACAGCAGCACTGCTATCCCACAATCTCCTCGCGTGAATCGTCGCGATATTCTACTAGCGGGCGGCGCATTGGGATTGGCATCAATGATGCCGAGCCTGCCAGCCACGGCGCGGACGGCCACAGCCGCAGCGCAATCGGGTTCCGCTCCCGCCGCTGGCCGCAGGAGGCTGGGCTCCCTCGAAGTCTCGCCGGTCGGGCTTGGCTGCCAATGGTTGCCTGGGCCAAAGGAGGGCACCGTTTCTGATTTTTACACCAGCACGCTCGACCGCGGCGAAGCGATCCGCCTCATTCGCAGCGCAGTGGATCGAGGTGTGACGCTTATCGATACCGCCGAGATGTACGGGCCTTTCATATCCGAGGACATTGTCGGCGAAGCGCTCCAGGCTGTTCGTGATCAGGTGGCACTGGAGACGAAATTCGGCGGCGATATCGATCCCGACACAGGCAAGATGGGCGAGCGCGGCATGAACAGCCGGCCGGAGCACGTCCGCCGGGCGGTCGAAGGCTGCCTGAAGCGACTGCGAACGGACCGCATCGATCTCTTGTACCAGCATCGTGTCGATCCAACCGTCCCCATCGAGGACGTCGCCGGTGTGGTCAAGGATTTGATGGCGGAAGGGAAAGTCCTCAACTGGGGTCTTTCCGAGCCGGGAATCCAGACCATCCGCCGCGCCCATGCGGAGCAGCCTCTCGCAGCCATCCAGAACGAATACTCGATGCTGTGGCGAGGAGCGGAGGCGGAGGTGCTTCCGCTATGCGAGGAACTGGGTATCGGCTTCGTCTGCTGGAGCCCCCTCGGAATGGGCTTTCTTTCTGGAAAAATGAGTGCCGATACCCGGTTTGGAAGCGGCGCTTCCTTCGACCTTCAGCCCGGTGCGGGCTCATTCGATTTCCGTGCTCTTGTTCCCCGTTTCGAACCGGAAAACCTCAAATCCAACATGGCCCTTTACGCCGTGGTGTTGAAATGGGCGCAACGCAAGGAGGCTGTGCCCGCGCAGATCGCACTTGCATGGCTGCTTGCGCAGAAGCCCTGGATCGTTCCGATCCCCGGGACGACAAAGATTGCCCATATGGAACAGAACGTGGGTGCTGCATCGATAACGTTCTCGGCCGCCGAATTTCAGGAGATCAATAGCGATATCGCCAGCGTGGAAATTCACGGAGCCCGTCTTCCCAAGGAAGAGGAGCACGTCGTCGGGGCCGACACTCCGCCGAAACAGTAGTCTGGAGACGGGAAGCAAGCGCAACCATGCCGGGATCCGGCATGGCCGGGCCGCGTCGCATTACGAGAAGGAACCGGTCAGCGCCTGGACCTTCTAGCTGCCGTTGCTCGCCCACCCGATGCCAATTGGTGCCGCAACTCCTTGAGCAGAGCAGCGAAAGCCGGGGAGGGATGCCGACGGTCCGGGTAATAGAGATGATATCCCTGGAAGGTCCGGCACCAATCATCGAGCACGCGTATCAATGCCCCGTCGGCAACAGCTTGCGCGGTGCTGTCCTCTGTGACCATTGCGAGACCATGCCCCGCAAGCGCGGCGGTGATGGCAAGACGCTCGTCGTTCAGAATGAGCGGTCCCTCGACACGGACGTGCAGCTCGCGGCCATCCTTCTGGAACTCCCAGGCGTAGAGACCGCCGGCTGTCGGGAGGCGCAAGTTCATGCAGCGGTGCTGAATCAGGTCATGGGGGGTGTGAGGAGTTCCGTGCTTGGCGAGGTACGACGGAGAGCCGACAACAACCATGCGCAGATCGGGTCCGATGCGGACCGCAATCATGTCCTTGGCGACCTGCTCACCCATCCGAATACCGGCATCAAACTGATCGGCAACGATATCGGTGAAGGAGGCATCGACCGAGATTTCCACCTGCACGTCAGGGTAGGCGTACATCAATCGCGAGACTGCCGGCCACAGCACGGTCTGGGCTGCATGGAGTTCGGCGGTCACCCGAACGAGGCCGCTTGGCGTGTCCCGGAGCTCGCTCAAGGTTGCCAGCCGCGCCTCGACATCGGCAAGCGCCGGCTTCAGGGTTTCGATGAGTTGCGCACCCGCCTGTGTCGGAGCGACGCTGCGCGTCGTGCGGGTCAGCAACCTCATCCCGAGCCGCTCCTCGAGCCGGCGCACCGTTTGGCTCAGCGATGATTGGGACTGGCCTAGCCTGGCTGCGGCACGCGTGAAGCTGCGTTCCTCGGCGACCGCGAGGAAAACGTTGAGATCGCCAAGGTCGTTACGTCGCACTTATCACGCCACCTTATGGGTTCATACGCATTTAAGCATCTAAGCGATTGCCGCTCCAAACGCCAGATAGATCCCGGATGCCGCCGGCAACGTGGGCTGGTCGGTCAACAGCCTGTGGATGCTCGGCCTGTTCCTGGCCTGGCGGGGCGGCCTCTCGTCAGCGTGCTGGGTTAGGTGTACCATTTTGGCCAGTTTGGGTCCGGGGCAGGATGATGAATGTCCCTCCATTGAACCGGAAACTGCTGGCGATCCTTGCGTTGGATATGGTCGGCTATTCAAAGGCGACCGAGATTGACGAAGCTGGCACCATCGGGCGCCTGAGAGCTATCCGGGCCGACGTAACCGATGCAGCGATCGCTCTGCATCAGGGTCGAATTGTCAAGCTGTTGGGAGATGGCGCACTTGTCGTCTTCGACAGCATCGTCGATGCGGTGATCTGCGCAGCCGAAATTCAGAAAGCTGTGGCCGTTCGCAATGGCGGATTGCCGGAGCATGAGCGGATTGTGTTCCGCATCGGGATCAATCTTGGCGATGTGGCGCTGGTGGATGGCGATGTGTATGGCGACGGCGTCAACGTCGCCGCTCGCATAGAGCAACTGGCCGATCCGGGCGGGGTGATGGTGTCAGGTACCGCCTACGACCATTTGCAGGGCAAGCTTGATTGGCCACTCGATTTCGTCGGCGAGCAGCAGGTCAAGAATATCAACCGCCCGGTGCGGATGTACCGGGTGAGGCTCGATGGCAAGCGGGTGCACCGGACCTTACGCCAGGCGATGCCGCACTGGACCAGGACGGCTGCGGCGGCGATCGTGGTGCTGGCTCTGGTGGGTGGGGGGACCTGGTGGTTCTTTCAGCCCACGTCACTGGGGGGCAAGCCGTCGGTCGCGGTGCTGCCTTTCAATAATTATGGCGACGAGGCCAGCGGGCGTCTGGCCGATGGCTTGACTGAGGATATCATCACCGACCTTGCGCGGTTTCCCGAACTCGACGTCGTGGCCCGGAATTCGACGGAAGTCTACAAGGGCAAGCCGGTGGATGCCCGCCAGGTCGCACATGCGCTCCATGTCGGTTTCGTACTGGAAGGCTCCATCCAGCGGCAAGATGAGCGGGTGCGGGTCACCGCGCAGTTGATCGATGCACAAACCGGAAATCACCTTTGGTCGGATCGTTGGGACCGGCCCGCTGAGGACGTGTTCGCCGTCCAGACCGAGATCGCAGAGCAAGTCTCCAACCGTCTGGGCGGCGGCGTAGGGTTGATTCAAACGGCCGGGCGGGCCGCGGCCAAACGCAAACGACCTGAAAACCTGAATGCTTATGACTATTATCTGCTCGGGACCGAGAAGATTGAAAAGATCACCGTAGCCGATGAGCAGGAGGCAATCGCGCTTCTCAACCGCGCCATTGAGCTGGACCCCGGCCTGGCTCGCGCCTGGGTAGAACTCTACCATGCTCACGGTATATTGGCTGGCTTCGGTATCAATCCCGAGAGCGAGATCAAGGCGGCTGCCGATGTGGCCGAACACGCGGTGCGGCTCGATCCAGGCGACGCTGAGGCACACGCCGTGTTTGGGATGAGTCTCAGCCACAAGGGCGACAACGCCCGCGCCAAGGCCGAACTGGATACGGCTCTTCGTCTCGCTCCCGGTTCGTCCGAAATCCTGACATTCTATACCGGCTATGCGGCACGCTTCGGTGAACCCGAACGCGGCGCTCAGATGGTCGACCAGGTAATGCGGCTCGACCCGAACTATCCGATGTGGACGTCCAACTTCTTCGGCCCTGCCTATTTTATGGCCGGCCGGTATGAGGACGCGTTGAAGATGCTGGAGCGCATGACACCTGACAACTACGACCATTGGAGGTGGGTGGTGTTTAGCGGCTCCCTTGCGGCTCTGGGTCGGATGGATGAGGCGAATGCCGCGGTTAGGGAAACTCTCAAGCACTACCCCGACCTGACCGTCGAGAGCATGATCAATGAAGTCGGCTTGAGCACTAGTGAGCGCAGCCGGTTTATTGAAACGATGCCGCTCGCCGGCTTTCCGTCTTGCGCCAAGCCCGAGGCGCTGGCGAAACTCGCCAAACCTGTGCGGCTGCCGGAATGCGAGGCGCAGCCTCTCGGGCAGCCGTAGAACAGCCCGGCCATTGGCGGACCGCCCCCCATGGCGTTGCCCGTCCAACGCGGCAGCTATTGCCAATATGCCGCGAAGCTGGTGTCATCCCATTTGCACCACGGAGGTATGACGATGAAGCGATCCCATGGGCTCGCCCTGTTTTCCTCGACTCTCGTCCTGTGCGCTGCGGCTTCGGTTCCCGCGCCCGCAGCGCAGCCCGGCGATCCGCCAGCCAACATCGCCAAGATAGAAACGGTGGTCGTTATCTTCGCCGAGAACCGCGCCTTCGACAATCTCTATGGTCACTTCCCTGGAGCCGAGGGCATCGACCAGGCAAGCAAGGAAAGCCTGCAGCAGCGTGACCGTGACGGATCCGTGCTGTCCGAACTGCCGCCTGTCTGGGACGGGCTGACGGCCAAGGGCGTCACGCCGCCGGTGACGCAGGCGATGACCGAGCACCTTCCGAACGCGCCGTTCACCGTGAACGACCCCAAGGGGTTCAACGTTCCGCTCAGCGTCGCAACGCACGATCTCTGGCACCGCTACTACCAGAACCAGATGCAGATCAACGGCGGCAAGAACGACATGTTCGTAGCCTGGGCCGATTCAGGCGCCATGCCGATGAGCAACTGGGACGCCTCCAAGACCGACATGTGGGCGGTGGCGCAAAAATACGTGCTGGCCGACCATTTCTTCATGGGCGGTTTCGGCGGTTCCTTTTTCAACCATCAGTGGCTGATCTGCGCCTGCGCGCCTTACTACGCGGATGCCGACAAGAACCCGGCCAAGCCGTCGATCTCGGTGACGGACGATGGCGGCACAGCGCTGAAGC
Organism: Mesorhizobium sp. M4B.F.Ca.ET.143.01.1.1; assembly: GCF_004792275.1. Lineage (NCBI taxonomy): Bacteria > Pseudomonadati > Pseudomonadota > Alphaproteobacteria > Hyphomicrobiales > Phyllobacteriaceae > Mesorhizobium > Mesorhizobium sp. M4B.F.Ca.ET.143.01.1.1. The sequence goes on from NZ_SRSR01000009.1 coordinate 110,805, forward strand.
TCGCCGACAATTCGCCGAAATCGGTGCGCGACGGTATCCCGAAATTCGTCTCCGACGGCAATCTGACGCCGGATTTCTACGCGGTGAACACGATGCAGCCGCCATACCAGCCGAGCGGCAATGATCCGGCGCCCGGCGGCGATCCGCTCCTCGCGGACCCGTCCAAGCCGACCACGCTGCCGCCGCAGACGGAGCCGACCATCGGCGATATGCTCAGTCTCAAGCAGGTCAGCTGGGCATGGTATTCGGGCGCCTGGCAGTACACGCTCGACCATGGCAATCACACGCCGATCCCGAATTTCCAGTACCATCACCAGCCGTTCAACTATTACGCCAACTACGCGCCGGGCACCGAGGCCAGGCGGGAACACTTGCGCGACGCCGGGCTGGCTGGCGTGAGCTTCATTCAGGCGATCGACGACGGCGCCCTGCCTCAGGTCTCCTTCTACAAGCCGCAGGGCAATCTCAACGAGCATTCCGGCTATGCCGACATCCAGGCCGGCGACCGCCATATCGCCGATGTCATCGGCCATCTGGAGAAGAGCCCGCAATGGCCGCATATGCTGGTCGTTGTCGCCTATGACGAGAACGGCGGCATCTGGGATCACGTCGCGCCGCCCAAAGGCGACCGCTGGGGACCGGGCACGCGCATCCCCGCGATCATCGTTTCGCCTTTTGCCAAGCATGGCTATGTCGATCAAACGCCCTATGACACGACCTCGATCCTGCGCTTCATCACCGAGCGTTTCGAATTGCCGGTCCTGCATGGCATCGTGGTTCGCGACAGGGCAATGTCAGCGCATGGCGAACCGCCGCTCGGCGATCTCACCGGTGGGCTCGACCTGAATTGAGGGCGCGTATCTGGAGGACGAAGATGGACGTCGACAGGGTTGTTGCCCTGGTCACTGCTGGCGGCATCGAACTCACCGACCGCCGCCGCAACGCCAAGGGCGACGGTTGGTCGCTTAGTTTCTCCAACGGCGCCACCGTGGAGGTGGGTGACGACGGGTCGGCACGCATTGCCGGGAAGGGCGCCAGGGCCGTGGCCAGGCTGCTGGACCTGCCGACCGCGCCGCGCGCCAGCTGAGCCAGGCGACGTCGCCGCCTGGCCGCCACTGCCGTCATTTGGGATTTCTGGTCAAAATCGCCGAAGCCACGCAAGGGCCGGGCGCAGCCGGCTTTCTCTCGGTTTCCGCCCGAAAGACGTCACGAGGCGGACGCGACGACCCCCGGTTGCACGCGCCCGAACTCGACGTCCCAGCTGCGTTCCGCCGGTGCGGCTTCGCCGCTCAGCCCGAGCTTGGGGAAAAGCAGTTCCGCGACATTGAAAACCTCTTCCAGATGCGGGTAGGCGGACGCGATGATCGTTTCGATGCCGATCTCCTGATACTCGCGGATGCGTGCGGCAACGTTGTCGGGATTTCCGACCAAGGCCGTTCCAGCACCCCCACGCACCAGCCCGGGTCCGGCCCACAGGTTCGGACCGACAACCAGCCGGTCTCGTCGGCCCTGGTGCAGAGCCGACATGCGCTTCTGTCCAACCGATTCCGAGATATTGACGAATCCGTTCTGGGCCTCGGCGATCAGGTCGTCGGTGACGCGGCTGATCAGTCGGTCTGCGGCGGCCCAGGCCTCATCCTCCGTTTCGCGAACGATCAAATGGATGCGAAGGCCGAAGCGGATCGTTCGGCCTTGCGCCGCTGCGGCCTGCCTGACCCGCCCGATCTTTTCGGCGAGCTGGTCCACCGGTTCGCCCCAACTCAGATAGGCGTCCACGTGCTTGGCGGCGATCGCAATGCCGGCATCGGACGAACCTCCGAACCACAGTGGAGGATGGGGCTGTTGAACCGGCGGGAAGGAAATGTCGGTGCCGTGGGCGGAAAGATACTTGCCCTCGAAATCCGCCGGTTCACCTGAAAGGATTCGCCGCCAGATGGTCAGGAACTCGTCGGTCTGCGCGTAGCGGTCGTCATGGTTGAGCTTGTTGCCGTCACCGGCGAGGTCGGCTGGATCCGCGCCGGTGACGACATTGAGCAGCACCCGGCCGCCCGAAATCCTGTCCAGCGTGGCGGCATGGCGCGCAAAGAGGGCCGGCGTTCCGCTGCCCGGCCGGAGCGCTACGAGGAATTTCAGCCGTTCGGTCAGCGGGATCAGGCCGGCTGCAACGATCCAGGCGTCCTCGCACCGCGTTCCGGTAGGCAAGAGCACGCCCTTGAAGCCAAGTCGATCGGCGGCTTGGGCGATCTCCCTGAGGTAGCGGAAGGTTGCCGGCCGGTGCCGCTCGTCGGTGCCGAGATAGGGGCCGTCACCATGGGTCGGCAGATACCAGTAGAGATCGAGCGGGCGGATGTTGCTGGACATCGGATTGTTCCTTCAGTGACAGGGGTGTGTGTTGACGGGCAGTTGTCAGAGCTTGCCCTTCCAGGGGACGAGGCGGTGCTCCAGCCAGCGCATGCCGCTCGTGAAAGCGAACGCCAGGGCGGCAATGACGATGAGGCCGACGAAGACAACGTCGGTAGCGAGGAAGTTGGCCGCGGACATGATCATGTAGCCGAGCCCCGACTGCGCCGCGATCAACTCGGCCGCGACCAAGGTGGACAGTCCGGCTCCGATGGCAATTCGCAGGCCGGTCAGGATTTCCGGCAATGCGGATGGCAGGATAATGGTCGTGAACAATTGCAGGCGGCTCGCGCCAAGGGACAGCGCGGCATTGATCCGCTCAACGGGCACTGAACGGACTCCGGCCTGCGCGGCAAAGCAGATCGGGGCAAAGGTCGATAGCGTGAGGAGCGTGATCTTGGAGGTTTCGCCGATGCCGAGCCAGATGATCAGCAGCGGCAGATAGGCCAGGGGCGGCAAGCCCCAGTAGAGGTCGATCGGAACGCTGAAGATCCCCCTGATCCAACGGTTGAGGCCCATCAACAGGCCAAGGGGAACACCCAGCACAATTCCCGCGCCCAGAGCCGCGGCGATGCGGCCAAGGCTTGCCAGCGTGTGGTTGAGAAGCGTGTCGTTGGCATAGCCGTCGGCCGCGACGGCGCTGAACTGTGCCAGGACCTCGGCCGGGGACGGCAGGAACAGCGGTGACGCCCAGCCGAAGCGTGCGGCGAGGAACCACAATGCAATCAGCGACGCAAGCGTAACCAGGCTGATGCCGAGTGTGTTCGTCGATGCGGATCGACGTGGCCGAGCCGGCGGCGCGCGCCGGGCGGTCGAAGTCTGGAATGTGGTTGGGGAATTGGCGGCAAGCGTCATTGCAAGGTTCCTGTGCGGGCGCCTTCCGGCTGATGGATGAGCGAGCGGATTTCCTGCCGCATTTCGATGAAGCGCGGATGGGACTGGATCGGCCCGATGTCGCCGCTTTCGGCGAAGTCGCGCACGAAGTCGGCGTCGAACCGGGCGACGATACGACCTGGCCGGGGCGACATCACAACGATCGTCGTGCCGAGCGTCAGGGCTTCCTCGATCGAATGGGTGATGAACAGGATCTGCTTGCCCGTCTTGGCCCAGACTGAGGCCAGAAGCTGCTGCATGGTCTCGCGCGTCAGGCTGTCCAGCGCGCCGAACGGCTCGTCCATCAAGAGGATCTTCGGATCTGTGGCCAGCGCCCGCGCGATGCCGACCCGCTGGCGCATGCCGCCCGACAGTTCGTAGGGCGGCTTTTCGGCGAAATCGGCGAGGCCGACCAGTTCCAGCAGGCGTCTTGACCGCTCGTGGCGTTCTGCGCGGGGAACCCCCCGGTACTTCAGGCCGAGCGCGACGTTGTCCAGCACGCTGGCCCATGGCAGCAGAGTATCCTTCTGGAACACGACGCCACGATCGCCGCCTGGCGCCGCGATTTCCCGTCCGTCCAGCGTGATCGTGCCTTCGGTGAGCGGCAGGAAGCCGGCGATCGCGTTCAATAACGTCGACTTGCCGCACCCGGAAGCACCGACCGCGACGACGATGGAAGCGGGGGCGATATCGAGCGAGACGTGATCGAGCGCATGCACGTCCTGTCCATCGGAAGCCGGAAAGGTGACGCTGGCATCTCGGATTCGAAGCATGGTGGCCTCCGGGCGATTTGGCTGGCGCGCCAGCCAAATCGGGGTTCCTTCAGGGATTGCTAGTTCGAGGCCTTGGCCACTTCGACATATTGCGGATCGGCGAAGGCCGCGTAGCTGTCCTTGACCGAGGTGATCTTGTGCTGGTCCTTCAGGAAGCCCGCGGTGTCCTTGAGGATTTTCGCGACCGCGCTCTTCTCGCCACCGCCCAGCCATTTGTCGGAGACCTGTTCGTCGAGCGGCGGGACGACCGTCGTCTTCAACTGCTCCGAATTCTCGGCCGCTGTGCCGCCTTGCAATTTTGCGATCAGCTTCGCGTTCTCGGTATCCGGGCCCCAGGCGGCCGGATTGCTCAGGTAAGCCTGGTTATAGCCGTCGATCAGCCGGACATACTGGCCGAGGAACTCCGGATTGGCCTTGGCGAACGCGCCGGTGACGACCAGAGCGCCGAAGGTCGGCGCGCCGCGATCGGCGACCTGGCCGGCCGTGAGCAGGATCTTGCCGTTCTTCTTGAGCTCGGAAAGAGCCGGATCCCAGACGAAGCCACCGTCAATGTCGCCGCGCTTCCAGGCCGCGACGATCTCGGGCTGTGGAATAGCTATGACCTGGGTTTCCTTCTCGGAAATGCCTTCCTGCTTGAGCACGGCGAGAAGCTGGTAGTGATCGGTCGAGACCGGTGCGGCGGCGAGCTTCTTGCCGCGCAGGTCCGCCGGCGACTTGATTTCGGGTCGCACCACGAGCGCCTCGCCGTCGCGGGAGACCGACGAGATGTAGAACGCCTTCACGTCGATGCCCTTGCTGATGGCGGCCGAGAACGGGCTCGATCCGACATCGCCGATCTGGACGTCACCGGATGCGATGGCGGCGAAGATGTCGGCGCCGGAGTTGAAGCGGCGGAATTCGATGTTCCAGCCCGTCTTCTTGGCAAGGTCGCCATTGGCGATGCCAAGATTATAGGGGTTGGCGCCGGTCTGGTAGGCGACGACGACTTTCTTGTCGTCCGCGGCGTTTGCCGCGGTACTGGCGGAAGCCAGGGCAAGTCCAAAAAGGGTGGCGGAAATCAATTTTCGCATGGGCTTTAATCCTTGGAACAGAGGCACAGCCTCGATTGCAGCCGATCGGAGCGGCCGTGAATTAAAGTCCACTGAATTTATAGACTTAGACAGAAATGAAATTCCGAAAGCCTGTTCCTCGATAGAAAAGATCTGACGCGAACCGGCCCTAATGGATCACCCACACGCAACATCAGGCGTGCGCCGCATCGTCGGCGCCGCTGCCGATGTTACGGATTTTAAGTCAAATTTTACCGAACTGGCGCCATGGCTTTTGCGCTGCCGGGGTGTTCCTGCCGGCCTGTTTCGCGTATGGGGTAACGATGCGTATTGTCCGGACGATTCAGCTGGTTCTCGCCTCCGGCCTGATGGCCGTCTCTTCGGCCCATGCGGGCGAGGGGAGCTGGATTTCGGGCGACTGGTACCTGACGCTCGGCGCAACCGGCCTCATCGCGCCGAATTTCGAGGGCGGCAAGAAGTACATGCTCGGCGCCCAGCCGATCATCTCGCTCGGCAAGGTGGGTCCGGAAGCGCGCTTCACCTCGCGCAATGACAACATCTCGCTGGCGCTGATCGACGACGGCAGCGTGCGCGCCGGCCTGACCGGCAAGTTCCTGTTCTCCCGCAGCAGCAAGGATGAACTGGCGGGTCTCGACCCGGTGCGCTGGGGCGGCGAGGTCGGCGGCTTCTTCGAATTCTATCCGCTTGACTGGGTGCGAGCCCGCGCCGAGCTCAGGCATGGCATCCGCGCCCATGACGGCTTCGTCGCCGATATCGCGGCCGATGCCTTCTACGATGTGACGCCCTCGGTCCGCATCTCCGGCGGGCCGCGCGTCTCCTTCGCCTCATCGGGCTATTTCGACGCCTATTACGGCGTCAATGCCACCGAAGCGGCGGCCTCCGGCCTCAGCGAGTACCATCCGGGCGGCGGCCTGAAGTCGACCGGCCTCGGCGGTGCGATCACCTGGAAGGTGACCGAGCCGATGACGGCCAGCCTGTTCGGCGAATATTCGCGCCTGATGGGCCCGGCCGCCGATTCCAGCCTGATCCGGGAGCGCGGCGATCGCAACCAGTTCACGGTCGGCGTCTCGACCACCTATCGCTTCGACTTTTCGATGTAGCCGCCTGAACTCGGCGCTTTATTCCTGCTGACTAATCCGCTAAAAGCCCGGCCATGACGAGCTTTTCGCGCCTGTTTGCGATCGCGATACGAATTACGAGCCCGGTGTTCCGGGTGGCCTGAGCGCCGCCGGAGCCGCCGGGACTGTTGCGCGCGCCTCGCGCTTTTTTCAGAACATGATAGTTCAACGCCCGAGCCTGTTTGTCGCCGGGCAATGCACATGGCAGACCAATGACCGATACCGCTGAAACGATCGACTATTCCAAAACGCTCTATTTGCCGCAGACGGATTTCCCGATGCGCGCCGGCTTGCCTGAGAAAGAGCCGGCGCTGGTCAAGCGCTGGCAGGATATGGACCTCTACCGCAAGCTGCGCGAGGAGGCCGCCGGGCGCGAGAAATTCGTGCTGCATGACGGCCCGCCCTACGCCAATGGCAACATCCATATCGGCCATGCGCTGAACAAGGTGCTCAAGGACGTCATCAACCGCTCCTTCCAGATGCGCGGCTACGACGCCAATTACGTGCCGGGCTGGGACTGCCACGGCCTGCCGATCGAATGGAAGATCGAGGAGCAATACCGCGCCAAGGGCAAGAACAAGGACGAGGTCCCGGTCAACGAGTTCCGCAAGGAATGCCGCGACTTCGCCGCGCACTGGATCAAGGTGCAGGGCGGCGAGTTCCAGCGCCTCGGCGTCGTCGGCGATTTCGACAATCCCTATACGACGATGGCTTATCACGCCGAGGCGCGCATCGCCGGCGAGCTGTTGAAATTCGCCATGTCGGGCCAGCTCTACCGCGGCTCGAAGCCGGTCATGTGGAGCGTCGTCGAGCGCACCGCGCTTGCCGAGGCCGAGGTCGAGTACCAGGACTATGAGAGCGACACGATCTGGGTGAAATTCCCGGTGGCGAGCTTGGCGCGCCCGGTCGCCGGCGCCGAGGACGCGCCGGCGGCAGTGCTGTCGGAATCCTCGCTCGACCTCATCGAGGCCCATGTCGTCATCTGGACGACGACGCCCTGGACGCTGCCCGGCAACCGCGCCGTCAGCTATTCGCCGCGCGTCGCCTACGGGCTTTACGAGGTGACGGCGGCCGAGAACGTGTTCGGCCCGCAGCCCGGCGAGAAGCTGATCTTCGCCGACGCCCTTGCCGAGGATGCCTCGGCCAAGGCCAAGGTCACCTTGAACCGCCTTCACGATGTTTCGGCCGAACAGCTTGCAAGCTTGACGCTGTCGCATCCGTTCAGGGGGCTGGCCGACGGATACCAATTCCCGGTGCCGATGATCGCCGGCGAGCATGTCACCGACGATGCCGGCACCGGCTTCGTGCACACCGCGCCCAGCCACGGCCGCGAGGACTTCGACGCCTGGATGGACGCGGTGGCGGAACTGCTCAAGCGCGGCGTTGATACCGCGATCCCGTTCCCGGTCGACGATGCCGGCTTCTTCACCAAGGACGCGCCGGGCTTCGGCCCGGACCGCGAGGGTGGAGCGGCGCGCGTCATCGACGACAATGGCAAGAAGGGCAATGCCAACCAGGCGGTCATCGAGGAACTGATCAAGCGCAATGCGCTGTTCGCGCGCGGCCGCCTGAAGCATTCCTATCCACACTCCTGGCGTTCCAAGAAGCCGATCATCTTCCGCAACACGCCGCAATGGTTCGTCTATATGGACAAGGACCTCGGCGACGGCACGACCTTGCGCAGCCGCGCGCTGAAGGCGATCGACGACACCCGCTTCGTGCCATCCGCCGGCCAGAACCGCATCCGCGCCATGATCGAGGAGCGTCCCGACTGGGTGCTGTCGCGCCAGCGCGCCTGGGGCGTGCCGATCGCCGTCTTCGCCGACGTGGACGGCAACGTGCTGAAGGACGAAGCGGTCAACCAGCGCATCATGGAGGCCTTCGAGGCCGAGGGCGCCGACGCCTGGTTCGCGCCCGGCGCCAAGGAGCGCTTCCTCGGCAATCACGATGCCGCGAAATGGCATCAGGTGATGGACATCCTCGATGTCTGGTTCGATTCGGGTTCTACGCATGTCTTCACGCTGGAGGACCGTCCGGACCTGAAATGGCCGGCCGACGTCTATCTCGAAGGCTCCGACCAGCATCGCGGCTGGTTCCACTCCTCGCTGCTCGAAAGCTGCGCCACCCGGGGCAGGGCGCCCTACGACACCGTCGTCACCCATGGCTTCACCATGGATGAAGAGGGGCGGAAAATGTCGAAGTCGCTCGGCAACACCGTGGTGCCGCAGGACGTCATCAAGCAGTCGGGTGCCGATATTCTGCGGCTTTGGGTGGTGACGACCGATTACTGGGAAGACCAGCGGCTCGGCAAGAACGTGCTGCAGACCAACATCGACGCCTACCGCAAGCTGAGGAATACCATCCGCTGGATGCTGGGCACGCTTGCCCACGACGATGGCGAGGAGGTGGCGCTGGACAAGATGCCGGAACTGGAGCGGCTGATGCTGCACAGGCTGTCCGAGCTCGACGAACTGGTGCGCCAGGGCTACGACGCCTTCGAGTTCAAGCGCATCACCCGCGCGCTCGTCGACTTCATGGTGGTCGAGCTGTCGGCCTTCTATTTCGACATCCGCAAGGACGCGCTCTACTGCGACGCCCCCTCCAGCGTCCGGCGCAAGGCCGCCGTGCAGGTGGTGCGCCACCTGTTCGACTGCCTGGTCAAATGGCTGTCGCCGATGCTGCCCTTCACCATGGAGGAGGCCTGGCTCGATCGTCACCCCGACGCCGTCTCGGTCCATCTCGACCAGTTCCCGCAAATTCCGGCGGACTGGAGGAACGAGGCGCTGGCGGAGAAGTGGCGCAAGGTCAGGCAGGTGCGCCGCGTCGTCACCGGCGCGCTCGAGATCGCCCGCGCCCAGAAGGTCATCGGCTCGTCGCTGGAGGCGGTGCCGGTCGTCACGATCGACGATGCCGCGCTTGAAGCGGCGATCTCGGATGTCGACATGGCCGAGATGGCGATCACCAGCGATCTGGTCATCGCCCACGGCAAGACGCCAGACGGCGCCTTCACGCTGGACGACGTCAGGGGTGTCGCGGTGGTCGTCGAGAAGGCCGAAGACCGTGGCCTGGTGAAATGCGCGCGCTCCTGGCGCTACACTGCTGATGTCGGCGAAGATCCGGAATTTCCGGACGTCTCGGCCCGTGATGCCGATGTACTGCGCGAACTCAAGGCGCTCGGGCGGCTCTAGTGCATGTCGCCCAAAAGTGTGAAGCGGTTTTGGGATAACGACATGCATCACCAAAATGAGTGCACAAATGCCACGCCGGGCGGCGGATTGCCGCCCGCGCGTTGCCCTTAACGGGTGGTTGAGGTAAACACGCGAAACTCCGGACGACAAATTCTCGCCGGAATTCCGTCGCAAGTGCTTGGCCGATGGGGACCGCGCCTCTGGCCGGTGGCGATCGAGAGGCTGTTTATTGTGGGACTTTTTGGCATGACCGAGAGAACTTATGCGCGCGTCGCGCTGCTGGCGCCGCTTGTCGTATCGGGGCTTGCGCTGTCCGGCTGCATGGGCTCGCCCACCTATGGCACCGACAAGCCTGCCGCCACACAGCTCGCCGACGATCTCTCCAGTGCCTTTTCGATCACGCCGAAGCGCAAGGAACAGATCGATTACAAACCGCGCCCCGATCTGGTGAAGCCGGCGCCGGGGCAGAAGGGAAACCTGCCGCCGCCGCAGGAGAGCATCGAGACGGCGAGCGCCGATTGGCCCGAATCGCCCGAGCAGCGCCGCGCCCGACTTCGCGCCGACGCCACCGCCCACCAGGACGATCCGGCCTACCAGTCGCAGATCGTCGACGACGTGCAGACCGATCCGGCAGCGGTGAAGAAGGCGATGGCGGATTCGGCCTCGAGCCACCCGCCGCGCTGGACTCCGGCGGATTCGGACAAGGGCCGTGCCGCCGAGATCCAGCGCCGCATGGCAGAGGGCAAACAGGGCGACCCCAACACCCGCAAATATCTGAGCGAGCCCCCGCTGGCCTATCGCGTCGCCTCCGACGCCGCGCCGCAGGGCGAACTTGGCGAGGACGAGTACAAGAAGGAACGCCGCCTCAAGAAGGAGGCGGCCGCCAAGAGCAAGAGCGGCGGCTGGTTCGACTGGTGGTAAGGTTTTCGGCCCTGGGCTTCTTGGCCTAGGCCGATTTCTACGGCTCGCGCCGCTCCCGGAAAAAATCCTTGAGAATGAGGGACGCCTCGCGCTCGCCCATGCCCGGATAGATGTCCGGCGTGTGGTGGCAGGTGGCGGAGGTGAAGAAGCGCACGCCGTTGACCACCGCGCCGCCCTTCTCGTCGGCGGCGCCGAAATAGAGCCGGCGCAGTCGTGCGAACGAGATGGCGCCGGCGCACATGGCGCAAGGCTCCAGCGTGACATAGAGATCGTGGCCGGTAAGCCGCTCGCTGGCGAGCTTTTCGCAAGCCTGGCGGATCGCCAGCATCTCCGCATGCGCCGTGGGATCGGCAAGCTCGCGGGTGCGGTTGCCGGCCTTGGCGACGACCGTGCCGCCGCTGGCGATGACGGCGCCGACCGGCACTTCGCCGCGCCGCGCCGCCGCCTCGGCCTCCGCCAGCGCCAATGCCATGAAATCGGGCCGCTTCACGCGCTTTCCATTCCGATTATCTCCTCGCCACCCGACAGCGATCCTGTTATCTAGCGCCTAACCTCGAAAATCGGACTCGGTTTTCGGCAACGATCATGCGCCACATCAAAGTGCGACAGCGTCCTTTGCGCGCCCGAACGGATGCGCCACGCTGTAGCAGCGCAAACAGGCAAAGGCCACATGGACGACAACGACAAGAAATTCCGGCCCAAGAAGGGGCCGGTCAGGGGCGGTCCGAAAGCCGCGGGGCCGCGCGGCCGCGATGGCGCCGCCGGCAAGGGCGGCAAGCCGGGCTTCGGCGCCAAGAAGCCTTACGCGCCGCGTGGCGACCGGCCGATGGCTGCCGAAGGCGAGCGGCCAAAGCGCGATTTCAAGAGCGGCGACCGGCCGTTCAGCAAGGGCAAGCGTCCCGAAGGCAAGCCCTTCGAGAAGCGCGAGGGGCCGCGCAAGCCCTACGCGCCGCGCGGCGACCGGCCGACGGCTGCCGAAGGCGAGCGGCCTCCGCGCGATTTCAAGCGCGCCTACAAGCCGCGCGATCTAGAGCAGGGCGCGCCAGGCGGCGACAAGCCGTTCCGCAAGGGCCCGCGTCCGGACGGCAAGCCGTTCGAGAATCGTGAGCGCAAGCCCTATACGCCGCGCGGCGACCGGCCGATGGCCGCCGAGGGCGCGGGCGGCGAAAAGCGTTTCGACCGGCCTAAACGCGATTTTGCCGATCGTCCGAAGCGTGACTTTGCCGATCGCCCGAAGCGTGACTTCGCCGATCGCCCCAAGCGCGATTTTGCCGGCGACCGGCCGCAGGGCGGTTTCAAGCCGCGCCCGCGCCCAACGGAGGCCGCCGAGGAAGCGGGCGAGCGCATCGCCAAGCGGCTCGCACGCGCCGGTCTTGCCTCGCGTCGCGACGCCGAGGAACTGATCGCCGCTGGCCGCGTCAAGGTCAACGGCAAGGTCCTGTCCTCGCCGGCCTTCAACGTCGTGCCAGATGACATCATCCATCTCGACGGCATGGAAATCCCCAAGATCGAGCGCACGCGGCTGTTCCTGTTCCACAAGCCGGCCGGCGTCGTCACCACCAACCGCGATCCCGAGGGCCGCAAGACCGTCTTCGACGTGCTGCCGGCGGAACTGCCGCGGCTGATGACCATCGGCCGCCTCGACATCAACACCGAGGGGCTGTTGCTGCTGACCAATGACGGCGGCCTGTCGCGCGTGCTCGAGTTGCCGGCCACCGGCTGGCTCAGGCGCTACCGGGTGCGCGTGCACGGCAAGGTCGAGGAAAGCGCGCTCGCGGGCCTGCGCGAGGGCATCGCCGTCGACGGCGTTTTTTATGGCGCGATCGAAGCCAGCCTCGACCGGGAGCAGGGCACCAATGCCTGGCTGACGATCGGCCTGCGCGAAGGCAAGAACCGCGAGGTCAAGAACATCCTTGGCGCGCTCGGCCTCGACGTGACGCGGCTGATCCGTATTTCCTACGGCCCATTCCAGCTCGAGGACCTGCCGGAGGGCCATGTGCTGGAGATCAAGGGCCGCGTGCTGCGCGACCAGCTCGGCGAGCGCCTGGTCGAGGAATCCGGCGCCAATTTCGACGCCGAGATCCAAAAGCCCTTTTCCAACAAACCGGTGCGCCGCACCGAACCGCGACGCGATGAGGCCGAACGGCCAAAATTCCCGCGCGATGGCGTCGATCGCCGGCCGATCGGCGAAGGCGGGCTGATCAAGGCCCGCAAGCGCCGCGAAGGCAGCCGCGACGAGGCGCTGGGCAAGCTTTCGACCAAACCCGACAGGGCCTTCGGCGAGCGCGGTCCGAAGCCGGAGCGCGGCGGTTTCGGCGACAAACCTCGCGGTGGTTTTGGCGACAAGCCCCGTGCGGGGTTCGGCGGCAAGAAGTCCGAGCGCGAGCAGCGGCCGATCGAGCCGCCCGGCCAGCGCAAGGCCAATGTCTGGATGGCGCCGGGTGCCCGGCCGATCGGCAAGGGCAGGGCGGAGGCCGATGCCGCAAAGGCGGCGGAAGCGAAGGCGCGCAAGGCTTCGTTCAAGCCGTCCTATGGCAAGGCCGCCGGCAAGCCGGGCGGCGCCAAGCCGTACGGCAAGCCGCGTGGCGAGCGCCCGGATGGCGGCGACCGGCCGCGCCCGAAGGGTCCCAGGACCAGATGAGGGCCGGACTGAAATGAGAATCGTCGGCGGTGAGTTCCGCGGGCGTCCGCTGGCGACGCCGCGCGGCAATGCCATCCGCCCGACCACCGACCGCACGCGCGAGGCGCTCTTCAACGTGCTGGCGCATCGCTTCGCCGACAAGCTCGATGGCGCGCGCGTGCTCGACCTGTTCGCCGGCACCGGCGCGCTCGGTCTGGAGGCGCTGTCGCGGGGGGCTTCCTACGGCGTCTTCATCGAGGAATCGGCCGAGGGACGCGGCCTGATCCGCGAGAATGTCGAGGCCTTCGGACTGACCGGCCGCACCAAGATCTTCCGCCGCGACGCCACTGGGCTCGGCGATGCCGGCACGCTGGCCGCTTTCGGCCTCGTCTTCGCCGATCCGCCCTATGGCAAGGGTCTTGGCGAGCGCGCGCTGCGTTCCGCCAGGCAAGGCGGCTGGCTGCTGCCCGGCGCGCTCTGCGTCGTCGAGGAGGCGGCCTCCGCGCCGTTCGAGGTCGGGGAGGGATTCGCGGTGGTCGACGAGCGCGGTTATGGCGAGACGGTGATCCGGTTCATCGAGGCGGGGTGAGCAGCTCTCCCCTCCCACAAGTGGAGAAGGAAGAAGCGCCGCCTCGAAAATGACGAACAATTCACTTTGCCTCGACCAGCAACCTTGCCTATCGTCGCGCAACCGAAACCGGAGCGTTTAATGACATCTTGCACCAGACGGCTGCGCGCGGCGCTCCTTACCTCGGCGCTTGCGCTCACCGGCCCGGCGCTGGCCGGCGACGACGGCAAGGTGACGGATTTTCTCCTCGACAACGGCATGGAGGTGGTGGTCATCCCCGATCATCGCGCCCCGATCGTTACCCACATGGTGTGGTACAAGATCGGCAGCGCCGATGAGCCGGCCGGCAAATCCGGCATCGCGCATTTCTTCGAGCACCTGATGTTCAAGGCGACGACCAACCACGCCGCCGGCGAGTTCGACAGCGCCGTCGCGGAGATCGGCGGCTCCAACAACGCCTTCACCTCCTACGACTATACCGCCTTCCATGAGACGGTGGCGCCATCGGCGCTGGGCGAGATGATGGCCTTCGAGGCCGACCGCATGCGCAACCTCATCCTCACCGACGACGTCATCAAGACCGAGCGCGACGTCATCCTGGAGGAGCGCCGTTCCCGCATCGACAGCAGCCCGCAGGCGCTGCTGGAGGAGGAGGTCGACGCCACGCTGTGGCAGAACCAGCCCTACCGCATTCCGGTCATCGGCTGGATGCAGGAGATGGAACAGCTGAACCGCACCGACGCGATCGCTTTCTACGACAAGTATTACCGGCCGAACAACGCCGTGCTGGTGGTGGCTGGCGATGTCGAGCCCGACACGGTGAAGGCGCTGGCAGAGAAGACCTACGGCAAGGTCGCGCGCGGGCCGGACCTGCCGCCGCGCATCCGCCCGGTCGAGCCCGAGCAGAACACCAAACGCTCGGTGACGCTGTCCGACGCGCGCGTTTCGGTGCCGACCTTCTCGACGCAATGGGTGGTGCCGTCCTATCACACGGCCCGGCCGGGCGAGGCCGAGGCGCTCGACCTGCTCGCCGAAATCCTCGGCGGCGGCAACCGCAGCCGGCTCTACCAGCAGCTGGTCGTGAAGCAGGGCGTCGCGGCGGAGGCCGGCGCCTACTTCCAGGGCACCATGCTCGACGCCACCAACTTCACCATCTACGGCGCACCGCGCGGCGACGCCAAGCTCGGCGATGTCGAGGCGGCGGTCGACGCCGAGGTCGCCCACATCGCCAGGGACGGCGTCACCGATGACGAGCTGGAGAAGGCCAAGCAGCGCTATGTCCGCTCGATGATCTTCGCCCGCGACAAGCAGGACGACATGGCCAACATGTATGGCTCGACACTGGCCACCGGCGGCAATGTGCAGGACGTGCTCGAATGGCCGGATCGCATCCGCAAGGTCACCGCCGACGAGGTCAAGGCGGTCGCCGCCCGTTATCTGGTGCTCGACCATTCGACGACAGGCTATCTCCTGCCGCAGCAACAGGCGGGGAATTGATGATGAGTTCTGTGGCCGGGCGGATGAGTGCTTTTCCTTCTCCTCTTTTGGGAGAAGGTGGATCGGCGCGTGGCGCCGAGACGGATGAGGGGTGCTGGCAGGACCGCCCACGGTTCGTTTCTTCCAACACCCCTCATCCGTCGCCTTCGGCGACACCTTCTCCCGCAAGGGGAGAAGGAAAGGCGCTGCGCGCCCTCGCCACCCTTTGCTTTGCGATCTTCTTCCTGATCCTGCCCGCGCTCGCCGCGCATGCCGGCATGAACATCCAGGAGGTGAAGTCCGACAAGGGCATCACCGCCTGGCTGGTCGAGGACCACACGGTGCCGATCATCGCCATCCGCTTCGTCTTCGACGGCGGCACCGCGCAGGATCCGGCGGGCAAGGAGGGGCTGGCCAATCTGATGACCGGCCTGTTCGACGAGGGCGCCGGAGACCTCGACAGCGATGCTTTCCAGGTGAAGCTCGACGATGCCGGCGCCGAGATGAGCTTCGAGCCGCAGCGAGACGGCATTTACGGCTCGATGCGCATGCTGTCGGAACAGAAGGACGCCGCCTTCGATCTCTTGACGCTCGCGGTCAACAAGCCCCGCTTCGACCAGGCGCCGCTTGACCGCGTGCGCGCCCAGGTGCTGGCGGGCATCGTCGCCAATGAGCGCGACCCCAATGCGATCGCCCAGCGCAAATGGCTGCGCGCCATCTATGGCGAGCATCCCTATTCCAGGCCGGACGAAGGCACCAGGGAGAGCATCGCAGCGATCGCGCCGGCAGATCTCGGCGCCTTCCACAAAGCGAGCTTCGCCCGCGACGGCCTGCATGTCGCCGTGGTCGGCGACATCGACGCCGCGACATTGAAGCGGAAGCTCGACCAACTGTTCGGCGACCTGCCGCAGAGGCAGGCGCTCGCCGCCATCGCCGACACCCAACCCAAGCTTGGCCAGCAGGTGGAGGTCGACTACGACCTGCCGCAGACCTCGCTGCAGTTCGCCTATCCCGGCGTGAAGCGCAGCGCGCCGGATTTCTTCGCCGCGGTGCTGATGAACGAGATCCTCGGCGGCGGCACCTTCACCTCGCGCCTCTATGACGAGGTGCGCGAGAAGCGCGGCCTTGCCTATGGCGTCGATTCCAACCTGGTCGACCACCAGCATTCCAACGCGCTGATCATCACCACCGCGACTCGCTCCGACCGCGCGTCGGAGACGCTTGCGATTGTGCGCGACGTGGTCAAGACATTGGCCGAACAAGGTCCGACAGAGGCTGAGCTCGACGCCGCCAAGAAATACATGATCGGCGCCTATGCCATCAACAATCTGGACTCCTCCGGCTCCATCGCGGCGACCTTGGTGGAACTGCAGCTCGACAGGCTGGGCATCGACTATCTGCAGCGCCGCGCCGGCCTCATCAACGCGGTGACGCTGGATGACGTCAAGGCGGCGGCGAAGAAGCTGCTGTCGCCCGCGCCGGCGATCATGGTCGTCGGGCCGCCGCTCGCCAAGACTGCGGGAGGCGGCAAGGGATGAGCAGCGGCCCCACCTTCGGCGTTGCCTTCGGCGGCGGCGGCGCGCGGGGCCTGGCCCACATCCACGCCATCGAGGCGCTGGACGAGCTCGGCATCAGGCCGGTGGCCATCGCCGGCTCCTCGATCGGCGCCATCATGGGCGCCGGCATGGCCTCCGGCATGACCGGCAAGGACATCCACGACTATGCCCGCTCGATCCTCGGCCGCCGCGCCGAGGTGGCCTCGCGCATGTGGCGGGCACGGCCGGGCACCATCGCCGAGGCGATGGAGAGCGGCATCCGCGTCAGCCAGTTCAATGTCGAGCGTATCCTGAAGGCCTTCCTGCCAGAGGCCATTCCCGAAACATTCGCGGAGCTGAAGATCCCACTCAAGGTGACGGCGACCGATTATTTCGGCCACAAGCTTGCGGTCTTCGAGGATGGTGACCTGCATTCCGCATTGGCTGCCTCGGCGGCCATTCCGGCGGTGTTCCGGCCGGTGACCCGCGATGGCCGCGTGCTGATCGACGGCGGCATCTACAACCCGGTGCCGTTTGACCTCATCGAAAAGGACGCCGACATCGTCATCGCCATCGACGTCGTCGGCGCGCCGAGCGAGGCCGAGCGCAGGCACCCGACCACCGTCGATTTGATGTACGGCGCCACGCAACTGATGATGCAGTCGATCATCGCCAACAAGCTGAGGCAGTGTCCGCCCGACATCCTCATCCGCCCGGCCGTCTCGAAATACCGCGTGCTCGATTTCCTGAAGATCGAGACGTTGATGGCCGAGACGGTCGAGATCAAGGATGAACTGAAACGCGCCGTCGAGAAGGCGGTTGCAGAGCACGGCGGCAAGCGCGGCAAGAAGGTGGTGTGAGCGAATCAGCTCCGTCCGCTTCGCCCGGCGTTATACTCCCATATACTTCAACTTCACCGGGCCGAATCTTCGTCGAAATGCCCGTTGACGCACGCCCAGATAGAGTTAATAATGTTCTAATATAGTAGCGTAAACAATCTCCCGACCGGCAACAACGAGTTACGGCGCTACAGGGAAGGGAACCGCGCGGCGACATATCAGTCGCCGCCGCATCACCATCGAGCCGCCAGTCGTCGTGAGGCGCTGTCGCGTTTTGCAGTTCGCCGGCCGCTGCCGCGGGTTGCCAGACGCAACGCCGATCCTCCTCCCTCTCGGACTTGAGCGCTGAATCTCGGCGCTGTTGCCATGGCCAGTCAGCCGCGTTGCGCGCCGTTGCGCGCAGCTGACTCGTCCCTGATGGGAGAGGCAAGTCGTGACTGCGGGGTTCAGTAAGGCGTCGCTCGGGTTGTTGAGCAAAGCAGCGTTTGCTTCGGCGCAGGCGAAGGTCAGGCTTTTCGGCTTTGCCGTCGTCGTTTGCGTCGCCGGTTTCTTTCTGTCCGGCTTCAGCGGGCTTGCGTCGATGGGCTGGACGCTCGTCGCGGTGGCGATGGCGGGTATCGGCAGCCTGGCCATGTTTCGCGCCCGCGGCGACGGCAGGCAAAAACCCGTTGGCGACCCAGCCGGTCGGACCGCCGCGCCGGGCAAGCCATCGGCGAGGCCGGCCGCGCGGAAGGCCAATCCCGCTCGCTCCGAACTGGCCGCTGCGCTTGCCAGTTGCCGGTCGGCCTTCATTGCGGTCGGACTGTTCAGCGGCATGCTCAACGTGCTGATGCTTGCCGGCTCGCTCTACATGCTCGAGGTCTATGATCGCGTGCTGCCGAGCCGCAGCCTGCCGACGCTTGTCGGCATCTCGATATTGCTCGTCATCCTTTATTGTGGGCAGGGTTTCCTCGATTTCGTGCGGGCGCGGGTGCTGGTGCGCATCGGCGGGGCGCTCGACGAGGCGCTTGGCCGTCGCGTCTATACCTCGATGCTGAGATTGCCGCTGAAGGCCGCGCGCGGGGCTGACAGCCTGCAGCCGATGCGCGATCTCGACAGCGTGCGCGGCTTCCTGTCAGGCATGGGACCGACGGCGCTTTTCGACCTGCCATGGCTGCCCCTATACCTGATCATCATCTTCATGTTCCACTGGGTGCTTGGCGCCGCGGCGCTGCTCGGCGCGGTCGTGCTGGTCGTGCTGACCCTGCTTGCCGAGCGGCTGACGCGACTACCGGTATCGGCCGCAACCTTGAGCGGCAACCGGCGCGGCGGGCTCATCGCTGCAGGCACCCGTAATGCCGAAGTGGTCGCCGCCATGGGCATGGCTGGCGGGCTGGCGTCGCGCTGGCAGGATGCCAACGTCGAATTCATCGCCGACCAGCGCAAGGTCAGCGACGTTGCCGGCAGTTTCGGCGCGGTGTCGAAAGTGCTGCGCATGCTGCTGCAGTCGTCGATGCTCGGCATCGGCGCTTGGCTGGTGATCGAGCAGGAGGCATCGGCGGGCGTCATCATCGCCGCTTCCATCCTCAGCGGCCGGGCGCTGGCGCCGGTCGATCTGGCGATCGCCAACTGGAAAGGTTTCGTCGGCGCGCGCCAGGGCTGGCAACGCCTGACCAAGGTGCTGGCGGTCATGCCTGCCGAAACCGAACCCCTATTGCTGCCGGCCCCCAGCGCCAGCGTGGTGATGCAGAATGCCGCCATTACGGCTCCGGGCCTGCAGCGGCTGCTGGTGCAGGACGCCAGCTTCGCCATGGAAGCCGGCCATGGGCTCGGCATCATCGGGCCGAGCGGCTCGGGAAAGTCCACCTTGGTGCGGGCCCTGGTCGGGGCCTGGCAACCCCTCGGCGGCCGCGTCAAGCTCGATGGCGCCGACCTCGACCAATGGTCGTCGCAGGAGCGCGGCCGCCATATCGGCTACCTGCCGCAGGATGTGGAGCTGTTTGCCGGCACGGTCGCCGAAAACATCTCCCGCTTCGAGATGGACGCCGACCCGGCAGCAATCATCGCCGCGGCCAAGGCGGCCGGCGCGCATGACCTGATCGTCGGCTTCCGCCAGGGTTATGAAACCGAGATCGGTGACCATGGCGAGGCGCTTTCGGCCGGCCAGCGCCAGCGCATCGCTTTGGCTCGCACGCTCTATCGCGATCCGTTCCTGGTCGTGCTCGACGAGCCGAATTCCAACCTCGACATGGACGGCGAGCAGGCCTTGATCCGCGCGATGCTCGGCGTTCGCGAGCGCGGCGGCGTTGTCGTCATCGTCGCCCATCGCCCGAACGTGCTGACCGCCGTCGATTTCATCATGGCGATGAAGCAGGGGCGCGTGCACGAATTCGGACCGAAGGAGGAGGTCTTCGCCAAGATGTTCCCGATGCTGCGCTCGGTCCCGTCAAGCAACCCGCCGCAGCGGGTATCCGCGGAAACGACCGCGGTCGCCACCCGGACCGGGGGAGGGAACTGACATGGCCGCGCCCGGCAACGCCCACGCTTCGATCCGTTTCTACACTCGCCTTGGGCTCGGCGCCGTGCTCCTGCTTGGAGGTGGTGTGGGCGGCTGGGCCTCGGTCACCGAGATCGCCGGCGCGGTGATCGCTCCAGGCACGCTGGTCGTCGGTTCGCATGTCAAGAACGTGCAGCATGCGACCGGGGGCGTCGTGGCCGAGATCGACGCTCGCGACGGTGACCGCGTGAAGGCCGGCGACCTTTTGCTGCGTCTCGACCGCACCGTGCCGGCCGCCAATCTTGCGGTGGTGAGCAAGGCGCTCGACCAGCTCATGGCGCGCAAGGCCCGTCTCGATGCCGAGCGCCGGGGGACGGACGGCATCGACTTTCCCCGGGACCTCCTCGATCGCTCGGCCGATCCCGACGTCGCCGAGGCGATCTCCGGCGAGACGCAGCATTTCGACACGCGGCGCACCTCCCGCGCCGGCCAGAAGGGCCAGCTCGGCGAACGCATCGTCCAGCTCGAGAAGGAGATCGCCGGCGACACCGCGCAGATGGAAGCCAAAAGCAAGGAAATACAGCTGGTGCAAAAGGAGCTCGCTTCCGTGCGCACGCTGTGGGGCAAGAAGCTCATCTCCATCGATCGCCTGACCTCGACCGAGCGCGAGGCGACACGCCTCGATGGCGAACGCGGCCAGCTCATCGCCGCGCTGGCGCAGGCGCAGGGGCGCATCGCCGAGATCAAGCTGCAGATCATCCAGATCGACCTCGACCTCAGCACCGAAGTGAACCGGGACTTGCGCGACATCGACGGCAAGATGGGCGAGCTCATCGAGCGCAAGGTCGCCGCCGAGGACCAGTTGAAGCGTGTCGACATCCGCGCCCCGCAGGACGGCGTCGTGCAGCAGTCGCTCGCCTATACGATCGGCGGCGTGATCACGCCCGGACAGACGATCATGCAGGTCGTGCCGGACAATGACAGTCTGGCGGTGGAGGCCAAGATCGCCCCCAGCGACATCGACAAGCTATGGGTCGGCCAGTCGGCGTCGCTGCGCTTTTCGGCATTCAACACCCGCACGACGCCGCAAATCGACGGCGTGGTCGAAAGGACCTCGCCCGACATCGCCACCGATCAGCGCACTGGTGCCAACTATTACACTGTGCGTATCAGGACGACCGCCGCGGAAGTCGCGCGCCTCGGCGAGGTCAAGCTGGTGCCCGGCATGCCGGTGGAATCCTTCATCAAGACCGAGGACCGTTCGGTGATCTCCTACCTGGTCAAGCCATTGCGGGACCAGATCAGTCGAGCCTTTAGAGAGTAAGCCCGCCCAGGTGGGAAACAGCAGCCAAGAGAAAACAGCAGCCACGATCAGCAACCGAATCCGAAGCTAGGGGAAATGAAATGACGTCTAGCGATATCAGCGACAATCTGACCAACGATCCGCTCGCAACCCTTGATTCCACCGTGACCGGAAGCACCGATCCGGCTTCTTCCGACCCCGTTCCGCCGCTTGCGGTTACGATAGACCAGGCGGACGCGGACTACGCGCCCGGCGAGACGGTAGGGATCACCGCCACCGACGTCGGGGACGGCGGCTCGCTCACATTTTCGGTCGCCCATGTCAGCGCTGGCGCCGACGGGGTCCTCGGCACCGTGGACGATGTGCTCACCTATGATCTGACCGGGACTGGTACGCCCTGGGTCGTCACCGATGGCGGCGCCGGCGATCTCGATGGTACAGTCAACGGCAAGATCCAGACCTCGTGGTACGTCAACAGCGACGCGGCGAACCAGGCGTTCGTGCTCACAGCGACAGACCAGGCAGACGGCCGGGTCGCGACCGTGAACTTCACCGATGCTCCTCCTCCTCCCCCAGACGCTTCCGGCGCGGCAGCCGACTTGACGGTGCGAAATGCCACGACACTCGCTGGCTTCAATGTCGGCGACGCAAAGTTCCAAGTCTATCAAGTCAAAACAGACTTCGGACAATCGTCAGGGACTGGCACCTTCGATGCCTTTGTCCAAGTTCAGGGCCCGAACAATCCCCCTACGGAGCAGGGCTACAACTACGATCGCGGCGGCACCTATGGCGATGTTCTCAGCCCGCAGTACAACGAGAACACGAGCGCGCAGCACAACAAGGCCTTGCTTTTAAGCGATATTCCTATCGTCATAGTCGACGGCGTGGCCTATCGGGAATTTCTGCTTGACTCCAACGAACAAAATGGCAGCAACGGCGAATTCATTTCGCTGGACAGCCTGCAGATTTACCAGGAGACCTCTGGAAATCTGGGCATGGGGCACGTGCCGGTTTCCGAGAACACCCCATACACTCCAGGCAGCGGTTTCGGCGTAACCGGCGAGCATCTCGTCTACAATCTGGATGCCAGCGGCGATGTTTGGGTTGCGCTGAATTCCAGCCTGTCTTCGGGCAGCGGCGACAGCGACATCCGCGTCTTGATCAAAGACAGCGAATTTCTCCAGGATGCCGATCATCAATATGTTTACGTCTACTCGGCGTTTGGCGGCCAGGCTGGCGACTGGCAGACAGGCTCGGGCTTCGAGGAATGGGGCACGAATCCCAACAACCTGGTGACGTTCGGGATTTCGGGCACGAAATACCTGGATGCCAATGGCGACAGCCAGACGACGGGCGATGCCGGCCTCGGCGGCGTGACGATCTTCATCGACAAGGACAATAGCGGCGACTTGAGCGCCGATGATCTCACGACGACAACGGCGGCCAACGGCACGTGGTCGTTCACCGGCTTGGACGCCACCTTTGATGGGTTGAAGGTCTATGAACAACTGCCGGGCGGCTATGTGCAGACGCTCGGCCAAGCGGGCTACACGATCGATGGCCTGTCAGGCGAGGACCAGTCGGGGATGGACTTCGCCAATTTCCATGACTTCTCGATCAGTGGCACCAAGTACGAGGACCTGACCGGCGACGGCACAAGCGCCGACGATACCGCCTGGTCGCATGATCCGGTGACGATCTTCATCGACGACGACAACAGCGGCGATTTCAGCGCCGGCGACCGCTCGACGACGACCGACGCCTCCGGCAACTGGTCGATCGGCGGTCTGACGCTGGCCGATGTCGGCAAGAACATCTACGAGGTCGTGCCTGACGGCTCCGAGCAGACCGGCACCCTGGTGCAGACCGTCGGCAACCCCGGCAGCGGCGGCACCGACAGCGGCAACGACTTCACCAACTTCCTCGACTTCTCGATCAGTGGCACCAAGTACGAGGACCTGACCGGCGACGGCACAAGCGCCGACGACACCGCCTGGTCGCATGATCCGGTGACGATCTTCATCGACGACGACAACAGCGGCGATTTCAGCGCCGGCGACCGCTCGACGACGACCGACGCCTCCGGCAACTGGTCGATCGGCGGTCTGACGCTGGCCGATGTCGGCAAGAACATCTACGAGGTCGTGCCTGACGGCTCCGAGCAGACCGGCACCCTGGTGCAGACCGTCGGCAACCCCGGCAGCGGCGGCACCGACAGCGGCAACGACTTCACCAACTTCCTCGACTTCTCGATCAGTGGCACCAAGTACGAGGACCTGACCGGCGACGGCACGAG
>NZ_SRSR01000009.1:134355-264964 GCF_004792275.1 Mesorhizobium sp. M4B.F.Ca.ET.143.01.1.1
GACCGGCACCCTGGTGCAGACCGTCGGCAACCCCGGCAGCGGCGGCACCGACAGCGGCAACGACTTCACCAACTTCCTCGACTTCTCGATCAGTGGCACCAAGTACGAGGACCTGACCGGCGACGGCACGAGCGCCGACGACACCGCCTGGTCGCATGATCCGGTGACCATCTTCATCGACGACGACAACAGCGGCGATCTCAGCGCCGGCGACCGCTCGACGACGACGGGGGCCGGCGGCGCCTGGTCGATCGGCGGACTGACGCTGGCCGATGTCGGCAAGAACATCTACGAGGTCGTGCCGGACGGCTCGCAGCAGACCGGGATCCTCGTGCAGACCGTCGACAATCCCGGCAGCGGTGGCACCGACACCGGCAACGACTTCACCAACTTCCTCGACTTCTCAGTCTCGGGCACCAAGTACGAGGACCTGACCGGAAACGGCAAGACGGCGGACGACACCGCCTGGTCGCACGATCCGGTGACCATCTTCATCGACGACGACAACAGCGGCGATCTCAGCGCCGGCGACCGCTCGACGACGACGGGGGCCGGCGGCGCCTGGTCGATCGGCGGACTGACGCTGGCCGATGTCGGCAAGAACATCTACGAGGTCGTGCCGGACGGCTCGCAGCAGACCGGGATCCTCGTGCAGACGGTCGACAATCCCGGCAGCGGTGGCACCGACACCGGCAACGACTTCACAAACTTCCTGCCGCCGGCCGGCCAGGGCCTGACGCCGGGCTTCTGGAAGAACCACCTCGATATCTTGACCCAGGAGCTAGGCGAGTTCCACTCGGGCTGGAACTCCAACACTTCCTTCGAGACCATCTTCGAGTTCCAGAACCTGTCGAAGATTCCAGGAACGCCCTCGATCGCGGATGCGTTGGGAGCCAAGGGCGGTGGGGTGAACCACCTCGAACGCTCCTCGGCGGCGGCGTATCTCTCCGCTGCCGTCACTGCCGTGCCCGACGGCCCCGGCGGTAAACCGGAACTCAATTTCAGTTTCTCCGCGGCGACCAGTTCGAACCCGGCCATCATCGCAATTCTCAATCAGATTGACACGAACGACGACCACACGCTGCAACCGGGCGAGGTGATCGCCGCGGTGCGGGACGTCCTTAACGACACCAACGCCCCGACCTCCAATTTCGGCCTGACCGGTCAACCGGGGATCAACGATATCGCCAACGCCTTCGATGCGATGAACAACCAGACGCATCCGGACGCCAGCGTCTTCCTCATCTGACGAGCTGGCGTAAATCTCGTCCGAACAGCAATCGGGGGCTCCTTGCCCCCGATCGTTCGATGACGGCAGCTTTCCTAAAGCAATAGACAGAGCGGAGCCTTCACGTCCGCGGCGCCGCGCTGCTTCCTGGCCCGGCGATGCCCAGCCTTTGGAGCAGGCTACTAACCCTTCGCGACCGGCGCATACTCCAGCGCCACCACGCCATTGCTGAACGGGACGGCCGAGATCAGCTCTAGCGCGAGCGGCTCCTCGGTCGGGAACAACGGCTTGCCCTGGCCGACGGCGCCCGGATAGACGAGCAGCCTCAGGCGATCGACGAGCCCGTGACTGAGCAACTGCCGGGCAATGCTCAAGCTGCCATGCACATAGATGTTGCCGCCGTTTGTCTGCTTCAGGCTGGCGACCGCTTCGGGCAGGTGGCCTGCGAGCAATTGCGCCGGTTGCCAGTCGAGCGCCTGCAGGCTGGTCGAGGCGACAAATTTCGGCAGCGCATTGAACCGATCGGCGAAGTCTCCGGTTTCGGAGGGCCATGAACCGGCAAAGATCTCGTAGGTCGTGCGGCCGAGAAGCATAGCGCCGCTGTCGGCGAGTTCGGCCTCCTTGAACGCGTTCATCTCGTCGTTCCAGGTGACGTTCGGCAGCTTCTCGACCTCGGCGATGCCGTCGACGCTGATGAACTCCGTGATGATGACCTTTCTCATGCGCGCTCTCCCGTCGGCAGTAGCCCCTCTAGCAGTCAAGATCGCGACGCCACGACTATTCGCCCCGCTCTTTTCCCTCTAGCTCGCCCCGGTTCCTCATCATAATCTCGCGCCCGCTTGAAACACCATGAGTCCGTATGAGCAAGCTTCTTTTCACCCGCGTTCCTTTCAACCCGTTCTCGCTTGGTCTGGTCTGCAACTTCATTGCGCACCATCCGCCCTTCGACGGCTACGAATTTGGCCAGATGGTGAAGTCGTTGCGCTATCAGATCGAGCAGCAATCGCATCTTATCGGTGCCATTGACGATGCGATCGTCGCCTACGTCGGCTGGGTCGTGACCAGCCGTGAGATCGCCGAAACATGGGTCGCGAACAATGGCCCGCTCAATCCCGATCCTGGTGGCAGCGCAATTGCCGCAACCGTTATGGCGACGCGCTCGTCCTCGCACATCCTGCCGCTGATCAAGGAGGCGAAACTGCTCAACCTCGACAAGTCGGTCTACTGGAAGCGCGACTTCATCGATGCCCGTGGCGCCATGAAGCGCGCCGTGCGCAAGCGGGATGCATGATGGACCAGGCCGCGCCAGGCGAGGGGCTCACCCAGGAGATTCTGATCCGCCTCGGCGACCGTTATGCGTCGATGCTCGTGCGCATTTGGCAGCCGGCCGGCCAGTCTCGTGGGACAGTCTATTGCCTCCACGGTTTTACCGGGAACGGCGCCGATTTCGATTATCTCGCGACCTTTCTTTGCCGCAACGGCTATCTGGTGATCTGCCCCGATCTGCTTGGGCGTGGGCGCAGCGCGTTTCTTGGTGCGGGTTACGACATCGATCTCTATTCCCGGTGCTTGCGCGCGCTCGGTCGGTTTGCCGGCAAGGAGAACCACTTCATCGGCACATCATGGGGCGGGCTGATCCTGGCACTGTTCCTCCATGCAAACCGCGGCCGTGTCGATCGGATAGTCCTCAATGATGTTCCCATGATCGGCGGCCCGAAGGTCGACGCCCTGAGAGACGCGGTCATCCGGGAAAGCACGCTGACCTTCGAGACGCGCGCCGTGGCGAGGGACTATCTGCGTGCCGCAAGCGCCGAGATGGGCACCGTCGAGGAAGTGGTTCTAAGCCGCTACATCGAGAACCGAATCGCCGGCGGCACCGACGGCGTTCGGCTGGCCTATGATCCGGCCGCGACCGAGAATTTCGCGACAATGACCGGACGTGCATACGATCTGTTTCCCATGGTGGCCAAGCTGGATGCGCGCATGTTGCTGATGTATGGGCGAAAGAGCGAATTCATCGACAGGAGCGCCTTGGAGCGGACGCGTCGCGTCCGGCCAGACATCTGTATCGTCGACAACATTGATGCGGGCAGCCCGCCCTCGCTGATGACGATTGATCAGGCTTTCTTGATCCTGGGTTTCCTGTCCGCCGTTTGAACTGGCGCTGCCTTTGGGGGATCGGCAATGCACTTCGAGGAAGCATACGGAAAGCTGCAATCGGCTGCTTTCGATCAGGCTGGGTCGGATGGCAAACCGATCAAGATCCTGATTTGCACGACGCCCCGAACTGCCGGCCATTCCTACTGTCGGGTGCTGAAGCATTTCGGGCTCGGTCTGCCCACCGAGTACTTCCAGTGGCAGTTTGCGCTGCCGCTCCTGCGCCGCTGGACCGGCCACGATGCCATCGACGTCCCGGCACTCGATCGCGCGGCAGCGTCATACGGACGGCAACTTCTGGCAAGACGCTCGGTCAATGGCGTGTTCGCGGCAAAGCTGTTCGCAGGCAATCTGAACTTCGCGCGCAACGCGATCGGCCAGGACGATACAAGGTCATTTTATGTGTTCCTGTCCCGACGCAACAAGGTTGACCAGACCGTCAGCCTGCTTGCGATGCTCTATACCGGGCAACCGTTCGATGGCGGGGATACGCTGCCGGGAATCCCGAAGTTGAAGACGATAAGCCAGAAGGCGGTCATCGATACGGTGCGCCATATCGCCGACTCTGAGGTCATGTGGCGGAACTACCTCTCGACCATTGATCCCATGAGGGTAGTCGATGTCGCCTATGAGGATTTTGTCGCCAGCCCGTACGAGAATGTGCGAGCGACGATGCGAAACTGGTTTCCGGCCCATGATCTGGACAAGGCCGCCATCGAGGCAAGCGCGCGCTATCAGCACGATGCGGATATGAAAACTATCATCGCAAGGCAATTCGGAAGCCTGATCCGGGACCTGTGGCGCGACATGCCTGGCGCAACGGACCGGCCATTGTCAGCGCCTTGACACCACGACCGCCATGCCTGTCGCCGGGCGCAATGCCAGCGCATAGTCGAAGCGGATAATGTCGTCGGTGCGGGCGAATGCGAACTGCCGCACCACCGCGCGAACCGCTTGCTCGACCTCGAGCCGGCCAAGGCGTGCGCCGCCGCACATGCGCGGCCCGGTCAGGAACGGGATGAAGGCGCGACGGTCGAAACTATTGTCGATGAATTCCTTGCGGCTGGCATCGAATGTCCGCGGATTCTCCCAGAACTCGGGATGCTGGTGCGCGCCAACGATGGAAAGCATGATGAGTTGCCCGGCCCTCAGCGCCACGCCGTCGATTACCGTGTCGGCGCTCACCTCGCGCGTCAGGAACGGAATGGGCGGAAAATACCGCATCGTCTCGTTGATGAAGCAGTCGGTGAACGGCGTGTCGGCCTTGGCGCCGGCGATCTCGTCATGGATACGCTCCTGTACTTTCTGGTTGGCGCCGAGCCTGTCGATCACCCACAGCACCGTCGTCACGGTGGTTTCGACGCCCGCGAAAAGGTTCATGACGAACTCTTCGATGGGCGAGAAGCTGTCGATTCCGCCTGATTTCTCGGAGAAGCGGCGCATTTGGGCGGCCGATCGTGGGTCCGCCATCAGCTGCGCTCCGAACTCGGCTATGACCGCGCGGGCGTCGCTGATGACGCTGGTGCGCTCAGCATCGGTCGGCGTGACCCAGGAGTAATATTGCAGGCGGCGCAGCACCTCGCGGGTCCGGTCAAGCAATGCCGCCGTCGACCGGGGCTCAGCCACAAGTCTGAACGCCTGATAGAAGATGGTCAGGGCGCCAGCGAACAGCGCCTCCTGGATGCCGGCCAGGGACGTTTCGCAGACGCTGAAGCACGAGGCGAAGATATCGGACACGCTTTGCACCTGGGCGGGCTTCGCTGCAGCGAGGTAACTGTCTTGCGTGATTGAGCGCCTTGTCGCCCACTCCTCGTCATTGGTGTTGAAGCGGCTGAAGCCGAGTGCGGAAATCAGCGAGAAGTTCTTGCGAAACAGGTTCGGGGCCTTGGCGATCCTGTCGACCGCGTCTGGGTGGTCGAAGACCGCGAGATTGCCGATTTCACGAGGCTCGGGGGTGATCTGGCCGCTCCGGGCAAAGAGCGCGTAGGCGAGATTGTTCAGAAAGCCTTCAATTTGCGCTGGATTGTCCACGAAGCCCCCGTTTGTCATCGTCTGGCGCTAACTATCTCTAGTCATTGTGTTTTTTATTGCTGTTGCAAAGATGTTACACTGACGCGGCAAAGTGTCGGGGCATCCTCTCGGCAATAGGCCGTTATCCGAGTCTCTGCAATATTGGCAGCCGCGAGAATCTGGGGTGGGGATAAGCATGCGGGCTCAAGTACAGGGCAAACTTTTAGCAACGGTGGCGGCATCGGCTGCCTCCGTGACAACCATCGGCGTGGCCACGGCTCATGCCGGAGAGGCGCAACCATCGGACCCGGCGGTCATCGATGCGCGCATCAAGATGTCGTTCGAAGGCGCCTATTTCTGGAACAATGTCCACAAGGACGACAAGCTCAGCAGCGACAAGCTGGGCAACAGCAACGGCGACATCTCCGGGTCAGTAGCGTTGACCAAGCAGATTTCCCCGGGGCTGGATTGGCGTCTTTCCGGCACCTTTCATGTCGGCAAGCACCGGTCGGTCCTTCTTGGCGAGGGGCCTGTCACCGATCCAGACGGTACCATTAGCGCTCGTTACGGCGACGGCTACGCCTTTCAGGCGTTCGATTTCGACGTCGGCAAGCACGTCAAGGCACAGCAGGCTGACATCCGCTTCTTTGGCGGCCTGCGGATCGCACATGCGGACGAAAAGGTGTTCGACTTCTCCGAGACGTTCACGCCTGACAATCCTGCCGACAAGGGCATTTCCGCCGACAAGGTTGGCTCGTCCGAATACTGGGGCATCGGTCCAAGGGTTGGTGCCGAGGCTTATTACCCGGTCGGCGAAAACTGGGGCCTGACGGGCGCCGTTTCGGGCTCCGTGATGTGGGGCCGCCGCACCAACCGTGTTGGTGGCAGTGTCACGCAAACAAACCCTGACATGCATGCTTCCGCAACTTTGTTCAGTGAGAGCTCGAGCGAAACGGTCTCTAACCTCGATGCGTCGGCCGGCTTGAGCTGGACGCCGATGCCGAACACGACCTTGACCGCAGGCTACAAGATCGAGGCATGGCACAACCTTCTTGTGAATGCCGACCACGAGAACCAGGTATTCCAGGGGCCGTTCCTGCGCCTCGAAGTCAAGATGTGATCGCAGCGGCCGGTCAGGGTGGCTTCGGTTACGACTTTCGAGTCCAGGTTCGCATCGAACGGGAACGTTAGGTTGCACTACATCGCGGCGGGCTCCGGCCCGCCGATCGTTTTTCTGCACGGGTTTCCCGACCATGGTCTTGGCTGGCGCCGTCAGATCGAATCTCTATGCGGCAACTACAGGGTCCTGGCGCCGGATCTGCGCGGATTCGGGCTAAGCGACAGGCCGAGGGGACATGCAAACTACGCGTTGCTGCCGAACCTCGTTCAAGACGTGCTGTCCATCCTCATGGCGGAACGACTCTCCCAGGCTTCAATCGTCGGCCACGACTGGGGAGGAACCATCGCCTGGTGGCTGGCCATGCGCGTGCCGTCGGCGGTACGCCACCTCATAACTCTCTCCAGTCCCCATCCGCGCAACTATCTTCGGGCCATAGCCGATCCAGCCAATTCCGGATATTTCGGTTACGTGCGCCGCTTCCAGGAAGCCGGTGTGGCAGCCCTGCCCACGCCGGACGAGCTTGCCAGCTGGGTTGCCGACGTGGACGATAGACAGGCGCTCGTGGCGTCGCTTCGGCAATCCGATCCGGAGGCGGTGCTGAACTACTACAGGGCCAATATTCCGCTGGGCAGGGTGCCCGACATCGGCCCGCTGCCGTTGATCAGGGCGCCGACCCTTGCCCTGTTCGGCACCGACGATCCCTATGTTCCGGCCAGCGCCTTCGACGGCACGTTCCGCGAGGTCGACAACGTCTCTTCCGTGCTGGCGCTGCCCGGTGCCGGCCACTTCATCCACCACCAGGCCGCCGCCTTCGTCACGCGCGAGATCGAGGCCTGGGTGGCGCAGCCGCCGTCGAACTTCCGCCACCTCGCCTGAAGCCCCTTCGCGGCCGGAGGTCGTCGACATATGCCGTTCGCTGGGCGATGATCGCGTCGGCCTGACGCTTCGCACTGGTCGCCGATTCGGCGTTTCGGCCTGTCCCATTGTCGCTCAGACCGGTCCACGGCTCTTTAGACCTCGGATAGGTTTTGCCGGTATCTATCGGAAAAAAGGAGCCGGAAAGTCATGACCGATATCTGGCGCTCACTCCTCGCCAATCTTGCCTTGGTCTCCATCCTGGTGGTCGCCTGGGATCTTGTGGCGGATTTTACCGGGCGTCTCTCGCAGCGCAGGCAGTCGCTGGTTCTCGGCGTGGTGATGTGCACGGGCGCGGTCATTTCCATGGCGACGGCGCTCTCCGTCTCCGGCTTCATCGTCGATCTGCGCGCCGCCTTCATCGCCGCCGCCGCCTTCTTCGGCGGATGGCCGGCCATGGTCATCGCCACGGCCGGCTCCATTGCCTATCGCATCCATCTCGGCGGCCAGGGCGCGAGCATCGGGATCGTGGGCATCCTCATCACGGCTGTCGTCGGCATTGCCTGGCATCACATCGTCGCGGCCCGGTCGCGCACCATCTTCGACATATTCGGCCTCGGCGTGTCGGTCGCTCTCGCCGGACTGATCACGCTCCTGGTCATTCCCCCGCAAGTCGTCGCCGGCATGGTGCAGCAGAGCACGTTCCCGTCGCTTGTGTTTCGCTTCCTCAGCACCATCATCGTCAGCGTGCTGCTCGACCGCCAGCAGCGGCGGCGCGATCTTGTCATGTCCAACATGATCTACCGGGCCATGGTTCGCGAGCTGCCGGATTGCCTGAACATAAAGGACGTCGACGGCCGCTTCATCGCCGCCAATCCGGCGACCGCCGAAATGGTGAACGCCACCTCGGTCGAGAACCTGATCGGCAAGACGGATTTCGATTTCTACCCGAAGGATGTGGCGGAGCGCTTCCGGCAGGACGAGATGGGCGCGCTGGAGGCCGGCCAGACGCTGCGCATCGACCAGCCGGCGATTTTCCCGGACGGCAAGCAGGGCTGGCTCTACACGCTGAAGGCGCCGTTCCGCGACGAGGCCGGCAAGATCACCGGCGTCATCACCTACAATCGCGACATCACCGAGCAGAAACGCAATACCCAGCTCAAGAACGATTTCATCTCGACGGTCAGCCACGAATTGCGCACCCCGCTGACGTCGATCCGCGGTTCGCTCGGCCTGATCGCGGCCGGCGTGGCGGGCGAGCTGCCGCCAAAGGTCGCCAACCTCATCAACATCGCCCACAACAACAGCGAGCGGCTGGTTCTTCTCATCAACGACATCCTCGACATGGAGAAGATCGAATCGGGCGTGATCGCCTTCAAGATCAAGCAGATGCCCGTCCGCCCCCTGCTGGAGCAGGCCATTGCCGCCAGCTCCAACTACCGGGCCGACGGCGGGATCCGCATCGTCCTGGTCGACGATGCCCCGCGCGCCGAGGCCAACATCGACGAGGATCGCCTGCATCAGGTGATGGCCAATCTGCTGTCGAATGCGATCAAGTTCTCCAACGCCGACGGCACCGTGACGGTGAAACTCGAGCGCCGCGATCGCGACATGCTGCGCATCTCGGTGATCGATCAGGGCGCCGGCATTCCCGAGGCATTCCGCAGCCGCATCTTCGGCAAGTTCGAGCAGGCGGATGCCTCCAGCACCCGCAAGCAGGGCGGCACCGGCCTCGGCCTGAGCATCGTCAAGACCATCGTCGAAAAGCTCGGCGGCGCCGTTTCCTTCGAGACCGAGGAAGGCAAGGGAACCTCGTTCCATGTCGACCTCGCCGAGGCGCAGAGGCAGCCTGACAAGCCGGTTTCGACGGAGCGCCGGTCGCGGCCGCGCGATGGCCGCCTGCGTGTCCTCATCTGCGAGGACGAGACCGATGTCGCGGCGGTGATCGCAGCACTGCTCGATGCGGAGGGCTTTTCCAGCGACGTCGCCCCCGACATCGACACCGCCATGGCGCTGCTGCGCTCCCGTGATTATGTGGCGCTGACGCTCGACATCAGGCTGGCGGGTGAATCCGGCATCAAGCTCTTCCACGACATCAGGGCGTCACCGGTGAATTCCGACATCTCGGTCATCGTCATCTCCGCCGTCGCCGATGAGGCCAAGCGCTCACTCAACGGCACCGCCGTCGGCATCGTCGACTGGCTGGAGAAGCCGGTGGACTCGAAGCGGCTTCACGCCGCTCTCTCCAAGATCGTCGCCGGCAAGGTCGAGCGCAGGCCGAGGATCCTCCACGTCGAGGACGACGAGGGCGTGCTTGCCGTGATGTCGGCGGGGCTGGGTCCGGACGTCTTGATCGCCTCGGCGAAAACGCTGCAGGAGGCGCGGCGGGCGGTCGCCAAGCATCGCTTCGACCTGGTCATCCTGGACATCGCGCTTCCCGACGGGTCGGGGCTGGACCTGCTCATCGATCTGCCGCAGGAAACCCGAGTCATCGTGTTCTCGGCGGCGGAGATGGACGAGAAACTCGGCGACCGGGTGCAGGCGATGATGACCAAGACCAGGGCGTCGGAGATCGATGTCGCCAAGCTGGTCCGGCGCATGTTGGTTGCGTCTCGCAACGCGGCGAAATCCACCGCGCAAGCAGGGGAGTGACATTGATGTCGGCAAGGATCCTCTATGTGGACGACGAGGACGACATCCGCGAAATCGCGCAGATGTCGCTGGAGCTCGAGCCTCGGTTCGAGGTGCGGTCCTGCTCTTCGGGCGCCCAAGCGCTGGCGGTCGCCGCCGACTGGCAGCCCAACCTCATCCTGCTCGACGTGATGATGCCGGACATGGATGGGCCGGAGACGCTGAAGCGGCTGGCCGCCTCGCCGCTTACGGCATCGATTCCCGTGGCGTTCATCACGGCGCGCACCCAGACGCATCAGGTTGAACATTATCTGGCCATGGGGGCGGTCGGGGTCATCGCCAAACCCTTCGACCCGCTGGCGCTCGCCGCTGAGGTCGGGAAGCTGCTGGCGCTGCGCGCGCGCTGACGGGCTGTTCGGGCTTCCCGGCGGCCGCATCGGCGGGAAGCTGTGCGGCGCCGTTTACGGCTCATATACCATGCCGACTTATTCATCTACTGATTGTAGCGAAATGCGGCCGTCGCGAATCGGCTATAACTATGATCGCACGGGTGTTGCGGGCCTGCGGCCCGCGCGGAACTATGGGCGTGGACCACATTGGCGGATGGCGGTTCGTTGATTGATCACTCCGGGGGGCGATGGAACCGGAGCAGCACAGGTGGATGGAGCGAAGGCAAGAGTTCTGATCTGCGATGACGATCCCTTGTTGCTCGAGCTGATGGAATTCAGGCTGCGGGCGAAGGGATACGAGGTCATCAAGGCGGTGGACGGGGCCGAAGCGCTTTCGAAGGCGGAGCGCGACGGGCCCGACATCATCGTGCTCGACGCCATGATGCCCAAGGCGGACGGCATCGAGGTGCTTGCGCGCATCAAGGGCGACCCCAACCTGTCCGAAACCCCCGTCGTCATGCTGACCGCCCGCAAGGCCGAAAAGGACATCGTCTCGGCGCTCGAAAAGGGCGCCGACGACTATCTTGTGAAGCCGTTCATCCCCGAGGAGCTGCTGGCCCGGCTGGCGCGCCTGATCGCGCGGAAGAAACGCTGATGCGGCAAAGCCGGCGCGCAGCCCTTGCCGCATGCATGTTCCTGGCAATGGCCGCGCCTCCCGGTGTTTCATGGGCCCAGACGGTCGACGAGCTTTACGCGTCCGGCGTCAAGGCGAGGCAGGCCCAGCATTTCGACGAGGCGGCGGATCTGCTCAAGCGCGCGTTGGCGCTGAAGCCCGACAATGCCGATGCCCTGGTGCAGCTCGGCTTTGTCGAGCTCGGCCGCAACGATCTGCCGGCCGCGCGCGACGCCTTCTCCAGGGCGCTGTCGCTCGCCCCGACCTATATGGATGCCAGCTTCGGCCTGGCCGAGGTCGAGTTCCGCTCCGGCAATCTGGATGCCGCGCTGCCGCTGGCCGAGAAGGCGGCGGGCGCCGAGCCCGGCAATGCCGATGCCGCCACGCTGGTCGAGACCATCCGCAAGGCAAAGCAGGCGGCCGGCGGCAAGCCCAAGCCGGCTCCGGCGACGGCAGCGTCCGCGAAGACGGCGCCGCTGTGGCGGCCCGATCCCGTCGCCGGGCTGATGGAGCAGGGCAGGCGGCTCAAGGCCGCGGGCAAGCTGGCCGAGGCCGAGCGGGCCTATCGCCGGGCGCTAAAGCTGGCGCCGAGGAACACCGACGTCCTGGTCGCCCTTGGCCTGGTCGCTGGCGCCGGCCAGCGCTTCGACGAGGCCGGGCAGTTCTTCGACCGGGCCCTGGCGATCAAGCCCGGCTTGCTCGACGCCCGACTCGGCAAGGTCCGCCTGGCGATCTGGCAAGGCGACGTGCCGCGCGCCCGCGCGATAGTCGATGACGTGCTGGCCTCAGCGCCGGACAATGTCGAGGCGCTGAACCTCGACGCCAGGATTTCTCTTCTCGAAGCGGACTACACGCGGGCCGGGCAATCATTCGATCGCGTGCTTGCGATCGATCCGCGCAATGCGGAGGCGCTGGTGGGGATCGGCGACGTCCGCCGCGCCGAGGGCGACGACGCGGCCGCGCGGGCAGCCTACAACCAGGCGCTCGCCATCGAGCCCGGCTCCGCCGAGATCGAGCAGCGGCTGGCGGTGCCGCCGCCGCGCAAATGGCGGCTCGACATCGGCACGGAGGTCAGCGACCTCACGGGCGGCCTCGGCGACTGGACCGACAGCGCGGCCGGCCTTGCCTATCGGCTGTCGCCGGCGACGACCCTTTCAGGCCGCACGCGGGTGGCGACCCGCTACGGACACACCGACGTCCAGGTCGAGGGCCGCATCGACCAGGCATTTTCGCCCGCCTTCTCCGCCTATGCGCTGGCAGCCGCAACGCCGGATGCCGATTTCCTGGCGCGCTATTCGATCGGCGCTGGCGCGTCCTGGCAGGTCGTGGCGCCGGCGAAAGCGTTCGGACCGGTCTCGCTCAACATCGACGCCCGCTACGACGATTTCGCCGATACCGGCGTCACCACCGTCTCGCCCTGGGTGCAGGGCTACATTTTCGACGGCCGGCTCGGGCTGTCCGCCCGCTGGGTGCATGCCGAGGACGATATCGGCACCCGCGCCGACGGCTATGTGCTGCGCGCCGACCTCGCGGTGACGCAGCGCTTCAACGTCTTCGGCGGCTACGCCGACGCGCCGGAAATCTCCGACGGCACGCTGGTGCCGACGCGCACCGTCTTTGGCGGCGTTTCCTTCGACGTCACCGATCCGCTGACGCTGCGCGCCAGCATCGCGCATGAGCAACGCCCGACATTCGACCGAACCATCGTCGGGCTCGGCCTGACCGCGCGGTTCTGACCATGTGGTACGTCTGGGACCTCTCCATCCTGCTTGGCGCGCTTTCCATCGCGATCATGCTGATCCTGATCCTGCGCCGGGTGCTGCAGGAGCGCCGCGGCACGGCCAACGCCGATCAGCGGCGCCAGCTTCTGACGGCGCTGATCGCCTTCACCGAAAACCGCGACCGCGAGGCCCTGAAGGCGGCCATCCTCGCGGTGCCGGCCGGGGTGGCGATCAATGCCGGCTTCGAATTCCTGTCGCTGCTGCGCGGCGCGGAGCACGACGACGTCCTTGCCGCCTTCAAGGAATGCGGCATGCCGGCCCGTGTCGGCAGGCAGCTTGAACGAGGCAACGTCGCCGAACGCATCCACGCCGCCGAGATGCTCGCGGCGCTGGATTCGGAGGATGCGTCGGCACGCCTGCTTTCGGCGCTGGCCGAGGACCGCTCGCGCGAAGTCAGGATCGCCGCGGCCATCGCGCTCAGCGATCTCGGCAGCCTGCCGCTGCTCGACTTCGTACTGGACAATATCGGCGTGGCGGGGCAGCGCTCGCGGCGCGTCATCGAGCTGTTCAGGCGCTTTCCGCGGACGCGCTTCAACGAGCTTGCGGTGCATGCATCGCGCGCGGACGGCGTGCCAGTCGTCAGGGCGGCCGCGATCGAAGCGCTGGCCCGCGCCGGCGGCTTCGGCTTCGCCGATTTCTTCGCCAGCCTCGCCGGCGATGCCTCACCCGAGGTCGCCGCCGCCGCGCTCCGCGCGCTCGGCCTGACCGGCCATGCCGACGCGCCGTCCATCCTGGCGAGCGCGATGGCGAGCGACGACCTCGACGTGCGCGCCGACGCCGCCGACGCCGCCGGCCGCCTCGGCCTCAGCGAACTCGCTGCGACGCTCGCCGGGCTGATGGACGACGAGGTGTGGACCGTGCGCTATGCCGCCGCCAACGCGCTGCGCTCCTTCGGCCAGCCCGGCGAAAAGATGCTGCGCGCGATGGCCGCCAGCGACGTCTCGCGCAGCCAGCGCACCGCCTCGCTCATCCTTGCCGAGGGCCCTGCCACATGATCGCCGACTGGAGCCACCAGATCGTTCTGACAGCCTCAATCCTGTCCTGGTTCATCATCGGGGCCGGGCTGGCGCAAACGGCGATCTACCTGTTGCAGCTCATCGTCGCCGCCTACGCGCTGTCCATGCGCCCGCCGGTGGCGCGCTCGGCGCTGCTCTGGCACCGCTACGGCGACGTCGCGCCGCCGATCGCGCTTTTGGTGCCCGCCTACAACGAGGCACTGAACGTGGTCGAGAGCGTCCATTCCATGCTGGCGCTCGAATATCCGAATTTCGAGGTGATCGTCATCAACGACGGCTCGAAGGACGACACGCTGCAGCGCCTGATCGACGCCTTCAGGCTGGTGAAGTTCCACCGGCCCTACGAGGAGGAACTGGCGCACCAGCCGATCCGCGGCCTCTATTCCTCGCCGATGACCGAGCGGCTGTTCGTGGTCGACAAGGAGAATGGCGGCAAGGCCGACGCCCAGAACGCTGGCATCAATGTCTGCCGCGCGCCGGTCTTCTGCGTCATCGACGGCGATTCCATCCTCGAGCCCGACGCGCTGATGCGCGCCGCGCAGCCCTTCATCGACGACCCCGAGCGCACCATCGCGGTCGGTGGCACCATTCGCATCGCCAATGGCTCGACGATCGAGGCGGGCAGGGTGCGCGAGGTGCACCTGCCGTGGCGCCTGCTGCCGCTGTTGCAGGTGGTCGAATATCTGCGCGCCTTCCTGATGGCCAGGCTGGCCTGGAGCCGCATCAACACGCTGATGCTGGTCTCCGGCGCCTTCGGCATGTTCCGCCGCGCCGAAGTGGTGGCGGTCGGCGGCTTCACCAAGGGCTCGATGGGCGAGGACCTCGACCTCGTCATCAAGCTGCACCGCCACATGCGCGATACCAAGCGCAAATACCGCATCCAGTTCGTCCCCGAGCCGGTGTGCTGGACCGAGGCGCCGGAGACGCTGAGCGTGCTGGCCAGGCAGCGCACGCGCTGGCAGCGCGGCGCGCTCGAATGCTTCTTCCGCTACCGTTCGATGCTGTTCAACCCGCGCTATGGCCGCGTCGGCTTCCTCGGCTTCGGCCACATACTGATCGTCGACGTGCTAGGCCCGGTGGCCGAGGTGCTGGGCTATGTCCTGATCCCGGCCTTCTGGCTGCTCGGCATCCTGTCGGGCGAATATCTGCTCGCCTTCACCTCGCTGGTCTTCACCTACGGCGTCTGCGTCAGCGTCTGCTCGCTGGTGCTGGAAGAGGCCGAACTGCAGCGCTTTCCCCGCGCCAGGGATTTGGCGGTGCTGACGGCGGTCGCCGTGATCGAGAATTTCGGCTACCGCCAGCTCAACAATTTCTGGCGCGTCAAAGGCTGGTGGCAGTTCCTGCGCGGCAACCAGGGCTGGGGCGAGATGACCCGGACCGGCCTCGGCGGCGCCAAGAAATAGGCGCGGCTGGGCGGCGCACAACCGGCCGCGTCATTGCAATGTGCGCTCGACCTCCGCGATCAGCGCATCGAGCGCCGCGCCAACCGCCCCGCCATCCGCCTGCTCGGTGAGCAGCGTCTCCAGCGCCGATGCCTTGGCGCTGATCTCCGGAAAGCCGAACGTGCCGGCCGCGCCCGCCAGCGAGTGCGCGAGCCGGATCAGCGGATCGTTGCCGGGCAGGGGAGTCTCACGTGCGACCTTCAGCTCGGTGAGCTGATCGGCACAGCGGGCGAGGAAGCGCTGGCGGAGGGGAGCGAAGGGATCGGTGGAAATGGGGGTACTCCGCGGCTGGGTGAGGGGTATTCAAGCAGAAAGCGGGGTGGGTTGGAATGGCGGGCTGGGGCTGCTCATCGCTGTGGCCTGGCTCAGGCGGCATGATGCCCGGATTTGAGCCAACCGGTCGTTCAAAACCTGCTCCTAGACAGGCTGTCTCCCCTGGTGGATCATGCGGTGGGTGGGCAAGTTAGGGGCGCCGCCATGGACGTCGGAGGTTGGCTGCGGAGGCTTGACCTCGAACAGTATGAGGACGCCTTCCGCGAGAATAAGATCGACGAGACGATCCTGCCGATATTGACGGCCGAGGATTTGAAGGATCTTGGCGTCGGATTTGTCGGACACCGTCGTAAGCTGCTCGATGCCATCGCAGCCTTGCGCGCTCAAGCAGGCGCACCGCCGCCGCTTTTGTCCGATGCGCCTCTGGCAATCGATAAAGCCGCGAAGGACACCGCCGAGCGCCGCCAGGTCACCGTGATGTTCTCGGACCTTGTCGGCTCGACGGCACTCTCCGCGCAAATGGACCCTGAGGATTTGCGGGAGGTGA
Organism: Mesorhizobium sp. M4B.F.Ca.ET.143.01.1.1; assembly: GCF_004792275.1. Lineage (NCBI taxonomy): Bacteria > Pseudomonadati > Pseudomonadota > Alphaproteobacteria > Hyphomicrobiales > Phyllobacteriaceae > Mesorhizobium > Mesorhizobium sp. M4B.F.Ca.ET.143.01.1.1. The sequence goes on from NZ_SRSR01000009.1 coordinate 150,478, forward strand.
TTGCGGCCTATCAGAAGTGCGTTGCGGAGGCCGTGCGTCGCTTTGGCGGGTTTGTGGCCAAATACATGGGCGACGGCGTGCTGGTGTATTTTGGCTATCCAAAGGCGCATGAGGACGACGCAGAGCGAGCCGTGCGGGCCGGGCTGGCGGTCGTTGATTCGATCGCAAGGCTCGCGACCCCGGCACAAGGAGCGCTTGCGGTACGCGTCGGCATCGCTACGGGGCTGGTGGTGGTGGGCGATCTCATCGGCGAAGGAGCGGCGCAGGAGGAAGCGGTGGTCGGCGAGTCGCCGAACCTCGCGGCGCGGCTGCAGGCCTTGGCGGCGCCCGGCGAGATCGTGATCCCGCTCGCGACGCGCCGACTGCTCGGCGGGCTGTTCGAGTTCGCCGACCTGGGCTTCCACGAGCTGAAGGGGTTCGACGCTCCGATCCGCGCGTGGCGAGTGCTTCGCGAGAGTGCCGCCGAGACCCGGTTCGAAGCACGCGCGACGAGCGGTCTCGCCCCCACGGTCGGGCGCGAGCACGAGCTTGCTCTGCTCGCGGAGCTCTGGAGCAAGGCCGCGTCCGGCGAGGGGCAGGTGGTCCTGCTCTCCGGTGAGCCCGGCATCGGCAAGTCGCACCTGATTCAGGCGCTCCGCGAGCGTCTGCGCGACCGGCCGCACATCCGCATCCGCTGCCAGTGCTCGCCGTTCCACGCAAACAGCGCCCTTCGCCCGTCGATCGTCCAGCTCACCCGCGCGGCTGGCTTCCACCCAGACGATCCGCCGAGCGTGAAACTCGACAAGCTGGAGCGCCTCCTGGCGCGGTCTACAGACAAGGTCCGGGACGACGCCCCTTTGTTGTCGGCGTTTCTTTCGCTCCCGGTGGGCAGCCGCTACGCACCCCTCAACCTCAGCCCTCAGCGCCAGAAGGAGCTCACCCTCAAGGCGCTGATCCGGCAGCTTGTTGGCCTGGCGGCCCGCCAGCCCGTGCTGTTGGTTTTCGAGGATATCCACTGGATTGATCCAACGTCGCTGGAGCTTCTCGACCGATTGGTCCCGCAGATCCCCCGCCTTGCAGTCTTGGCGATCTTCAGTTTCCGCCCTGAGTTCGAGCCGCGGTGGATCGGCCACCCGCGGGTCACCTCGCTCGCGCTGAACCGCCTAAGCCACCGGCAGGGTGCCGCGCTGGTGGAGCGGTTGACCGGTGGCAAGGCGCTGCCGGGCGGGCTGCTCGAGCAGATGGTGGCCAAGACAGACGGCGTGCCCTTGTTCCTCGAGGAGGTGACCAAGGCGGTCATCGAGTCTGACGTGTTGACCGATGAAGGCGACCGCTACGCGCTCTCGGGTCCGCTGCCACCGTTGGCGATCCCTGCAACCCTGCAGGATTCTCTGGTGGCGCGGCTCGATCGGCTGGTGACGCCGGCGCGGGAGGTCGCGCAGATTGGCGCCGCCATCGGCCGCGAATTCTCTTATGAGCTGCTGGCGGCCGTCGCGCAGCGCGAGGAACGGGAACTGCAGGGCGCCCTCGACCAGCTCATAAGCGCCGAGCTCGTGATCGCGCGCGGCCGGCCGCCGCACGCGACGTGCATCTTCAAGCACGCATTGGTGGGAGATGCCGCCTATGCCACCTTGCTGCGCAGTCGCCGCCAGCAACTGCACACCCGGATCGCCCACGCGCTCGAGCAGCACTTCGGCGAGGTCGTCGAACACGAGCCGGAGATCGTGGCTCAGCACTATACGGCTGCAGGCCTCTCGCTTCAGGCCATCGGCTACTGGCAGCGCGCGGGAGAGAGCGCCAACCACCGTTCGGCTAACGATGAGGCCCAGAGCCATCTGCAGAAAGCGCTGAACCTGATCGAAACGCTCTCTGCGGGCCCGGAGCGCCAGCGGCGTGAGCTCGCAGCGCTAACGGTGCTGGGCCGCGTGCTCGCCGCCAAGAGTGGCTACGCAAATCCCGAGGTCGAGCAGGTATATTCTCGCGCGCGTCGCCTTTGCGAGCTGATGCCGGAAGATGCGGATCTCTTCCCGGTTCTGCTCGGCCTGGCCATCTACTCGGCCACGCGCGCCGAACTGACGTCGGCGCACGAGCTGAGCGGACGGCTGCTCGACCTTGCCCGGCAGAGTAACGATCCCGTGTGGGTGGTCGAAGCCCATTATGCCCGGGGGGTCGGCTTTTCCTGGCGCGGCGCCTTCAGGGAGGCACGCAAACATCTGGAGCTGGCGTCCGAATCGTATCGCCCACAGCGACATCGAGCCCATCTCGCCCTCTACGGCCAGGATCCCGGACCGATTTGCCTGTGTCGTGGGTCGGCGGTGCTTTGGCAACTCGGCTACCCCGACCAGGCGCTGGCCCGGATGGAAGACGCTCTTGCCTTGGCCGAGCGATTGGCGCACCCCTTCAGCCGCGCCTACGTGCTGACATGGGCAGCGTGGTTACGAATATTCCGGCGCGAGGTGGCCGAAGCCGAGGAGCAAAACGAGCGTGCGCTCACCTTCGCGACCGAGCAGGCGTATCCCTTTTGGACTGCCATGGCCGCCCAGCAGAAGGGATGGCTCTGGGCGAAGCAGGGCCATAGGGAGCGGGCGATCGCCCAGATCGAGGATAGCCTGGCCCGGATGCAGGCCGTCGGAACGCAGGTGACGCAGGCGTACACGATGGGACTGCTCGGCGAGGTGCTAGGCAGCGTCAATCGCGCGTCCGACGGCGTGCGCCTGATCGATCGGGCCCTCGACCAGGTGAACCGGACCCGCGAGCAGTGGTGCCATGCCGAATTGCTGCGGCTCCGGGGTGCCCTATGCGCTGCCGCGGAACCAGGCGATTGCCGCGAGGCCGAAATCTCGTTCCGCCAGGCCGTCGAACGGTCTCGCGAGCAAGGTGCCAAATCCTGGGAGCTCCGCGCCGCCACATCGCTTGCGCGCCTTTTGGCCGAACAGGGCAAGCGCGCCGAGGCGCACGACCTGCTCGCGCCGACCTACGGCTGGTTCACCGAGGGCTTCGACACGCTCGATCTGAAAGAGGCCAAGACCTTGCTCGACAAGCTGGGGGCATGATCACATGCCAGCCATGCATTCTCCGGTGCTGGCGCATTCCGGACACCGATCTCGCGCTGAGTCAGCGCACGCGTTCAAAATATCAGGCGAGTAGTCCATCGCGGCCTGTCCCGGCTATCCGCCCGCGTGTTCGTTGCGACCGTGAGCCGCGATGAACATGGCGACAGCCGACCGGCAATAGGATTCGATTTCGTCCTCATCCTCTGCTCTGGCCTCATCGAAGCGTGCGATAATCAGAAGATCGGAGCCTTTGAAAAGTGCGGCAAACAAGCGGGCGGACCGGAGAGGATCGGGCACGTTCAGCACCGCCTTCGCGTGCAACTGACGCAACAGGGTCTCGATTTGGGCGACGATATGGGCGGGGCCGGCTTCGTAATGGACTTTGCTCAACGACTTTTGGTTCGGCGTGTCGGCCATGACCATGGCTTCGACGTTGCGGACGTCTGGGCGCAGCAGCGTGCGAAGCAGCGATGATCCCACCGCCATAAGCTGATCCTCGGCCGAGCCATCGACGCCTTCAAAAAGCGCCTGTGGGATTAACTGCTGACAGCGGGCCGCAAAGGCCGCGCCAAACAGCGCCTCTTTGTTCTCGAAGTGCCTGTAAATGCTGAGCTTCGATATCTTCGCTCGCTTGGCCACCTTGTCCAACGTCGTCGCTTGAAAACCCAATTCTGCAAACAGTTCGCCCGCGGTGTCGACAATGGTTTGGCCAAGCGCCTCATTGGCGGGCCGGCCGCGCCGGGCCCTGGTGTTTTTCTCGGTTAGCACAATTCAAGTCCTTGACAGTATCCTAATTATCGAATTACGATACCACGCAGTTCCTAAAATATGCAAGTCAATGGATAGGCTTCGACCGAACCCAGCCGACTCCCTCCATCCACAACACGGAGCCCATCACCATGGATGACGTCATCATCATCGGCGGCAGCTTTGCTGGCCTTGCCGCCGCCCTGCAACTCGGCCGTGCCCGCCGCAAGGTCACCGTTCTCGACACTGGCCTGCCGCGCAACCGCTTCGCCGGCCACTCGCATGGTATGCTCGGCCACGATCACAAGCCGCCGCTGGACATCCTGGCCGAGGCGCGCCGGCAGTTGGCGCGTTATCCTGCGATCAGTCTGGTCAACGCTCGGGCCGACAAAGTCTCCGGCGGCATCGACGATTTTTCCGTCCTCCTGGGCGATGGCGAAAGCCTTGGGGCACGTCGGCTGATCCTGAGCTATGGCATCACGGACCAGATGCCCGATGTGCCGGGGTTTGCCGAAAGCTGGGGCACGTCCATCGTGCCCTGTCCCTATTGCGACGGCTTTGAAGTCGCCGGCCAGCATTGGGGCCTCGTCTGGTCAGGCCCGCAGTCGCACAATCAGGTCAGGCTGTTCCACGATTGGACCGACAGGTTGACGGTCTTCGCCGATGGCCACGACATCCCGGCCGATATCCGGGCCGATCTGGAACGTCGCAACACGCCTGTCTTCGATGGCCGGATCACTGAAATCGCCCGTCACGGCGGCCGTAATCCCACCCTCAAGCTCGATTCCAGCCGTGATGTCGCTGTCGACATTCTGTTCGCGCATCCGCGCAACAAGCCGTCCGCCGGCCTGCATGAATCACTGGGCCTCGCCACGGCCGCTACGCCCCTTGGCATCGTCCTCAAGGTTGATGAGCGCCGCGAAACCAGCATGCCCGGCATCTACGCCGCGGGCGACCTCACTAACCCCATGATCCCCTCGGTCACCACGGCATCGTGGCAAGGCGCAATGGCGGGCATCTTCGCCCAACAGTCGATGCTGGTTTGAGAGCAGAGTTTCTCCGGTCCCAATTGGCCAACCCAGCGGCGGCGCGCCAATCCAAAGCAAGAAGGAAGTGATCCTCATGAATACGACCAGTCCTGGCGTCGCCCTGGTGACCGGCGCATCCTCCGGCATCGGTCTCGCCACCGCCAATGCCCTGCGGAATGCAGGCTTTCGAGTGTTCGGAACCAGCCGCCGCGCGACGGCGAAGAAATCCGACGGGATTACTATGCTGACCTGTGACGTTACCGACGATGAGTCGGTGGCGAAACTGGTCGAGCGGGTCCTTGCCGAGGCCGGCCGCATCGACGTGCTCGTTAACAATGCCGGCCTGGGCCTGCTCGGCGCCGCGGAGGAGTCTTCGACGGTTCAGGCGCAGGCACTGTTCGACGTGAACGTGTTCGGCGTCTTTCGCTTGACCAATGCGGTGTTGCCGACGATGCGACGTCAAGGAAAGGGCAGAATTGTCAATTTGAGCTCGGTGCAGGGGTTCATCCCGGGTCCATTTTTTGCGCTTTATTCGTCAACCAAACATGCCGTTGAAGGCTATTCCGAATCGCTGGACCATGAACTGCGCCCGTTCGGAATTCGTGTCTCGTTGGTCGAGCCCGCCTACACCCGCACGTCCTTCGAAGAGAATCTCGCGAAGCCGGACCGGTTCCTGGATATCTACAACACGGCGCGCGCAACCATGAATGGAGCGGTACGGAAGGAGATGGACAATGGCGATGCGCCCGGAGTGGTAGCCCATACCATATTGGCGGCTGCGACCGATCCGGCCCCGAAGAGGCGCTATACGGCTGGGAAAACGGCGCGTCAGATCAGTTTCCTGCGCCGTTTCGTCCCCGCTTCCGCATTCGACAAGAGCCTGCGAAAGCGGTTCGGGCTACCGGTTTGATGCAAGGATCAACCGGCTTTCGTTTCGCATCGGAGGGAGAGCCTAGTTAAGAGCGCATCACAACAAGGATATGTCATGGCACAGCACAATGCGGATCGGGTCGCCGATTGGAATGACCAAAGCGGGGAGCGCTGGGTCGCCCACCAGGCCCGGCTCGACGCCATGCTGGCGGTATTCGGCCAAGCCGCGGTCGAAGCCGCCGCGCCCGTGACGGGCGAGCGCGTGCTGGACGTCGGCTGCGGCGCGGGCGCGTCGAGTCAGGCACTGGCCACCCTCGTCGGCCCGAGGGGCCATGTATTGGGCGTGGACATATCCGAATCGTTGATCGGCAGAGCGCGCGCGCTTACGGCACAGGATATGCCGGTCGTGTTCGCAATGGCCGACGCCAGCAGGGCCGAGTTGCCCGAGGGCGCGTTCGACATCCTGTTCTCGCGTTTCGGGGTGATGTTCTTCGACGATCCGACAGCGGCGTTCGCGCATATGCGCGGGGCGCTCCGGCCGGGCGGGCGGGTCGCTTTCGTTTGTTGGCGCGGCATGGCCGATAACGATTGGATGCGCCTGCCGATAGGCGCGATCAAGGGCATCGTCCCGTCGACCGCGCCGCCCGATCCCGAAGCGCCTGGCCCGTTCTCGTTCGGCGACCGCGGACGGGTGGCTCGCGTCCTGATGGCGGCCGGCTTCACCGATATCGCTATCGAGCCCTTCGATAGTTCCGTTCCGTTTGGTAAGGGCCCGACGCGGGACGCCGCGATTGACGACGCGGTGAAGATGACGCTCGAGGTCGGCCCGCTGTCGCGCGCGCTCGCTGATCAGCCCGACGACATACGCGCCCGCGCCTCGGCTGCGGTTCGTGCCGTCTTCGCGGACCGCCCCGGCGAGCGGTCGGTGATTATCAATGGTGCGGCATGGATCGTCACCGCGCGCAATCCGGTATGACCGCTTATGGAGCAAAGCAGCCGCCGGTGCGCTGGGCTCGGCGGCCTGGCGCCGAACGTCGGACATTGAGACCAGCGTCGCTGTGCGCTCAGAAACCGACCCTCACGATCCAGGATGGGCCAGTCGAACAGCAGACCCGCTCGGCCGAAAAGACGAGCACTCGATGGATCGGGTCCCAAGCCAGTTTCCGCCTGCCCGCTCCACCTTGTTGCAAACGTTCAAATTTGAGCTTCCGCACTCATGCTTTGTCGAGAGTATCTCCTTTAGTCTCCTAGACCTTCTGCGCCGTAAGTTTGGCCGTTTTGCATCGCCGTCGGCGACGATGACGACGAAATAGGAGAACGCAATGACTCGCAGTCACGTTGAACGTCTTGGAGAGTTCAGGGAGATCCTCGTCGCAACTCGGCGCGAAGGCGTCCGTAACGTGCACCATACCCGCGACGCAATGCGGGCAAGTGGCTTTCAGATCGGAGAAAGCGATGGCTCCAGCTACGGTGCCCAGCTGAAGGCGCTCCAGGAGGAAATCGAGGCAGTCGACCGCGCCATCGAGGACGAGAAGCGGCTGGCCTTGACCATCGAGAGCGCGACTCAATCCCGCCGACCGACCAAGCCGAGAATCGTGAAGGGAACGTAGAGCCAGGTACTGGCGCTCAGCGGGGTGGGGTGGAACGTGTGCAGCCGAGCGCAGCGCTTTCCCCGCGCCAGACCATGACCGGCCTCCACGGCGCCAATCGAAAGCGCCCATGACGGGGTTGACCGCTTGTGCCACAGCATTCCTTCAGATTGTGTTGCCGCTGCAACCTGCTAGCGCGGTCCAAAGGACACAAAATCCCCCTTGCCAACCTCCCCACCTTCCCCTAACCTCCCTGTGAGAAAACCTTTTCCCAAATCGCTCCGCGCTCGCTGACCTCACCCGTCATCACCGCGCAGGGCGATAAGAGAAAACCTTTTCCCAACTCAGGGATGCGCCTCGACACATGTCCTCCGACGCCTTGCCAGCGCCAGCCCCGGTCACCCTACGTGAGGTGGCATTGGCCGCCGGCGTCAGCGTGGCGACGGCCTCGAAGGCGCTGAACGGGCAGGGGCGGATGACGGCGGAGACGCGCGAGCGTATCCGCGAGACGGCGCAGCGGCTTGGCTTCCGGCCGAACAGCCTGGCGCAGAGCCTGCTGCGAAAACGCTCCTTCACCGTCGGGCTGCTCACCAACGATACTTACGGCCGCTTCTCGCTGCCGCTGATGGCCGGCGTCTCCGATGCGCTGGTCGATGCCGGCGTCTCGGTCTTCCTGTGCAATGTCGAAGACGATTCGCGCCTTGGCCAGCTCCATGTCGAGGCCATGCTCGACAAGCGCGTCGACGGCATCATCGCCACCGGAAAACGCATCGACCGCCATCTGCCGATCGACCTCTCCAATCTGCGCATTCCGGTGATCTATGCCTTCACCCAGCCCGATCCGGGCTCGGTCGCCTTCGTCTCCGACGATGCCGGCGGCGCGCGGCTGGCGGTCGAGCATTTTTGTGGGCTCGGACGCCGGCGCATCGCCCATGTCAGCGGGCCGGCGAGTTTTGCCGTCGTGCATGAGCGCGCGCGTGCCTATCGCGAGGTGCTGGCCGAGCACGGCCTGCCGGTGGCCGAACCGCTGCTCGGCGCCTGGTCGGAAGGCTGGGGGCATGAGGCCGTCGCAAAGCTCTTCGACGGCAAGGCGGGCAGGGGCGAGATGCCCGACGCCGTCTTCTGCGGCAACGACCAGATCGCGCGCGGCGTCATCGATGCGCTGCGCGAGCGCGGCATCGGCGTGCCCGAGGATGTCGGCGTCATCGGCTTCGACAATTGGGAGATCGTGGCCGAGGCGACGCGCCCGCCGCTGACCTCGGTCGACATGAACCTGGCCACGCTCGGCCGCGAGGCCGGGCTCGCTCTGCTTTCGCTCGTCGGCGGCCAGGCGGCCGCGCCGGGCATTCGAAAACTGCCGTGCCGGCTGGTGGTGCGTCAGTCATGCGGCCGCCCAGTGGGCGGCTAGGAGAACGCGCGGCGCGATCTGGGAGAGCGCCGCAATAGGGAGGAGAACCAATGAGGAGGAGAACCATGAAGACCATGATTGCCGGGCTCGCGCTCGCCGCGAGCATTTTTGCTCTGCCTGCTTTCGCCGCCGACACCGCCAACATCTGGGTGCGCGCCGACGGCTCGAACTTCATGCCGCGCATCGTCGATGCCTTCAACAAGGGCCACGAGAACCAGATCAAGCTCGACATCATCCCCAATGCCGAGATCATCCCGAAATACGGGGCGGCCGCCGCCGGCGGCACCGCGCCCGACGCGCTCTCGCTCGATCTCATCTACACGCCGTCCTTCTCGGCCGCCGGCCAGCTCGAGGACATCACCGACTGGGCGAAGTCGCTGCCCTATTTCGCCAGCCTGTCGCCGGCGCATGTGAAGACCGGCACCTACAAGGGCCGCATCTACGGCCTGCCGTTCTCTGCCGATAGCTCGGTGCTGATCTGGAACAAGAAGCTGTTCAAACAGGCCGGGCTCGATCCGGAAAAGGGCCCGACCAACTGGGCCGAGATCGAGGCCGACGCCGAGAAGGTCAACGCGCTCGGCGGCGACATCAAGGGCTTCTATTTCTCCGGCAATTGCGGCGGCTGCAACATCTTCACCTTCACGCCGCTGATCTGGGCTTCGGGCGGCGACATCCTCTCCGAGGACGGCTCCAAGGCGACGCTGGACAGCCCGCAGCTGCGCGGCGCCATCGACCTCTACCGTTCGATGGTCAAGAAGGATCTGGTGCCAGCCGGCGCGCAGACCGACACGGGCGCCAATTTCTTCGCCGCCTTCGCCGCCGGCAACATCGGCATCTCGCCGTCCGGCGCCTTCGCCATCGGCGCGCTCAACACGCAGTACCCGAATGTCGATTACGGCGTCACCTTCCTGCCGGGCAAGGATGGCGGCTGGTCGTCCTTCGCCGGCGGCGACAATTTCGTCGTCACCAAGGGCACCAAGAAGCTCGCCGTGGTGAAGGAATTTCTGGACTTCGCCTATTCGCTCGAAGGCCAGACGCTGCTCGCCAAATACGGCAGCCTGCCGGTGCGCGGCGACATCGCCAAGGAGGCGCTGAAGGACCTCGACCCGCGCTACCAGATCGCCGCCGAGGCGATGGCCAAGGGCAAGACGCCCTATACGGTGGTTTTCAACGACCTGATCAACTCCGCCAACGGTCCGTGGACGCAGATGGTCAACGAGGTCTTCTTCGGCGACGATGTCGACGGCGCGATTTCGAATGCGCAGGAGACCATGCAGTCGATCATCGACCAGGCGCCGCAGAAGTAGCGCCGCCCTCAACCTCCCCTTGAGGGGAGGTCGGACCCGCAGGGTCCGGGTGGGGTCGCCCCGGCAGTGCTCGACGCCATCTCCCCGTCGGCGCGCGTCGCGGCGGACCCCACCCCCGGCCTTCGGCCGGACCCTCCCCTCGAGGGGAGGGGGACGCAGCGCCAAGCAGGACTATCGCGTTGAGAAAGCACTCATCTAACCGGAATGCCGCGGGACGCAGGCAGTTAGGCTCCACCTTCTCCCCTTGTGGGAGAAGGTGTCGCCGAAGGCGACGGATGAGGGGTGCTCCAGCTTGGCAAGGACGGCGATCCTTCGCGCACCCCTCATCCGTCTCGGCGCTGCGCGCCGATCCACCTTCTCCCACAGGGGGAGAAGGGGAAGTGAGTGCTTACCCATGACCACCATAACCGCAGAAACCGCAGCCCCCGCGCGCCCGCGAAAGCTGGTCGGCGCCGGGCGTCGGCAGTGGATCGGGCTGCTCTATGTCGCGCCGGCGGTGGCGCTGGTCACGGTGTTCTTCATCGTGCCGCTCGGCATGACGGCGTGGATGTCGCTGCACAACTGGCCGCTGATGGGCGAGCATTCCTACATCGGCCTCGGCAACTACTGGGCGATCCTGCGCGACACGCGCTTCTGGAACGCGCTGCGCTTCACCGGCTGGTACACGCTGGTGGTCACGATCGCGATCTTCGCCGTCGCCTTTCCGCTGGCGATCTTCATCGAGCGGCCGCGGGCGATGACCAATGTCTACCGCACCGCCTTCTTCATGCCGGCCGTCATCGGCTTCGCTTCGGCGAGCCTGCTGTGGTCGTGGCTCTTGAACGTCGATTCCGGCCTGTTCAGCCCGGCCGCCTACGCGCTCGGCCTGACCGAGAAGAAGTTCAACCTTCTGGCCACCTTCCAGCCGGCATTCTGGTCGATCATCGCCATGGTCGTGTGGAAGGTCGCGGGCTTCAACATGATCATCCTGATGACCGGCCTGCAGTCGATCCCGTCGGAACTGCAGGAGGCGGCGATGATCGACGGGGCAGGGCCGTTCGCGCGCTTCCGCGCCATCACCCTGCCGCTGATGCGCCGCACGCTGGCGCTGGCGCTGATCCTGTCGGTCGCCGGCTCCATCCTCGCCTTCGACCAGTTCTACATCATCCTGCGCGGCGGCCCGCGCAACCAGACGCTGACCGCCGTCTACTGGATCTTCAACCAGTCCTTCGTGTCGTTCAAGCTCGGCTACGGCGCCGCACTTTCGATGATTCTGCTTCTGATCCTCGTCGTGCTCAGCCTCGTCCAGCTCTGGCTGCTGCGCAAACCGGAGGGGGTCGACTGATGGCGCAGGCGCGCAGCCGCAACAGCCGCATCCGGCTCGGCATCGCCGAGCACTTGACCGGCATCATCGCCTCGCTGCTGTTCCTGGCGCCGATCGTCTGGACGGTGCTGTCGGCCTTCAAGCCGTCGCAGGAGGCGCGCCAGCCGCCGCTGCCGCCATGGCCGACCACCGGCTTCTCGGTCGAGAATTACGGCACGCTCAACACTTTCGGCGACGGGCTCTGGCTGCCGGCGCAAAACAGCATCTACGTCTCGGTGATGACGGTGGTGTTTTCCGTCATCGTCAGCGTGCTTGCCGGCTACGGCTTCTCGCGCTTCCGCTTTCCCTTCAAGGACCTGCTGTTCGTCATCATCCTGTCGACGATCATGATCCCGTTCCAGTCGATCCTGACGCCGATCTTCCTGGTGCTGACCAAGGTCGGCCTGCACAACACGCTGACCGGGCTGGTCTTCGTCTATGTCACGCTGCAGCTGCCGTTCTCGATCTTCATGATGCGCAACGCCTTCGACGCGGTGCCGCGCGAGATCGAGGAGGCCGCCCGCATGGACGGCGCCAACAACGTCACCATGCTGCTGCAGGTCATGCTGCCGCTGGTCTGGCCGGGCATCGTCACCATCGCGCTGTTCGCCTTCCTCGGCGCCTGGAACGAGTTCCTGGCCGCGCTCGTGCTGATGACCGACCAGTCCAAGTTCACCCTGCCGATCATGATGACGGCGCTGCAGTCCGGCCGCTTCGGCGCCATCGACTGGGGTGCCGTGCAGGCCGGCGTCACCGTGATGATGGTGCCGTGCCTGATCCTCTTCCTGGCGCTGCAGCGCTTCTACATCCGCGGCCTGATGGCCGGCGCCGTGAAATGACGACAGCGAAATTGAATGGAGCAAGCCGATGACCAACGCCCAGAACACCGGCAGGCTGAGCCTCGCCTTCCGTCCGCTGCCGGTGCCGCAGGTCGACGTGCGCGGCTTCTGGGGCGATCGGGTCGATGCGGTCGCCGCGCGCACCGCCGAGATCCTCTACGAGCGCTGCGTCGAGGCCCGCATGCTGGAGCAGATCGACCCCGACCGGCCGTCGCCGGGCGTCGTCATCCCGTTCCATTCGCCGTCGCCCGACGAGGCCGCCAATCCCGGCTTCACCGGCTCGACGGTGACGACGCAGATGTTCTGGGACTCCGACTGGGGCAAGACCATCGAGACCGCCGCCTATTCGCTCTACCGGCGTCGCAACGATGCGCTGGAGAAGAAGATCGACGCCGTCATCGATCTCTACGGCAGGCTGCAGCAGCCCGACGGCTACCTGTCGAGCTGGTACCAGCGCATCCAGCCCGGCCTGCGTTGGACGAACCTGCGCGACTGCCACGAGCTCTACTGCGCCGGCCATCTGATCGAGGGCGCGGTCGCCTACTTCCAGGCCACCGGCAAGCGCAAGCTGCTCGACATCATGTGCCGCTATGTCGACCACATCGCCGATACTTTCGGTCCCGAGCCCGGCAAGAAGAAGGGCTATTGCGGCCATGAGGAGATCGAACTGGCGCTGGTCAAGCTGTCGCGGGCGACCGGCGAGCAGAAATACATGGACCTGGCAAAATACTTCATCGACCAGCGAGGGCAGCAGCCGCACTATTTCGACGAGGAGGCGCGCGCCCGCGGCGCCGATCCGAAGGCCTATCATTTCAAGACCTACGAATACAACCAGTCGCACAAGCCCGTGCGCGAGCAGGACAAGGTCGTCGGCCACGCGGTCAGGGCGATGTACCTGTTCTCCGGCATGGCCGACGTCGCCACCGAATATGGCGACGATACGCTGCGCGCGGCGCTCGACCGGCTGTGGGACGACCTGACCACCAAGAGCCTCTACGTCACCGGCGGCCTCGGCCCGTCGGCGCACAATGAGGGCTTCACCAGCGACTACGACCTGCCCAACGAGACCGCCTATGCCGAGACCTGCGCCGCCGTCGGCCTGGTGTTCTGGTCGAGCCGCATGCTCGGCATGGGACCCAACGCGCGCTACGCCGACATGATGGAGCGGGCGCTCTACAACGGCTCGATCTCCGGCCTGTCGCTCGACGGCTCGCTGTTCTTCTACGAGAATCCGCTGGAGAGCCGCGGCCGCCACAATCGCTGGAAATGGCACCGCTGCCCGTGCTGCCCGCCCAATATCGGCCGCATGGTGGCCTCGATCGGCAGCTATTTCTACGGCCTCGCCGACGACGCGCTGGCGGTCCATCTCTATGGCGACTCGACCGCCCGCTTCGAGATATCGGGCAAGCCGGTGAGCCTCGTCCAGACCAGCAATTATCCCTGGGACGGCGCCGTCTCGATCCGCGTCGAGCCGCAGGCGCCCGTCGCCTTCACCTTGCACCTGCGCGTGCCGGCCTGGTGCCGCAAGGCGGCACTCAAGGTCAACGGCAAGGCGGTGGCTCTCGATGCCGTCTTGAGCGACGGCTACGCGGCGATCCAGCGCGAATGGCGGAAGGGCGACCATGTCGAGCTCGACCTCGACATGTCGATCTCCCGCCTCTTCGCCAATCCGGAGGTGCGCCAGGACGTCGGCCGCGTCGCGCTTTCGCGCGGTCCGCTGATCTATTGTGTCGAGGCGACCGACCATCCCGGCCAGTTGCACCGCATCAGCCTGCCGCGAACGGCGGAAATCGAGGCGCATCACGAGCCGAACCTGCTCGGCGGCATCGTCACGCTGTCGGCCACCGGCAGAAGGGAGGCGTCGGAGGATTGGCGCAACGGCCTCTACCGCGCCGAGCCGCCGGCTTCGGAGGAGGCGAGGCTGAAGGCGGTTCCCTACTACGCCTGGGACAACCGCGATCCCGGCGAGATGCTGGTCTGGCTGCGGGAGGGGTGAGGCCGGATCTTACAGATGCACGAAAGCCGTGAGCGGCAGGTGGTCTGAAGCGACCCGCGACAGCGGCGTGTCGTGCGCTTCCACCGCCGAGACCATGTCGTTGCGGTTGCCCATGATCCTGTCCAGCGCAAGCACTGGCAGCCCTGAGGGAAAGGTCGGCACCGCCGGCGGCGTGTGCCCGAATGTGGTGTGCAGCGTGTTGAGCGCCGAGCGGTTGCCGAGCCGCCATTCGTTGAGATCGCCAAGCAAAAGGGTCGGCCTCTCGTCGGCGCTGCTCATGATGTCGAGCACGACGCGCGCCTGTTCGGAGCGCGAGCGGCGCAGCAGGCCGAGATGGGCGGCGATCACGCGCAGCGATCGCTTCTCGTCGAGATCGATTTCGGCGACCAGCGCGCCGCGCGGCTCCAGCCCCGGCAGCTTGATCTGGTGGACGTCGCGCACCGTGCCGCGTTTGAACAAAAGCACATTGCCGCGCCAGCCGTGCCCCTTGCCGTTGCCGGACACCGGCACCGGCACCAGCCCGGTTTCATGTTCGAGCCGCGCGAGGTCGAGCAGCCCGGCGCGGTCACCGAAACGGTTGTCGGCCTCCTGCAGGGCGATGACGTCCGGGCTGATTTCGCGGATGACGCGCGCGGTCCGTTCGGGATCGAATTTGCGGTCGGTGCCGATGCATTTATGGACGTTGTAGGAAGCGACCACCATCTCGGGGCCGTCGACCCGCTTGCGCGGCGTCGCCTTTGCCTTCCGCGCCTTTCTGTGGCGGATCGACAGGAGCACGGTCTCCGGCAGGTTGCGTCCGTTTATCTCCATGGCCCTGCTGCTCTGTTCCTTGCGCTATAGATAGGGCGATCCCAGCCACAGCAACCGGTCGAAGACGCGGATGAAGAAGGGGCGGGCCTTCAACGTCTCAAGCGTCACCGGCTGCGCGGAGGCGATGGCCGATCCGATGCGTGCCTCGATCTCGGCGGCAAAGTCCGCATCAAGAACCTCCATGTCGATCTCGAAATTCAGCCTCAGCGACCGGGCATCGAGATTGGAGGAGCCGATATAGGCCCAGACGCCGTCGATCGCCATCAGTTTCGAATGGTCGAAGGCGCCTTCGTGGCGCCAGACGCGGCAATAATGCTTCAGGACCTGGTCGAACTGCGCCGTCATCGCGCGGTCGACGAGGAAGAGGTTGTTGACCGCCGGCACGACGATGTCGATCTCGACGCCGCGCCGCGCCGCCGTGGTCAGCGCGCTGATCAGTTCGCGATCCGGAAGGAAATAGGGCGACATGATGCGGATCGATTTGCGCGCGACGGAGAACGCGCCCATCAGCAGCTTGTGGTTGGTTTCGTTCGAGGCATCCGGTCCGCTCGCCACCGCCCGCACCAGCATTGGCTGGCCGGGCGCCGACAAGGGTGCCGCCACCTGCCAGGTCTCGCCCTTCAGGGCCTCGTTGCCGGCGAAGCGCCAGTCCTCCGCCGCGACCGCGAACAGGTCGGCCACCACCGGCCCGTTGACCTTGAAATGCGTGTCCCTGGAACTGTCGGAACCGGCGAATTCGGCGGAGAATCCCTTGCGGATGTTCATGCCTCCCGTGAACGCCACCGTGCCGTCGACGATGAGGATCTTCCTGTGCGTTCTCAGATTGGCATAGGGCAGTCTCAGGCCCATGACGATGTTGCCGTTGAAGAGGTCGGTGCTGACCTCCGCCTCCTTGAGCTGTTTGAGGATGCTGGGCACGGAGTAGCGCACGCCGACGGCGTCGATCAGCACGCGCACGGCGACGCCGCGCCGGACGGCGCGGCCGAGCGCTTCGACGAACAGCTGTCCGACGGCGTCATTGTCGAAGATATAGGTCTCGAGCAGCACGCTGCGCTCCGCGCCGTCGATGGCGTGGCACATAGCGGCATAGGCCTCGTCGCCCGTTTCCAGGACGGCGATCGCGTTTCCTGAAGTCAGAGCACGGCGTGCCACCCTGTCGCCCAACGTCTTCAGCCCGACGAAGCGCTGGCCGTACTCGGCCGTGATCAAATCCTCGGCGGCGATGTCGCGCTCCTGCTTGGCCAGAGCCGCCTCGCCGGAAAGCGGCCGCATGGCGCTGATCGTCGCGCGACGGATGCGGTTGATGCCGGCGATGGCGTAGATGATCGCGCCGAGGAAGGGCGACAGCAGCATCACGCCGACCCAGCCGGTGGCGGCGCGCACGTCTTCCTTGGTCATGATGGCGTGGACGATGCCGACGGCCGCCATCGCCAACGAGAGGATCAGGATAAGCTCGGACCAGTGACTCGCGATTGCCTGCAGCATCGGTCCGACTATTGTGCGTGCGGAAGCGGAAGGCAATGCGGTTGGTGGAACAGGTCGAGGACACGCTCTTGGCGAGACCTGTTACCCGTGACCTCCCTGCATCAGCAATCGGACCAGCTCTGCTTGCCGATGGACGCCTGTCTTCTCGAAGATGTGGCTGAGATGTGCCCTGACGGTGGTGGGCGCGATGCAAAGCCGCGCCGCAGCGGCGGTCCGCCCGTCACCCTTGAGAATCTCCAGGGCAACGTCGGTCTCGGCTCTGGTCAGCCCGAACCGCAGACGCAGGCGCTCTCTTGCTTCCTCTTGCTCGGCCTCAATGCCTCTGCTCGTGGAAAGGCCGACGACGCTATGCATGACACTCTGCCCGGCCTCTGAAGCACCGGGGCGTGCCTAGGCACTGCACTCTCTCCCGTAGCGTCAATCCGGGGAGGTGATCCATGCGTGTGTGGTTTTGCGTGCGGTTCATTGAAGACTGCACGTGCCAAAGCCCCTCGAAGTCTGGCATCCCAAGCCGCCGATGGATGCAACGATATAGGACGAACGTCCGATGCGCCAGTATCAAACTCGTGGGATTAGTAAGTTTCACTGTTGCGGGCTTCTTGTTCAACATTCGATGCAGACAATCGATTTCGCCAAGGAATCGGTCGCCGATTACACCTCTGTGCGGTCAGAACATGGAGAATAATGAATGGCAATTACATTGAATTTGCACAATTCCGACTTGGCCGACCTGTTCGTCAGCGTTATCGACTTGAACCTTGGTGGCGCCCAAATGACCTTCAGTCAGCGCATGAATGAAGGCGTCACCATGCAGATTGCGGTTCAGGAAGATGGCCGCGGGCAAGGCAGGATTCGCTGGAACGCCCAGCGTGCTGACGATCCGGAGGCGACGGCGGAACGTACTGTCGACGTGGGACAGAACGCGACTGTAGATGTCACGACCCATTTCGGATGACCCATTTCGGATGAGTAGAGCGGAACGATTCCGGAGGCAGGACGATGAGCAGTGCCGCTGAATTCCTGGATATAGTTGGTTCGGCTTTCGGCGAGTACGACCTGTCGGGTGGACAGGTTACGATCGACAGCACGGGCGACCGGACGATTGGTCCGTTTGCGTTCTGTGTGACGTTCCTGGGCCGCCAGACATTCACGCTCCGCATCTATGCGCCTTCCCCTGAAGCGGCGGCGGATACGGTAGCTGCGATGGTAGGCCGGGCAAACCAGTCCATGCCCGGCTGGGCCGCGTTCGACGGAGCGTGCCCATCGGGCGTCTGACATCGCCGACATTCATCTGCAGAAGCAGAGAGACCACGAAGCGCGACGTCAGGCTCAGCCCGAGAGATTTTCGAGGTGACGTCGGTTCGCCGGCTTGGGCTTTCTGCAAGGAAAGGGTGACACATCATGCCGAACGAGCAAATGGCGAGCAATCCGAACGTTGCCGAACCGGCACAAGGCCTGGGCGTCAGCGTGCAAGTCAACCCCGAGGATTCCGTGCCTTTCCGGCCGGAGCCGGTGTTCATATCGCTAGGCCTGAAACGCGGCGTTTTCACCGGGTATTCGGGCGCAGCGGCGCCCCCGGAGCCGATGCGAATTCCACCCCTCGACCTCAAGACCGAGGAGGGACTGCTAAAGGCCTTTTCACTGCTTGGATTTGAACCGGGCATGGACACGATCCAGTACGGCTTCTCGACGCCGGCGATCTTCCGTGCTTCGGCCAAGTTCAGGGAAACCATCGACCTGCCAGGTCCGAATGTTCCTTGGCCTCCCGCCGTGATTGCCTCGCAGCCTCCAATGATCAAGCCGGGGATTATCGCGAACTACATAGGTGCCCAGGCCGGTTTCTTCCAGCTGTCGTTGAACCCGCTCCAGTTGAAGCTCAGGGAGTTGGGCGTGCCCTTCACGCTGGGCGGCGTGACCGCGCCGACGGACCTGCGACCACAGCTCTTCCTGGTGGAACACTATCAGCTTGCGAGCTTCCGCGGAGATCTGGCGCGCGATGACATGGTCGGTTCCGTCAGCCTGTCGCCAGGCGGATCGATGACCTACAAGCTGATCGTCAAGAAGAAGACGTCGAAGAGCACCGAACTGACCTCCACTGTGATGGACAGCCAGGACCAGGAAGCGAAGAGCAATTTCAACAAGCAAATCAAGGATACCGCCGACGCGAGGTTCGGCAGGAATAACTACAATTATGGTTTCGACGGGAGCTTCCACGGGGAAGCGTCCGTCGGATTCGGGGAGGGTAGCGCGGACGCCCAGGTTCATGCGAGGGGGGCAACCAACGAGGTCAGAGAGGAATTCGCAGAATCGACCGCATCGGCCATCGACACTCAAGTTTCCGAGGCGAACCGCGTCCGTCAGCAACGCATGGTCACCGGAACGGCATCCACGCAGACGGACGAGGAGACCGAGAGCGTCATGGAGAAGACGGCTCAAAACCCGACTGCGCGGCCCGTGAACGTCGGAATTTTTCTGATCAAGGAAGAGTTCGTGTCCCTTCTCAGCCTGGTCGACGTCGAAATCGCCTTTCGAAACGGCGATCCGAACAAAGACCGCTTGGTGCCGTTGCGCAAGCTCGGCGAACTGCTCGATGCCGTGATCGACCGCCCCGAGGATCGCACGGAGATCGCGACGTCGATCAAGGACATCCTTCAAGGAATCGTCGACTACCAGGACAAAGTTCGCAGCATCGTCAAGGTCGACCCAAGCAGTCCGTCGGGCTTCAGCCGCGACGGGCAGGTGAAATCAGAGTATCAGCTTCGCAAGTCGGATGGTTCCGTGCGGCGGACCCTTTCGGTTCCGGGCATCCTGATACGCGACTACCGGCGGTTCCTGCGCCAGCCTGCGGTCACGGTTGAGTTGCCGATTACCGAGATATGATCCTCTTGGCCTGCACGTCACCAAATTTGTGGTGGAAGCGCCCGGCACCGTAACCTACGGCGCAAACCGGTGGTGATCTCGTCCTTGTGGCGGGTCACGCGCGAGAAGGCGATGAACTCGAAGTGACGATTGGCGTCCGCAGACGAACGCGCCGGGGAGGGGGCATGTCCTCGCCGTGATGCTGGCCGAACTGTTTGGGTGTCTCGGCTTCTTTGGCGTAATGCCCGTGGGCTGGCGGAGCAACCCTGCTGCAGTGCCTGGCATTTCCAAAGCCGCACCGGCACGCAATTTGGCTGATTTCGCAGCGCGTAAGCACGAAACCTCCCGTGCAAAGGGCGAAGGCGGCAGAATTCAGCTGCGCCTCGCCACCAGCCGCAGCCAGGGTGTCAGGTGGAAGCCGGCCATCAGCAGATACATCGGCACCATGCCGCTGAGCATGGAGGCGCCGGGGCCGGGCATGCACATCATGTCGTGGCCGCCATAGGCGGCGGTCAGCAGCGCCATGACCGCGAAGGTCGGTGCTGCCGCCAGGCAGAGCCAGTCGGCGAGGCCGAAGCCGCTCAAGTCGTTGGGGCGAGGGGAATCAGCCGCCGCAAGGGCGACGTCGTTTTCGCTGCTCATTGTATCCACTTTCCAAGGGGTAAGGGCCGTCAAGGCCCGATCGGGGATCGACTCTGGCGGTGCGGCTGGCACCGCCAGAGTCGCTTCGCGCTCAGGCGTCCTTGTTGCGGAAGGCCGCTTCGCCGACATCCGACACCTCGACCCATCTCTGGTCGGGGGCGGCGCCCTCTTCGTAGTTGTCGTGCCAGTTCCACCATTTGTAGGTCTGGGTCTGCGGATAGCCCTCGGGCGAATCCTCCCATATCTCCTGGCGGCCGAGCGGGGTGACGTCGAGATAGCTCCAGACGGTGCCAAATGCCTCGTCGCCGCGATTGTTGATGAAATAGGTGCGGAAGATGCGGCTGCCGTCGTGGATGAACACGTTGTGGCCGTGCCATTCGTCGACGCCGAAATCCTTGTCCCAGCTGTCGGTGATCGTGTACCAGGGCATCTCCCAGCCCATCCGCTTCTTCAGCCGCGCGATGTCGGCCTGCGGCGCGCGCGAGGCATAGGCAAGCGTCGTGTCGCGGGCGTTGAGATGGGCAACGTTGCCGACCATGTCGGCGCCCAGCGAGCAGCCGCGGCAGGCATGTTCCGGCCAGCCATAGACGCCGGGCTCGAAGAAGGCGCGGTAGACGACCAGTTGGCGGCGGCCTTCGAATAGGTCGAGCAGGCTTGCCTTGCCGTTCGGGCCGTCGAACATATAGTCCTTCTCGACCGCCATCCATGGCATGCGGCGGCGCTCGGCGGCGAGCGCATCGCGGGCCCGCGTCATCGCCTTCTCCTTCACGAGCATCTCTTCATACGCGCCTTCCCAGGCCTCCTGCGAAACGATCGGCGGTGTCTTCATGTGTTGGGTCATTGCTCTTGTCCCATTCTTTCGGTTTGGTTGGGGTGCGAGGACAGACATAGGGCCGGATGGCGCGATGATGAGAGTTACAAGTGTGACGGGATTTGCGCCGGCGGGCCCTGCATGGACTCGCTGATCACCGCAGCCGGCCGCGCGCTCGCGGCGGGTGATCCGCTCGGCGCCTTGAAGCGGGTCGCGCTGCGCGACGACGCGCCGGCGCTGGCCTTGCGCGGCATCGCCATGGCCCAGCTCGGCGATCTCGAGCGGGCAAAGGCGCTGCTCAAAAGCGCTGCCCGCGCGTTCAGCCCGAAAGAGGCGGTGGCGCGCGCGCGCTGCGTCGTCGCCGAGGCCGAGATCGCGCTGGTATCACGCGATCTCGGCTGGCCGCAAAAGGCGCTGCGGACGGCGCGAGCGACGCTTCAAGGGCATGGCGACCGTGTCAACGCCGCCTATGCGGGAAGCCTGGAAGCGCGCCGCCTCATCCTGATCGGCCGCCTCGACGAAGCAGAACGTCTGCTTGCCGGCTTCGACCCCACGCCGCTGCCGCCGGTCGCGCGCGTCGCGCACGAGCTTGCGGCCGCCGGCATCGCGGTCCGGCGCCTGAGGACAAAGGCGGCGCGGGCCGCGCTCGGCCGGGCAGCGCTCGCCGCCTATGAGGCGAACATACCGGCGCTCACGACCGAGGTGGAAAACGCTTCGCTGGTGCTGAAGATGCCCGCCGCGCGGCTCATCGCGCAAGGTTCCGAGAGACTGCTCCTGCTCGAAGAGGTCGAGGCGCTGCTGGCCTCGCAGGCGCTGGTCGTCGATGCCTGCCGCAATGTCGTGCGCGAGGCGGGCGCGGTGGTTCAACTGGCGACGCGGCCGGTGCTGTTTGCGCTGGCGCGCACGCTTGCCGAAGCCTGGCCGGCGGACGCATCGCGGGAGGCGTTGCTCAGACGCGCTTTTCGCGCCAGGCATGCCGATGAATCGCATCGCGCCCGGCTGCGGGTCGAGATGGGCCGGCTGCGCGCCGAGCTCGGCGCATTCGCCGAGATCAACGCCACGGCCCAGGGCTTCGAGCTGGCCCCGCGGCGCGCCCGCGAGGTCGTGGTGCTGGCGCCCCCTGTCGAGGAAGAGCACGGCGCGGTGCTCGCCTTCCTGGCCGACGGCGAGTCATGGTCGAGCTCAGCGCTGGCGATCGCGCTCGGCGCCAGCGCGCGCACCGTGCAGCGGGCGCTGGAAGAGCTTTCGGGGCAACACAAGGTGCAGCCGGTCGGCCGCGGCAGGGCCCGGCGCTGGATGACGCCGCCGATGCCGGCATTCCCGACTGTGTTGTTACTCCCAGGTCCGTTGCCCAGCGACTAGGTTAGTGGCGAGATTGTTCAAATCGATGGAGATCAAGATGAAACGAGCCGCCGCCGAAATCCTGCGTGAATACGGGCCCTTTCCCGGCGTCAAGACCGTCGCCGGCGTGACCTTCGACGGCGAAAAGGTCTGGTTCGCCTCCGGCGACAAGCTCAACGCGCTCGATCCCGAGACCGGGGCGACGCTGCGCTCGATCGATGTCGCCGCGCATGCCGGAACCGCCTTTGACGGCAAGCACCTCTACCAGATCGCCGAGGACCGCATCCAGAAGATCGAGCCGCAGACCGGCGAGGTGGTCGCCACCATTGCGGCCCCCGGCAATGGCGGCGACTCCGGCCTGACCTGGGCGGAAGGCTCGCTCTGGGTCGGTGAATACCGTGCCCGCAAGATCCATCAGATCGATCCCGAAACGGGCAAGGTGATCCGCACCATCGAGTCCAAGCGCGTCGTCACCGGCGTCACCTGGGTCGACGGCGAGCTGTGGCACGGCACCTGGGAAGGCGATGAGAGCGATCTGCGGCGTATCGATCCCGGCACTGGAGAGGTGCTCGAGATGCTGGAGATGCCGGCTGGAACCGGCGTGTCCGGGCTTGAGTCGGATGGCGGCGGCTGCTTCTTCTGCGGCGGCGGCAACAGCGGCAAGGTGCGGGCGGTACGCCGCCCGGTGCACCCCTCCACGGCGGCGAACAAATAGCCGGCGAAGCCGAAGACGCGTTCAGAACTTCGTGATAGAGGCGCTCGAAGCGCGCCTCGAGCTTGCCAGGCCTCTGAAAGAAAAGATAAAAGCAGGAAGGCTTTGGGGAAGTATCTTCATGCGTTTCGGCATGGCGATCAGCAATCTGTCGTCTTTCGGCGGGCTGCAGCGCGATTGCCTGTCGATTGCCAGGCACGTCGCCGCCGCCGGCCACGACGTCACCATCCTGACCACGGAAATACGTGGCGCGATCGATCCGGGCTGCCAGGTCCGGATCGTCAAGACCACCAACCCCACCAATCCCGGCCGCGACGTGGCGCTGGGCGCGGCACTCGCCGCGCAGCGGCGCGACTTCGACCGCATCGTCGGCTTCAACAAGCTGCCGATGCTCGACATCTACTATTCCGGCGATCGCTCCTACGCCAAGGTCAAACAAGGTGCCTGGCGCACCTTCTCGCCGCGCTACCGCACCCAGATGCAGCTCGAGCAGGGTTGTTTCGCGCCCGGCGCCCGCACCAGCCTGATCATGCTCAGCGAGCGCCAGCAGAGCGAATACCAAAGCATCTGGAAGACGCCGGACGGCCGCTTCCGGCGGATCTCGCCGAACCTCGACCCGGCGCGGCGGATGCCGCATTTGCGGAGCGACGGAACGCGCGAGCGCATGCGGGCGGAACTAGGCATCGGGGCGGGGGCAGAGACCTGGCTGTCGATCGGCTGGGCGGCATGGGTGAAGGGGTTCGACCGCGTGGCGCGCGCTCTTGAGGCATTCCCCGACTGCGTCTGGCTGGTCGCAGGGATCGCCGCCGGCACTCCGATGGCGGGCCATGTGCTGCGCGGCGTGCCGCGGCAGCTGCGCGGCAACATAAGATTCCTCGGTTTTCGCGATGATATCCCCGCCATCATGGCGGCGGCGGACCTGCTTGTTCACCCAGCGCGCATCGAGACCACCGGAACGGTCATCGTCGAGGCGCTGGCCAACGGGCTGCCGATCATCCTCACCGAGACCTGCGGCTTCGCTCATCTGGTGGAGAAGGCCGATGCCGGCCTCGTCATCCCGGGCGCGTGCTCGCGCCGTGACCTGATCGCGGCGATCAGCCGGGGCAAGGCGCCGGGCCGGCTGCAGTCATGGTCGTCGAATGCGCGGATCTTCGGCGCCGATCCGGCCCTGTCGCGCGGTCACGAGGAAGCGGCCCGCCTGGTCGCCGGCGAGCTCTGGTAGGTCTGGACTCGTCCTGAACTCAGTCCTTGGCGCGCTCGACGTAGGAGCCGTCGGCCGTCATCACCACCACGCGCGTGCCGGCGGAAATGTGCGGCGGCACTGCCGTGCGCACGCCGTTGGAAAGCACCGCCGGCTTGTAGGACGAGGACGCCGTCTGGCCCTTGGTGACCGGCTCGGTGTCCACCACCTCGAAGGTGGCGCGTTGCGGCAGCACCAGCGCGATTGCGATACCGTTGAACTGTGACACCTGCACGGGCATGCCTTCCTGCAGGTAGGGCGCGGCGTCGCCGACCACGCTTTCCGTCACCGCCACCTGATCGTAGGTCTCCGGGTTCATGAAATGGAAGCCTTCGGCGTCCGAGTAGAGGAAGGTGTGCTCGCGCTCCTCCACATACGCGCGCTCCACCTGCTCGGTGGTGCGGTAGCGTTCCGAAACCTTCACCCCGTCGCCGATGCGGCGCATGTCGAGCTGCGTCACCGGCGTGCCCTTGCCAGGGTGGATGTTTTCGGCAAAGAGGATGACATAGAGCTTGCCGTCCTTATCGACGACGTTGCCTTTGCGTAAGGAGCTGGCGATGACCTTGACCACAGTGTTCAATCCCAATCGAGTTTCTTGGCCTGAGAATGCTGCTTGCCACAAATCGGCAACGGCGGCCATCCCGCGCGCCCTAGCGCATCTCGCGCCGAACCGCCAGCCTTCCCGGCGATTTTCCCGCCCATGACCGGCGCTTCCCCCTGGTGGACGCCCGATGTCCATGCCGATCGCCGGCCGCGGCTGATCGCCCGCAACGCCATCACTGCGGCGCTGCGCGGCTGGTTCGGCGAGCGCGATTTCATCGAGGTGACGACCTCGGCGCTGCAGGTTTCGCCTGGCAACGAGGCGCATCTTGCGGCATTCGCCACCGAGGCGATCGGGACGGACGGCGCGCGCCAGCCGCTCTATCTCCACACCTCGCCGGAATTCGCCTGCAAAAAGCTGCTGGCCGCCGGCGAACGGCGCATCTTCAGCCTTGGCCCGGTCTGGCGCAACCGCGAGCGCGGCCCGTTGCATCATCCGGAATTCACCATGCTCGAATGGTACCGGGTCGGCGAGACCTATGAGAGCCTGATGCGCGACTGCGCCGAATTCCTGGCGCTGGCGGCGGAGAAGGCGGGTGCCAGGACCTTCCGCTTTCGCGGCCGCGAGGCCGACCCTTTCGCCGAGCCGGAGCGGCTGAGCGTCACCGAGGCCTTTTCGCGCCATGCCGGCATCGATCTTCTCGCGACGGTGGCAACCGATGGCGGCACCGATCGCGCCGCCCTTCACGCAGCCCTGATCAGGGCAGGCATACGCACCGCCCCCGACGACAGCTGGGCCGACCTGTTCAGCCGGGTGATGGTCGAGAAGGTCGAGCCGGCGCTCGGGCAGGGGCGCGCCACCATCCTCTATGGCTACCCGGCCTCGGAAGCCGCGCTTGCCAGGCCGAGCGCCGAGGATCCCCGCGTCGCCGAGCGCTTCGAGCTCTATTGCTGCGGCGTCGAGCTCGCCAACGCTTTTGGTGAACTCACCGATCCGGCGGAACAGCGCCGCCGCTTCGCCGCCGAGATGGACGAGAAGGAGCGCATCTACCAGGAGCGTTACCCGATCGACGAGGATTTCCTGGCGGCGCTTGCCAGCATGCCGCAGGCGAGTGGCTCGGCGCTCGGCTTCGACCGGCTGGCTATGCTGGCGACCGGCGCGACCAGGATCGACGATGTGATCTGGACGCCGGTGGCCGGGGCACCGATCTAGGGTGCGGTGCCCGGCCGTTTCTGACCGCGCCGCGCCAAAAGATTGGCCACCACCAGAAGCACGATCGACAGCGCCATCATCAGCGTCGCGGCGGCGGTGATCGCCGGGCTGAGCTTTTCGCGAAGGCCGATGAACATTTCGAGCGGCATGGTGCGCTGGCCGGCGCTGGCCAGGAACTGCACGACCACGACCTCGTCGAAGGAAGTGACGAAGGCGAAGGCCGCGCCAGAGAGCACGCCGGGCAGGATCAGCGGCAACATCACCCGGAAGAACGAAGTCAGCGGCTTAGCGCCCGAGATCGCGGCGGCGCGCATCAGATTGCGGTCGAAGCCAGTAAGGCTCGCGCCCACCGTCACTACGACAAAGGGACTGGCGAGCGCGGTATGCGCGAGAATAATGCCGGCATAGGTGCTGGCAAGGCCGATGCGCGCATAGAACAGGTACGAGCCGACGGCGGTGATCACCACCGGCACGATCAGTGGCGACAGAAGCAGCGGCATGACGATGCGGCGCCCCGGGAATTTCTCGTCCGAGAGCGCGATTGCCGTCAGCGTGCCGAGCGTGGTTGCGATCAGCGTCGTGCCGAAGGCGACGATCAGGCTGTTGCCGATCGCCGACTGCCAGCGCTGGGTGCCGAGCACCACCTCGTACCAGCGCGTCGAGATGCCTTCCAGCGGGAAGATGAAGAAGGCGCCGCTGTTGAAGGAGAGCGGCACCGGAATGAGGATCGGCACCAGCAGGAACAGGATGACGAGCCCGCACCAGATCCACAGCAGGGTGATGCGGATGCGTTCGCCGGTTGTGGGGTAGGGAGACAACAGCATGGGCTACACCAGCCTTAGGCGGTCGAGGCCGAGGATGCGGGCGAAGATGCCGAACAGCGCCAGCGTGAAGACGAGCAGGATGAAGCTCAGCGCCGCCGCCATCTCCCAGTTCAATTCGACATTGACGTAGTTGGCGATGAAATTGCTGATCAGCTGGTCGCTGGCGCCGCCGATCAGCGCCGGCGTGATGTAGTAGCCCAGGCACAAGATGAAGGTGAGCAGGCAGCCGGCCATGACGCCCGGAAACACCTGCGGAATGTAGACGCGGCGGAAGGCAGTGAAGGGCTTGGCGCCGAGCGAATAGGCGGCCTTCATCTGCGAGGGCGGGATCGTGCGCATGACGCTGTAGATCGGCAGTAGCGTGAACGGCAGCTGGATATGGGTCATGGCTATGATCAGGCCGATACGGCTGTACATCAGGTCGAGCCGTTCGCTTGCGACGCCGATAAAGAGCAGGAAGTCATTGACCAGCCCGAATTTCTGCAAAAGGACCGTCCACGCGGCTGTGCGCACCAGGATCGAAGTCCAGAACGGCAAAAGCACCGCAACGATCAGGATGGCCGCCAGCCCCTTCGGTACGCTGGCGATGAGATAGGCCAGCGGAAACCCCAGCAGCAGCGTGGCCAGCGTCACCGCGGCGGCGACGAAGAAGGTGCGCAGGAACACCTGCACGAAAATCGCCTGCTCCGGCGGCACCCGCTCGATGCTGCCATCG
The DNA here is from genome assembly GCF_004792275.1 of Mesorhizobium sp. M4B.F.Ca.ET.143.01.1.1. NCBI lineage: Bacteria > Pseudomonadati > Pseudomonadota > Alphaproteobacteria > Hyphomicrobiales > Phyllobacteriaceae > Mesorhizobium > Mesorhizobium sp. M4B.F.Ca.ET.143.01.1.1. Next base: position 177,828 of record NZ_SRSR01000009.1, read on the forward strand.
GCATTCCAGCGCAGGTCGAGGGCGCTGAGCAGATAGAACGAGGTGAGGCTGTGAGTGCCGTTCCGGATCGTCGGCCAGGTCGACGGCGCTGACCAGAACGGCAGCGATTTCACGGCGTCGAGCGCGGCCTGGCCGTCGGCGCTTTCGAGCTTGCGCGCCGTCTTCAGCACCTGGCTGCGCGCGCCGGGCAGGCGGGCGTTGAGGCTTTTTGCCAGCTCATAGGCCGTGCCCTTGGCCTGATTGTCCTTGAGGTCCGCCGCGAGCGCCGCGAAGGCATCGTCACCCGGCAGGCCCTGGCCGTTCCAGCCGCCCAGGGCCACGGTCGTCTTGGGCAAAGCATCTGCGATTGTCGGATCATAGACGGCGCGCGACAGCAGGAGCACGATTGGGATGCCGAAGCTCAGCCCCAGGAGGATGAGCAAAGGCGCCGCCAGCAGCAGCGTGCGCAGCCGGTCGCCGAATTCGGCGCGCCGGAGCGCCGCCGACACCGATTTCAGGTCGGCGTCGGCGGCTGACCGGCCGCGGGCCAGCGCGGGCCGGTCGAGTTCGCTGGGCTGGAGCGCCGACATCTCTCGCCTACTGCGCAAGCCAGGCGTTGAAGCGCTTGACGAGGTCCTCGCCATAGTCGCCCCAGAACTCGGTGTCGGCAACCAGATAGGCGCCGCTCAAGTGATCCGGAGCGTTCGGCAGTTTCGGCAGCGCGTCGGGAGCGACGAAGGACGCCGCGTCGGTGCGCACCGGCCCATAGGTGATGTAGCTGGCGAGCTTGGCGTTGTTTTCCGGCTGGCTGATATAGGCGAGGTATTTGTAGGCCAGCTCCGGATTCCTGGCGCCCTTTGGAATGGAGATCATGTCGTATTCGAGGATCTGGTTGTTCCAGACGATCTTGAATGGCTTCTTGTCGTTGTCGATGGCGTTCTGGATGCGGCCGTTCCAGGCGGTGGTCATCACCACTTCCTGGGAAGCCAGAAGCTGCGCCGGCTGCGCGCCGGCATCCCACCAGACGATGTCCTTCTTGATCGTGTCGAGCTTCTTGAAGGCACGGTCGACGCCCTCCGGCGTGGCCAGCACCTTGTAGACGTCTGCCGGCGCCACGCCGTCTGCCATCAGCGCCCATTCGAGGTTCTGCGCCGGGAACTTGCGCATGGCGCGCTTGCCGGGGAATTTGGTCGTGTCGAACAGGTCGAGAACCGAGGTTGGCGCTTCTTTCAGCACGGTCGGATCGTAGGCGAGGATGTCGCCGTAAGCGTCGAGACCGACACCGCAATCGAGCGCCGAGCCTTCGATGAACTTGTCGCGCGGCCCGATCTTGGAATAGTCGAGGCGTTCGAGGATACCGGCGTCGCAACCCTGCAGCACGGTCGCCGTCTCGACCGTCACCAGGTCGATCGGCACGTTGCCGGTCTCGACCATCGCTTTGACCTTGCCGAGATCGCCGAGATACTCCTGCTCGAGGATCTTGGCGCCTGTCTCCTTGCTGAAAGGTTCGAACCAGGCCTTGCGTTGCGCGTCCTGCCAGGCGCCGCCGCTCGCCATGATCGACAGCTCGTCGGTGAAGGCGGCGCCGGCGATGGTCATCGAGGCCGTGGCGGCCGCGAGCGCGAGAAGAGTCTTCCTCATGAGTGTCATTTCGTTTTCCCCTGTTTTGGAATGGCACCGCCCGATCCGGCATCGGCCGGAAAGGCGCGGCAATCATTGGACGCGCAGGAGACCGTCACGGTCTCGCCGTTTGCCATCGTCGATTCGGGGCCGACCTTGACGGTCAGCACCTGGTCGCTGGCGAGCCTGGCCAAAAGGCGCAGGTGGTCGCCGAGATAGATACGCCCGTCCACAGTGGCGGGCAGGGCATTGCCGCCGGCCGCCGTCGGCGTCAGGGTCAGCCGCTCCGGGCGGATGGCGACGTGGCAGGGAGCGCCCTGCGCGACGCCGATGGCGAGTGCGGTAAGCTCGCCGCCGCCATTCAGCCTGACGCGGCATTCTGCGCCGGAGACGCGATCGACCACGCCTTCGAGCGTGTTGTTCTCGCCGATGAAGCTCGCCACGAAAGAGCTCTGCGGCGCGTTGTAGAGATCGTCGGGCGAACCGAGCTGGACGATGCCGCCATTGTTGAAGACAGCGACGCGGTCCGACATCGTCAGTGCCTCGCTCTGGTCATGCGTGACGTAGACAATGGTGACGCCGAGCATGGTGTGGATTTGTTTGATCTCGAGCTGCATGTGTTCGCGCAGCTTCTTGTCGAGCGCGCCGAGCGGCTCGTCCATGAGCACCAGGCTCGGCTTGAACACCAGGGCGCGGGCAAGCGCCACGCGCTGCTGCTGGCCGCCGGAAAGCTGGGTCGGCCTGCGGTCGCCAAATTGCCTGAGCCGCACCATGTCGAGTGCGCTCGCTACCCTGGACGCGATATCGGCCTTGTCGACCTGCCGGACCGAGAGCGGGAAGCCGACGTTCTCCTCGACCGTCATATGCGGGAACAGCGCGTAGTTCTGGAACACCATGCCGATGTTGCGCTGATAGGGCGGCAAGCGGTCGACCGGCTGGCCTTCAAGCGTGATCGTGCCATGCGTCGGCCGCTCGAAGCCGGCAAGCATGTTGAGTGTCGTTGTCTTGCCGGAGCCGGAAGGACCAAGCAGCGTCAGGAATTCGCCGCGCGCAACGGTGAGGTTCATCCGCGTCACCGCGAAGGTCCGTCCGTCGTAGGATTTTTCGACATCGGCGAATTCGACGAAACCCTTGCCGACGGGATCTGCTTGCGTGGCGGGCGCGATCGTGGCCGCCGCGGCCGGCAATGCGGCCTGGCGGGCGCTCATAGTCCGCAATCCTTGATGCGGCTGAGATGCGGCTTGCGATCCATGCCTCGTCCTCCCGGAAACCGGCCTGCTGCCCGGCAGGTCGTGCGACTTGTATGGTCACACAATTAACCTGAAATCGACCATAGATGCAGACAACTTTGTCCGTCAAGCCGATTTTTAACGAATTGTGTGAGATTTCTGGCAGGGCGTCTTGCGATTGTGCGTCAGACAAGCTCTATTGTACGGAGTATTGTCTTATGCTAGATGCGCCACAGTGAGACATCAGCCGTAGTCGAATCCCGTATGCTCCAAGATCTTCGCCTCGCCGACGACGAAAGTCCGGTCTACCGCCGTCTTGCCGATGCGATCGCCGAACGCATCGCCGCCGGCACGCTCGCTGTCGGTGACCGGTTGCCGCCGCAGCGCGAGATCGCGCGGGCGCTGGGCATCAATGTCACGACCGTCACGCGGGCCTTGTCGACCCTTCAGGAGCAGGGCCTGCTCGAAGCGCGGCCCGGGCGCGGCACGACGGTCGCCGCCCGTGACGCCGGCGAAAAACCGGGCTTCGTGTCGGCGCCGAGCGACCAGAGCGGCATCATCGACCTTTCCGTAAACCGGCCCGCCACATCGGCCTATCTCGATGCGGTAGCAGCACTCTTGCCGCGCCTGTCCAAGGACCGACACTACACCGCGCTGCAGGATTACCATCCGCCGGAAGGACCGCTCTGGGCGCGAGTGGCGGTGGCCGACTGGTTCAAATCCGTTGCCGGCGATGGCGACCCCGGCCGCGTCGTGCTGGCTGCCGGGGCCCAGCATGGCCTGGACTGCCTGCTCGGCGCCGTCACCCGGCAAGGCGAGGTGGTGTTGGCCGACGAGGTGACCTACCAGGGCATCAATGCGCTGTGCCGCGTGCACGGGCTGGACCTCAGGGGCATCGCCATGGACCGCGGCGGCATGCGTCCCGACGCTTTCGACGCCGCCTGCGCGCAACTGCGCCCGCGCGCCGTCTTCCTGGTGCCGACGCTGCACAATCCGACGACGATCACGCTGAGCGAGGAACGCCGGCGCGATCTCGCCGCGGTCGCCAGGCGCCACAACGTGCTGATCATCGAGGACGACGTCTATCGGCCGCTTGCCGACGATCCGCCGCCATCCTTCGCCAGTCTCGAGCCGGAGCTGACGATCCATCTCGGCGCGCTGTCGAAATGCCTGGCGCCAGGCCTGCGCCTGGGCTTCGTCATCGCCCCGCGCCCCATCGCTGGCCAGGTCGCGGCGGCGCTGCGCATCAACTGCTGGAGCATCAGCCCGCTGACGGCGCTGATCGGCGCAAGGCTGATCGAGGAAGGCTCGGCCGCCCGCATCATCGAGATCCAGAAACAGGAGCTGCGCCAGCGCCAGGCCATCCTCAGCGAAATCCTCGGCCGCTTCGATATCCAGGCGCATCCGACGTCGACCCATGCCTGGCTGCGCCTGTCTGAACCCTGGCGCGGCGCGGGCTTTGCCCGCACTTGCCTGGAACGCGGCGTTGCCGTGCTGCCCGGCGATGCCTTCGCGGTCGGCCGCGAACCGGTCCAGCACGGCGTGCGCATCAATGTCGGCGCGGCACGTTCGCAGGAGGATCTGCGCACGGCGCTCAGCACGATGGCCGAGTTGCTCGCGGCCGGTCATCTGCAACTGCCGGGTTTTGTGTAGGTCACCGGTGGCAGCGTCCAGGACAGTCGAGATCGCCATCATTGGCGCCGGTGTCGTCGGGCTGGCGACAGCGTTGCGGCTTGCTGGCGAAGGCCGTGAGGTCCTGCTGATCGATCCCAACGAGCCGGGCTCGGGCGCCTCGTTCGGCAATGCCGGGACGCTCGCCGAATACGCCTGCATGCCGGTGGGCAATCCGGCCGTCCTGCGCGCCTTGCCGAAACTGCTGCTCGATCCGGACAGTCCGTTTTCGATGCGCTGGGCAGCACTTTTCCAGTTGGCGCCATGGCTGGTGCGCTTTGTCAGGCAATCGCTTCCGGCGGCCACCCGCGCCAATGCAGTGGCGCTCGCCGGGCTGCTGGCGGAAGCCTTGCCGGCCTGGGAGGAGATGGTGCAGGAGGCGGGCCTGCAGGACCTCTTACGCCGCAAAGGCTGCCTCTATCTCTATCGACGCGAAAGCGATTTCGCCGCTGGTGCCGGGGGCAGGGCGCTGCGCGCCGGGTTTGGCGTTCACCAGCAGGTGCTGGATGCGGAAGAGGTGGCCGCGCTGGAGCCCGGCCTTCCGGCGACGGGAGCGCGCGGCCTCTATTTCCCGGACTCGATGAACGTCACCGATCCCGGGACGCTGATGCAGCGGCTGCTCGATGCCGCAACCGTGTGCGGGACGTTGCTGGTCAAGGCTGAGGTGACCGGGCTGCAAATCGAGGGGAGCAGTGTCAGGCTGAGCGGTCCCGATATGGATATCAAGGCGGGCGCGGTGGTGATCGCCGCCGGCGCGCGGTCACGGGCCCTGGCAGCGCAGGCCGGCGACAAAATCCCTCTCGACACCGAGCGTGGCTACCATCTCGAATTCCCGACAGATGTTCCCCTGCTCAATCGCCCGGTCTGTCCTGTCGATCTCGGTTTCTACATGACGCCGATGGCTGGCCGGCTGCGGGTCGCCGGCACGGTCGAGCTCGGCGGGCTTGCCGCGCCGCCAAATCCGCGCCGGCTGGCGCTGCTCGATCGCGGCGTCAGGCAGTTCTTCCCCAACCTTGGCCAAAACTCGTCCGAATGGATGGGTTTTCGTCCGTCACTGCCCGATTCCCGGCCGGTCATCGGCCGTTCGCGCGGCAGTTCCAGGGTGATCCACGCCTTCGGCCACGGTCATCTCGGCCTGACCTTGGCGCCGATCACGGCACGTTTGGTTGCGGCACTGATCGGCGGCACGGTGGATGCCTCTCGGCTGGGTCCTTTTGCCGCCGATCGCTTCAGCGCCTGATAGAGGCCAACGCTCCGCCCTCTTGCATCCAATCCTCCCCATCACAATGATGGCGCGATCGCCGCGTATTCCGGCGTGGCGATCGGCGGGCAGGGGTTGTCGTTGGGGCTGGCTGAATTGAAATCGCCGCGGGCGCCTTGGCGCCTGGCGCGCATCTGTCTTCTGGTGGCCGGGCTGGCGTCCGTCGGCGCCCCGGCAGTCGCGCCGGCGGCCGACCGCCACCTTGAGGATGCGTTCGAGGCCGCGCAATGGGCGCTGCTGTCCTCCGCGGGCAATGCCTTGCAGCAGCTTGGCCTGCGCGCCGCTGCCGGCTCGCCGGAGCTGGCGGGCATTGTGCGCCAGCGCCAGGATATCGTGGCCATGATCAGCGGGAAGGAAAAGGCGCTGGGGCAGGCGACTTCTGCCGGTGCGAGCGGCGCCGACGCGCTGGTGCGCCTGCGCGGCGAGATCGATTCTCTGCGCGCCGAACTGGTTGGCGTCGACGCCACGCTGGCGCGGTCCTTCCCGCGCTATGCCGACCTTGCCCATCCCAAACCGCTGTCGGTGGCCGACGTGCAGGCCCTGCTCGATGAGGACGAGGGCCTGCTGCTGATGCTTGCCGGGCACGATCACATCTTCGTCTGGGCGATCGGCAAGCATGACACCGCCTGGACCGAAACCGGCTATGGTGCGGAGATCCTTGGCGGCGACATCGCCAGGTTGCGGGCCGAGCTCGATCCGGCGGCGGCCGCGCGCGGCGCCAGGACACTGGTCCCCGGCATGGACAAGCCGCGTGTCGCGCCCTTCGATCGCACGACGGCCAGCATCCTCTATGGCGAGCTGATCCGACCGGTCGAGCCGGCGCTGAAGGCCGCGCGCCACGTCTTCGTCGTCAGTGACGGTCCGCTGGCCGGCCTTCCCTTGTCGGTACTCGTCGCCTCGGCTCCCACCGGTGAAGACACCGACCCGGAGGCGCTGCGCCGGACCGACTGGCTGGCGAGGCACTATGCCTTCACCACCTTGCCGTCCGTCGACAGCCTGGCCGTCATCCGCAAATACCCGCCGCCGCGCGGCGGCAAAAAGCGCATTGCCTTTCGCGGCTTCGGCGCGCCTGTGCTGGGCGGCGAGACGGTCGAGGTCGCTTCCGCCCCTCCCGCAAGTTTCTTTCGCGGCAGCCTCGCCAATGTCGACGCAGTGCGCGACCTGCCGCCGCTGCCTGAGACCGGCCCGGAGTTGCGCAAGCTCGCCGCCATTCTCGGCGCGCCGGAAACGGACCTCTTTGTCGGCGCGAGGGCGAGCGAAACCATCGTCAAGCAGACGGACCTGTCGACGACGGACGTCCTGGCTTTCGCCACTCATGGCCTGCTCTCCGGCGACCTGCGCGGTCTGGCCGAGCCAGCCCTGGTGCTGACCCCGCCGCAAGTCGCCACCGCGCGCGATGACGGCCTGCTGACCGCCTCCGAAGTGGCGGAGCTCAAACTGTCGGCGCAATGGGTCATCCTCTCGGCCTGCAACACCGCCGGCGGTGACGGCCGGCCTGACGCCGAGGGCCTGTCCGGCCTGGCGCGCGCCTTCCTCTACGCCGGCGCGCGGGCGATCCTTGTCTCCCACTGGCCGGTCCGCGACGATGCCGCCGCACGTCTGACCACGCAGACGCTTGCGGCGCTGGGCAGCGGCTCAAGGCTCCGCCGAGCCGAGGCGCTCCGCCTCGCCATGCTCGACATCATGCAGGACAAGGATGATCCCTCGCTTGCGCACCCGTCCGCCTGGGCGCCCTTCGTCCTTGTCGGGGAGGGCGGCTATTGAAGACGGTTCTGCGCTTCATCGCTGCGTCGCTGCTGTCTCTCCAGGCAGGTGTCGCCCTGGCCGACCGCATCGATCCGTTCGCCGTGGCCGAGAAGGCCGCCGAGGCCTACCGCAAGAACGACAGCTACCCCGAAGTGCGCGGCATGTTCAGCGAGGCGCTGCGCGACGCCCGCCGCAGGGGCGAGCTCACGCCCGACTTTGCGATCATCTACGCCATGTATGCCGACACCACCCGCTTCGACGGCAACCCGGCGTTTGCGCTGCAACTGGCGGACGAAGGCCTGTCGCTGCTGCTCGGCGCGCAGCAGCCCGACGCAGACATGAAGAATTCGCTGCTGGTGTCGCGCGCCTATGCGCTGGCCGATCTCGGCCGCTACAAGGAAGCGATCGAGACCGTGACCATCACCGCGCTGTGGATGGGCGAGCGCTTCGGCGAGGCGCAGCGCAAGCAACTGGAGGACCAAGCCCGGTCGTGGGCGAAGAGCGCCACCGGCGCCGATGCCGGGCGGGCTCTGCCGTCGGCTGCCGAACTGGCGCTCGATCTTGCCGGGAAGGCCGACCAGGCGCTGGCTGTCGGCAATACCGAACTCGCTCTGACCCTTGCATCGCGGGCCATGCTGCCGGGCGGTACCGGTCTTGCCGAGGATGATGTCGATTTCCAGAACGCCCACTGCCAGTCGATCTCCGGCACCGCCTATGCTTTCGAGGGGCGCAATGCCCTGGCTGTGGCGGCGCTGCGCCGCGCCGCCGATCTGCTGGTCGCCTCGCCATGGGATGGCCAGTCGAAGCCGAAGCTGCGCGATCTCGCGCTGACCGACGCTGGCTGGCGTCGTTTGACCTGGAGCGTCTTCAGCCGCCTCGCCGCTGCAGCCGTGGCGACCGGCGACCGGCAGGCGGCCGCGGCCGCCATCGACATAGCCGGCGATTTCGCGGCGACGCCGGAACAGCGCTTTGCGCTGCTTTCGCAGCAGGCCGGACTTGCCTTCAGCAGCGGCGATTACCAGCGCGCCGAGGAGACCTTCAGGAAGAGCGAGGCGGATGCGGCCCTGTCGGGCGATGCGGTCAACGCGGCGCTGTCGCGCTTCTATGTCGCGATCGCGGTGCTGGCGCGCGGCGACGGTGCCCCCGACGGGCCCGCGGTGCGCGATCTGCTGCAAGCCGCCACCGCCGCGGCGGACGTCGCGCGGGACGATCCGCAGGTGACCGAATATGTCCTGGCCACGGCGGTTCGCATGATTGTCACCAAGACCAACGGCTATGAAGCCGCCATGCCGCTCGCCCGCCGCGCCTACGACATCTTCAGGCAAAGGCAAACGGCGATGGCCAATTACGACGCCGGCCAGGAGGCTTCGCGCCGCGACGGGCGGCGCTTCCTCGAAATCTTCATCGCCGGCCAGTACGAGACGGGCGCGAAGTAGCAGCGCGGCTCAGCTTGTGGCGTGGCCCGATCGGCTCAATGCGCGAAGATCTGCTCCAGCGAACGGAAGCCCTTGAATTCCAGGGCATTGCCGGAGGGGTCGCGGATGAACAGCGTCGCTTGCTCGCCGGGCTCGCCCTTGAAGCGCACCATCGGGCGCTCCAGCCAGTCTATGTCAGATCGCGCTTCCAGCCTGGCTGCCAGCCGCTCCCATTCGTCCATCAGCAGCACCGCGCCGAAATGCGGAATCGGCACCGCGACACCGTCGACCTTGCCGTCGTGCGCCGCCACTGAGGCCTGCGGCCGCAAATGCGCCGACATTTGGTGGCCGAAGAGATCGAAATCCACCCAACTCGCCGAGGAGCGACCGATGGCACAGCCCAGCACCTCGCCATAGAAAGCGCGGGTTTCATCGAGATCACGCACCGGAAAGGCGAGATGGAAAGGGGTCATGGCGAAGGCTCCTGGCAGTTTGGCGATGCATTGGGCGGTGGTTTCGGCCGGTCCGGGCGCGATTTGGTCGCGGCACTCTGATTGTCCTTCCGCCATTGCACAAGCGGCAGGGGAACAATAGATGGTGCGGCAGCTTCCCAACCACGGCGAAGAAACAGGATCAAGTGCATGACCGACAAGCTCGACGCAGCAAAACTGACCGACCGCGTCGCGGCCCTGGTCGAGGCTGCAAGGCGCGCCGGCGCCGATGCCGCCGACGCTGTCGCGGTGCGTGGTCGCTCGGCGGGCGTTTCGGTGCGGCTGGGCAAGGTCGAGGGCACCGAATCGTCGGAAAGCGAGGATGTCTCGCTGCGCGTCTTCGTCGGCCAGCGGGTGGCGAGCGTTTCGGCGACCTCGGCCTCGGACCCCAGGGCGCTGGCTGAACGCGCCGTCGCCATGGCCAGGGTATCGCCCGAGGATCCCTATCAGGGCCTTGCCGATCCTGCCCTTCTGGCCGGCAAGCCCCGCGACCTCGACCTCTTCGACGCCACCGAGGTTTCGGCCGATGCGTTGAAGGAGGCGGCACTTGCGGCGGAAGCGGCCGCACTCGCCGTCAAGGGCGTCACCAATTCGGCCGGCAGCGGCGCCAGCGCCGGGCTGGGCGGCCTGGTGCTTGCCACCTCGCACGGTTTCGTCGGCCAGTATGTCGCCTCGCGCTTCTCGCGCTCGACCAGTGTCATTGCCGGCGAGGGCACCGGCATGGAGCGCGACTATGAGTTCTCGTCGCGCCAGCATTTCGCCGATCTCGATGCGCCCGAAGAGATCGGCCGCAAGGCCGGCGAGCGCGCCGTGCGCCGCCTCGGCGCTCGCAAGGCGGCGACCGGACCGGTCGACGTCGTGTTCGATCCGCGCGTCGCGCGCGGCATCGCTGGCCATCTCGCCGGCGCCATCAATGGCGCCGCGGTGGCGCGCAAGACCAGTTTCCTGCGCGAGATGATGGGCAAGCAGGTCGTCGCCGCGGCGATCACCGTCACCGACGAGCCGCTGAGGCGCCGCGGCCAGGCCTCGCGCCCCTTTGACGGCGAAGGCGTCGAGGGCGAGAAACTGCTGATGGTGGACAAGGGCGTGCTCAACCACTGGTTCCTGTCGACCTCGGCCGCGCGTGAGCTCGGCCTTGTCACCAACGGACGCGGCTCGCGCAGCGGCTCCTCGGTCTCGCCGTCCTCGACCAATCTCGCCATCGAGCCGGGCGAGCGGACGCCGGAAGACCTCATCAAGTCGCTGAAGCGCGGCTTCTATGTCACTGAAGTCTTTGGCCAGGGCGTCGACATGGTGACCGGCGAATACAGCCGCGGCGCCTCCGGATTCTGGATCGAGAATGGCGAGCTCACCTATCCGGTCGCCGAAGTGACAATTGCCTCCAATCTGAAGACCATGTTCCTCAATATGGTGCCGGCGAGCGACCTCGACCGCAATTTCGGCACCGCGGCGCCGACGCTGCTCATCGAAGGCATGACCCTTGCCGGCGCCTGATCCGACCGTCCTGACCGGGGCCCGCGAGGACCTCGCTCTGCTGCGCGACGCCGCCCGCGAGGCGGGCGCGATCGCCATGCGCTATTTCGGCAACAACCCGCAAGTCTGGATGAAGGGTGGCACTTCGCCGGTCAGCGAGGCCGACCACGCGGCCGACGCCTATCTTCGCCAGACCTTGCTCAAGGCGCGGCCGGGTTACGGCTGGCTATCGGAGGAAACCGCCGACGACCATGCCAGGCTTGCCGCGCACCGCACCTTCGTCGTCGACCCGATCGACGGCACGCGTGGTTTTCTCGATGGCCTGCACTCCTGGTGCGTGAGCGTCGCGGTGGTGGAAAACGGGGTGACGCTTGCCGGCGTCCTCGAATGCCCGGCCAAGCATGAGACCTACTGGGCGCTGCCCGGCGAAGGCGCCTTCCTCAACGGCGAGCGGATTCGCGTGCGCGCGCTGCCGGACAATGTGGATATCGGCGGCCCGAAGCCGCTGGTCGACCTGCTGCCGGAGGCGTGGCAGGGCCGGTTGCACCGCATGCCCTATATTCCATCGCTTGCCTACCGGCTGGCGATGATCGCCGCCGGCAAGCTCGACGCCACCTTCGTCAAGCCCAACGCGCATGACTGGGACATCGCCGCCGCCGACCTCATCCTGCGCGAGGCGGGCGGCGCCTTGCTCGACAGACAAGGCCGGCCGCCGCGCTATGCCGGCGCGGTGATCCACCACGGCGCGCTGGCCGCCGGCAGCGGCGAGCTGCTCGACGTGCTTGCCGGCGTCATCGCCGGGCTGGAAAGTTGAACCATCATCAAAGGTTCCAAAGTCGGCGGCTTTGGTCTAGACCTTTGCAAACTCACGATATGTGAAGGACCGACATGGCCGTGGAAGACGGAAAGAAACAGCTTTTGCACCTGGTATTTGGTGGCGAGTTGAAGAAGCTCGGCGGAACCGAATTCCGCGACCTCGACGGACTCGACATCGTCGGCATCTATCCCGACTACCAGTCCGCGCACTCGGCATGGAAAGCCAAGGCGCAGGCCAGCGTCGACAATGCCCATATGCGCTATTTCGTCGTTCACCTGCACCGGCTGCTCGACCCAGACGTGAAGGCCGCCGGTTGACACCGTTGGAGCATGAAGCGGTGAAGGGGCAGCCCGCCCATACGGTCAGGCGTGGCGGCAAGACGCTCTGGCGCAGGATTCGCGAGCCGCTGGCGCAGTCGCGGTTCGTCAAAAGCTTCATCGCCGGCCTGTTCGCCAATTTTGTCCGTCTGGTTCGCCTGACGAGCCCGCTGGTCAAGGGGTCGACTCAGGTCGCCGGCGGCGCCTACGCGCATCTGGAGCCCGGTATCATCGCGCTCTGGCACGGCCAGCACCTGCTGACGCCCGCCTATTACCCGAAAGGCCGGAAGCTGGTCGCCATGGTCTCGCGCAGCGCGGATGCCGAGCTCAACGCGTTGATGCTTGAGAAGTTCGGCATCGAGGCGGTGCGCGGCTCCGGTGGCCGCGACAGTACGAGGCATCTCGACAAGGGTGGCGCCAAGGCTTTGATTGCCCTGAAGAAATCGCTCGCCGCCGATAAGAACGTGGCCATGATCGCCGACATTCCGCACGGCACGCCGCGCGACGCCGGGATGGGCGTCGTGCTTCTGGCGCGGCTGTCCGGCCGGCCGATCCTGCCTTCGGCGATCGCCACCAGCCGCCGCAAGGTGCTTGAAAAAAGCTGGGATAAAACCACCATAAACCTGCCTTTCGGCCGCTCAGCGGTTATCGTCGGGCCGCCGGTATTCGTGCCGGCCGATGCAGACGACGCCGAGATGGAACGCAAGCGCCAGGAAGTCACCGACGCGATCAACGCCGCAACTGCCGAGGCCTATCGCCTCGTGGACGGTTCGAAATGAGCGAGCGCTGGGCGCGCGCCATGCTGTCGGCCTACCGCTACGCGGGCGCCGCCGCCTATCCGCTGATCGGCCCCTATGTCGCCTGGCGCACCTCCAGGGGCAAGGAAGATCGCGTGCGCCGGCGCGAGCGCTACGGTGTCGCCGGCCGGCCGCGTCCGGAAGGACCGGTGATCTGGATCCATGCGGCCAGCGTCGGCGAGACCATCGCCGTCGTGCCGCTGGTCAAGAGCATCCTCGACTATGGCGTCAACATCGTGCTCACCACCGGCACGGTCACCTCCGCCCAGGTTGCCGACGAGCGGTTGGGTGACCGCATCATCCATCAATACGTGCCGCTTGACCTGAAGCCCGCCGTCAGCCGCTTCCTCGACCATTGGCGGCCGGACCTGGCGATCATCGCCGAATCGGAGATCTGGCCGATGACCATGCTGGAACTCGGCGCCCGCCGCGTGCCGCAGGTGCTGGTCAACGGCAGGCTGTCCGACCGCTCCTTCTCGTCGTGGAAGAAACGCGCCAACATCGCCGAGGCGCTGTTCGAGAACCTTGCCCACGTAGTTGCCCAGTCGGATGTGGATGGCGAGCGCTTCCGCACGCTCGGCGCCCGGCCTGTGACGGTGTCTGGCAACCTCAAGGTCGATACCGCGCCGCCGCCGGTCGACGAGCGCGCGCTCGCCTCGCTGAAGCGGCAGATCGGCGAACGGCCGACCTGGGCGGCGATCTCGACCCATGACGGCGAGGAGGTGGTGGCGGCTGAGGTGCATGCGACCCTGCACCGGCGCCACCACGGCTTGCTCACCATCATCGTGCCGCGCCACCCCGATCGCGCCGAAGCGCTTTCCGCGCAGATTTCCGCCATGGGCCTGAAGCTCGCCCGCCGCAGCAGGGGCGACAGGATTACGGCCGACACCGACATTCTGCTTGGCGACACGATCGGCGAGATGGGTCTCTACCTGCGGCTGACGGAAATCGCCTTCGTCGGCCGCTCGCTGACCTCCGAGGGCGGCCAGAACCCGCTCGAGCCGGCGATGCTGGAGACGGCGGTGCTCGCCGGCCGCAACGTGCAGAACTTCCGCGAGGCCTATCAGCGCCTGCTCGACAGCGGCGGCGCCAAGCTGGTGCGCGACCGCGACATGCTGGCCGGCGCCGTCAATTTCCTGCTGACCAACGAGGTGGCGCGCCATGAGATGATGGCGGCGGGAGCGGCCACCGTCGACGAGATGCGCGGCGCGCTGGCACGCACGCTGAAGTCGCTGGAGCCCTACATCCAGCCGCTGATCGTCAAGTCGCGCCTGAAGGGCGCAGACGGGAGGTAGCGTGACCTCCGAAGCACCGCCCTTCTGGTGGGAAAAACCGGACTGGCGCGTTCTGGCGCTGTCGCCGCTGTCGGCGGCCTATGCGGTCGTCGCCGGCCGCCGCATGCGGCGGGCACCGCGCGAAAAGGTCGAGGCGCCGGTGCTGTGCGTCGGCAACTTCACCGTCGGCGGCACCGGTAAGACGCCTGTGGCGATCGCGCTCGCGAGGCAAGCCAAGCGCATGCAGCTCAATCCCGGCTTCCTGTCGCGCGGTCACGGCGGCTCCTTCGGTGAGCCGCACATCGTCGATGCGCATCACGACGCCGCCAAGCATGTCGGCGACGAGCCGCTGCTTTTGGCCGAGCATGCGCCGGTGGCGGTGACGCCGAACCGTGCCGCCGGCGCCAGGCTGCTGAAGCAAAAGCTCGGCTGCGACTTCCTCATCATGGACGACGGCTTCCAGAGCGCGCGCCTCCATATCGACTTCGCGCTGGTGGTCGTCGACGCGCGCTACGGCATCGGCAACGGCCGCGTCATCCCGGGCGGACCGCTGAGAGCAAACATCGTCGACCAGCTGGTCTTCACCAGCGCGCTGCTCAAGATGGGCGAGGGGACGGCCGCCGACGCGGTGGTGCGCCAGGCGGCGCGCGCCGGCCGGCCGATCTTCGAGGCGCATACCGAGCCTCGCGCCCGCAAGCGCTTCGCCGGCAAGCGCTTTCTCGCTTTCGCCGGTATCGGCCATCCCGACAAGTTCTTCCGCACGCTGAGCGAGGCCGGCGGCGAGGTCGTGCTCGCCAAATCCTTCCCCGACCATCATTTCTACGCCGAGGACGAACTTGCCGAACTGGCGGCGACCGCCAAGCGCGATGGGCTTCGCCTGGCGACCACCGCCAAGGACGCCGCCCGGCTGCGCCATGGCGCGTCGCAAGAGTTCCTGGAGCAGCTCGACGTACTGGAGATCGACGCCGTCTTCGAGCTCGACCATGCGCCCGAACGCATCATCGACGAGACGCTGGATGCCTGGCGGCAGCGCAAGCTGCGGGGATGATAAGACCTACTTTCGGCTGCGCAGCTCCGGGTGCATCTCGATCTCGCGGCGCAGCGAGGCGGTGGCGTTCACGTAGGGCTCCTGCCGGGCGACGCTCCAGTATTTGAGCTCATCCAGCGGAATGCTCTCGCCCGTCACCGCACAGCGCACGAATGCGCCTGGGCTGGTGACCTGAAAGTCGCCGTCGAGATAGCGGATGCGGGCTTCCTTGCCGCCCGGGCCTTCAAAACGGTTCATCATGAAATGACGCTTGGGTTCATGAGATTCAATCGCCACAAATCGCAGGCAAGGTCAAGCTTGACGCAATGCTCGTGGAGTATCGCTCGATCAGCATAATGGTTGATGGGAACCGGCATGGACATTTCCTCCACCCGCCTGACACTGAAGGAGGCGCTCACGCCGCAGCCGGTGCCAACGGCCAAGGCCGATCCGGCGACCGCGGCGCTGGTCAAGGCGCTTGTCCAACCGCCGGCGCCGTCGGCCGCGACTTCGGCCCAGTTCGCCGCCCAGGCTTTCAACGGCTCGTTGCCGAGGCCGCCCGCCCACGCGACTCAACGCCTGTCTTCCGACCAGATCGAGGATGCCTACAGGGCGGTCATGGAACCGGAAGCGGATCGTGCCTCGGCGGGCGTTCGGCCAGGCAGGCCGGCGGCGGAAGCCGAACAGGCTTCGCGCGGCCCGACCTCGCCTCAGACGGCGATAGCCGACAGCATGACGAGGGCTGCGGCGGCACCGACATTGCCTGTGTCCACGATCGCGGTTTCCTCTTCAGTGCTGGTTGCTGCCAATTCCAACGCGCCCAGGCCACCCGGCGCGGCCGCCCGACCGGGTAGCGCTCGATCGTCGCAACCCAGCCAGCCGCCGCTGTGGATGATGTCGATCTTAACGGCGCTGCTCTCGGCGACGATCACCACCATCGCGCTGTTGCTGCTTCGCTGACCAGGTCTGACCGGCTCTACGCGTCGTCCTGCAGGAAGGCTTCGAGTTTTTCAGTCGCAAGGCCTGCCTGTGCCGCAATGCGCCGCGCAAGGTCTGCCGCGGCGGCGCGCGGGCGACCGACGGGCCGGTCGAGCCAGTAGGACACCGGATTGAGCGCGGTGCGGTCATCGACGGCGACGATCCAGCCCGTCTTGAGTTGCGCCTGCGTCAGTGGCGGCCGCGCCAGCGCGATGCCCAACCCGTGCGCCGCAGCGTCGAGCACCAGATTGTAATCTTCGAAGCGTCGATCCTGTGGACGAGGGCGGTAGTCGATATCCTGCGCCGCGAGCCAGGCGCGCCAGGCGGATGCGTCGGAATCGTTGATCAGCGGGAACTTGAGCAGCCGGGCAGGGTCGCCGTGCCCTATTTCCCCCGCCAGTTCCGGCGAAGCGATCGGGAAGATGTACTCCTCGAACAGCTGCACCGAGACGCGACCGGGAATGCGACCGCGCCCGCAACGCACCGAAAGGTCGATGCCTTCGTCGGCGAGGTCCGCCTGGCGGTTGTCGACATCGAGCACGATGCGCAGCCGGGTCGGGCTGTTCTCGAGCGCCGCCATGCGCGGCATCAGCCACAGGCCGCTGACCGAGGGGATCGAGGCCAGCCGCACCACCGCGGTGCCGCGCGGCTCCACCCAGCGGTCGGAATTGACCGAGATCAGCGCGAAGGCCTCGGTGGTTCTCAGATGCAGGCGGTTGCCCTCATTGGTCAGCGTCACGCCGCGCGCGTTGCGCTCGAACACTTTCAGCCCCAGCCAGTCCTCCAGCTTGGCGATCTGCCGGCTGATGGCGCCGTGGGTGAGGTTCAGCCTCTCGGCCGCCGCCGAAAAGCT
The DNA here is from genome assembly GCF_004792275.1 of Mesorhizobium sp. M4B.F.Ca.ET.143.01.1.1. NCBI lineage: Bacteria > Pseudomonadati > Pseudomonadota > Alphaproteobacteria > Hyphomicrobiales > Phyllobacteriaceae > Mesorhizobium > Mesorhizobium sp. M4B.F.Ca.ET.143.01.1.1. The sequence goes on from NZ_SRSR01000009.1 coordinate 194,776, forward strand.
CCCCGTTCGCGCCGCCGCATCGAAAGCGCGCAAGGTCTCCAACGGGAGTAACTGGTTCGAGCTGTGATCCATGCTCACAGGTGACCCTCGAATTGGTCGTTTGTCAATCCACGGTTGATGCGGTCTTCTAGCCCCATGGAGCCAAGCAACGAGGATATAGCGATGACCGCCTATGCCGGTACGTTGAATCAGACACAGCGAATGGACACCACGGCGGCCATCGCGGTCGCGCTCACAGTGGTCGGCTGGGCCTCCGCCTTCCCGGCGATCCGTGCAGGCCTCGAGGCCTTCCAGCCGCTGGAGCTCGGCGCGCTGCGTTTTGCCATCGCCGCCGTGCCGGCGGCGATCTTCCTGGCCGTCAAGCGCCCGGCGCTGCCCAAGGTCGACGAGTTGTGGCGCTTCGGCTTCGGCGGCGCCATCTTCGTCGCGCTTTACACGGCGATGCTCAATTTCGGCGAGCTGACCGTGTCGGCGGGCGCCGCCGGCTTCATCATCAACGTCAGCCCTATCTTCACCGCCATCATGGCGATGGCGCTGCTCGGCGAGCGCTTTTCGGGCATGGCCTGGCTCGGCACGCTGATCTCGTTCGCCGGCATCGGCATCATCGCCATGGCCGACGGGCAGGGGCTGCACTTCAACACCGGTGCCCTCTTGGTGCTGGGTTCCGCGCTCTGCTCGGCCGTCAACACCATCGTCCAGAAGCCGCTCTTTGCCCGCCATCATCCGCTGACCATCGCCGCCTCCAACATGGTGCTCGGCGCGCTCTGCCTAGCGCCCTTCCTGCCGGAAGCGATCTCGCAGGCGGCAGTTGCCGACACAGCCGGTCTCGGCGCCGTCATCTACCTCGGCATCGTGCCCAGCCTGATCGCCTACGCCGCCTGGGCGACCGCGCTGTCGCGCCTGCCGGCTGCGCGTGCCTCGAACTTCCTCTATCTGGTCTCGCCGATGTCCGCCCTGATCGGCTTCTTCTGGCTGGGCGAAGTGCCGACGCTGCTCGGCATCCTCGGCGGCGCGCTGGCGCTAGGCGGCGTCATCGTGGTGAATTTGAAGCGGTAAGTCAGGGATCTAGCATTCCCGAGTCAGGAAAAGAGCCGCATCGAGCGGCTCTTTTCATGTCCCCCACCCGGACCTTCGATCCGACCTCCCGGCAAGGGGGAGGTAGGGCACCGCGCTTACCTCCTCCTTGTGGGGAGGGTCGCCGCGAAGCAGCGGGGCGGGGGCTGCGTCGTACGATCCTACCGCCGCCCGAACAGCCGCTCGATGTCGCCGAGCTTCAGCTCGATATAGGTCGGGCGGCCGTGGTTGCAGGTGCCGGAACCGGGCGTCGCCTCCATCTGGCGCAACAGCGCGTTCATCTCTTCGGGCTTCAGCAGCCGCCCCGAACGCACCGAGCCATGGCAGGCCATGGTCGCCGCGATGTGGTGCAGCCGCTCCTTCAGTGTCTCGACCGTGTCGTTGTCGGCGATCTCGTCGGCGAGGTCGCGCACCAGTTGCTGCACATTGGTTTCGCCGAGCATCGACGGCGTCTCGCGCACCGCCACCGCGCCCGGGCCGAAGCGCTCAAGGCCGAGGCCGAATCTGGCCAGCGTCTCGGAATGCATGGCCAGCCGCTCGGCGTCTTCTTCGGCCAAGTCGACGATCTCCGGCAGCAAAAGCATCTGCGAGGGCACCGCACGCGAGTGCAGCGCGTTCTTCAGGGCCTCGTAGACCAGCCGCTCATGCGCGGCGTGCTGGTCGACGATGACCAGCGAATCCCTGGTCTGGGCGACGATATAGTTCTCGTGTACCTGCGCCCGCGCCGCGCCCAGCGCCGTGCCGAGCAACGTCACGGCCGGCTCGTCCTGGCTGGCGCGCGCGTCGGCGCTGTGAAGCGGCCCGGCATCGAACGCCGCCTGGTCGGGTTCACCGAAGCCGGCCCTTTGCTGCTGGGCGTCGCCATATCCCATGTCGAGCGGCCGCTGCGGCGAATGCTCGAAGCCGGCGAAACCCGACGCGCGGTAGGCCGCCTCGTAGCTGCGGTGGCCATTGGCCGGCCCGCCATGGCCGAAGGGAGCGGCGCTCGGCCGGAACGCCGCCATCATGCCGGCGGCGCCCGTGGTCGCGGCGCGGATGCCGGCGCCAGCCAGCGCCTCGCGGATGGCGCCGACGATCAGCCCACGCACCAGGCCCGGATCGCGAAAACGCACATCGGCCTTGGCCGGATGGACATTGACGTCGACGGTCGCCGGATCGAGCGAAAGGAACAGCACGGTCACCGCATGGCGGTCGCGCGGCAGCACGTCGGCGAAGGCGCCGCGGATTGCGCCGGCGATCAGCTTGTCGCGCACCGGCCTTCCGTTGACATAGGCATATTGCTGCAGCGCGTTCGCCCGCGTGAAGGATGGAATGGAGACGTGGCCGGCAAGATGCACGCCATCGCGCGTGGCATCGATGGGGATGGCATTGTCGGGGAACTCGGCGCCCATCACTTGCGCCACGCGTTGCAGCCGGCCCTCCGGATCGTCGCCGGTCGCCGGCAATTCCAGCGTCGAGCGGTCGGTGCCGGCAAGCGTGAAGCGCACGCCGGGGAAGGCGATGGCGATGCGCTTCACCACGTCGCTGGTCGCCGAGCTTTCGGCCCGCTCGCCCTTCATGAATTTGAGCCGTGCGGGCGTGGCGAAGAACAGGTCGCGCACCTCGACCGTGGTGCCGCGGTTGGCCGCCGCCGGCTTCACCGCCGAGACCCGGCCGCCCTCGATGCCGATCTCGGCCGCGCTGTCGCCTGCGGCCGTGCGCGAGCGGATCGACAGCCGCGCCACCGAGCCGATCGAGGGCAGCGCCTCGCCGCGGAAGCCGAGTGAGCGGATGTCGAGGATGTCGTCTGAAAGCTTGGAAGTGCAGTGGCGTGCGATTGCCAGCGCCAGTTCCCGCTCCGGGATGCCGGAGCCGTCGTCGGTGACGCGGATCAGGTTCAGGCCGCCGCCCGCGGTGACGATCTCGACGCGCGTAGCACCTGCATCGAGCGCGTTCTCGACCAGTTCCTTCACCACGCTCGCCGGACGCTCGATGACCTCGCCGGCGGCGATCTGGTTGATCATCGTTTCGGAAAGCTGGCGGATGGGCATCCGGAGATTATAGGCGGATTCGACAGCGTTGGGGGAGGGGCGGAATACAGTTGGCAACAGCTACCGTCACGATCCCCTCGCGCTCCGCTGCCGCGCAGAAGCTGGCGACCTCACGCCTGTGTCACCAGCCAGTCCCTTACCTTGCGCGCGTTGTCGCTGAGTTCGCGGTTCTTTGGCCAGATGACGTAGAACCCGATGCCGGTTCTCAGCACATGATCCGTCACCGGCACCAGAAGCCCCGATGCCACGAGGCGCTCGACCAGGTGCCGCCAGCCGAGCGAGATGCCTTGCCCTTCCATCACCGCCTGGATCACCAGCGCATAATCATTGATGCGCAAGCCGCGCTCGGCGTTGCGCAGGCTGGTTCCGGCTGACGCGAACCATTCGTCCCAGTTCGGGGCCTCGCGGTAGGGCTCCTCCAGATGGATGAGCCGGTGCGTGGCGAGTTCCTCGACCGTTTTCGGCTTGCCGAATTTGGCGAGGTAGCTGGGGCCTGCGACCGGGAAGATCTCCTCGTCGGACAGCGACATCGAATGATAGTCCGGCCAGTCGCGCGGCATGCCGCCGCGCACGCCGAGCGGGATGCCCTCGGCGATGATGTCGAGATCGCGATCGGCGGTCTGGATGCGCAGATCGACGCCCGGCAGTTCGTCGCGGAACTGCTGCAGGCGCGGCATCATCCAGAATGAGCCGAAGGCGGTCGAGGCGGCAAGCGTCACATGGCCGCCAGTCGCCTGCAGGCGCAGGTCCTCCGCCGACTTGCGGATATGGGAAAGGCCGAGCGAGACGTCGGCGTGGAAGCGCTCGCCGGCCTCGGTCAGGAGAACCTGGCGATGGCGGCGCTGGAACAGCTTGGCGCCGAGCTGCTCCTCCAGTCCGCGCACGGCGTAGGACACGGCCGCCTGCGTCATGCCGAGCTCGCGACCGGCGGCGGTGAAGCTCGACAGCCGGCCGGCCGCCTCGAAGACGATCAGGCTGCCGGCGGAGGGCAGCAGGTGGCGCAGACTTCGCATAAGCGGAGTTTATACAAGAGATCAGGATTTTCCAGCGTCACAGCTATGTTCCGCCTCGTTAAGTTGACGGGCTGTTGGAGGATGAATTACCATGAATGCACCGGCCGTTGCAGTGACCGAACATGCCAACCGCAGAAGCGGCGGCCGCCTGGGGCGCAAGGCGATACGGGGCGCTCCCGTGGCCTCGTTTCCGACGCTGGTGCGCCAGATCCCGGCTTATCAGATGGTCCCCGACGAGGCGGTGGAACTGATCCACCAGGAATCGCTCTCGATCCTCGAAGAGGTGGGCTGCGAGTTCCGCGACGACGAGGCGATCGCCCTGTGGAAGGCCGCCGGCGCCGATGTCTCCGAAACGCGCGTGCGTATCGACCGTGCGCTCTTGATGGAACTGGTCTCGAAGGTTCCATCGGAATTCACGCTCAATGCCCGCAACCCCGAGCGCACCGTCCGCGTCGGCGGCAAGAATTCCATCTTCGTGCCGATGTATGGCGCGCCCTATATCCGCGACCTCGACAACAACAGGCGCTACGGCTCGCTCGCCGACCTCAACAATTTCCACAAGCTCGCCTACATGGCGCCGGCGCTGCACTCGTCGAGCTCGGTCATCTGCGAACCGATGGAAATCGCTGTGCCGAAGCGTCATCTGCACATCATCCATTCGGCGCTGAAGCACTCCGACAAACCGTTCATGGGCATCGTGACGTCGAAGGAACGCGCCGAAGACACGATGGCGATGGCCGGCATCGTCTTCGGCGAGGACTATGTCCGCGACAATTCGGTCCTGGTGGCGATCACCAACTGCAACTCGCCGCTGGTGTGGGACGCCACCATGCTGGACGCGATGAAGGTCTATGCGCGCAGCAACCAGCCGCTGATCCTGGCGCCCTTCGCGCTGTGCGGCGCCTCGACCTCCGCCTCCGCCGTCGGCGCGGTGGCGCAGGTCAATGCGGAAGCGCTGGCCGGCGTCGCCTTCACCCAGCTGCTGCGTCCGGGGTCGCCGCAGATCTACGGCCAGTTCATGGTGACGGTCGACATGAAGACCGGAGCGCCGATGGGCGGCACGCCGGAGGCGGCGCAGATGATGTATCTGATGGGCGCGCTGGCCAGGAAATATAAACTGCCGTGGCGCACCTCGGGCTTCCATGTCGGCTCCAAATTGAACGACGCCCAAGCCGGCTACGAGGCGAACATGCTGATGCATGCCGCCATCCTTGCCGGCGCCAACTACATCTGGCACTCGGCCGGATGGCTGGAGGCAGGGCTGACCTGCGGCTATTCGAAATTCGCCACCGACTGCGAGCAGCTTGTCGGCTGGTACAAATATGCCGGCGGCCTTCCCTTCGACGATTTCAAGGAAGCGATGGCGGCGATCCGCGAGGTGGGGCCGCAGGGCCATTTCCTCGGCACCCAGCACACGCTCGAACATTTCGAGTCCGCCTTCTTCATGCCCTCGATCATGGACTTCAATTCGTACGAGCAATGGAACGCCGAAGGCGCGAAGGACCACGACACGCGCGGCCGTGAGAAGGCGCGCAACATGCTGGCCGACTATGAGGAGCCGAAGCTCGACGAGGGCATCGCCGAGGGTCTTAAGGATTTGATCGCGCGGCGTGAGGAAAAACTGCCGGACAGCGTTAGTTAGTAAAACAGGCGAAGACCTGACGAACCATAAGGGAGGAAAAAATGGCACTCTTCAGAAGCAATGGCGACCGCGTGCCGGGCGCTATCGAGGCAATGGCAGAAGAAACGCGGGCGGGCCGCATGGACAGGCGTGAATTCCTGGCCCTGGCCAGCGCCTTCGGCGCGTCGACGGCGTTCGCCTATGGCATGATCGGCCTTGCCGTGCCGACTAAAGCACTGGCCGACGAGCCCAAGAAAGGCGGCACGCTGCACGTCTCGATGTCGGTCAAGGCGCAGAAGGATCCGCGCACCTATGACTGGACCGAGATGGCGAACGTCACCCGTTGCTGGCTGGAGCCGCTCGTCCGCTACACGCACCAGTTCACCTTCGAGCCGGTGCTGCTCGAGAGCTGGGACATCAACGACGACGCCACCGAATACACGCTGCACCTGCGCAAGGGCGTCACCTGGAACAATGGCGATGCCTTCAACGCCGATGACGTGGTCTTCAACCTGAATCGCTGGTGCGAGAAGGGGGCGTCCGGCAATTCCATGGCCGCCCGCGTCGGCGCGTTGGTCGACGCCAAGACCGGCAAGGCAAGGGATGGCGCAATCACCAAGGTCGATGACCATACGGTCAAGCTGAAGCTCAGCGAAGCCGATATCGCGATCATACCGGGCTTCACCGACTATCCGGCGCTGGTCGTGCATCGCGACTTCGACAAGGATGGCGCCGACCCAATCAAGAAGCCGATCGGCACCGGAGCGTTCGAGCTGGTATCCTACGACGTTGGCCAGAAGGCAGTCGTCAAGCGTCGCGAGAGCGGCAAATGGTGGGGTGGCGAAACGCCGCTCGACAGTGTCGAGTTCATCGACTACGGCACCGACTTCAACGCCACGCTGAACGCCTTCGATTCCGGCGAGATCGACCTCGACTTCGAAACGCCGGCCGACTTCATCGATGCCCTCGACAAGATGGATCTGGTGAAATCGGAGGTCGCGACTGCGACCACCCTCGTCGCCCGCACCAACATCACCCACAAGCCCTATGACGACCAGCGGGTGCGCAATGCGCTGCAGATGGCGGTCGACAACGATGCCGTCATGCAGCTCGGCTACGCCGGGCGCGGCACCGTTGGCGAGAACCACCACGTCAGCCCGATCCATCCCGAATACTATCCGCTGCCCAAGAAGACACGCGATGCCGCCGCCGCCAAGAAGCTGATGGCGGATGCCGGGCAGGCCGACTTCGAGCATGAGCTGATCACCGTCGAGGACGAATGGCAGAAGAACACCGGCGATGCGATCGCCGGCCAGCTGCGCGATGCCGGCATCAAGGTGAAGCGTACGGTGCTGCCGGGCTCGACCTTCTGGAACGACTGGACGAAGTATCCCTATTCGATGACCATCTGGTACATGCGTCCGCTCGGCGTCCAGGTGCTGGCGCTGGGCTATCGCTCTGGCGAGGCCTGGAATGAGACGGCGTTCGCGAACCCGGATTTCGACGCCAAGCTCAAGGAGGCGCTCTCGCTGGCCGATCCCGCCAAGCGCAAGGAAGTGATGAAGGACGTCGAGCAGATTCTGCAGGATTCCGGCGTCATCATCCAGCCCTTCTGGCAGAAGCTCTACTGCCACATGAGCAAGAAGGTGAAGAACTATTCGATGCACCAGACCTACGAAATGGATTTCCAGAACGTCTGGCTGGACGCCTGAACAACTCCCGAGACTTGCAAGCAACTGCCGCCGGCACCTCTGACAAGAGGTGCCGGCCCGTAATTCACTCATGAGCAATTGGCGCCGAGAAAAAATGTCCGACGACGAGATCATCCTTTCCGAGCTTTCCGACGACGAGCTCGTGCAGCAGATGCACGACGACCTTTATGACGGGCTGAAGGAAGAGATCGAGGAAGGCACCAACATCCTTCTCGAGCGCGGCTGGGTTCCCTACAAGGTGCTGACCGAGGCGCTGGTCGAAGGCATGCGCATCGTCGGCGAGGATTTTCGCGACGGCATCCTGTTCGTGCCGGAAGTGCTGCTGTCGGCCAACGCCATGAAGGCCGGCATGGCCATCCTTCGCCCGCTGCTCGCCGCCACCGGCGCGCCCAAGCAGGGCAAGATGGTGATCGGCACCGTCAAGGGCGACATCCACGACATCGGCAAGAATCTGGTCGGCATGATGATGGAGGGCGCCGGCTTCGACGTCATCGACCTCGGCATCAACAATGCGGTCGAGAAGTATCTGGAGGCGATCGAGCAGCACCAGCCCGACATCATCGGCATGTCGGCGCTGCTCACCACCACCATGCCCTACATGAAGGTCGTCATCGACACGATGAAGGAAAAGGGCATCCGCGACGACTATGTCGTGCTGGTCGGCGGCGCGCCGCTCAACGAGGAGTTCGGCAAGGCGGTCGGCGCCGACGCCTACTGCCGCGACGCGGCGGTGGCGGTCGAGACCGCCAAGGACTTCATGAAGCGCAAGCACAATGTGCGGACTTGAGCACAGCGATGCGATCCGGGTTTGTGAACGTCAGGCGTGAGGTCGGCTGGGTGGCCAAAATCGCTTGGCTCGAAGGGGGCTGACGCCCGCATGCGCATCGCGTCGATCAAGGTCTATCAGGTGCTCCTGCCTGTCAAAGGCGGTGCCTACAGGATGGCCAGCGATACCGTGCGGGATCTGGACAGCACGCTGGTTGAAGTCACCACCGAGGATGGACTGTCAGGCTGGGGTGAGACGTGCCCGGTCGGCCCTGTCTACCAGCCCCAACACGCCCTGGGTGCGCGAGCGGCAATTGCCGAAATGGCGCCCGGGCTCATCGGCGAGGACACCGCGTCCATGCGCCGCCTTGCGAAGCGAATGGACGAGCGGCTGAACGGCCACAACTATGCCAAGGCGGCCTTGGACATAGCCTTCCTCGACCTCACCGGCCAGCGGCTGGGCGTGCCGGTTTCAACACTCCTGGGCGGCGCGCTCACCGATCGTGTGCCTTCCTACTACTCGACTATCGTCGGTGCGCCCGACGAGACGGCGCGTATTGCCGCGGACAAGGTCAAGGCCGGATACAAACGGCTTCAGATCAAGATAGGCGGAGGGGATATCGAACAGGACGTCGCCACCGTGCACAAGGTATGGGAGGCGGTGGGCTTCAAGGCCCGCATCGCGGTCGACGCCAATCGTGGCCTCACCACCGCGGCGGCGCTGCACATCGACCGGCTCTGCCAGGCAATCCCGTTCGTGTTCGAACAGCCCTGCAACACAATGGAGGAAGTCGCGAGCCTCAAGGGACGCGTGACCCATCCGGTCTACCTCGACGAGAATACCGAGGATTTGAATGCCGTCCTGCTGGCAATTTCTTCAGGCATCGCGGACGGATTCGGATTGAAGGTCACCCGCCTTGGCGGCCTCACCAAGATGGTCACGGTCCGCGACCTGTGCGCGATACGATCGCTGCCGCACAGCTGCGATGATGCCTGGGGTGGGGACATCATCGCCGCGGCATGCGTGCACCTCGCCGCTACCGTCGAGCCGAGGCGTTTTGAGGGGGCCTGGATCGCGCAGGAATACATCGAAGGGCACATGGACCCCGCAAACCCGATCATTATCGAAAACGGGCATATACGTGTCCCCCAGATGCCAGGGCTCGGCGTCAAGCCTGAGCGCTCCCAACTCAAAGCGCCTGTCGCGACGTTCGGAGGCTGAGAATACAGTGACGGTCGCGGCGATTGCATATGGCCAGCATCGTCGGCGATTGCGACCCTCCGCGACATCCGGCGGGCCGCCCGAGGGCGGCGCTCCGGGACTTCATGAGCCGCAAAAAAGCCGATATGCAAGGGGCGTCTTGCCATTTTTGCCGATGCCCGGAGATCCTCGATGAGACCGATAGTGCTGGCCGCCGTCCTTTCCGTTGCCTTGCCCGCCGCCGCTCTGGCGGGCCCGGCCTCCAACGCCGTGAAGTTCTTCTATGTTCCCGAGGTCAGGTTCGAGGGCGACGAGCAATATCGCGACCGTTTCACCGAGCCGGTGACCAAGCTGTTTGCCCTCAACGATCAGGCCGCCAAGAACAATCCGGACGAGGTCGCCTGCCTCGACTTCGATCCGGGCCTCGACGCGCAGGACTTCGATCAGAAAACCCTGGCGAAAACGCTGAAGCTTGCCGAAGCCGTCAACGGCGATAGCGCCGAGGTCACGGCGACTTTCAGCCTGTTCCCGGAAGGCGATGATTCCAAACGCGAAATGGTCTGGTCGCTGAAGAAGGTCGACGGCAAATGGAAGATTGCCGACATCGCCTCCAAGACCAGCGGCTGGACGCTGAGCGCGCTGGAATGCATGCCCGACAAGGCGCCGGAGTAATGCCATGGTGCGTGGCATTGTCCTGGCGTTTGCGACCATTTCGATGCTGGCGGCGGGTGTGAGCGGCGCCTGCGCCCAGGGCCTGTTCGGCGCGCCACCGGCAAATGCCCCGGCCGACAACGCGCCTTCCGACGACACGGCAACCCCGCCGGCCGCATCGCCGCCAGCGGAAAGTGCACCTGCAGCACCGGTGCTGCCGGATTCGCCGACGGCGCTGGTGAAGCCGTTCTACGAGCATCTCGGGCTTGAGCTCGATCCGGCTGAGCGCAAGAACTTCATCGACCCAGCGAAAACGGTGCTCGACAAGAGCGATGCGCTGCGCAACTCAGGGCAGGGCGAATGCCTCGATCCCAACATGGCGCTCGACAATGCCGACTACGACAAGGCGGCGATCGAAGGCAGCCTGAAGACGATCGAGGCGGTCAGGGGCGACGAGGCCAAGGTGGTCGTCGCCTTCGTCGTCGCAAACAACGCGCACCGGCTGGAATGGAAGCTGAAGAAGGTCGGCGGCGACTGGAAGATCTCCGACCTTCTGTCGGTCACCGGCGAATGGGCGCTCAGCCAGTACCAGTGCGAATGAGCGCGATCACGCCATCCCGCTCAGCCGCGCCCGCGATAGGGTGCCACGCCGGTGTCGGGCAGCCAGGCGCCTTCCGGCGGCGCGCCGGTCTGCCAGAACACGTCGATCGGGATGCCGCCGCGCGGGAACCAGTAGCCGCCGATGCGCAGCCAGAGCGGCTTGGTCGCTTCAACGATGCGGCGGCCGATCATCACGGTGCAGTCTTCATGGAAAGCGCCGTGGTTGCGGAACGAGGTCATGAACAGCTTCAGCGACTTCGATTCCACCAGCAGAGCATCGGGCGCATAGTCGATGACGATATGGGCGAAATCCGGCTGGCCGGTGACCGGGCAGAGCGAGGTGAATTCCGGGCAGGTGAAGCGCACGATCGCCGGCGGCCCGTCACCGCGCGTAAACGGCACGGTCTCCAGGACCGCTGTTTCAGGGCTCTGTGGCGTCTCGACGTGCGCGCCGAGCTGGGTGAGGTTTTTGGTGTCGATCATGGGTCCGAGTTCCTTGAGTTTTGCCGCTCATTAGCACCGGACCGGAAGGCGCGCAGCGGTTTTCGGACCGATCCGATGCGAGAAATGGACGCTGGGCGGCGCGCGCTGCTCAACCACAATCTTGAACCAGCAGGAAGACGATGACCAGCAACGACCCGCTTCTCCAGCCCTACCAGCTCAAGCACCTGACGCTGAAGAACCGGGTGATGTCGACGAGCCACGAGCCGGCTTATTCCGAGGATGGAATGCCGAAAGAGCGCTACCGGCTCTATCATGCCGAGAAGGCCAAGGGCGGCATGGCGCTGACCATGACCGCCGGGTCGGCCATCGTCTCGCGCGACAGCCCGGCCGCCTTCGGCAATCTGCATGTCTATGACGACCGCATCGTGCCGTGGCTCGCCGAACTCGCGGATGCCTGCCACGAGCACGACTGCAAGGTGATGATCCAGATCACCCATCTCGGCCGCCGCACCGGCTGGAACAAGGCCGACTGGCTGCCGGTGCTGTCGGCTTCGCCGGTGCGCGAGCCGGCGCATCGCGCCTTTCCGAAGACCATCGAGGACTGGGATATCGAGCGCATCGTCGCCGACTATGCGTCCGCCGCGCAGCGCTGCCAGGCGGCCGGCCTCGACGGCATCGAGTTCGAATCCTACGGCCACCTGATGGACGGCTTCTGGTCGCCGGCCACCAACCATCGTGACGACGAATATGGCGGCTCGCTCGACAACCGCCTGCGCTTCACCAACCTGGTGCTCGACGCCGTGCGCGCCGCGGTCGGCGAAAAGTTCGTCGTTGGCATCCGCATGGTCGCCGACGAGGATTTTGAGAAGGGCCTGTCGAAGGAGGAGGGCGTCGAGATCGCCAGGCGGCTCGCCTCCTCGGGCAAGGTCGATTTCCTCAACATCATCCGCGGCTCGATCGAGACCGATGCAGCACTGACCAAGGTCATCCCGGTGACCGGAATGCGCTCCTCGCCGCATCTCGATTTCGCCGGCGAGGTGAGGGCGGCGACGAAGTTCCCGACCTTCCATGCGGCACGCATTTCCGACGTAGCGACCGCGCGCCACGCGATTGCGACGGGAAAACTCGACATGGTCGGCATGACCCGCGCCCATATCGCCGATCCGCACATCATGCGCAAAGTGATGGAGGGCCGAGAGCATGAGATCCGGCCTTGCGTCGGCGCCACCTATTGCCTCGACCGCATCTACGAGGGCGGCGAGGCGCTGTGTATCCACAACGCCGCGACCGGCCGCGAGGCCGAGATACCGCACATCATCGCGAAGAGCGGCGGGCCCAGGCGCAAGGTGGTCGTGGTCGGCGCCGGCGCCGGCGGCCTGGAGGCGGCGCGCGTCGCGGCGGAGCGCGGCCATCAGGTGACGGTGCTCGAAGCCTCCAGCCAGGCTGGCGGCCAGGTGCGGCTGGCGACGCAGAACCCGCGCCGCAAGGAACTGATCGGCATCATCGACTGGCGGCTGGCGGAGCTGGACCGTCTCGGCGTCGAGATCCGCTACGACACCTGGGCCGAGAAGGATGATGTGCTGGCACTGTCGCCGGATGTGGTGATCGTCGCCACCGGCGGCTTACCGCAGAATCCGCCGCTGACGGCCGGCGATAACCTCGTCACCTCGAGCTGGGACATCATGGCGGGTGCCGTCAAACCGGCCGAGAGCGTGCTGCTCTATGACGACAATGGCGGCCATCAGGGCATGGGGGCTGCCGAACTCATCGCCAATGGCGGCTCCAGGCTGGAGCTGGTCTCGCCGGAGCGCTTCTTCGCGCCGGAAATGGGCGGCCTGAACCATGTGCCCTATATGCGCGTTTTCCAGGAGAAGGGTGTCACCATCACCATCAACACCAGGCTGCGTTCGGTGCGGCGCGAGGGCAACCAGCTCGTCGCCGAGCTCGCCTCGGACTTCGCCGACGGCTGGCGCGTCGAGCGGCGGGTCGACCAGGTGGTGGTCGAGCATGGCACCGCGCCGCTAGACGACCTCTATCTGTCGCTGAAACCGCTGTCGAACAATGGCGGCGCGGTCGACTACGAGCGGCTGGTGAGCGGCGGCGATATTTTCCCCAAGCGCAATCCGGAGGGCGGCTTCGTCGTGTTCCGGATTGGCGACGCGGTCGCCTCGCGCAACATCCATGCCGCCATCTACGACGGCATCCGATTCGGCTTGAGGATCTAGGCCGCGGTGGCTGATGGCCGGACTGGACTTGGGCTGTCATATTTGCAATTTTCTGTCGCCGATCCGGGGCTGGCACAGGCTGTGCTGAAGGGTCCGCACAGCCGGGGGCTTGCTTGACCGCACAAGACCTGTTCGTTCCGCGCCAGACCAATACGGCGCTTTACATCCAGCTGCACGACGCCGGGCACCCGGTGGAAGATATCCTGCGCGTCCAGAGGGCCTACGGCGTGGCCTGCGCCATGTTCAATGGCCGCTACCGCAAGACCGGGCGACCCTTTATTTGCCATGCCGTCGGCGCCGCGTCATCGGTCGCGCATTTCGACAAGGATCTCGATCTTGTCGTCGCCGCGATGTTCCACGCCGCCTATGACAGCGCCCAATATCCGGACGGCAAATCCAGCCGGCGCAGCGAGACCCACCGCAAGTGGCTGGAGCAGAAGCTCGGACCCCGGGTGGAAGGTCTTGTCGCCAGGGTCGGCGCGATGAAGTTCGACACCGGGGATCCCGAGCGCCTTGTGGCGCAAGGCGTGCCGGCCGGCGACGAGGACATCCTTTTCCTCGTCCTTGCGCATGATGTCGACGATATGGCGGATGGCGGGCTGGCATTCGCGCCCAAATATGGCCGGTCGATTGAATCGCGGGTGGCTGCCTGCGCCATTCTGGCCCGGCGCATCGGCCGCGAGAGCCTTGCAGCCACGATCGAAGCCTATGGCAGCCGCTATGCGGCGCTGGGGTGGGCGGCTGCGCTCGAGGATAGCAGACTGGAAGGTTTTCGCATTGCGCCGAATGTGCGCAACTACCTCAAATTGCGCCGCGACAAGCTGCGCGGAGCCCGGGTGGAGGTGCTTTGACGGCCGTGCCGCCGCCAGCGCAATTCCAGGAAAAGTGCGTAGCGGTTTCCGTCCGGAGTTGCGCCAAAACAAAGGGAAAGAGCGGTTCTGCGTTTCCGTGAAACGATGAACCGCTCTAGCGAGGCACGCGCACCGGACCTTCGCAAGGAGAGCCACCTGCCGCTCCGGTCCGGTGCGCGCCGCGCCCGACACCGGCTTGGCGCCGGCGCCGAGCGGTTCTTTGCGGGCTAGAACATCCTTGCGGTTGCCATGCACAGCACGGTGAGCACCAGCAGCCAGGCGGCGATGCGTTCGCCGACGGCCATCTTTGCGCGCAGCATAGGTACGGTGGCTGCATCGGCACCGGCCAACTGGCTGCTCGGCCGGCGCACCATGGCGCCGAGGACGCCGGCGGCCGCGATGGCCGCCACGATGCCGATTGCCAGCACGATCTCCATCGAGCCGAAGCTGCCCTCGTGGAAGAAATACCAAAGCAGCGCGCCGGTCAGAAACACCATGCCAGATGCGCCGAGTTGCGGCCGGATGAAGCGCTCAGCCTTGATCTCGGGATCGCGGGCGAGCGTGATTGTCGTGCCGGCCCAGAACACGCCAGCCATGACGTGAAGGCCGATGACGATGATGTAGACATATTGCATGACCGCATTCCTTCCTTTCCGCCCGCCAACCGAATAATTAGATATCGAATGATTTGATGTCAATGTATAATGGCGCGTTCCAACGCCCCATGGCTTGTTCTACTGTCGGATCATGACACCCTTTGACCGCCCGCCCGTCGGAATGAACCTTGCCCGCACCGCCAAGGCGGTGGCGCAGGCCTTTGACGCCGCCCTGGTCGAGGCCGGCGGCACGCTGCCGGTGTGGCTGACGCTGCTCTCGGTCAAGTCGAAGGAACTCGCCAACCAGCGCGAACTCGCCGGCATGATCGGCATCCAGGGCGCGACGCTGACGCATCATCTCAACGCCATGGAGGCGCAGGGGTTGCTGACGCGGCGACGCGATCCGCAAAACCGCCGGGTCCATCAGGTGGCATTGACCGAGGCCGGCGAAGCGATGTTCGAGAAATTGCGATTGGCCGCCGTCGCCTTCGACAAGCGGCTGCGGGTGGGATTGCCGGACGAGCGGCTGGCAGAGTTCGCGGAAGTATTGGCGGCGCTGCGGGCGAATGTCGGCGGCTGACCAGTCGGATTGTTTCCGCCGGTCAGAGGTGCTATATGACTACAATAGTCATAAGCGGAGTTTGGCCATGCGAGAGATTCAATTGAAGGATGCCAAGGCGACGCTCTCGGCGGTGGTCGATCAGGCGGTCGCCGGAAAGCCTGCCGTCATCACGCGGCATGGTCGCAAACAGGCTGTCATTCTGTCATTCAAGGACTATGAACGGCTGTCGCGGGTGCCCAGCTTTGGGCGATTGCTGGCGGCTTTTCCCGGCGCAGAAGCTGACATTCCGCCTCGCTCCCGAAAACCAGCTCGCACGGTTGACCTCTAACGCGGGCTTTGCGTTTGATGTTCCTGCTGGACACCAACATCATTTCGGCGCTGGCGCCTTCCAAAACGGTCGAGCAAGCGGCCTTGGCGGATTGGCTTGATCGGGCCAGCGACTACCTGTTCCTGTCTGTGGTTACGGCATCCGAAATTACCGCGGGAATAGCGAAGGCCGAGCGCGAAGGCGCTAAGAAAAGGACGGCTCTGCTTCGCCAGTGGTGGCAGGCGGTCGAATATCTCTACAACGAAAGAATACTCCCCTTCGATCTGCGTGCCGCGCATGCGGCGGGATCTATCTTGGATCGGGCCAGGGCCTATCAGCCAGGGTTCGAGGACATTGCGATCGCCGCGACGGCGGAAGTTCATGACTTGACGATATTGACCGACAACGAGCGTCATTTCGCCCCTCTCGGGGTGCCGATGCTCAATCCGCTAAAGGCTTTGCCGCCTCTGCCGGCAACGTAAATGCCGACCATGAACAGCGTGGCCGGAACCTGCTCGGCCTGAATGTTGCTGGTGCCGTTCAGTGGCCGTCGTCGAAGGTGAGATAGATGGTGCGGTCCGCTGCCAGTGCCGGCCACGGGATGAGCAGCAGGAACAACAGAACGAGACGAGGCGGCATCCGCGAGATCCGTTTGCGATCTCCGCAGGCCGCCATGGCCGGACCGGCCTTGTGAAGTTTGTCGACGATCGAGCTAAGCCAGGCTGCCCTGCAGCACCTTGAGCTTCGCCTTCTTCGGGCTGCGCGCCAGCAGCCAGTCGCGCGCCTTGTCCTGCGGCATCGGGAAGGCGATCGAATAGCCCTGCACCTGGTCGCAGCCGATCGCCATCAGTGAATCGAGCTCGGCTTCGGTCTCCGCACCTTCCGCCACGATCGAGATGCCCAGCCCGCGCGCAAGCTCGGTGATGGCGCGCACGATCTTGGAGTTGTCGCCGTTCTCGTTGATGTTCTGGACGAAGCGGCGGTCAATCTTCAGCCGGTCGATCTCGTTGGGGTTGACATGGCTGAGCGAGGCATAGCCGGTGCCGAAATCGTCGAGTTCGAGATGCACGCCGGCGGCGCGGATGTGCCTGAGCTTGGCCGCGATGCCGGTCTTCTCGTCGTCGAGAATGACGGACTCGACGATTTCCAGCGACAGTTTCTGCGGCGCCAGCCCGGCCTTTTCCAGCGTTCCGAACAGGAATTTGTCGAAGTCCGGCTCGCGCAGCTCGGTGCCGGAGACATTGACGGCGAGCCGCCCGAAATCGATGCCGGCCCGGTCCCACTCCGCCGCCTCGTTGATCGCCTTGGTGATGACGATCCGGCCGATCTCCGGCATGAAGCCGCATTTCTCGGCGACCGGGATGAATTCGCCCGGCGAGATCATGCCGCGAGAGGCATGCTTCCAGCGCACCAGCGCCTCGATGCCGCTGATCTTGCCGCTGGTCAGCGACACCTGCGGCTGGAAATAGACCTCGAACGTCTTGTCGGCGATGGCCGCGCGGATGTCGTGCTCGAGCTGCTTGCGGTAGTCGAGCTCGCGCCGCAGCTCCTCGGAGAAGAACGAGAAATTGCCGCCGCCGAGCTTCTTGGCCGAGTAGAGCGCAAGGTCGGCGTGGACAAGCAGGTCCTCCGCATTGTCGGCGTCGACCGGATAGACCGCGATGCCGGCGCTGGCGCCAGGCAGGATGGTCGTGCCCTGGAAGGTGATCGGCTCGTTGATCTGCTCCAGGATGCGCCTGGCCAGCATGTTGATGTCCTCGGTGCCGCCGGCGCCGTTGAGGATCATCACGAATTCGTCGCCGCCGAGCCGGGCGCACAGATCCGAGGCGCGGCAGGAGTCGCGCATGCGCTGCGCGGTTACGACCAGCACGTAGTCGCCGGCCGCGTGGCCTAGCGTGTCGTTGATCTGCTTGAACCGGTCGAGGTCGAGCTGGATCACCGCCAGCCGCTCGCGCCGGCGATGCGCGCCCTTGATCAGTGTGTCGAAATGATCGGTCAGGAAGGTGCGGTTGTGCAGTCCGGTCAGCCCGTCATGCACGGCGATGAAGGCCATCGAGTTGCGCGCGTCGACCAGCTCATGCGTCTTGCGCAGGATGGCCTTCGACATCGGCCTGAAGATGAACAGCGCCACCAGCACGATGACGCCGATGGTGGCGAAGAACAGGGTGCGGTGGAGATCGAGCAGCTTTCCCGAGCGCTCGTCGGCGAAGGCACTGATGCGCTGGCCGAGCGCGGCATAGCCCGACAGCGTCGCATTGGCCACGGAAGCGTCGAGATCGACCCGGTCGGCGCCGCCCTTGTAGCCGTCGACGCCCGTCGTCAGCTTGGTCTCGAATGAAGAGATAAGGCGTTTGCCATTGGCGATCAGGCCGACCGAGAAGTAGTCGAGATGGAACGGCTTGGCGAACAGCACGTTCTCGATCGACTTCGGATCGAAGCGCGCCGGCGACATCGGATCGGCTCCCGTCTTGTCCAGGAGCAGGTCGTAATTGGTTTCGAATTCGACGGTCGCCTGCTTGAGCGCGGCAACGAGGGCCGGCTGCTTGTCGCGCGAGGCGGCGCCGGTCGCGCCGGCCAGGAAGACGATGCGCTGCGACAGCGCCTTCTGCATGCTGACGATGTTGATCAGCGTGTCGTTGTTCTGCTGCGCCGCCATCATCTGCTGCAAGAGCACGAACGAGCCCATCACCATGGCGGCGATGATCAGCAGCGCCAGCCAGTAGCCGCTCTTGATCAGCAAGATCAGCTTGCGCGAAACGCTCTGCACCGGCTGCTGCGACATTTCAGGGCGACCCCTCCCGCCGACGGAATCCCGCCTTGGTTTCGTTCTGCGAACACCATTGACTTGAAAGGGTTAACAGGCAGGCAAGCGGCCCGGCCGGTTGCGCGGGCAGAGAGGGAAAGCTGCGGAGATGGTTATCATGTTCTTTCACCGCGTCGATGCATTTGAACGCATCGTCGCTCGCACCGCTGAAATTGAGAGCCATGCGGCTTTCGCCGCGCCACCGAAGCCGTCGCTTTTGCGGTGGATTTTTCGGTCGTGCGGGGCGACAGTCCGGCTCGAACCGAACAGGGCTGGATCATGAGCACAGCATTCCTTTCCCACATCGACAACGAACTTGCCGGGCTGAAATCGGCCGGCCTCTACAAATCCGAGCGGGTGATCGCCTCGACGCAGTCGGCTGAGATCGAGGTTGGCGGCGACAAGGTGCTGAATTTCTGCGCCAACAACTATCTCGGCCTCGCCGACAGCGCCGAACTGCGCGAGGCGGCCAAAGCGGCGCTCGACCGCTATGGCTACGGCATGGCCTCGGTGCGCTTCATCTGCGGCACGCAGGAGGAGCACAAGCAGCTGGAGGCGACGATCTCGTCCTTCCTCGGCATGGACGACACCATCCTCTACGGCTCCTGCTTCGACGCCAATGGCGGCCTGTTCGAGACGCTGCTCGGCGAGGAGGACGCCATCATCTCCGACGCGCTGAACCATGCCTCGATCATCGACGGTGTCAGATTGTCCAAGGCCAAGCGCTTTCGCTACGCCAACAACGACATGGCAGATCTCGAAGCGCGGCTGAAGGAGGCGAAGGATTGCCGCTTCCGGCTGATCGCCACCGACGGCGTGTTTTCTATGGACGGCATCATTGCCAACCTCAAAGGCGTCTGCGATCTCGCCGAGAAATACGACGCCATGGTCATGGTCGACGACAGCCACGCCGTCGGCTTCGTCGGCAAGAACGGCCGCGGCTCGGCCGAGCATTGTGGCGTCGAGGGCAGGGTGGATATCATCACCGGCACGCTCGGCAAGGCGCTGGGCGGCGCGTCCGGCGGCTACACCTCAGGCAAAGCCCAGGTGGTCGACTGGCTGCGCCAGCGCTCGCGGCCCTACCTGTTCTCCAACACGCTGATGCCGGCGATCGCCGGCGCCTCGATCAAGGTGTTCGACATGATCCGCAATGGCGGCGCCTTTCGCGAGCGCCTCTATGCCAATGCGCAACGCTTCCGGTCTCAGATGGGCAAGCTTGGCTTCACGCTGGCTGGTGCAGATCATCCGATCATCCCGGTGATGCTGGGCGATGCGGCTCTGGCACAGGAGATGGCGGCACGCATGCTGAAGCGCGGCATCTATGTCATCGGCTTTTCCTTCCCGGTGGTGCCGAAGGGCCAAGCCCGTATCCGCACCCAGATGTCGGCGGCGCATTCCAGCGCCGATATCGACAGGGCAGTTGAGGCATTTGGCGCCGTGGGACGCGAGCTCGGCGTGATTTCCTGAGCGCCGAAAACGATTCCGGATCAAAAGAATCAAGGAACAAAAGAATGTCCAACATGATGAAAGCGCTGGTGAAGGCCAAGGCCGAACCGGGCATCTGGATGGAAGAGGTGCCGGTGCCGGAGATCGGCCCCAACGACGTGCTGATCAAGGTCAGGAAAAGCGCGATCTGCGGCACCGACGTGCACATCTACAATTGGGACCAGTGGGCGCAAAAGACCGTACCGGTGCCGATGGTGACCGGCCATGAATTCGTCGGCACCGTCGCCGACTTCGGCGCCGCGGTCACCGAATACAAGCTCGGCCAGCGCGTGTCCGGCGAGGGCCACATCGTCTGCGGCCATTGCCGCAACTGCCGCGCGGGCAGGGGGCATCTCTGCCGCAACACGCTCGGCGTCGGCGTCAATCGCCCCGGCGCCTTCGGCGAGTACGTGGCGATCCCGCAGCACAATGTCGTGCCGATCCCCGACGACGTGCCGGACGAGATCGCGGCGATCTTCGATCCGCTGGGCAATGCGGTTCACACCGCATTGTCCTTCGATCTGGTCGGCGAGGACGTGCTGGTCACCGGCGCCGGGCCGATCGGCATCATGGGCGCGCTGGTGGCGCAATGCGTCGGCGCGCGAAAGGTCGTCATCACCGACATCAATCCGGTCCGGCTGGACCTGGCACGCAAGCTCGGCGTCCAGCACGTCGTCGACGCCTCGAAGGAAAAGCTGCGCGACGTCATGCCGAAGCTCGGCATGACCGAGGGCTTTGACGTCGGCCTGGAGATGTCGGGCGCGGCCCCCGCCTTCCGCGACATGATCGATACCATGAACAATGGCGGCAAGATCGCCATCCTCGGCATCGCGCCGACCGGCTTCGAGATCGACTGGAACAAGGTCATCTTCAAGATGCTGCACCTGAAGGGCATCTACGGCCGCGAGATGTTCGAGACCTGGTACAAGATGATTGCCCTGGTGCAGGGTCCGCTCGACGTGTCGGGCTTGATTACCCATCGCATCGGCATCGACGATTTTCAGGTCGGGTTCGATGCGATGCGGAGCGGCAATTCGGGTAAGGTTGTGATGGACTGGTGAGCGCTACCTGGGCGAAAGCGAAAGCAAAGCGCCGCAGGCACCTGCCGCTAGACATAGGAAGTCCGTTTGGGGTCTAAAACGGTGGGATAATGACGCTTGTCGAGCATGTCCAAGAATGGGTCCAACCCGACCGTCTTGATGAATTCATACTCGGCAGCGGAGATCAAATGGACGCAAAGGATGGTGACGTCATCGTCGTCAATGGTCAGCGCTTCTGCAATGCGTTTATCCGGTGCAATGATAGGGGTCAAAAACATGAAAATTCTGAAATCCGTGCCCGAGACGGGCGACCAAGGCATTTCAATGCGGTGACCAAAGCCCAACCATGTATTGTCGATAAAGGGATACTCCGCCAGCCATTTGAGATTGCTGATGATGTTTGAGTCAGGCTCGCGAACATACCACATCAGTTCGGCTCGCCGCTCAATGTTCTCGCCTGCCGTTGACGGGGTAGCCATACGCCGGTCGCTCATACCGTTGGTTAGGAGTACAAAGCCGTTGCCTGCCGGATCGATGAGCGAGAAGTCTCTGGGAAACGCAAGAACCTCAACGTCGTCAGACCCATTGCGCGGGAAGATGCTTTGGGGCTCACCAAGCTCTTTGGTGTAGACCGATTTTCGATAGAAGTTGTTAGAGTCACCGGATCCGGGTGGCCCCCCGGCAGGAAATCTCTTTGGGAGCCAAGCCATCCAAATGCCCTGATTTCAGCCCTTTAGTCCAACGTGATAGCACCAACTTTGTCTTGTCCCAAACAGGCTTCAAGCGCCGCCACCCCACTAGCAATCGCCGCCCGTTCCTCCGCGCTCAGCCTCTCCAGCAACTCCCTCTCAAACGCCTTCGCCAGCGGCACCATTTCGCGATAGGCGGCAAGCCCCGCCTTGGTCAGCGCCAGGCGCTCCACCCGCCGGTCGTGCTCGTCCGCCGTCCGCGTCAGCCAGCGCCGCCGCTCCAGTTCGGCCACCGCTCGCGAAACCTTGGTCTTGTGCATGGCCGACTGCTCGCCGAGCGCCGTCGCTGTCATCGTGCCATGCTGGCCGAGCCCCGAAAGTGTGCGCCATTCCGGCCGGGTCAGGCCGTGGCGATCCCGGTAGATTTTCGAGAATTCGCGGCTGACGACATCGGCCAGCCGGTAAAGCCGGTAGGGCAGGAAGCTTTCGAGTTCGAGGATTTCCGATTCCATGATGCACCGTGGATGCGACGTTCGCCGTTGATAGTTACATTTTCGATGGTTACAAATGAAACCAAGTTGGTCAACATCGCCGGCAGGCCGCGCCTAGCGAGGCTGAGAACCGGGATCAGGGAGGATCGGATGGGCTTTTCCTACATGCCGGGCTTCGGCAACGACTTCGAGACCGAGACGCTGCCGGGTTCGCTGCCGCAGGGGCGCAACTCGCCGCAGCGGCCGGCCTACGGGCTCTATGCCGAGCAGCTTTCGGGCTCGCCCTTCACCGCGCCGCGCGGCACCAACGAGCGCTCCTGGCTCTACCGGATCCGGCCGAGCGTCCGCCACACCGGGCGCTTCAAGTCCACCCTCTATCCGCTCTGGAAGACCGCACCCAATCTCGGCGACCACGAACTGGCGCTCGGCCAGTATCGCTGGAACCCGGTGCCGATGCCGAAGGAGCCGACCGACTTCATCGAGGGCATGCGCACCATCACCACCGCCGGCGACGTGCTCGGGCAGTCCGGCATGGCGGCGCATATCTATGTCGCCAACCGCTCGATGACCGACGACCACTTCTTCAACGCCGACGCCGAGATGCTTGTCGTGCCGCAGGTCGGCGCCTTGCGCTTCGTCACCGAGATGGGGGTCATCGAGCTCAGACCCGGCGAGATCGCCGTGCTGCCGCGCGGCCTCGTCTTCAAGGTCGAGCTCGCCGATGCCGAGGTGCGCGGCTATGTCTGCGAGAACTACGGCGCCAAGCTGACCATGCCCGATCGCGGGCCGATCGGCGCCAATTGCCTCGCCAATCCGCGCGACTTCAAGACGCCCTGCGCCTGGTTCGAGGACAGGGAGACACCGTGCCGGCTGATCGTCAAATGGTGCGGCTCCTTCCATGTCACCGAGATCGGCCATTCGCCGCTCGACGTCGTCGCCTGGCACGGCAACTACGCGCCCTACAAATATGATCTGGCGACGTTTTCGCCCGTCGGCGCCATCCTGTTCGACCATCCGGATCCGTCGATCTTCACCGTGCTGACGGCGCCGAGCGGCGAGGAAGGCACCGCCAACATCGACTTCGTCATCTTCCCGCCGCGCTGGCTGGTGGCCGAGGATACGTTCCGTCCGCCCTGGTACCATCGCAACATCATGAGCGAGTTCATGGGTCTGATCCACGGCCAGTACGACGCCAAGGAGGAAGGCTTCGTCCCCGGCGGCATCAGCCTGCACAATCTGATGCTGGCCCACGGGCCTGACGCGACTGGCTTCGAAAAGGCCTCGCGCACGGAGCTGAAACCGGTCAAGCTCGACAACACCATGGCCTTCATGTTCGAGACCCGATTCCCGCAGATGCTGACCCGCTATGCCGCCGAGGTCGAAACCCGGCAGGACAATTACATCGACTGCTGGGCCGGGCTGAAAAAACGCTTCAACGGCAGGCCCGAGGGCGACTGGTCTTGAGTCTGGACCGCCTCGTCCTGCTCGGGTCCAAGGGCGGCCCGGCGATCCGGCCGGGTGGGCCGTGGCCAAGTTCCTCGCTGCTCGAGATCGGCGGCCGCGCTATCGTCGTCGATTGCGGGCTGGGCGTCACCCGCGCGCTGACCGATGCCGGGCTCGGCCTGAAGACGCTCGACCTGGTCTTCATCACCCATCTCCATTCCGACCATCTGCTGGAACTCGGACCGCTGATCCACACCGCCTGGACGGCGGGCCTCGCCTCGCCGGTGACCATCTTCGGTCCGCCCGGCACCGGCCACTACTGGCAGCGCTTCTGCCAGGCGATGGATTTCGACATCGAAATCCGCATCGTCGACGAAGGCCGGCCGGATATCAGGGATCTGGTCTCGGTCGAGGAGTTCGGCGAGGGACTGGTTGTGGAGGAGGGCGGGCTGAAGGTGACGGCGCTGCGCGTCGACCATCCGCCGGTGACCGACTGCTTTGCGCTGCGCGTCGAGCATGGCGGCAGGAGCATCGTGTTTTCCGCCGACACGGCCTTCTTCCCGCCGCTGGCCGACTTTGCCAAGGGTGCCGATATCCTCGTCCACGAAGCCATGCTGGAGGAAGGGATCGAGCGGCTGGTGGCGAAGACCGGCAACGGCGCGCGGCTGCGCGAACATCTGCTCGCCAGCCACAGTTTCGCCGAGGAGGCAGGGCGCATCGCCAGCGATGCCGGGGTCGGGCGGCTGGTGTTGAACCACCTCATCCCGGCCGACGATGCCGCGATCGGCGAGGCCGACTGGATCGCCGCCGTCAGGAAAACTTGGGCCGGCGACTTGACGATCGCCCGCGACGGCCTTGTTGTGGGGTTAGAGCATGATCCCGAAAAGTGGGACCCGGTTTTCGGAAAAGATCATGCGACAGACAAAGACCAAAGCGGCGAACAAGCCGCGCAAGGAGAGGAAACCGCATGAAGCTTGCAACTTTGAAGAACGGGACCCGCGATGGAAAGCTGGTCGTCGTCTCGCGCGATTTGACGCGGTTCTCCGACGCCTCCTTCCTGGTGCCGACGCTGCAAGCCGCGCTCGACGACTGGCGGCGGATTTCGCCGCATCTGGCGACAATAGCGGAATCGCTAGAGAACAATGCCGTGCCCTCGGCGCGCTTCCACGAGCATGACGCCCACTCGCCACTGCCGCGCGCCTATCAGTGGGCCGACGGCTCGGCCTATGTGAACCACGTCGAACTGGTGCGCAAAGCGCGCGGCGCAGAAATGCCAGCAAGCTTCTGGACCGATCCGCTGATCTACCAGGGCGGCTCGGACAGCTTCATTCCGCCGCGCGATCCGATACGCATGGCCGACGAGGCCTTCGGCATCGACATGGAGGCGGAGGTCGCCGTCATCGTTGACGACGTGCCGATGGGCGCCAGCCCCGACCAGGCGCGGGACGCGATCCGGCTGGTCATGCTGGTCAACGACGTGACACTGAGGGCGCTGACTGGTCCCGAGCTTGCCAAGGGTTTTGGCTTCTTCCAGTCGAAACCGTCCTCCGCCTTCTCGCCGGTTGCGGTCACGCCGGATGAGTTGGGTGACGCCTGGGACGGTGGCAAGGTCAGCCTGCCGCTGCTCGCCGATCTCAACGGCAAACCGTTCGGCCGTGCGAACGCAGGGGTCGACATGACCTTCGATTTCCCGGCGCTGATTGTGCACGCCGCGAAAACGCGGCCGCTCGCCGCCGGCAGCATCGTCGGCTCGGGCACCGTCTCCAACAAGCTGGACGGCGGGCCGGGCAAGCCTGTCTCGGCCGGCGGCGCCGGCTATTCCTGCATCGCCGAACTGCGCATGATCGAAACCATCGAGAGCGGCGAGCCCAAGACGCCGTTCCTGCATTTCGGCGACACGGTGCGCATCGAGATGAAGGACAAGGCCGGCCATTCGATCTTCGGCGCCATCGAGCAGAAGGTCGAGAAATACGCGGGGTGAGGGGATGCCAGGCGAAGCCGTCTATTTGCTGTTTGGCGTGTGGGCGCTGGCCATTCTGGCGGTCTTCATCCAGGCGATCCGCCTGAGCTACCGCATCGAGGCGCGCTCGCCTGATCTTACCAACCGCAGCGGCGTGCCGCGCAACGCGATGATGTTCCACACCATCACCAATCTCAGCGTCGCGCGGGATGAAGAAACGCAAGGCCTGCGGCGGAAAATGATCCGGCTGCTGCTGGTCGTTGTCGCCGGCTTCGCGCTTATGGCGGTCGGCATCGGCCTTGTCGACAGGACGCCATGACGCTGCTTGATCACTTGCGCCGCATGGCGCGCAACAATCGCTGGTCGAACGACCGCCTGTACCGCGCCGTGCTGTCCCTCGAGCCTGGGGAATTTGAGGCCGCGCGCACCAGCTTCTTTCCGTCAATCAAGGAGACGCTGAACCACATCCTCGCTGTCGACCATCTCTATCTCGATTTTCTCACGGAGGGTGGTGTCGGCGCTGCCGCCTATGATGATTTCGTGCCGTTCGACAATGTCGCCGATTTGGTAGTGGCGCAGATCACCTTCGACCGCAAACTTATCGCCTTCTGTGATGCCCTGTCCGAGGCCGATCTAGACCGTCGCGTCATCACCGATAGACGCGAGGACGGCATGATCCCTGAAAAGATCGCCGACATCCTCGCCCATGTTTTCCTGCACGACATCCATCACCGTGGCCAGGTGCACGCCATGCTCGCCGGCACTTCCGCTCCGCCGCCGCAACTGGATGAGTTTCTGCTCGACTATGATCTGAAGCTCAGGAAGGACGAGGTCGAGCGGCTCGGTCTTTGAACCGCTCGCCCTCCTGGGCCTTACGCCGCCTTGCCGTCCAGCTTGATCACGCCGCGCTTGATCTGGTCCTGCTCGATCGACTCGAACAGCGCGCGGAAATTGCCTTCGCCAAAACCTTCGTCGCCCTTCCGCTGAATGAACTCGAAGAAGATCGGGCCGATCACTGTTTTCGAGAAAATCTGCAGCAGGATCTTGGTCATGCCGCCGTCGACGACGCCTTCGCCGTCGATCAGGATGCCGTGCTTCTTCATCCGCTCGACCGGCTCGTCGTGATCGTGCACACGCTCGTGCGACATCTCGTAGTAGGTGTCGGGCGGGCCGGGCATGAACTTCAGGCCGTTGGCAGCAAGCCTGTCGGTGGCCTCGTAGATCGCGTCGGTGCCCACCGCGATGTGCTGGATGCCCTCGCCATTGTACTTCTTCAGGTACTCGGCGATCTGGCTGGTCTCGTCCTTGGACTCGTTCAGCGGAATGCGGATCTTGCCGCAGGGCGAGGTGATCGCACGGCTGACCAGACCGGTGATCTTGCCGTCGATGTCGAAGAAGTGGATCTGCTTGAAGCCGAACAGGTCGCGATAAAAGTCCCACCACTTGTCCATATTGCCGCGATAGACATTGTGGGTGAGGTGGTCGAGGAAGTAGAAGCCGACGCCCTCGGGCTTTGGATCGCGCTCGCCCAGCCATGCGAACTCGGCGTCATAGGCCGAGCCTTTCTCGCCATAGGCCTCAATGAAATAGAGCAGGGAGCCGCCAATGCCGACGATGGCCGGCACGTCGAGCGCCTTGTCGGTGCCCTCATAGGGCGTCGCGCCCTTCGACACGGCATGGTCGAAGGCGTGTTTCGCGTCGACCACGCGCCACGCCATAGAGGCTGCGCAAGGTCCGTGCTTGTCGACGAACTTCATCGCATGCGAGCCGGGCTCTGCATTGACGACGTAGTTGATGTCGCCCTGCCGCCAGACCGTGATGTCCTTGGTGCGGTGCTTGGCCACCGCGACATAACCCATGCGGGTGAAGAGCTCGGCGAGCTTTTCCGGCTCGGGATGCGCGAACTCGACGAATTCGAAACCGTCTGTGCCGGCGGGGTTCGCCTTGCTGATCCTGGCGGGCGGCGCGTCGTGCGGGAAGGGGCCCATGGCGGTTCTCCGAAGCTGTTGCGGCCGTTCCTGGCCATCTTTGCGCATGATAGCGCCTGAGGGCCGCACGGTGCTTGCATTTGAACGCCTGAAATGCTCATATCATGCGTGGAATGTGCATGAATGGAGGAAAATCCGTGGATGATGCGCGGCTTGACCAATTTGATCGCAAGTTACTGGCGCTTCTGCAAGGCGATGCGCGGCTCACCAACAACGACCTTTCGGAGCGGGTGAACCTGTCGGCGTCGCAGTGCTCGCGCCGCCGCCAGCGGCTGGAAGAGGACGGCTACATCAAGGGCTACCGCGCCGTGCTCGACCGCGATCGGCTGGGCTTTTCGCTGGTCAATGTCATCTCGGTGACCTTGGCCACCCACAATCGCGACAATGCCCGCCGCTTCGGCGAGTTGGTGGCGCGGCTGCCCGAAGTACAGGAGGCGCACGCGCTGACCGGCGAGATGGACTACATATTGAAGGTGGTGACGCCCGACCTCAAATCATTGTCGGAGTTCGTCAACGGCGTGCTCCTGCCGCATGAATCCGTCCAGCATGTGAAGACGGCTATCGTGCTGGAGACGCTGAAGGAGACCGGCGCGCTGCCGATTTAGCCCCTCGACTGTTGAATCAGCCCATAGAGATTGGTGCAGCGCGCGCCGGAGCGGCAGTAGGCGAACACCGGGCCTTCGAGCTCGTCGAGCGCCGCGGCCTGGTCCTGGACATTCTCGAAGGTGATCTGGCCGCTGATGACCGGGATGAAGCGGAAGGCGAGGCCCGCCGCCTCGGCCGCCGCCTGGACGCTTTCGGCCGAGGGCTGGCCGGGCTGCTCGTCGTCCGGCCGGTTGCAGATCACGCTCTTGAAGCCGGCCTCCTTGATGGCGGTGATATCGCTGGGCTGGATCTGGCCCGAGACGGAATAGTCGTCGCTGATCTCTCGGTATTCCATGGTCGTCCTCGCAATCTGCTTCGGCGGCAGTCTTGCCATCCCCTGACGCGGCCGGCAACTGCTCCCGCCGATCGCGTATCGTCGCACGCCGTCGGCGTCGTCTTTGCAGATAGACATTCGCGGCGGAAAATCCAGCCGGATCGTCGCGATCCAGCTGGATGAGCCGACTTCAGCTGCCGAGGATCGCGCCTTTGATCTGGGCGATGTTGTTGTGCATCATGTCGATATAGGTCGAGGCCGGGCCGTCGGGCTGCGACAGCGCATCCGAATAGAGCGTGCCGCCGACCTTGATGCCGGTCTCGCTGGCGATCTGCTCGATCAGCCGCGGATTGGTGATGTTCTCGATGAACATCGCCGCCGCCTTGTCCTGCTTGACCTGGTTGACCAGCTTGGCGACATCGGCGGCCGACGGCTCGGAGTCCGTCGAAATGCCCTGCGGCGCCAGGAAGGTCAGGCCGTATTCGTGCTCGAAATAGCCGAACGCGTCGTGCGAGGTGATGACGACGCGCTTCTCCTCGGGGATCGACTGGATCGCGGCCTTCACTTCGCCTTCCAGTGCATCGAGCTTCTTGGTGTAAGCCGCGGCATTGGTCTGGTAGCCGACGCAGCCCTCGCTGTCGGCGGCGCAGAAGGCCTCGGCGATGTTCTTCACATAGATCCTGGCGTTGGCGATCGACTGGAAGGCGTGCGGGTCGGTAACGGTCTTGCCGGCGCCTTCGGCAGCATCCGCGTCAGCAAATTCCGGCTTGAAGTCGATCGGGGTGACGTCCTTGGTCAAGGTCACGATCGCGGCCTTGGTGGCGCTGGCGTCGACCAGGCGCTGCAAAAAGCCTTCGAAATGCAGGCCGTTGACCAGCACCACGTCCGCGTCGGCCATTGCGACAGCGTCGGCCGGGCTCGGTTCGTAGACATGCGCGTCGCCATCCGGCCCAACGATGGTGGTGATGCTGACCCGGTCACCGCCGACATTCTTGGCGAAATCTGCAATCACCGTGAAGCTCGCAACCACCTTGAGCGGCGCGGCGAGGGCCGACGATGTTCCGAGAGCGGTTAATGTTATAACACTCAGGGTCAGCGCGGCACGGAAGGATTTCAGCATTGGGCGGGTCTCCTTGCTTGGGGATCAGGCGGTGCGGTGGCGGTGGTGGACGATGCGGGCGCGCAACGCGCCGCGCGAGCCGAACACGATCGAGAAGAAGTAGACGACACCGGCCGACAGGATGATGGCCGGGCCGGACGGCAGCGAGGCGTGGTAGGACAAGAGCAGCCCGGCGATGCAGGAGGCAAAGCCGATCAGCACCGCCAGCACGCACATCGGCTCGACCCGCACCGTCCAGAAGCGGGCAGCGGCGGCCGGCAGCATCATCAGCCCGACCGACAAAAGCGTGCCCAGCGCCTGGAACCCGCCGACGAGGTTGAGCACGACGAGGCCGAGGAAGATGAAATGCACCGGGCTGCCCATGCGGCTCACCGAGCGCAGGAACAGCGGGTCGAGGCATTCTGCGACCAGCGCCCGCCAGAAGATGGTAAGGCTGACTAAAGTTACCAGCACGATGCCGCCGATCAGCGTCAGCGCCTCGTTGTTGAGCGCAAGCACGGTGCCGAACAGCACATGCATGAGATCGACGCTGGAGCCCCGAATTGACACCATCAGCACACCGACGGCGAGCGAGATCAGATAGAAGGCCGCCATCGAGGCGTCCTCGCGCTGGATGGTGAAGCGCGAGACCGCGCCCGCGCCGAGCGCGACGATGATGCCGGCGATCAGCCCGCCAATGGTCATCGGCAGGATTTCCAGGCCGTAGAGCAGGAAGCCGGCGGCGGCACCTGGCAGGATGGCATGCGCCATGGCGTCGCCCGACAGGCTCATGCGCCGTAGCATCAGGAAGACGCCGACCGGACAGGCGCCGAGCGACAGCAGCAGCGAGCCGAACAGCGCCCGCTGCATGAAGGCGAAATCGGCGAAAGGCGCGATGAACAGGTTGTAGAGGAAATCCATCAGGCGGCCCTCGGTCCGGAGCCGTGCTGGTGGTCGTGATCATGCGCATGGCCGTGGGCATGGTCGTGATGATCGTGCCCATGATGGTCATGGTCGTCCGGCTCGCACCAGGGCGCGTTCTCTTCCCAGGCCTCGTGGAAGCGCCGTGCCTTGAGAAGGTTTTCCGGCCGCAGTGTCTCTTTTGTCTCGCCCCAGGCAACAGGCTGGCGGGCAAGCAGCAAGGTCTCGGGGAAATTCTGTCGCACGAGATCGAGATCGTGGACGACGACCATGATCGTGCGCTCCTCGCCATGCCAGCGCTTGATGAGCTGGATCAGGTCGCCGACGGTCTTGGCGTCGACGGCGTTGAACGGCTCGTCGAGCAGGATGAGGTCGGCATCCTGCAACAGCACGCGAGCAAACAGCGTGCGCTGCAACTGGCCGCCCGACAGCGTGTCGATCGGGCGCTTCTCGAAGCCGCCGAGGCCGACCGCCATCAGCGCCTGGCTGACGGATTCGCGGTCCTCCTTGGTGTAGCGGCCGAGCAGGCCGCGCTTTGGCCACAGGCCGAGCGAAACCAGGTCGACCACCCGGGCCGGGAAGGAGCGGTCGAGCTCCGACTGCTGCGGCAGATAGGCGGTGCGTACGTCGGGCGCGCGCGTGACCGCGCCTTCCATCGGCTTCAGCACGCCGACAATGCCCTTCATCAGCGTCGACTTGCCCGAGCCGTTGGCGCCGACCACGGCCGTCAGCGATCCCTTGCGGATCGTGCCGTTGAGATGGTGGATCGCCGGGTGGCTGCCATAGCCGAGCGTCAGGTCACGGAAGGTCAGGCAGGCATTGGTCATCGGCGGTCCGTAAGAGCGGCGGCCCATTGTGCGGGGCGGCTCAAGTCGATATGTGATGTTATTACATTAGTCAACAAGATGGCCCGACGCAATTTGGTCGCGGCCGGTCAACTCGCCGTGTACGCAACGGGCAGGGGGCACACAATTGGCTCAATTGGTTTCGCCCCTGCCGGCCTTGCCCGAAACCGGCGCGGACTCTAAAGAGGCGCAACCGACAATAGGAAGGAACGCCCCATGAGCATTCGTCGCATCGATGTTGGCCCGCGCATGAGCCAGATCGTCATCCACGGCAACACCGTCTACCTGGCCGGCCAGGTCGGCGAGCCCGGCGGCAATGTCGCCTCGCAGACCCGCGACATCCTGAAGACCATCGACGAATTGCTGGCCAAGGCCGGAACCGACAAGACCAAGATCCTGCAGACCATCATCTGGCTGGCCGACATGAGCACCTTCGCCGAGATGAACGCGGAGTGGGACAAGTGGGTGCCGCAGGGCCACACGCCCGCCCGCGCCACCGGCGAGGCCAAGCTGGCCGGCCCGGAATATCTGGTCGAGATTATTATTACGGCGGCGATCTAGCGCCTGCCTTCTACCTCCCCCTTGTGGGGAGGTCGGACCGAAGGTCCGGGTGGGGGCTGCGCCGACCCCCGCCCCGCTGCTGCGCAGCGACCCTCCCCGCATGGGGGAGGGTAAAGAGGCACTACCCCTGCGACGGCGTGAACCGCGCCACCAGCGTATGACTCTCCGCCGGATAGATGAAACGCACATGCGTCACCGGGTGCTCCGCGCTCCAGGTGCGGCGCTCGACCACCAGACAGGGCGCGCCGGTTTCGATGTCGAGCGCGTCGGCGACATGGTCGTCCGCGGCCGTGGCGCGGATGCGGTGCTCGGCTTGGCTCCACGGCACGCGGCCAATCAGCCAGGGGCCGGGCGCTATGCCCAGGAATTCCTCCTCGCCGGCTTCCGCGACGGCGGCGAGGTTGATCAGCCGCTGCTCGTGCGCGAAGGGCCGCTGGCCGGCGAAATGCAGGCATTCCAGCGAAAGCACCAAGCCTGGGGCGGAAAGCCCGAGCAGCGCCCGGTCGTCGGCGCTGCTGCGCCGCTTTAGCCGAGCCAGCCTTTCGTAGCGGTAGGGCAGGCCGAGCGCCTCGACCTCGATCCGGATGTCGTGCAGTTCCAGCACCGCCGCCTGCGACTGCGGCTGGCGGACAAAACTGCCGGACCGGCGACGGCGTTCGATCAGCCCGGCCTTCGCCAGCTGCGACAGCGCCTTGTTCACCGTCATGCGCGAGCAATTGTACTCGGTCGTCAGCTCGTGCTCGAACGGGATCCTGTGACCGGGCGCCCAGGCGCCGGACAGGATCTTCTCGCTGATGTCGGACAGGATGCGCTGGTGCAGCGAGACAGCCTCGCCTCCTTCCGCCTCCATTGTCTCGATCATGCTCATGTCGCGGTTCGCCTGTTGAACGAGCTAGGCTGCCGACAGCGCGGTCATGACGGCACGGAACCGCTCGGCGATCGCCTCGCGCCCGATATGCCTGCCGCGGCTGACTTGCTTCTTGCCATGCACCCAGACGCAATCGACGCTGGTGCCGTTGGCGAAGATCCAGGCATCGAGGATGGCGTCGCCCGTCTTGCCGGCGAGCGAAGGATGGTTTTGGTCGAGCGAGACAAAATCGGCCGAGGCACCGGCAGCGATCCGCGCCGGGCCGGTGCCAAGCGCGGTGCTGCCGCCATCGAGCGCGGCATCGAACAAGGCGCGGCCGGTCGAGCCGCCCGCCACTGCCAGCACGTTGCGGGCGCGGTGCGCCAGGCGTTGCGAATATTCAAGTTGCCTGAGCTCGTCCGGCAGGCCGATGAGCACGTTGGAGTCTGAGCCGACGCCGAAGCGTCCGCCATGTTCGACGAACAGCGGCGCGGCGAAGGTGCCGTCGCCGAGATTGGCCTCGGTGATCGGACAGAGGCCGGCGATGGCGCCGCTCTCGCCCATGCGGAACGTCTCTGTCTCGGTCATGTGCGTGGCGTGAATCAGGCACCAGCGCCGGTCCACCTCGGCATGGCCAAGCAGGAATTCGACCGGCCGCGCGCCCGACCAGGCGATGCAGTCTTCCACTTCCTTTGTTTGCTCTGCGATATGAATGTGGATCGGGCCGTCCGGCGCCATTGCGGTCACCGCATTGAGTTCGTCCAGCGTCGCGGCGCGCAGGCTGTGTGGGGCGACGCCGACAACGGCCTGATCGAGCCAGCGAACACTCTCGCGGCTTTTCTCAAGCAAGCGTCCGAACCGCTCGACATCGTTGATGAATCGCCGCTGGCCCTCATTGGGCGCCGCGCCGCCGAAAGAGGAATGAGCGTAGAATACGGGCAGCAGCGTCAGCCCGATGCCGGTTGCGCCGGCCGCTGCGGCAATCCGCTCCGCCATCTCGGCGATATTGCCGTAGGGCTTTCCGTCGCGATCGTGGTGGAGATAGTGAAACTCGCCGACTCGCGAAAAGCCGGCCTCCAGCATCTCTATATAGAGCTGCGCCGCCACCGCCTCGACCTGGTCCGGCGTCATCGACAGCGCGAACCGGTACATCACCTCGCGCCAGCTCCAGAAACTGTCGGCCGAGGGACCGCGCAGTTCGGCGAGCCCCGCCATGCCGCGCTGGAAGGCGTGGCTGTGCAGATTGGGCATGCCGGGGACAAGGACGGCATGGCGCTCGTCGCCGGGCAGCAATGAGGCGCCCGGTTCGACCGCCGCGACGCGGCCGCCCGCCAGCGTGATCCTGACATTGTTGTTCCAGCCGCCCGGCAGAAGTGCCTGTTCCGCGAAGATCGCCGTCACGATTTTCTCCGAATCCCGCTTTCCGATGACAATAGCACTTGCAGTGCGTCTCAATATGTATATACATAATTGCCATCTAATCAAACGGAAAAGATGATGGCGGCAGAAATCGAAAGCCGGGCAGGGGGCCTTCACCTTTGGCGCAATGCGCGCCTGGCGACCATGGCCGAAGGCGCGCCGGGATTGGGCATCGTCGAGAACGGCGCGATCGTCGCGCGCGACGGCCTGATCGCCTATGCCGGGTCCGAAGCCGCCATGCCTGCGGCGCTCGTCCAGGGCGCTGACATCACCGACTGCGAGGGTCGCTGGATCACGCCTGGCCTGATCGACTGCCACACCCATCTGGTCTACGCCGGCAACCGCGCCAACGAGTTCGAGATGCGGCTGGCCGGCGCCACCTATGAAGAGGTCGCCAGGGCCGGCGGCGGCATTGTCTCCTCGGTGAAATCACTGCGCGCGGCCAGCGAGGACGAACTGGTCGCCCAGACGCTGCCGCGCCTCGATGCGCTGCTGGCTGAAGGCGTGACCACCATCGAGGTGAAGTCGGGCTATGGCCTCGATGTCGACAATGAGAAGAAGTCGCTGCGCGCCGCGCGCCGCCTGGGCGATCAGCGCAGCGTGACGGTCCGGACCACATGCCTGGCCGCCCATGCGCTGCCGCCGGAGGCCAGGGGCGACAAGGACGCCTTCATCGATCTCGTCGCCAAGGACATACTGCCGGCGGTTGCGGCTGAAAATCTTGCCGATGCGATCGACGGTTTCTGCGAGGGGATCGCCTTCTCGCCGGAGCAGATGGCGCGCGTCTTCGACAAGGCCAAGGCGCTCGGCCTGCCGGTAAAACTCCACGCCGACCAGTTGTCGAACCTGCATGGCGCGGCGCTTGCCGCGCGCTATGGCGCGCTGTCGGCCGACCACCTCGAATACACCGACGACGAGGGCGCGGCGGCGATGGCCGGCGCCGGAACCGTGGCGACGATCCTGCCCGGCGCCTATTACTTCATCCGCGAGACCAAGAAGCCGCCGGTCGAGCTGTTCCGCCGGCATGGCGTGAAGATGGCAGTCGCCACCGACAGCAATCCAGGCACCTCGCCGCTCACCTCCCTGCTGCTCACCATGAACATGGCCGCGACGCTGTTCGGCCTGACCGTCGAGGAATGCCTGTCCGGCGTCACCCGCGAGGCCGCGCGTGCGCTTGGCCTGCAGGAAAAGACCGGCACGCTCGAGGCGGGAAAGTCCGCCGACCTCGCCATCTGGAACATCGAGCGCCTGGCCGAACTCGTTTACCGCATGGGCTTCAACCCGCTGCATGCCCGCATCTGGAGAGGACAATGACCGAACTCGTTCTGAAGCCCGGCAACGCAACGCTGGCCGACTGGCGCGCCATCTATCGCGGCGCGGTGCCGAAGCTGGACGCCGCCTGCAAGCCCAGGATCAAGGCCAGCGCCGAGGCGGTTGAGCGGATCGTCGCCAAGGGCGAGCCGGTCTATGGCATCAACACCGGCTTCGGCAAGCTGGCCAGCGTGCGCATCCCCGCCGCCGATCTCGAAACGCTGCAGCGCAACATCGTGCTGTCGCATGCCGCCGGCGTCGGCGAGCCGATGCCGGTTGCCGTCACCAGGCTGATGATGGCGCTGAAGCTCGCAAGCCTCGCGCAGGGCGCCTCCGGCGTGCGCCCGCAGACCATCGCGCTGCTGGAAGCGATGCTTGCCAACGACGTCATTCCGGTCGTGCCGGCGCAAGGTTCGGTCGGCGCCTCCGGCGATCTCGCGCCGCTGTCGCATATGACGGCGGTCATGATCGGCGTCGGCGAATGCTTCACCCCGCATGGCCGCTTCCCGGCCAAGGTTGCCTTCGTCTCGCACGGGCTGGAGCCGGTGACGTTGGGCGCCAAGGAAGGCCTGGCGCTGCTCAACGGCACGCAGTTCTCGACGGCTTTCGCGCTCGCCGGCCTGTTCGAGGCCGAGACGCTCTATCAGTCGGCGCTGGTCGCCGGCGCGCTGTCGACGGACGCCGCCAAGGGCTCGGACGCGCCCTTCGACCCGCGCATCCATCTGCTCAGGAAGCATCGCGGCCAGATCGAGACGGCGGACGCGCTGCGCGATTTGATGGCAGGCAGCGCCATCCGTGAATCGCACCGCGTCGGCGACGAGCGCGTGCAGGACCCGTATTGCCTGCGCTGCCAGCCGCAGGTGATGGGCGCCGCGCTCGATGTGCTGCGCAAGGCGGCCGACACGCTTGAGACCGAGGCCAATGGTGTCACCGACAACCCGCTGATCTTCGCCGAGGACGACACCGCGCTCTCCGGCGGCAATTTCCACGCCGAGCCGGTGGCCTTTGCCGCCGACATGATCGCGCTTGCCGTCTGCGAGATCGGCTCGCTGTCGGAGCGCCGCATCGCCATGCTGGTCGATCCGGCGCTGTCCGGCATGCCGGCCTTCCTGACGCCCAAGCCCGGACTGAATTCCGGCTTCATGATCCCGCAGGTGACGGCGGCGGCGCTGGTTTCCGAAAACAAGCAGAAGGCCTATCCGGCAAGCGTCGATTCGATCCCGACCTCGGCCAACCAGGAAGACCACGTCTCGATGGCCGCGCACGGCGCCCGCCGGCTGCTCGGCATGATCGAGAATGCGACCGCGGTCATCGGCATCGAACTCCTGGCGGCCGCTCAAGGCTGCGATTTCCATGCGCCGCTGGCGTCTAGCGAAGCGCTTGAAGCGGTGCGCAAGCTGGTCCGGGCCGAAGTGCCGCATCTCGACAATGACCGCCATTTCCATCCCGACATGGAAAAGGCCATCGCCATGGTGCGCAGCGGCGCCGCGGTGAGTGCGGCGAGCGCCGTGGCGTTGCCGGCGATCGCGGGAGCGGCGTGATGGCCACGCCCTCCTGGCTCAGCGTAACCCGAGGCACCGCACCCTTGCTGGTCTCGATCCCGCACACCGGCATCGACCTTGCCGGTCTCGACAGCCGGCTGGTCTCGCCCTGGCTCGGCCGCCGCGACTGCGACTGGTGGATCGACAAGCTCTACGATTTTGCGGCCGACCTCGGCGCGACGGTGGTGCACACCGCGATCTCACGCACAGTCATCGACGTCAATCGCGACCCGTCCGGCGTCTCGCTCTATCCCGGCCAGGCGACGACTGGCCTTTGCCCGACCGAGACCTTCGACGGCGATCCCCTCTACCATATGGGCGAGGAGCCGACGCCTTCGGAAATCGACGAGCGCCGCGAGACCTACTTCAAGCCTTACCATGCCGCCCTGCAGGCCGAGATCGACCGGCTGCACGGCATGCACGGAAGAATCGTCCTCTACGACTGCCACTCGATCCGCTCGGTGCTGCCGCGCCTGTTCGGGGGCACGCTGCCGGTGTTCAACCTCGGCACCAATGACGGCAAAAGCACCGATCCCGCGCTGCAGGCCAAGGTTGCCGAGATCATGGCTGGTACCGGTCAGACCTGGGTAGTCAACGGCCGCTTCAAGGGCGGCTGGATCACGCGCAATTTCGGCCACCCGCAAAACGGCGTCCATGCGCTGCAGATGGAGCTTTCCAACCGCGGCTACATGCATGAGCCCGAAGGCAGAGGCGCGCCGGACAACTGGCCGGTGCCCTACGACCCCGAATACGCGGCGCCGATCCGCGGCACGCTGAAGACCATTCTCGAAACCGCCATTGACTGGGCCGGGCGCTGACGCGCCGCCTTACTCGAAAGGGACAATGATGACCAATCCTCGTCACAATATCCGCGAAATCCGCAGCCCGCGCGGCGCCGAGCTCAACGCCCGCAGCTGGCTGACCGAGGCGCCGCTGCGCATGCTGATGAACAATCTCGATCCCGACGTCGCTGAAAACCCCAACGAGCTGGTCGTCTATGGCGGCATCGGCCGTGCCGCGCGCACCTGGAACGATTTCGACCGCATCGCCGCCTCGCTGAAGACGCTCGGCGACGACGAGACGCTGCTGGTGCAGTCCGGCAAGCCGGTCGGCGTGTTCCGCACGCATGCCGATGCGCCGCGCGTGCTGATCGCCAACTCCAACATCGTGCCGCACTGGGCGAACTGGGAGAAGTTCAACGAGCTCGATAAGAAGGGGCTGATGATGTACGGCCAGATGACGGCCGGCTCCTGGATCTATATCGGCACGCAAGGCATCGTCCAGGGCACCTACGAGACCTTCGTCGAGGCCGGCCGCCAGCACTATGGCGGCAACCTCAAGGGCAAGTGGATCCTGACCGCCGGCCTCGGCGGCATGGGCGGCGCCCAGCCGCTGGCGGCCGTCATGGCCGGCGCCTGCTGCCTCGCCATCGAATGCAACCCGGACTCGATCGATTTCCGCTTGCGCACCCGCTATGTCGACGAGAAGGCCGAGACGCTGGACGAGGCGCTGGAGAAGATCGAGCGCTGGACCAAGGCCGGCGAAGCGAAGTCGGTCGGCCTGCTTGGCAATGCGGCCGAGATCGTGCCGGAAATGTACAGGCGCGGCATCCGCCCCGACATGGTCACAGACCAGACCTCGGCGCACGATCCGGTGAACGGTTATCTGCCGAAGGGCTGGACCATGGCCGAGTGGCGCGAGAAGCGCGTGTCGGATCCGAAGGCGGTCGAGAAGGCGGCGCGCGCGTCGATGCGCGAGCATGTCGAGGCGATGGTGGCGTTCTGGAACGCCGGCGTGCCGACGCTGGACTACGGCAACAACATCCGCCAGGTCGCTAAAGAAGAGGGCTTCGAGAACGCCTTTGCCTTCCCCGGCTTCGTGCCGGCCTATATCCGCCCGCTGTTCTGCCGCGGCATCGGCCCGTTCCGCTGGGCGGCGCTGTCGGGCGATCCGGAGGATATCTACAAGACCGACGCCAAGGTGCGTGAGCTCACCCCCGGCAACACCCATCTGCACAACTGGCTGGACATGGCGCGGGAGCGCATTGCCTTCCAGGGCCTGCCGGCGCGCATCTGCTGGGTCGGCCTTGGCGATCGCCATCGGCTGGGTCTCGCCTTCAACGAGATGGTGGCCAAGGGCGAGCTCAAGGCGCCGGTCGTCATCGGCCGCGATCACCTCGATTCCGGCTCGGTCGCGTCGCCCAACCGCGAGACCGAGGCGATGAAGGACGGCTCCGACGCCGTTTCCGACTGGCCGCTGCTCAACGCGCTGCTCAACACCGCCTCGGGCGCGACCTGGGTGTCGCTGCACCACGGCGGCGGCGTCGGCATGGGCTTCTCGCAGCATTCCGGCATGGTCATCGTCGCCGACGGCACGCCGGCCGCCGCCAAGCGCCTGGAGCGGGTTTTGTGGAACGATCCGGCGACCGGCGTCATGCGCCATGCTGATGCCGGCTACGACATCGCCATCGAGTGCGCCAAAGAGCACCAGCTCAACCTGCCGGGCATCCTGGGCTGAGCATGCGCATCCTTCGTGCCGCCGGCTACCGCGTCATGCCGTGGAAGAACGGCGGCGGCACGACGACCGAAATCACTGTTTCGCCCGACGGCGCCGGCCTCGACGATTTCGACTGGCGCGTCTCCATGGCGCGCGTCGAGACGGGCGGGCCGTTCTCGAGCTTTGCCGGCATCGACCGCACGCTTTGCGTGCTGGAAGGGCAGGGCATCGTGCTCGATATTGCCGGCGAGCCACCGGCTGAACTGATCGGGCCCTCCGCCCCGTTTTCCTTTGCCGCCGATGTGCCGACCGCAGCCGCGCTGATCTCCGGCCCGATCACCGACCTCAATGTCATGACCCGGCGCGGCCGCATGACGCACACCGTCGAGCGCCTGACGCTCGCGACGCCTCTGGAAATCGAGGCCAGGGCGGATACGACCCTTGTGCTGCCCCTCGATGGCGAGATCGTGCTCGCCAGCGACGCTCCCGAGCGCCTCGGCCCGCTCGATGCGCTGGTGCTGGATCGAGGCGCCTCGAGACAGCGCCTGGAGCCGGCCGCCAGCACGATCCTGTTCGTGATCCGCATCGATCGGGCTGGCAGCAACCATTAACGCCTGTTGCCAAACATGATCGCGACGCCGGCGAAAATTGGCGTAAGCTCTTGCCCGCATCACGAAAAAGCCGGATTCCTTGCCTCGATCAGATATGGGACGGGGAGCGTGGGGCGCTCGTCCACCGCGTTGCTGAGAGATGACGCCCTGGGTGGTGCGGAAAACGAACTTTCGGCCTAAGTTGACATGCAACCAATTGCATTTGAGCAGGTTTTAGGGCCATTGCCGTGGCGGGGACGCCGCACCGTGCCCGCCATACGGAATTATAAATGAACATACAGACGAATCCCGCCAAAATCGAACTCACGAGCGCCAGCTTCCCGGTCATCACCGAAGCGCCGATACGCTCCAATTTCATGCCGGAAGACCGGCTGCGTGAGCTTGGCGCGGGTCTCGCCAAGGGAGACGTCAAGGATCTGTTCGGCCTAGCGCCGTTCGAATTCCAGGGCCGCATCCGCGACAGCGCCAAGCGAATCCTCGAAGTCTACCGCTCGACCAATGCCGCGCAGGCCAAGGGCGAAACCATCACGCCGGCGGCGCAATGGCTGCTCGACAACAATTATCTGGTCGAGGAGACGATCTTTCAGGTCAAGCGCGACCTGCCGCGCCGCTTCTACCGCCAGCTGCCGACGCTGAAACTGGCGGACGGAACCAGCGTCCCGCGCGCGCTGGCTGTGGCCTGGACCTATGTCGCGCATTCCGACAGCTCGGTCTCGGCGACGATGTTCAAGGCGATCGTCGAGGGCTTCCAGTCGGTCGAGCCGCTGAAGATCGGCGAGCTCTGGGCGCTGCCGTCGCTGCTGCGCTTCGTGCTGATCGAGAATCTTCGCCGCATAGCCGTGCGCGTCAACCGCACCAGGCAGATGCGCCAGATCGCCAACGAGGTCGCCGACCGCGTGCTGGCGACCGACGACAATGCCGACCGGCAGAAGATCCTGTCGCATTACGGCACCCATGCGCAGGACACCACCTTCGCCACTCAGTTGCTCTACCGTCTGCGCGACGGTTCGCAGAACGCCGGCCGGGCGCTGGAATGGCTGGAAAGCGAGCTGGAGAAGAGCGGCTCCGATGCCGAGGAGATCATCATCTCCGAGCATCACACGCTGTCCAGCGGCAATGTCACCACCGGCAACATCATCCGTGGCCTGCGCCTCATCAACGACGTCGACTGGACGGTCTGGTTCGAGGGCGTCAGCCGCATCGATACGCTGCTGCGCGAGAAAACCGACTTCGCCGCGCTCGACTTCTTCTCGCGCGACCAGTACCGCACGGCCATCGAAGAGCTGGCGCGCCGCTCGGAGCTCTCCGAATTCCGCGTTGCCGAAAAGGCCATCGAACTTGCCGGCCATGTCGTCATCGCCGACGCCTCCGGCGCCGAGGTCCCCCAGGCCGAAGCGACCGACGCCGACGGCATGGTGCATACCGATGTCGGCTTCTTCCTTGTCGGCCCGCGTCGGCTGGAGCTGGAAAAAGCGATCGGCTACCGGCCGACCATCAGTGTCACGGCCAAACGCGCCTTCACCAGCACCGGCTGGCTGGGCGTCGTCGTGCCGGTCTTCGCGCTGACGGTGCTGCTGCTGGCGCTCGCCGGCAACGCCCTCGACCATCTCGGCCTGTCGCTGCCGTCCATCGTCCTGATGCTGGCCCTTTTTGCCGTGCCGGCCTCGGAAGGCGCGCTCGCCTTCTTCAACACCGTCGCGTCGCTGTTCCTGAAGCCGACGCGGCTGGTCGGCTATGACTACAAGCATGGCGTGCCAGCCGAGGCGCGCACGCTGGTCGTGGTGCCCTCGCTGATCGGCTCGCGCGACGATGTCGAGGAAAACATCCGCAACATCGAGGTGCATCACCTCGCCAATTCGGCGGGCGAAATCCATTTCGCGCTGCTTTCGGACTGGCCGGATTCGAACACCGAGATCGATGCCGCCGACATCGAGATTCTGCAATATGCGCGTGACGAGATCGCCAGGCTCAACGCCCGCTATCCCACCGAAGGCGCGCCGCTCTTCTATGTCCTGCACCGGCGCCGGCTCTACAACGCCGCGCAAGGCTGCTGGATGGGCTGGGAGCGCAAGCGTGGCAAGCTGCACGAGCTGAACCTTCTGCTGCGCGGCGATAGCGACACCACCTATTTGCCGCTCGACGTGCCGCTGCCGGAAAACGTCGTCCATGTGATGACGCTGGACGCCGACACGCGCACCACCCGCGATGCCGTGGCCAGTCTGGCCGGCAAGCTCTGCCATCCGCTCAACCGCCCGCATTTCGACGCCGCCAAGCGCGTCGTCACCGCCGGCTACACCATTCTGCAGCCGCGCATCACTGCTTCGCTGACCAGCGGCGACGACGCCTCCTTCTTTCAGCGCGTCTTCTCCGCCAACCGTGGCCTCGACCCCTATGTGTTCGCCGTTTCCGACGTCTACCAGGACGTCTTCGGCGATGGCTCCTTCACCGGCAAGGGCCTCTACCATGTCGATGCCTTCGAGGCGGCGCTGAAGGACCGCATCGAGGAAAACACCGTCCTCAGCCACGATCTGCTCGAAGGCGCGCTGGCGCGCTCGGCCCTGGTCACCGACGTCGAACTGGTCGAGGACTATCCGACCCGCTATTCGGTCGACGCGTCGCGCCACCATCGCTGGGCGCGGGGCGACTGGCAGCTCCTCGGCTTCATCCTCGACCCGCGCTCCGGCGTGCCGGCGCTGTCGCGCTGGAAGATGGTCGACAATCTGCGCCGCTCGCTCACTCCGATCTTCTGGGTGATGGCGGCGATCGCCGGCTGGACGCTGCTGCCCTTCACCCAGGCCGCGCAATGGCAGGCGCTGCTGATCCTCAGCCTGTTCATGGCGCCGACCTTCGACATCGTCAACGGCATCCTGCCCAAGAGCGGCGACCAGACGCCGCGCGGCCATTTCTCGGCGCTGGCGCGCGACACCATCTTCGGCACCGCCCTGGTGGCGTTGAAGGTGCTTTTGATGGC
Organism: Mesorhizobium sp. M4B.F.Ca.ET.143.01.1.1; assembly: GCF_004792275.1. Classification (NCBI taxonomy): domain Bacteria; kingdom Pseudomonadati; phylum Pseudomonadota; class Alphaproteobacteria; order Hyphomicrobiales; family Phyllobacteriaceae; genus Mesorhizobium; species Mesorhizobium sp. M4B.F.Ca.ET.143.01.1.1. The sequence goes on from NZ_SRSR01000009.1 coordinate 237,868, forward strand.
GCATCTCGCCTGGATGATGGGCGATGCCATCGTGCGCACGCTCTACCGACTGTTCGTCAGCCGGCAGAACCTGCTCGAATGGCGCACCGCTTCGCAGGCGCACAAGAGCGGCGGCAGCGACCTCGCCGCCTATTACGGCATGATGTACGGCGCGGTGATCATCGGTGTCGTCGGCCTTGCCATCCCCGTACTTGCCGATTCCACCGGTGCCTTCGTCGCCTTCTTCTTCGCCTTGTTCTGGATCGGCTCGCCGGCGGTCGCCTGCTGGATCAGCCGCTCGGCCGAGACCGAGGACCGGCTGCGCATCTCGGCCGCCGACATCCATACGCTGCGTACCATCGCGCGCCGCACCTGGCACTATTTCGAGACCTTCGTGACGGCCGAGCATCACCATCTGCCGCCCGACAATTTCCAGGAAAGCCCGGCGCCGGTGGTGGCGCCGCGCACCTCGCCGACCAATATCGGCGTCTATCTGCTGTCGGTGGTTTCGGCGCGCGACTTCGGCTGGATCAGCCTGTCCGACGCGATCACCCGCATCGACGCGACGATGACGACCATCGAGAGCATGCCGCGCGACCGCGGCCATCTCTTCAACTGGTACGATACGACAACGCTGAAGCCGCTCTATCCGCTCTACATCTCGGCGGTCGACAGCGGCAATCTCGCCGGCCACCTGGTGGCCGTGGCGGCGGCTTGCGCCGAATGGGCGGAAGCGCCCTCCGTCCACCTGCAGGGCGATTTCGAGGGCATCCTCGACACGGTGACCATCCTCGACGAGAGCCTCGAGGAACTGCCCGACGACCGCCGGCAGCTCCGGCCGCTGCGCCAGCGGCTGGCCGACCGTCTCGACGGCATGCGCCGCGCCGTCATGACCATCAAGGCACAGCCCGAGATGGCGTCGATCCGCACCATCAACCTGGCGGTGCTGGCAGGCGAAATCCGCAAGCTCGCTGCCGCCATCCACACCGAGGCGGCGTCGCCGAAGAGCGACGTCATCGCCGACTGGGCGGCAAGGCTGGAAGCCACCTGCGAGGCGCATGTGCACGACTCGCACAATGACGAGAACGCGGTCGAAGCCTTGCGCGCCAAGCTGCTCGCGTTGCGCGAGCGCACCCGTCGCTACGCCTTCGAGATGGATTTCTCCTTCCTGATGCGGCAGGAGCGCAAGCTGCTGTCGATCGGCTACAGGGTCGAGGAGCATCAGCTCGACGAGAGCTGCTACGACCTGCTCGCCTCGGAGGCGCGGCTGACCAGCCTGTTCGCCATCGCCAAGGGCGACCTCCCGACCGAGCACTGGTTCCGGCTTGGCCGGCCGATCGTCGAGATCGGCTTCCAGGGCGCGCTGATGTCCTGGTCGGGCTCGATGTTCGAGTACCTGATGCCGCCGCTGGTGATGAAGGAGCCGCATGGCTCGATCCTCAACCAGACCAGCAAGCTGATCATCAGGCGCCAGATCCAGTACGCGCGCTCCAAGAACGTGCCGTGGGGCATTTCGGAAGCGGCCTACAACGCCCGCGACCGCGAGCTCACCTACCAGTACACCAATTTCGGCGTGCCCGGTCTCGGCCTCAAGCGCGGCCTTGGCCAGAACACGGTGATCGCACCCTACGCGACGATCCTGGCGGCGCAGTTCAATCCGCGCGAGGCGGTGCACAATCTCGCCCGGCTGAAGGCGATCGGCGCGCTCGGCCGGCACGGTTACTACGACGCGGTCGATTTCACCCCGCAGCGCGTGCCGGAGGGCACCGACCATGCCGTGGTGCTCAACTACATGGCGCACCATTCCGGCATGTCGATCGCTGCCGTCGCCGACGCCATCTTCGAGGGCCGCCTGCGCGATCGCTTCCACAGCGATCCGGTGATCGAGTCGGCCGAACTGCTGCTGCAGGAGAAGGCGCCGCGCGACATTCCGGCCGCCACCGTCAGGACCGAGGCCGACGAGCGCGCCAAGGACGAGACCGAGACCGAGAGCCCGGACACGCGCGTCATCCTCGACCCGGCCAAGGCACTGCGCGCCACCAATGTCATGTCCAACGGCCGCTATTCGGTCATGGTCACCGCCACCGGTTCCGGCTACAGCCGCTTCGGCGAGCTTGCCGTCACCCGCTGGCAGCCGGATCCGAGCGAGGACCGGCTGGGCTCCTACATCTTCCTGCGCGATGCCGGCACCGGCGACTGGTGGTCGGCGACGTCGGAGCCGCGGCGCGCCGACCACGAGCGCGTCCAGACCCTGTTCTCCGACGACAAGGCGAGCTTCGTCAAATCGGTCGGATCGCTGCGCTCCGAGGTCGAATGCATCGTCATCTCGGAAGGCAACGGCGAGGGCCGGCGCGTCACGCTCTACAATGACGGCGCAACCGACCGGCACATCGAAGTGACCTCCTTTGCCGAGCTGGTGCTGGGCAACGAAGCCTCCGACAACGCCCATCCAGCTTTCTCGAAGATGTTCGTCGAGACCGAGATTGCGCCCAACAATGGCGCGATCTTTGCCATCCGTCGCAAGCGCGACAAGAACGACCCCGACATCGCCATGGCGCATTTCGTCACCGATCCTTCGGGGCCGTCGCGCGATGCCGAGGCCGAGACCGACCGGCGCGCCTTCATCGGCCGCGGCCGCACCATCGTCGACGCGGCCGCTTTCGATCCGGGCGCCAAGCTCGGCGGCCATTCCGGCTTCACGCTGGACCCGGTCGCCTCGCTTCGCCGCCAGGTGCGCGTGCCCGCCAACAAGAAGATCTCGCTGACTTTCTGGACCATCGTCGGCACCAGCCGCGCGGAACTCGATGAAGCCGTCACTCGGCTGGACCATCCGGAAAGTTTCGCCCGTCAGGCGATGCTGGCCTGGACCCGCAGCCAGGTGCAGACCCGCCATCTCGGCCTCAGTCTGACCGATGCCGCCAATGTGCAGAAGCTGGCGCGCTATCTGCTCTATCCCGATCCGTTCCTGCGCCTGCCGGCGGATTCCATCGCCTCCGGGCTCGGCAAGCAGTCGAGCCTGTGGCCGACCAGCATCTCCGGCGACTTCCCGATCTTCCTGGTCCGCATCGGCGACGTCGCCGACCTTGAGATCGTCGCCCAGGCGCTGCGCTTCCAGGAATACATGCGGGCGCGCGGCATGATGATCGACTTCGTCGTAGTCAACGAGCAGGCATCGTCCTACGTGCAGGACCTGCAGCGCGCGGTCGAGACGCTGTGCGAGAACAGCCGCCTGCGCGGCAAGGAGCTCGGCCCGCGCCAGCACATCTTCGCCGTGCGCCGCGACCTGATGGACGAGGCCACCTACAAGACCCTGCTGGCGGTCGCCCGCGTCGTTCTACACACGCGTAACGGCACCATCTTCGACCAGATCGAGCGCGCCGAGGCGGCGGCACTGCAGGCGCGCGACGCCCTGCAGCAGGCCGGTGGCGTCGGAGCTGCATCGACCTTGCCGGCCATTGCGCCGCCGCCATTCGCGGCGCCAGGGCCGGCGAGCGCCAGCGCCGATGGCGGCGGGTTGAGCCTCTGGAACGGTTTTGGCGGCTTCGACGGCGACGGCCGCCACTATGTGACGCGTCTCACCGGCCGGCGTACGACGCCGCAGCCCTGGATCAACGTCATCTCCAACGCCTCGTTCGGCTTCCACGTCTCGGCCGAGGGCGCCGGCTTCACCTGGAGCCGCAACAGCCGCGACTACCAGCTGACGCCATGGTCGAACGACCCGGTCACCAATCGGCCGGGCGAGGGCATCTACATTTACGACCAGGCCAGCGGCAAGGCGTTCTCGCCGATGGCGGCGATCGTGCGCGATCCGGCGATGACCTACGAGACATGGCATGGCCAGGGCTTCTCGACGTTCCGCTCGAAACGCGGACCGCTGTCGATGGACCTGACCCAGGTGGTCGACCCGGTCGACCCGGTCAAGATCACCCGGCTGCGCATCCAGAATGCGGGGCCCGTGCCGGCCAGACTGCGCGTCTATGCCTATGCCGAATGGGTGCTGGGCGGCCATCGCTCGCGGACGGCGGCGACCATCGTGCCGACCAGGGATGCGACGACCGGCGCCCTCCTGGCGCAGAACCCGTATGGGCTCGACTTCAGCGAGCGGGTGGCGTTCCTCGCCGCTGCCGGCGCCGTCCAGTCGGTGACAACCGACCGTGGTGAGTTCATCGGCCGGCACGGCAGCAGCGAATATCCGCAGGCCGTGCTTGCCGGCGCTGTCCTGTCCGACCGCGTCGAGGCCGGCGACGATCCCTGCGCGGCGATTGCCAGCGACATCGACATCCCCGCCGGTGGCGACGTCACGCTCATCTGGCTGCTCGGCGACGCGGCCACGCCCGCCGAGGCGAGCGCGCTGGTTCAGGCCCATCGCGGCAAGGATTTCGACCAGCGGCTGGCCGACAACGAACGCGTCTGGCGCAGCTTCCTCGACACCATCCAGGTCGAGACGCCCGACAAGGCGCTCGACGCCATGGTCAACCACTGGCTGCCCTATCAGAGTCTTGCCTGTCGCATCCGCGCCCGTTCCGCCTTCTACCAGGCGAGCGGCGCCTTCGGCTTCCGCGACCAGTTGCAGGACACGCTGGCCTTGCTGGCGCACGATCCGAAACTGGCGCGCGACCAGATCCTCAACGCGGCGCGCCGGCAATTCCCCGAGGGCGACGTGCAGCACTGGTGGTTGCCACGCACCGACGCTGGCGTGCGCACCATGATCTCGGACGACGTCGTCTGGCTCGCCCACGCCACGGCGCGCTACATCGACGTGACCGGCGATGCCGCCATCCTCAAGGAGCAGCTTCCCTTCATCGACGGGCAGCCGCTCGGCGAGGACGAGCACGATGCCTTCTTCACGCCGGAGGTCTCCAAGACCACCGCCTCGCTCTATGATCACTGCGCGCGGGCGCTGGATCTCGCCATCAAGCGCAGCAGCCCCGCCGGCCTGCCGCTGATCCTCGGCGGCGACTGGAACGACGGCATGAACCGCGTCGGCGAGGGCGGCAAGGGCGAGAGCGTGTGGCTGGGCTGGTTCCTGCTGAAGACGCTGGGCGACTTTGCCCCGGTGGCCAAGGCGCAAGGTGACGCCAAGCGGGCGCAGGCCTGGAACAAGCATGCCGACGTGCTGAAACGGGCGCTGGAGACCACAGCCTGGGACGGGCAGTGGTACCGGCGCGGCAGCTTCGACGACGGCACGCCGCTCGGCTCGCATGACTCCAAGGAATGCAAGATCGACTCCATCGCCCAGTCGTGGAGCGTGCTTTCAGGCGAGGGCGACCCGGCGCGTTCGACCACGGCCATGCACCAGGCGACCAAGATGCTGGTCGACGACGAGCTCAAGATCGTCAAGCTGTTCACGCCGCCCTTCTCGAAGACCGAGAAGGATCCCGGCTACATCAAGAGCTATCCGCCCGGCGTGCGCGAGAATGGCGGCCAGTACACCCACGCGGCCACCTGGTTCGTCATCGCGCTGGCCGAGATGGGCCGCACCGACGACGCCTATCGCTGCTTCTCGATGCTGAACCCGGTCAATCACGCCTCGGACGAGGCGGCGGCCGAGCACTACAGGGTCGAGCCCTATGTCGTGGCGGCCGACATCTATGCCGGCGAAGGCAAGGGCGGTCGCGGCGGCTGGACCTGGTACACGGGTTCCGCCGGCTGGCTGTACCGCGCGGCGGTCGAGGGCATTCTCGGCATCGAGCGGCGCGGCAAGCACATCACATTCCGGCCGAAGCTGCCTGGCCACTGGGACGGCTATGCGGCGACGCTCAAGATGCTGGGGGCGGAAGTCAAGGTTCGCGTCATCCGCGACAAAAAGACCAAATCCATCTCGCTCGAAGTCAATGGAACCAAGACAAAATCCTCGTCTTTCGAGCCGAAGGCCGGCGAGGCGAGTGAGGTTGTCGTCAAGATACCTGCGTAAAATCAATGACTTGATGCTAGAAGCGCGCGCCCTTCGGGGCGCGCGTTCTTTTTGCGCCGTTATTTGCGCATGCGCTTTGCCGGCATGCGGGCGGGCGCATTAGCTTCCGCTACGCAAGCTCTTGGTGATTAAAAATGTGGCAGCTCCCGGCTGCTGCCATGATTTCGCCGCAAGGCTGACATTTCACCTTTTATCTCAAACCGTTAGGTGATCACGGCAGATTTCGCAGCGTCGTCATCTTTTGTTCGCAGAATGGGAACGGAAGAGCTAGACGGGCATTGTTTTGCGACCCGTTAACCGGTACGTGTCAAGAAATGGTGCACTGCACAATGAAAGTTTGGCGGAGTAGCTGAAGTGTCACTTCTGCAGATCTACTGGAGAGCCCTGGGTTATCTGGCTGCCGACAAGAAGCGCGTCGCGCTGATTTGCGCCGCCAACGTCGCCCTCGCCGCGATCGCGATCCTCGAACCGATCCTGTTGGGCCGGGTGATCGGTGCCATCTCTGAAAACGGCCCGGTGTTTTCGACGCTCGCCGTCTGGGCTGCTCTCGGCGCGTTCAACGTCATCGCTGTCGTGCTGGTGGCGCGCGGCGCCGACCGCTTCGCCCATGCCCGCCGCTCGGAGGTGCTGTGCCAGTCCTTCGAGCGCGTCATCACTATGCCGCTCGCTTGGCATCACCAGCGCGGCACGTCCAATTCCCTGCAAACGCTGTTGCGCGCCATCGAGACCCTGTTCAGCCTGTGGCTCGAATTCATGCGCGTGCATCTCTCGACGGCTATCGCGCTGGTGCTTTTGGTGCCGACCGCGCTTGCCATGGACATTCGCATGTCGCTCGTGCTGCTTGGCCTTGGCGTGCTCTATGTCGCCATCGGCCGCATCGTCATGCGTCGCACCAAGTCCGGGCAGACCGCCGTCGAGCGCCATTACCACACCGTGTTTGCCCATGTGACCGACAGCGTCAGCAATGTCGCCGTGCTGCAGAGCTACAACCGCATCGGCCATGAGACCGCGACGCTGAAGCGCTACGTCAAGGATCTGCTGGACGCCCAGAAGCCTGTGCTCGACTGGTGGGCGATCGCCAGTGCGCTGAACCGGCTGTCGTCGACCATCTCGATGATGATCGTGCTCTCGATCGGCGCCTACCTCGTCACCCGTGGTCAGCTCCGCGTCGGCGACGTCGTTGCCTTCATCGGCTTTGCAGGGATGCTGATCGCCCGCCTCGATCAGGTGTCGGCTTTCTCCAGTCAGATCTCCGAGGCGCGCGCCAAGCTCGAGGACTTCTACCGTCTCGAGGACTCTGCCGCTGACACCGCCGAGCCGGACGGCCTGCGCGAGTTGGCCAACGTCACCGGCCACGTCCGCTTCGAGAATGTCGGCTTCGAGTTCGCCAATTCGGGCCAGGGCGTCGACGACGTCTCCTTCGAGGTCCAGGCCGGTCAGACGGTCGCCATCGTCGGTCCGACCGGCGCCGGCAAGACGACGCTCATCAACCTCTTGCAGCGCGTCTTCACGCCGTCCGACGGCCGTATCCTGATCGACGGCATCGACACCCGCTCGGTGACCCGCAAGTCGCTGCGCCACTCGATCGCCACCGTGTTCCAGGATGCCGGCCTGCTCAACCGCTCGATCGAGGACAACATCCGCGTCGGCCGCGCCGAAGCGACCTACGATGAGGTGCACGCCGCCGCCAACGCCGCCGCCGCGCAGGATTTCATCCTGTCGAAGAGCAGCGGCTACGACACCGTCGTCGGCGAGCGTGGCGGCCAGCTTTCGGGCGGCGAGCGCCAGCGCATCGCCATTGCCCGCGCCGTGCTCAAGGATGCGCCGATCCTGGTGCTCGACGAGGCGACCAGTGCGCTCGACGTCGAGACCGAGGACCGCGTCAAGGAAGCGATCGACGAGCTGCGCCGCAACCGCACCACCTTCATCATCGCCCACCGCCTCACCACCGTTCGCGACGCCGACTTGGTCGTGTTCATGGACAAGGGCAGGGTGGTCGAGCAGGGAGGCTTCGCCGAGCTGTCGCTCCGCAACGGCCGCTTCGCCAGCCTGCTGCGCGCCGGCGGCCTGCTCAACGACGAGGAAGTCCGCCGCCTCAGCCGCACGGTGACGGAAGCGGCGTAACCAAGCGCCTTACCCTTCTCCCTTGTTGTGGGAGAAGGTGGCCGCGGAGCGGCCGGATGAGGGGTGCTCCAGCTTGGCATAGCCTTGCGGCAAACCGCCTCATTTCCTCCAACACCCCTCATCCGTCTCGGCGCTGCGCGCCGATCCACCTTCTCCCACAAGGGGAGAAGGGGAGGCTGCGACAACCGCTCGATTGCCCAACACACGCCGCCGGTCTATTTAAAGCCGCATGAGCGACACCACTTCACGCCTGAGCGGCTGGGCCGACCTCGCCAACCCGACGCGCTTCGTCGGGCTGGCCGACAGGCTGGTGCCTTGGCTGGCCGCGGCCGCGGCGCTCCTTCTTGCCGCCGGACTCTATATGAGTTTCACCGCGCCAGAGGATTTCCAGCAGGGCATCACGGTGCGCATCATGTACATCCACGTGCCTTTCGCCTGGCTCGCCATGATGTGCTACTCGCTGATGGCGGTTTCTGCGCTCGGCACGCTGGTCTGGCGCCATCCGCTGGCCGACGTAGCCCTGAAATCGGCGGCCCCCATCGGCGCCACCTTCACCGCGCTTGCACTGGTCACCGGCTCGATCTGGGGCAAGCCGATGTGGGGCACCTGGTGGGTGTGGGACGCAAGGCTCACCTCGGTCTTCGTGCTGTTCTTGATGTATCTCGGCATCATCGCGCTGACCCGCGCGCTGGATGACGTCAGCCGCGCCGCCTGGGCCGCCGCCATCATCACCCTGGTCGGCTTCATCAACATCCCGATCATCAAATTCTCGGTCGACTGGTGGAACACGCTGCACCAGCCGGCCTCGGTGTTCCGCATGGGCGGCTCGACCATCGACGCCTCTATGCTGAGGCCGCTGCTGGTGATGGCGCTCGGCTTCACCGTGCTATTCTTCGCCCTGCATTTGATGGCGATGCGCACGGAGATTTTCCGGCGCCGGGTGATCGCGATGCGCAGGGTCGCGGCGCGCCAGGCTAACTGATCAACCCATCCGTCCCCGCGCCGCCACCGGCAGCGTTTCCAGCACCTTGTCGCCGTCGATCAGATGCACCTGGTCGAACAGGTTCGTCACCACGCAGCAATGGTCCGGCACCACGCGAACGCGCTCGCCGATGCGAAGCTTTGCATCGCCGGAAAGCGTGACGTTGCCGTGTTCCTCGCTGAGGCCCGTCACCCTCGCGCCCGGCATTCCCAGCAACTCGCCGAAATCGGCCAGCCCCAGCGTGTCGCTGGACAGCGCCTTGCTGCCGCTATCGAGGATGGCGCGGGTCGGCGTCGGGTGGCTGACCACGGTGGCGAGCACCGTCAGCGCGCAATCGTCGAGGCTGCCGACGCCTTTGGCGACCTGGTAGCGGTCCAGGTAAATGTAGGTGCCAGGCCGGTATTCGGTGACGACGCTATCGTCGCCCGAGCGCCACATGTCCGGCGTGCCGCCGCTGGAGATGCGCTGGCACTCGAGCCCCGCCGCGGCAAGGGCCTGCTTGGCCCCTGCCAGCCATGCCTCCGCCTCCGCCTGTTTGCCGGCAGCCGGATAGGTCATCAGCCCGCCGAAGGTCAGTCCCTTGGCGCTGTCGATCGCCTTCGCCAGCGCCAAGGCTTCGGCCGCCGTCTGGACGCCGCAGCGGCCCATGCCGGTATCGCACTCAACCAGCACCTGAAGCGGGTGACCGGCATCGGCAAAGGTCGCGGCAAGACCTTCCAGCGTCTCCTTGCTGTCCGCCGTCACCGAAAGCGTCACCCGGCCATGCAGCGCCTTCAGCCGCTCCAGCTTGGTGCGCCCGAGAATGTTGTAGGGGAGAAAAATGTCGGTCAGGCCGGCATCGGCCATCACCTCGGCCTCGCCGATCTTCTGGCAGGTGATGCCGACCGCCCCGGCCGCCACCTGCTTCTTCGCCCAATAGGGCAGCTTGTGGGTCTTGATGTGCGGCCTGAGCTTCAGGCCATGACGATCGGCATGCGCCTGCGCCTTCCTGATGTTGGCTTCGGCGCGTGCGGCGTCGATCAGGATCGCCGGCGTATCGAGGTCGTCTATGCTTGGCATGAGATTGTCACCACCACAAAAACCGGTCGCGTTATGGCCCCGATCCGGCCGGATGTCACGAGGCCAGAGCCGTCGGTTTGCGTCGACAGCCGACCGGCATTGAGCTATTCGGATTGGCAGATTGCAGCAGTCAGCGGCCGGAAGGAAGGGAACCCATGAAGCGCTCCAAAATCAACGACATCATCCGCGAAGCCGACGCCTTCATCCGCTCCTTCGGTTATATCATGCCGCCCTTCGCCTATTGGTCGCCGGAAGAGATGAAGGCGCATAAGGGAGACTCTTCGGCGATCTTCACCTCGCGCCTCGGCTGGGACATCACCGACTACGGCCAGGAGAAGTTCGACGAGCTCGGTCTGTTCCTGTTTACCGTCCGCAACGGCCGCTACGAGGACATGAAGCTTGGCATGGGCATGCTCTATGCCGAGAAGATCATGATCTCGCGCAAGGACCAGCTCTCGCCGATGCACCGCCACAACATCAAGGCCGAGGACATCATCAACCGCGGCGGCGGCAAGCTGGTGCTGGAACTGTTCATGCACGACCGCGACGGCGGCATCGATCCCAAGGCCGAAGTGTCGGTGCCGGTCGACGGCACCATCCACAGACTGCCGGCGGGCGGGCTGTTGAAGCTCGATCCGGGCCAGAGCGTCACGCTTTTGCCCGGCGTCTGGCACGCCTTCTGGGCCGAGGGCAAGGACGTGCTGATCGGCGAGGTCTCGACCGTCAACGACGATCTGACGGACAATGTCTTCCGCGAGCCGATCGGCCGCTTCTCCAACATCGACGAGGACGTCGTGCCGCTGCACCTCCTGGTGTCGGACTACGAGAAGTGGGTGGGGTAAGAAATCAGCCCAGCGAGCCAGGTTTCGGTTCAAAAGTATTGTGAGTCGGCGCTGCCCCTCATTGCCCTGCCGGGCATTTCTCCCCGTATAGTGACGGGGAGAAAGGACTTGTCGCGTGGGGTTTCGCCAACCGCAGGCGCGGCTATGGCCTTCTCCCCGTTTACGGGGAGAAGGTGCCCGAAGGGCGGATGAGGGGCGGCGCGCCAGGTTCCAGTATCTGCCGCTACCGCGCATGCTTGTCCGCCTTGCGGTTGCCGAGCAGCAGTTTGCGCTCGAGATGCGCCCTGAGCTCGCCGTAGTAGGCCGTGAGGAACGCCCTGGAATCCGGCGCTTCGATCGTCACGCCGATCTTCTTCCCGATCATTTCGGCCACTGTCTTCAGCGCGAAATAGTCGTCGCGGCGTAGCACTTCTTCCAGCTTGTGCAGTTCGGCGATGCCGTAGGCATCGAGTTGGGCCGAGCTGAAACGGAAACGGGCGGCGACCGGGTCCTGCCTGCGCGACAGGTCTTCGACCAGCTTCAGCTTCGGCGCTTCGACCACCCAGGTTCCGGCGAGCAGGTCGCCGATGCGCAGGCGGTCGCGGTTGAACAGCGGGAAGAGCGCGAAGAGCAGCGCCCACGCCAGCCCGAAAATGGTCGTCAGCGTGTCGGCGACGCCGGCGCCGCCGCGCCCGGCGATGATCGACAGCGGCAGGAAGATCTCGATCTCGCGCATCAGATTGCGCGCGATGACCTGATCGACCGACAGGCCGGCGCCGCTGCGCGAGGCGACGCGGATGCCGACGATGCGCTTGCCTGGCGTCGCGGCGCGGCGGCCGGCTTCGAAGGCGATGAAATAGGCGTTGCGCAGCAGGAAGATCAGGATGATCCAGACGACGAACAGCGGCTGCAGCCCGCCGAAGCCGATGCCGCGCAGCCCGAACAGGGCGACGATCGTGATGACGATCGCAGCAGTGGTGATGATCACCACATCGAGCACGAAGGCCGCGGCCCGCGTGCCGGCATCGGCAAGCTTGATGCGCAGATCGACGCCTTCCGGTGTGATCAGCGGCCGCGTCGGCGCGAGGGTGGCGCGTCTAACCGTCGCCATGCCGCACAATCCTCAACAGATAGAAATAGGCGCACCATAGCGCCAGCATGCCGCCGCCGATGGCATAGCGGGCGCCGTCGCCGGTGATGGTCTGCCGGCCGATGCCTTCGAGCAGGCCGGCGAACAGAAGCATCACCACGACGCCGACCATGGCGGTCGCCGCGATGCGCCCGGCCTGCGCCGCCGCCGCCATGCGGGTCAGTTCGCCGGGGAAGGCGATGCGCGTGCCGATGCGCATGCCGGCCGCACCGGCAAGCGCGATGGCGAACAGCTCGGTCGTGCCGTGGATGGACAGCCAGCCGCCGAGCTCGAAGCCGAGCCCCTTGGCGGCGTAGATCTGGAATATCGCGCCGAGCATGCAGCCATTCATCAGGATGATCAGCACGCTTGGCACGGCAAAGGCAAAGCCGAGCGCGAAGGCAAGGATCGCCACCTGGGTGTTGTGGGTGAAGAGATAGGCGGCGAAGCTCGACAGGAACTGGTTGTCGGCGCCGTCATAGAGCACGCTGCGCAGCATCGCGGCCGACGAATCCGGATTGCGGCCGCCGGCAAGGCTGGGCGCGATGATGGCGTCGTACCAGCCCTTGTTGGAAGCCACCAGCCAGTAGCCGGCGCCAGCGCCGACCACCGTCAAGCCGACCGTGACCAGGGTTTCGCGCCACAGTGCGCGTATGGCGTTCGGCCAGTCGTGAAGGAAGAAATCGCCGATGCGCTGCCGCAAGCCGCGCCGGGCGCCATAGAGGTAGAAATAGCCGCGCAGGCAAAGTGCTTCGAGATACGCGACAAGCGCATGGTCGAGCGAGGTCGCCCTGGCCACCGACAGTGACGACAGCGCCGAGCGATAGAGCAGCGGCAGCGACAGCAGTTCCTCTTCCGAAAGAGTGCGCGGCGCCCGCTTCTCGACCCGGGCCAGCAGCGCCTCGAACGCCTTCCAGTCGGCCTCGCGTTCCTGGCGGAAGCTGGCCAGCGTCTGGCGCACCGCATCGGTGCCGGCCGGGTTCGTCACAGCAGATTCTCCTGCTTGAGCTCGAGATAGCGCTCGACCAGCGCCGGGCCGAGCCGCTGGTGGTCGGCCTCGATCACATGCGCGCCGAGCAGCCTCAGCCGGCCGATCACGACCTGCCGTTCCCGCAGCAGGCCGCCGGCGGTGACGGCGCGCGCAACATCCTCCGGCGTCGCGGGCGGCATGTCGGCGAGGCTCTCCAGTTCGACATCCTTCATCATCATGAACAGCACCAGATGCCGCTCAGTCAGCCGACCGACGGTACGCAGCATCAGCTCGGCGCTGATCGGATCGACGAAATCGGTGAAGATGATGACCAGCGAGCGCCGGTCGAGCTTGCCCGAAAGCGTCGTCAGCGCCAGCGTGAAATTGGTTTCCTCGCTGGAATAGTCGATTTCGGCCGCCCGCTTCTGGATCATCGGGAAGCTGGCCGAGCCGCGCACCGCGCCGCTGGAGATGCGCGGCCTGGCATCGAAGGAGAACAGGCTGACGAGATCGCCGCCTTTCAGCGCGATGAAGGCCGATAGCAGCGCCGCCGTCACCGCGCGGTCGACCTTCGGCACGCCGTCGACCGGCTCGCACATCAGGCGTCCGCTGTCGATGGCGAGCACGATGCTGTTGTTCTCCTCGATCCGGAATTCGCGGGCCAGGAGCTTGCCGTGGCGGGCGCTGCGCTTCCAGTCGATCATCCGCCGGCCCATGCCGGGCTGGTAGTCCTTCAGCGCCTCGAATTCGCGGCCCTGGCCAGCCCGCTTTTGGGCATGGCCGTCAGCCTGCGCCGAGCGTTGCAGAAGCGTGATCGCTTCGTCGCGGGCGCGGCTGACGTCGGGCAGCACAGCGACCTTCTCGTCCATCGGCAGCACGACTTGGTTCCAGACCAGCCCGAACGGCCCGCGCCAGCGCAGCCACAGGCGGTCGAAATTGGCCATACCGCGCCTCAGCGCCGTGAATTCGAGGTCGAGCGTTCCGCCATTCGCCGGCAGCGCGCCGCCCGTGCCATGGATCGGCTCCAGCCGCTGGTCATGGCCCACGCGCGCCTGCAGCATGCGCGCCTGCTTGCCGAGACCGGCGGCGACGCGGACGGCGAAACGCCCGCCGACGCCGACCTGCGGCGGCGCGTCGAGGCTGGCGCTGAGCGAGGCGCGCCCGCGTCCGGCGGCCGCGTCCACCGCCAGGAAGGCAAGCAGCAGGCAGATCCAGAGCAGGCCGATATACCAGAAGGACGGCAGCGCGAGCGCGATCAGGAAGGCGGGAATCGCGCCCGCCGCCGCTGCCCAGACCGCTCTGCCGCTCGGATAGATCAACGCGGCGCTTCCGTCTGGTCGACGAGGTCGGACACGATCTGCTCCACCAGCCGCCCGTCGATCTGCGCGGCAGGCGAAAGGATGACGCGGTGGCGCAGCGCCGGCACGGCGAGCGCCTTGACGTCGTCGGGGATCACATAGGAACGGCCGTCGAGCGTCGCCCGCGCCCGGGCCGCCCGCGCCAGCATGGCGCCAGCGCGGGGGCTGGCGCCAACCTCCAGGTCGGGGCTCTCGCGCGTGGCGCGCACGAGCGCCGCGATATAGTTGACGACATCGTCGACGAGGGTGACGGAGCCGACGGTGTCGAGCGCCTTTTCCAGTGTCTTGCGGTCGGTCTGCGCCTTGATGCCGTATTGCGCGATGTCGTGCGATGCGGAACCGCCGCCGTGATGGACGATGATGGCGCGCTCCTCCTGCAGGTCCGGATAGCTCACCCGGTGCTTGAACAGGAAGCGGTCGAGCTGCGCCTCGGGCAGGGGGTAGACGCCCTGATGCTCGATCGGGTTCTGCGTCGCCACCACCATGAAGTTGCGGCCGAGCGAGTGCGTGGTGCCGTCGAAGGTGACGGCATGCTCCTGCATGGCTTCCAGCAGGGCGGCCTGCGTCTTCGGCGGCGTGCGGTTGATCTCGTCGGCAAGCAGCAGGTCGCAGAAGATCGGGCCGCGCGTCAGCGTGAACTGGCCGGTCTGGAAATTGTAGATGTTGGAGCCGACGATATCGCCGGGCATCAGGTCCGGCGTGAACTGGATGCGCCCATAGGCGACGCCGAGCGCCTGCGCGAAGCAGCGCGCTGTCATGGTCTTGGCGGTCCCCGGCGGCCCTTCGAGCAAAATATGCCCGCCGGCGAACAGGGCGGTCAGCATCAGGTCGACCGTGTCGCGCTGGCCGGTGATCGCTTTCGCCACTTCTTCCCTGATCGCTGTCGCCAGGGCCTTTACATCATCGACGTTCACCGAGCCTCCTTGCCGTCCAGTCGTGCAGCCGCTCTGCTGCCTCATGCATGTCCGCCAGCGAGCTGGCATTGTCCGCGGCCTTGAGCCGCGTCGTGAACCCCTGGGCCTCGCCCTTGTCGCGGGAATCGAGCCAGCGGTCGAGCGCCTCGCCCTGCAGCCCGTGCGGCGCGCCGAGCAGCGCGCCAGCGCGCTGCCGCATCAGCGCGCCATAGCGGTCGCCCAACTCGTCCAGCCGTCCGGCGCGCTTGAACAGCATCGCCGTGGTGTCGACCAGCGCCCGCTTGCCGAAACCGATCGCCCGGCCCTCGGCGCGCGGCGGGCCGAAACGGCCAAGCCCGTGCAGGAAGGCCAGCGCAGCGGCGGCCAGGATCGACAGCGTCAGCGCCAGGAAGGGCGGTTCGACCAAAAGTTTGGCGAGATCGTATTTGCGCCCGGCGCCATGCAGCGTGAGATCGAACATCACCGCGCCCTTGCCGGGCTCAAGCATGGCGATCAGATCGAGCGCCGCCCTGGCCCTGTCGGGATCCTTGAGCGCTGCGTTGTTGATGAGGTCCGGATCGGTCAGGATGTAGAAGGGCTTGTCGTCGAGTTCGGTGAGAACGCCCTTGCCTTTGCCGGCCGAGATCAGCGGATGATCGTCGGCCACCCATTGCATGTCTTCCGGTGCCGCGACGAGGTGGCCGTTGATGTCGAGTTGCTCGACCGTGCTCTTTCCTTCGCCAAGCTTTGCCTTGCCGATTCGGCCCAGCCATTGGTTCACGGCCGTAGCGGGCAGCCGCTCGATCTTGATATCCCAGCCTTCATGCTGCTCGAGCGGCATGGTCTGCCATTTGGGCAGCACGAACAGCGTGACCTTGTCTTCGCGGAGCTTGACGATGCGGTCGAGCGCGGCTGGGTCGCCGTCGGGCGAAATGGTGACGATCAGCAGGAAGCCGGACATCAGGCCGGTACTGAGGTCCTCCTCGCTGCGCGCCATCGGCGATGGAGTCCCGGTCAGCTTGAGCCATTCCACCAGCCCCGCATAGCCGGAGCCGCCCTTGGACAGCGGCGTCGCGCCGCCGCCGGGTTGGCGAAAATCCGGCGCATAGGTCGACAGCAGAAAGAACCCCGCTGCCGCGAACAGGCTCGCGAAAATGCCCCAGAACAGCGTTCTGCGGCTGAACGGTTCCTGTGCCGTCTCGGCCGCCGGCGCGCTCATGCCCAGGCATCCCGAAAGGCGAACCGCTCATAGGCGCCGCGCGCCTGCTGCCAGCCTTCGGCGCCGACCGGCCGACGGGCGAACAGCGCCGCCTCGACGATGCGTGCGATCTCGCTGAACGCGCCGCGTGGCCGCGCCGGCAGGGAAGGAGCATTGGCGATGTCGCGCGCCGTCAGCGAGGGACGCAGGAAGTCGGGCAGGCGCCCGGCTATGTCGGCGACGCTGCGACGAAGCAGGAGATGGACCGCCTCGTCATAGTCGCCGCGCGCCGCAAGCGCGTCGGCTTCCGACAGCAGGATCTGCGCCATCGCGGCATCGGGGCGCCATTCCTCCTGCGCCTCGGCTTCGCCCCGGGCGCGTCGCCACGGCAGGCGCCAGGCGATGCCTTTCATTTCGAGGACGATCAGGAACAGGATGATCACGGCGCCCGATATGACCGCGCCCCAGAACAGGTAGATCATATAGGGGCCGAGCTGCGACAGGAAATCCAGCAGCGGCTTCAGCCAGGCCGGCGGTTCGGGCTGCGCGAAGGCCGGCAGGTCGAACTGTATGGACGTGTCGGCCAGCAGCTGCTTGTGCACTTTCGCCAGCCATTCGGCGTCCACTGTGCCCGGCTGTGCAACTGCCACCCGCTCGCTCCCCCGTAAACCCGCCGCGCCGACACTGGCAACGCGACACAACAATTGCAAGTAGGCTAGACGCTAAGTGTTAATCTTGTCACATTTACTGTCATGCGAACCAGCCATTATGCGGCTGTGGTTAAGGGGGCAGACTATGACTTCGACGACACTGGCACGGCCAGAGAAATTCCAGATCGGCAAGGTACTCAACAACAGCTTTGCCGTCATCAATCGCAATATCGGTCTTTGCCTGGGGCTTGCCGCGCTGTTCTCGGGGCTGCCGACATTCGTTTTCCAGTTCTGGAACGAGGTGCGAATGGGCGGCCTGGCGGCTGGCGATCCGGCGGCGCTGGCTATGGCCGATCCCGCCACCATGTTCCGCGATTCGATGCTGACCCTGGTCTTCGCGATGCTCTATTTCATCCTGTCGCTGCTGCTGCAGTCGGCGCTGGTCAGGGCAACGATCGAGGACATGAACGGCAAGAAGCCGACCTTCGGGGATTGCATCCAGATCGCGCTCCGCTGCCTGCTGCCGACCATAGGCATCGGATTGATGGTTGCCCTCGGCGCCGGCCTCGCCTCGATAGCGCTGCTGGTGCCTGGCATCATCCTGTGGCTTGGCTGGTCGGTGGCGGTGCCCGCCCTGGTGCAGGAGAGGCTCGGCGTCTTCGGCTCCATGTCGCGCAGCCGTGCGCTCACCAAGGGCAGCCGCTGGGCGCTGTTCGGCCTCTTCCTGATCCTCATCCTGATCGCCTTTGGCATCCAGATGGTGCTCGGCACGGTCGTGCTGCTCTTTGGCGGATATATCGCCATTGTCCTCGGCGCTGTGGTCTCGGCGTTCATGTCGACGCTGATGTCGATTGCCTCCGCGGTCACCTATGTCGAGTTGCGCCAGGTCAAGGAAGGCACCAGCGTAGAGGATCTGGCGGAAATCTTTTCCTGACGGAGAAGATCGCCGCCTTCACCGCATGATGGAGGCGGCGTCGTCGGAGACCTTGCCGGCGCCGCCATCGGCGACCGCCTCAGGCCGCCTGCTCGGCAGGCACCGCTGTGCAAGCAGCCTTCTCACGGTTCCAAGGCCTTGAGCGCCGCCGGAACCGGATAGCGGTTGCCGTCAAAGCGGAGCCGGTAGGTTCGTTTCACAGGCTTGCCGGGGTGCGACTGGCATTCGCCCTGCGTGTCGAGGTCGGGCTCGTCGGTATCCCTCCGCTCGACCACGCTGATGTCGCGATAACCGTGGTGGCTCGCCGATCGCATCGACAGGCCGGCCTTGCTGGAATGAAAGGATCCGGCGCAATTGGCGTCGCCTTCGCCGCCATAGCTGTCGACGACGAGGCCGTCGAGCACCAGGCGCAGCCCATCGCGGGTGAGGGCATAGAGCCTGAGGTCGGTTTCACGGAAGGGATTGGGCCGAGAATCGCTTGCCATTTCGATGCGCAGGCCGAAGGCGCTTACATCGGGCGCCAGCCTGTAGCGGCCGGTATCGAACTCGATCTTGCGGATGTAGATGGCATCATCATTCATCAGCCCGGGCTGGAGCAGGCGCTGGCGCACGCGCAGGCTGTTCATGTCGAGGACGAGAATCTCGATATCGCCGACATGCTGGCCGTCGCCGGACTTGGCGCTGTCGATCAGTGGCACAGCGACCAGCAGCAGGTCGTCATGGGCGGGCCAGACCTTGCAGACCAGGCCGAATGAATTGTCGCCTTCCCGCAGCGTCAGGGAGATGCTGGTATGGGGTTCCAGCGTGAACGATCTTTCGTCGGCGCTCTTCTGCGCATTGGGATAGGCCAGTTGCACCAGCGCGGCGGCGTCGCCGCAATCGTCCGCCGCGGCCCGGGCGGGCGACAGGCCGGCGGCGGCGAGGCCGAGGAAGAGACTACTTAGCACCAATCGCATGGGGTTCTCACGTCGCGGGGCCGGGTTGGATCAGGACTTGTGTACGCGAGATTGGTGACGGCGCACAGGGGCGGGCTATCTTCAATGGCAGCAGTCGTGCCCTGAATGCGCGCTTGTCCTGCACAGGCAGGACGAGGTGATCGGCACGTCGGTCTTTGCCAACGCCGTAGCGAGCCTGGCCTGGAACCCAGGCAACTGGTCGGTCTCGCCGCGCCGCCTCAAACATTCGACCAGCCCGTGCAGCGCCCAGACATTGTCCGGATGCTGGGCACAGCGCTGAACCGTGCCACTTTGGCCTCGGCCTCGCCATGCTCCTTCCAGGTCAGATCGTAGAAAGGCCGGGCAGCTAGGCGATGCCCCAGTGCAGGAAGGCGCAATGGGGATCAGTC
Source organism: Mesorhizobium sp. M4B.F.Ca.ET.143.01.1.1 (assembly GCF_004792275.1). Taxonomy (NCBI): domain Bacteria; kingdom Pseudomonadati; phylum Pseudomonadota; class Alphaproteobacteria; order Hyphomicrobiales; family Phyllobacteriaceae; genus Mesorhizobium; species Mesorhizobium sp. M4B.F.Ca.ET.143.01.1.1. The sequence goes on from NZ_SRSR01000009.1 coordinate 257,224, forward strand.
TGCAGCGCCTTCGCGAAGCATTTTATGCCTTCCTCGTGGTTGAAACCGTAGCACCAGTTCAGCCCGATATCGAACCAGCGCTGCGTCTCGGCCGAGGATGTGGAGATTGGCCGGCGGTAGGTGCCGAGGTCGAAGTGATCCATGCCTGACTGCTTCCCCGCTTGCCGGTCTGAGGCCGTATGCAATCTGTGCTGAATGGGCGCACATGGCAACGGCCGGCGCGGCTCTTGCTGAGCCGCGCCGGCCGGGGTTGCCACCCTGGGAGGGATCAGGAGTCGAGCCACACTTTCTCGAAATGCTGCTCGAGCGACTGGTGCTGCTCGCAGCCTTGCACGCCCTTGCGGTAGGTGCGGTAGACCGAGCGCCAGTAGGGCTGGATGATGATGCCGCTATCGCGCAAATTCTGCTCAATCTTGGCCATGATCTCCTTGCGCTGGGCGGCATCGGGCATCGCCAGCGCCTTGTCGAGAAGCTCGTCGAACTCCTTGTTGGCATAGGCGCTTTCGTTCCAGGCGGCGCCCGATTTGTACGCGAGCGCCAGCACCTGCACGCCGAGCGGCCGCCCCAGCCATTCCGTGCAGGAGAAGGGGTATTTGCTCCAGTCGTTCCAGAAGGTGGCGGCCGGCAGCACGGTGCGCTTGATCTTGAGGCCCGCCTCGCGCATCTGCGCGGCGATCGCGTCGCCGGTGCTCTTTTGCCATTCGACGTCGACCGAGATGAGGTCGAATTCGTGGTCCGCCTTGCCGGCCTCGGCGAGCAGCTTCTTGGCGCCATCCACGTCACGCTTGGCCGGGCCGATATCGGCGAATTCCGGATGCATCGGGCCGACATGGTGGTTGTCGGCGGGTTTGCCGCGACCGTCGATGCCGAGCTTCAGCACGGCCGAGTTGTCGACGGCAAGCTGGGCGGCGCGGCGCACCTTGTCGTCATCGTAGGGCGCATTGCCGACATTGAAGCGGGCGACGATGGTCGAGCCGGTGGCGATCTCGGAATTTTCGAGCCCCATCTCTTCGGTCTGCGATACGGCGTCCGAAGCCGTCTCGTGGTCGGTGTCGATCTCGCCGGATTCGAAGGCCGACAGCATGGCGTTGGGATCGGAGCCGTAGTCGACCCATTTGATGCCATCGAGATGGAACTCGCCCTTCCACCAGGGCTTGTCCTTGCGCTTCACCTCCGCACCCGTCTCGGCATCCCAGCTCACCAGTTCGCAAGGGCCGGTGGTGATGGCTAGAGCCTTCTTCGGGTCGCCGTCGCCCTCATAGGAGCGGTGCATGATCAGCGCCGGATAGTCGGCCATGCCGGCGATCAGCGAGATGTCGGGCTTGGGCAGGTTGAGCTTGACGGTGAAGTCGTCGATTTTCTCGATGCCGCCATCGACCGGCTTCTTGGTGTCGGCGTTGACCAGTGCGCCCATGCGCGCGGCGACCGAGTTGCCGGCGACAGAAGCATCGCACCAGCGCGTCAAATTGTGGATGACATCGTCGGCGTTGAATGTGTCGCCGTTCGACCAGCTGATGCCCTTGCGCACGTGCAGCGTGATTGTCCTGGCATCGTCGCTGGTCTCCCAGCTTTCCAAGAGCCATGGCTCGAAGCTGAAGTCTGTGTTCCAGCGCACCAGATATTCATTGCAGTGGCGCGCGACGTTGGACATCTCGACACCGTCGAAGGTGCGCGGATCCTTGAAACCCTTGACGTTCATGGCGACGCGCAAGATGCCGCCCTTTTTCGGCTCCTCCGCGCGGGCAGGCGACGTGCCGAGCCCGCCCAACGCGAAGGCGCCGGCGGCGCTGACGCCAAGGCCGGCCATGATGGCAAGATATTCGCGCCGGCTGATGCCGCCTTTCCTGAAATCGTCGGCGGTGGGCTTTGCCCGCGGGTGCAGTTTTCTGTCGGTCAGCATGAATTTCATCGTCGTTCCCTCCCTGTTGGGCGCCCCGGCCGGTCGCGGTGCGGGGGGCGGATGCGTCTCGCCGGAGCGCCCGTTGACCTGCGGCGATGATAGGGCGGGGTTACGCAGGGAAATGTTCGCTTTTCCGCAATTCTTGTGCGCTGTTCCGCACGTGGGTAGCGCCAATCTCCCCCCTTGTGGGGGAGATGCCCGGCAGGGCAGAGGGGGGCGCTGTCCCGCCCAGCATCTCGGCTATTCAGCGCTGCGATGACGAATGGTTTTGAATCCTAAGGATTCTGAGGGGCCGCGATCCTTCGCGCCCCCCTCTGGTCTGCCGGCCATCTCCCCCACAAGGGGGGAGATCAGCGCTCCATCGCCGCGCCAAGCCTGCCAATATCCGCAACAATTCTCGCAAACGCCTCGCCGGCGCGCGGCACGCTGTTGCGGGCGCGCAGGAAACTGTGCACCAGCCGCGGCTCTTCCTGCCACCAGGCCGAGCCGCCGGCGGCGACGATGCGGTCGCGATAGGCCTCGCCGTCGCACGACAGCGGATCGCACTCGGCCGTGATGATGAAGGTCGGCGGCAGGCCGGTAAAATCGCTGTCGCGCAGCGGCGAGAGGGTCGGATCGTCCAGCGATTGACCCGGCGCGGACCGGATGCGGCGGTAGAACTCGATATCGCTGAGGCTGAGCAGCGGCGCCTCGGCATGCTCGAGATAGGAGCTGCCCGTCGCGCCGCCGAGTTCGGGGTAGATCAGCACCTGACCGGCGGCGTGGCGCTGGCTGCGGCGCGTGGCGTGCGCAACAGCCGCGGCGAGATTACCGCCGGCGCTCTCGCCGCAGAGCACGAGCGGCAGCGCGCTTGTCGCCGCCACCCATTCGAACACGGCGAGGCAATCCTCGAAGGCGGCGGGATGGAGATGCTCCGGCGCCAGGCGGTAGTCGGCCGAGATCACCTCGAAGTCGGTGGCGGCGCAGATCTCGGCGCAGATGTCGTCATGGCTGTCGAGGTCGCCAAGCACGAAGCCGCCGCCATGGCAATAGACGACGATTGCCCGCGGCGCCTTGCCGGCCAATCGGTAGCGCCGGACCGCGATGTCGCGTCCGTCGGCGGCGACCACATCGTCACTCGCCGTGACACCGGCCGGACGGCCTTGGTGGAAGGCCCGGCACATCGCGTTGTAGACCGCCCGTTGCTCCGCGATCGGCCGCGCCGCGATCTCGGGCGGAAACCAGGCATTGACCTGGTCGATATAGTCCCACAGCTCCGGGTCGAGCAGGGCGGCGTATTTCCCCCGCCTGGCCGCTTCGATCTGGTTCGTGCCCATCGGCTTGCCGTCAGAGCTCGTCGTAGAGCCGCGCCGCGTTCTCGTAGGTGAAGCGCAGCGGCACCGACCCCTCGACCTGCCACGCATCGACCGTGTCGCCCGCCAGCAGCCGGCAGGCATCGAGCGTGCCGGTGACGGCGCCGCCATAGAGCCGGTTGGCGAGATTGAGGATGGCGGTCTGGTGCATGGCCGCGCTGCCGCTGCCGCAGGCATCCTTGACCAGCAGCACGCGGAAACCACGCGCCACCGCATCCTTCACCGTGGCGTCGATGCAGGCCTCGGTCCAGACGCCGGCAATCACCAGCCATTCGATGCCCGCCGTCTTCAGCCGGTCGGCGAAGGCGCCGTTGCCGAAGGCGCTGGCCTCGGTCTTGACCAGCATCGTCTCGCCCTCGGCCGGCGCCACTTCCGCGCAGATCGCCGTCAGCGGGTCGTCCTTGTCGGAGAAGGCCGACTTGCCGCTGGCGTCCACCGGATGGAACGGCCGCGCCTCGGCAAGGTCGACGATGTAGGCGAAGTGGTAGAGCGGCACGAAATTGCGCCGCGCCGCCGCCTGCAGCCGCTGGACATTGGCGAGGATGTCGCCGAAGCCGTCGACCAGATAGCGTTCGTCCTTGCGATGCTCCTCCTGGAGATCGATGAACACCGCGGCCACGGTGCCGCGCCGGATGGAAATGGGCGTTTTCATGCGGATGCTCGCGCTTCGTCATTCCAGGGCGAAGCAGCCGCGAAGCGGCGTCGCGAAGACCCTGGAATCCATGCCGTTACCTTTAGCGAAAAATGCAGCGGAACAGAATTCTGCACCGTTGCAGCGCTCCGACGTAACGGCATGGATCCTAGGGTCTGCGCCGCGTCGCTGCGCTCCTTGCTCCGCCCTAGGATGACGACCTCACGGGTGCTGCGGCTAATCTCGAAGGCTTGCAATATCATGCCGACATCAAACCTGCTGCTCCAGAAAATCGTCCTCATACGGAAACCGCGACAGCAACTCCGTCCCGGTCTCGGTGATCAGGATCTCGTCCTCCAGCTTGACGCCCTCGCGGCCGCCCTTCTCGCCGATATAGCTTTCGACGCTGACCACCATGCCGGGCACGATGATGCCGTCACGGCCATAGGTTTCATAGTCCATCGAGTGCGCGATGAAAGGCGTCTCGCCATGCATGCCGACGCCGTGCATGACCGAAGTGTAGCGCTGGTCGACGAAGCGGTCCGGGATCTTCCAGGCCTTCTCGGCGATCTCGCGAAAAGCCATGCCGGGCTTCACGATGCCTATGTTGTGCTGCACCTGGTCGTGCGCCATGCGGTAGAGCGACTTCTGGTAGGCGGTCGGCTTGCCCGGCCCGCAGCGGAAGGTGCGCGAGAAATCGGAATAATAGCCGTAGCAGCCGATCGTGTCGGTATCGAGCGCGACCAGCTCGCCCGGCCTGATCTTGCGCCCGCTCGCCTCGCTGAACCACGGGTTGGTGCGCTGGCCGGAGGTGAGCAGCCGCGTCTCGATGAACTCGCCGCCCTGGCGGATCACTTCGCCATACATGATGGCGAACAGCTCGTTTTCGGAGACGCCGGGCTTGATCGCCTCGCGCACGGCGGACACTGCGGCCTCGGCGCCGGCCATGGACGCCTGCAGGCATTTCACTTCCTCCGGCGTCTTCACCGCGCGCACGGCCAGGATCTCGCCCTGGCAATCGCGCACCTCGCAGCCGCGCTTTTCGAGCGCCAGCGCCTGCAGATGGCTGCAGCGGTCGAGCCCGAGCTTCATCGAGCCGCCGCCGTGCTTCTTCAGCAGTTCGGTGACTTCGTCGGCGAACGGCCCGGCGGTCTCGTCGTCGCGGCCCGATACCGAGGACCAGACCAGCTTCGACGGCCGCGCCTCGTCGATCGTATCGAGCACCATCGAGACGTGGTAGCTCTGCGGATATTCGAACAGCACCACCGGCCCTTCGGTCGGGATGAAGAAATAGCGGGTCGAGTTGCGCAGGAAATAGCCGAACATGTTGCGCGAGCCGGTGGCGTAGCGCTGGTTGTAGGGGTCGAACAGGACGACCGCGCCATAGCCTGCCTCGCGCATCCAGCCGCGCAGTTTCTTGAGCCGCCCCTTGCGCAGCGCATCCGCATCGATGAAGGACGGCTCGGTGTCGGAGAGCCACATGCCGCCCGCCGGATCAGCGGCCGCCGGATGGCGCATGCGATCCTTGAAGTCCACATCCTCGGTGCTGTCGGGGTCGAAAACGACGATGCTCATGGCGGTGCCTCCTGAAGCGGAGAACATGGGCTATGCGTCATACGAAGTGTGTGCGGATTCCCGCAAATGTCGTGCCGGATGCCGCAGATGTGGTGAGGCGAACTACAGGCGCCGAGATCCTTCGCCCCCCTCTGTCCTGCCGGACTGGCCGGCAGGCCAGAGGGGGACGCTGTCCCGCCAGCGTCTCAGCATTCAGCACAGTGAAGAGTTACTGCCTTCGCATCGCCTTCGGCGCGTGCCCGTGCTCCTCGCGAAATGCCCGCGCAAAACTCGACATCGAGGCAAACCCGCACGCCAGCGCGACATCGCGCACCATCAGCGTCGAATGCGCCAGCAGGTCGGCGGCGCGCTTCAGCCGCAGCCGCCGGTAATAGCCGTTGGGTGAGATGTCCAGCTCGGCGCGGAAATTGCGCTCGAGCTTGTCCGGGGAAACGCCGAGCCTTGTCGCCAGCTCCGCCATGCCGAGCCGCTCCTCCACCGCGTCCTCCATGATCGCGATGGCCGACAGCACCAGCTCGTTCTGCACGCCTGTGCGCAACCTGAGCGGCATCAGCTTGCGGTCGACGCTCGATCGCAAAGGACTGTGCACGAACCACTCGGCGACGCCCGCGGCGAGTTCGGCGCCATAGTCGCCGGTGATGATCTCCAGCATCATGTCGAGGCTGCTGACGCCGCCGGCCGAGGTGAAACGCTTGCGGTCGATGACGAAGAGATCGCGCCTGAGCTCGATGTCCGGGAAAGCCTCGGTGAAGGCGGCCTGGCTGGTCCAGTGCAGGGTGCAGGCATGTCCGTCGAGCAGGCCGGCGCGGGCGAGGAAGAACGCGGCATCCGCCACCGCGCCGATATGCGCGCCGCCGCGCAGGCTTTTCCGGATCCAGCTCATCGCCTCGTCGGCCACGACATGGTCGGCATCGCCGCCGGAGCAGACAACGATGCGGTCGACCTTCGGCGCATCGGCCGCCGAAAAGCCGGGCTGGATAACGACGCCATTGGAGGCCTCGACCGTGCCGGGATCCGCGCCGACGATCACCCAGCGGTAGCACTCGCGCTTGGCGAGCACATTGGCTGCGCGCAGCGGTTCGATCAGCGAGGAAAACGCCATCATCGGAAAGCCGGGAAAGACCAGCACGGCGAAGGCGAGGGGGGCTTCGCCCGCCGCCGGCTGCGCGCGGTCGCGTTTGCGGTTGGCGGAATTGGAAGTCACGATGCTCTTTCCTGAGGCGGCTGGAACTGTAGCGGGTGGCCCGGCCGGCTGGCAACGGGGACGCCAGTCAATCAGCCGTTCACCAAGCAAGATAGGCAAAACCTTAAGTAGAAATTGCGAGACTTGACGGAAGGTCAGGGTGATGAAACGCCGGAGGCTTTTCGGATGGAACTGAACTACGACTTCGAATTCCAGTCGATCTTTCCAAAGGCCGTCTGGCTCGTTCCCGAATGCAAGCGTTTGCTGGACGAGGTCGGCATCGCCCACAACATGAAGGGGAACTACGTCACGGCTTTTGTCGATCCCGCGACTGTCGTCGCCCTCTGGCGAGAGCCAGCCGAATTCAGGGCCACATTGATCAAGGCCGGTTGGAGCACCTTGCCATACGAAGGCGAAGCCGCGCCGGACAAGGCTCAGTTCCTGATCCCGAAGCTGCTGGAAATCCATGCCAAGGTCGAAAGCCGCGCCTATGACGCGCAGGCGACCAAATATGCCGTCTTTGCCCTTTTCCGCTTCACCCACCAGCTCACCATGGGAGAGGTACTCGGCGCGGACGGCCGCCCGACATGTTCGCCGCTGACCCAGCAACGAATGAAGGACGCCCGTCCGACATCGGCCTTCGATGTCAACAAGGCGGTTACGGCCATGGTGTCCGACCTGGAAAATCGTGCCGGTGCCGAGCCGGCCGCGCCGCCGGCGCCGGTCAAGTCGGCTGCTCCAGGTCCCAGCCTGCTGGGGCGCGTTGCCCGCGTCTTCGGCCGCCGGCAGACCTGAAGCCGGTCCCATACGTCGCGCACTCTGGGGCGAAATTAGAAACGTCGCGCCGCCCCGCTGCCGGCACCTTCTCCCCGTGAACGGGGGGAAGGTAGATGAGCGCGACGTCGGCGCCTTTTCTACAACACTCGCGATTGGCGACACCGTCGAGGAGAGCGCTTCCTCTCCCCGTCACTATACGGGGAGAGCGACTGTCTTGGCTGTCAAGCTGTTTGCCATGGTTTTTGGTCGCGGATGATGGCGTTGAGAATGGTCAGCAGCTTTCGCATGACGGCCACGACGGCGACGATCTTCGGCTTGCCGAC